>DBTR01000099.1:16950-25920 GCA_002307145.1 Rhodospirillum sp. UBA1311 | reverse complement strand
GTCTCGATCAGCACGGCGGTCTGGATCGTCATGTGGAGGCAGCCCGCGATCCGCGCGCCCTTCAACGGCTGCGACGCACCGAACTCGGCGCGCAGCGCCATCAGGCCCGGCATCTCGGTCTCGGCGATGGCGATCTCTTTCCGACCCCAATCCGCGAGTCCGATGTCGGCGACCTTATAATCGGTGAACTGAGTCATCAAGCGAGCCTCCTAAAAGCATCAAATACGATCTCGCGCCACGCACGTTCGCGCGGGGCGGCAAAAAGCGCGGCGGATCATATCGGCACTCGCGCCGCATCACAACCGAATATCCGGGACGGCCACGGCGCACTTGCCCAATTCCGCAAGGTGGGCTTATACGTCGGTCTTTCAAGGAAGGATCGCAATCATGGAGCACGTCATCGGCGTCTTCGCGCCGGTATTCGCCATCACCCTCGTCGGGTTCATCTGCGGCCGCCTCAGGCTGCTCGGCCCCGCCGGACCGACGGTGTTGTCGCGATTCGTGTTCTACGTGGCGATGCCGCCGCTGTTCTTCAGCACGCTCGCGAAGCGCGACTTCGCCGAAATCGCCCACTGGGGCTACCTCGCGAGCTATTCCGCAGCGATCCTGGTCGGCGGCCTGACCTTCCTGTTCATCGGACGCCGGGTGTTCAAGGAGCGGGGCGCGAAGCTCTCCCTCGGGATCTTCACCGCGATCAACGGCAACGCGGGCTACCTCGGCATCCCGATCTGCATCTACGCCTTCGGCACGCCCTTGCCCGCGATCCTCGCGACCCTGGTCCACATGATCTTCGTCTACCCGGTCCTGATCGCCTGGATCGAACTCGATCTCGCGCGGGAAAACGGCGCGCCCGCGTCCTCGATCGTCGCCAAGATCGGCCAGGTGTTCCTGGTGGTGCTGAAGAACCCGCTGCTGCTCGCCAACTTCGCGGGCGTCGCGGTGGCGGCGATCGGGCTGCACATCCCCGAGACCGTGCTGCGCACCTGCGACATGCTCGGCCACGGCGCGATCCCGGCCGCGATCTTCACCCTCGGCCTGACGCTTTCGGAAAAGGACGTCGAAGACGCCGCGAGCGGCGGCGACCGGCGCGAAATCGCGGTGGTGTCGCTGATCAAGCTGGCGCTGATCCCGATCGTCGCATTCGTCTTCGGCCGCTTCGTCTTCGGCCTCGACGCGGCGCAGGTGGCCTCGCTGGTGTTCGTCGCGGCGCTGCCGTCGCCGAAGAACGCCTTCATCCTGGCGCAGCGCTACGGCGTCTACGTGCGGCGCGCGGCGATGACGGTGTTCGTCACCACCGTCGCCTCGGCGATCACCCTGCCGCTGATCCTGCTCGCGGTCGGCTCGGGCGGCTAACCCCGGGTTGACGAACGGTTTCGCGAGGCTCAGGCTCTAGGTTCCCCACCCCGGAGGACCCCAGCATGAGCCTTGCCATCGACCGCCACACGTCCGGCGTCTACGTCATTTGCGCCACGCCGTTCAGCGAGACCGGCGCGATCGACTTCGCCAGCCTCGACCGGCTGCTCGACTTCTACATCGCGCACGGCGTCACCGGCATCACCGCCCTCGGAATCATGGGCGAGGCGGACAAGCTCACCCCGGACGAACGCAAGGCCGTCCTCGACCGCATTCTCAAACGCACCGGCGGGACCACGCCGGTGGTGGTCGGGGTTTCGGATTCCGGGCTGGACAACCTCCGCGACTTCGCCGCCCACGCGATGGACCGGGGCGCGGCCGGAGTGATGGTCGCGCCGAGCCGCGGCACGCCGCGCGAAGATCGGGTGATCGGCTATTTCCATCAGGTCTGCGAGGCGCTCGGGCCAGATGTGCCGGTGGTCTACCAGGACTTCCCGCAGACCACCGGGGTGCCGATCTCGACGCGGGGGATTCTCGAACTCACCCGGGACCTGCCGCAGATCGTGATGCTGAAGCACGAGGACAGCCCCGGCCTCGCCAAGGTCTCGGCGATCCGCGCGGCGGAGGCGAAGGGCTCGCCGCGCCTGTCGATCCTTTGCGGCAACGGCGGCATCCACCTGCCCCAGGAACTCAGCCGGGGCGCGGACGGCGCGATGACCGGCTTCGCCTACGTCGAGGCGCTGGTGGAGACGGTGCGCCTCTTCCATGCGGGCGAGGCCGACCGCGCGGAAGACATCTACGACTGCTACCTGCCGATCCTGCGCATGGAGCAGCAGCTCGGCATCGGCCTCGCGATCCGCAAGCATATCCTGATGCGACGCGGCGCGATCGCCAGCGCCACCCTCCGCGCACCCGGCCCGAAGCTCTCGGGCATCGACGTCGCCGAGATCGACCGGCTGATGGCGCGCACCGAAGCGAAGCGCAAGGCGCTCGGCTAAAAAACTTGCGAGGGGATTCGATCCCCTCGCACACCCCATTCGTTTTTCCGGCGCGAAGCGGCTGTCAACTCTCACGTGGCGGGAGGGCTTTATCGCGCTTCGCGCAAAAACCAGTGGGAAGTCTGGAGGGGCGCGCCCCTCCAGACAGGGCGCGGGGCGGCAGCCCCGCCTCGCCTGTCAGGCGTAGACCTCGTTGAAGGTGTCGACGAGACGGCGGATGTCGATGACGTCGGCATGACGCAGGACACTCAGGGCGAGTTCGTCGGCGGCTTCGGCGCGCATGTGGCGGATGTGGTCCTTGACCAGCGGCAAGGAGCCCGGGGCCATCGAAAGCTCGGTGATCCCCATGCCCACCAACAGGCCGGTAAAGCGCGGATCGCCCGCGACCTCGCCGCACACCGAAACCGGCACGTTCGCACGCCGGCCTGCCTCGGCAGTGAAGTGGATCAGGCGCAGCACCGCTGGGTGCATGCCGTCGTAAAGCGAGGCGACCTGTTCGTCGGAGCGGTCGATGGCGAGGGTATACTGAGTCAAATCGTTGGTGCCGATGGAGAGGAAGTCGCACTCCCGCGCCAACGCGTCGGCGGTCAACGCCGCGCCCGGCACCTCGATCATCACGCCCAAGGGCGGCGGCATCTCGGGGGTTTCGACGCCCTGGCCGCGCAATTCCTGATAGACCGCGTCGTAATGGGCGCGGCATTCGCGCAGCTCGCGGACCGAGCCGATCATCGGCAGCAGCACCCGCACCGGCCCGGTGTAAGCGGCGCGGATCGCGGCGGCGAACTGGGCGCGCAGCAGCTCGGGCCGCGCCAGCGAAAGGCGCACCGCGCGCAGGCCCATCGCCGGGTTCGGACCGATGCCCAAATCGAAGACGCGCGAGAGCTTGTCGCCGCCGACGTCGAGGGTGCGGAAGGTCACCGGGTAGCCGTCCATGCGCTGGATCACCGCGCGCAGGGTCTCGAACTGCTCGTCCGCGCCGGGAATGTCGTCGCGGTTCATGTAGAGGAACTCGGAGCGGAACAGGCCGATGCCTTCCGCGCCCGCCAGCACCGCCGCGTTGGTTTCCTCGGGACGCTCGATGTTCGCCATCAGGGTCATCTCGCGGCCGTCGCGGGTGATCGCGGGCAGGCTGCGCAGGCGGTTGAGTGCGCGGGTACGGCGCAGCGCGGCGGCGCGGCCCTTGCGGTATTCCGCCATCTGCTCGGGCGTCGGATTGAGGATCACCCGGCCGTGGCTGCCGTCGACGATCACGGTGCAGCCGGGCGAGAGCGCCTTGGTCAACCCGGCGACGCCGACCACCGCCGGAATCCCGAGCGAGCGCGCCATGATCGCGGTGTGGCTGGCGACGCCGCCCAGCTCGGTGGCGAATCCCGCGACCCGCTGCGGGTCCATCTGCGCGGTATCGGCCGGGGTCAGCTCGTCGGCGAGGATGATGGTCTGGCGCGGCAGGTCGGCGAAGGTGTTGGCGACCTCGTGGCCGAGGCGGCGCACCAGGCGCTGGCCGAGGTCGCGCACGTCGTCGGCGCGGGCGGCGAGGTAGACGTCGTCCATCGCCGCGAACGCCGCGACGAGCTCGTCGATCTGGCGCTTCACCGCGGCTTCGGCGTTGATCTGCTTTTCGGTGATCTGCGCCTCGACGCCGCGCGTCAGGCGCGAGCGGCGCAGCATGTGCGCGTGGGCGTCGAGGATGTAGGAGATTTCTTCCGCCGCCTGGTCGGGGCGCTGCTTGACCTCTTCCGAGATCTGCCGGAGTTCGTCGGAGACCAGCTTGGCCGCCGCGCGGAACCGCGCGACTTCCGCCGCGACCCGATTCTCGGGCACGCAATACTCGATCACCGACAGGCCGCCGGTTTCGTGGACGTAGGCGATCCCGAGCGCGACGCCCGGCGACACCGGCGTGCCGGTCATCACCCGGGTCGGAAGCTCCGGAATCGGCTGGTCGTCAATCTTCATGGAACTTGGCTTCCACCAGGTCGCACAACGCGGCGAGCGCGGCGTCGGCTTCGTTGCCTTCCGCGACGAGGCGGATGGCGCAGCCGGGGCTCGCCGCCAGCATCAGGAGACCCATGATCGACTCGCCCGAGACCGTCTGCTCGTCGCGCGAGACCGAGACCTGGGCATCGAATCCTCCGGCGAGCTTGACGAACTTGGCGGCGGCGCGGGCATGCAGGCCGCGCATGTTGCGAATCACGACTTCGCGTTCAACGGACTTGGCAGCACTCAACGCATTCTCCATCGCAATCGACCCTGGCCAGCCGGAAGCCTCACGACTGGGACAAAAGTTTCGAGGCGACGTTGATGTACTTGCGCCCGGCTTCCTGGGCGCTGATCACCGCCTCGTTCAACGATTCGGTGCCGCGCACCGACGCGAGCTTGATCAGCATCGGCAGGTTGACGCCCGCGATTACCTCGATCCGGGTGCGATCCATGATCGAAATTGCGAGATTCGACGGCGTGCCGCCGAACATGTCGGTCAGCACCACCGCGCCCGAGCCGTCGTCGACGGCGGCGACGCTGTCCATGATATCCTGACGGCGGCGTTCCATGTCGTCGTCCGGTCCGATACACACGGCAAGGACGCGCTCTTGCGGCCCGACGACGTGTTCGAGTGCAGCTATGAGTTCGACGGCCAAGCGGCCGTGGGTGACGAGTACCAAGCCGATCATCGCGCTGTTCGTTCCTTCCCCCGTTTTGGCGGCTCCTTCCCCTTGGGAGCGCGGACCCTATTGAGCCTACTTCAGCCCTTCGATGCAAGCGATTGCAGCGACGCCGCACGCGGCGCCTGGATCTCGCGGTGGCGCAGCGAGGTGCCGTAGCCCGACGCGGTCAACCACGCCGCGAGACGCTCGGCGACGTAGACCGAGCGATGCTTGCCGCCGGTACAGCCGATCGCGAGGGTGAGATAGCTCTTCCCCTCGGTGACGTAGCGCGGCAGCAGCGGTTCGAGAAGCGCGATCAGCCGCGCCATGAATTCCGCAAAATCCGGGTCCTCGGCGATGTAGGCCTGGACCGGCGCGTCCATCCCGGTGAACTCCCGGAGCGCGTCGACGTAATGCGGATTGCGGAGGAACCGCACGTCGAACACCAGGTCGGCCTCGCGCGGCAGACCACGGCGGAACGAGAACGACGTGACGAACACGTGCAACCCTGCGTTCGCCGCGCCGTAACGCGTGGATAACATGGTCCTGAGCGACGCGGCCGGCAAGTCGGTGGTGTCGATCACGTCGTCGGCGGAGATCCGCAAGGGTTCGAGGAGTTCGCGTTCGAGGGCGATGCCGTCGAGGAGCGGCCGGTCGACCGCGAGCGGATGACGTCGCCTGGTTTCGGTATAGCGGCGCTGCAACGCCTCGTCGTCGCATTCGAGGAAGAGGATGCGCGGCTTCAGCCCGCCGATCTTCTCGACGTCGCGGAGCAGGCGGCGCATCCCCTTGACGTCGAAGTCGCGGGTGCGGATGTCGACGCCGATCGCCATCGGACGGCGCACGGTCTGGTATTCCGCCCAGGTGTTGGCTTCCTCGCCGACCATGTGGCGCAAGAGGAACAGCGGCACGTTGTCCACCGCCTCGTAGCCGAGGTCCTCGAAGGTCTTGAGCGCGGTCGACTTGCCCGCGCCGGACATTCCGGTGATGACGACGATATCGCGGGTCGGCGGCGAGGGAGTTGGGGTCATGTCACGGGCTCGGGGATCGGCGGCCGAGGGCGAGATCGAGGGCGACGCCCACCACCGCCACGGCCGAGGCGGCGAACCCCCAGAGGCTGACGCAGGGAACCCTCACGCCCGCGAGTTCGCGGCTGGCGGGATCGGGCATGCGCGCGACCAGGGCGGGGTCGGAAACCAGATTCACCGCAAGCGCGACCGGAAACGCGTCGGCGGCGGTCGCCGCGCCCGGAACCGTGACCACGCCGACGCCGCGCACCTCCATCAGTCCCGCGATCGTCTCGGGCGGCAGGGCGAGGAGGCCCGCGCCGTCGCGGCGAAGCTTGGTCCCGTCGTCGGCGATCAGGCGCGCGCCGGCATGGACCAGGCGCAAGGCAAGGTCGGACTTGCCGCTGCCGGGCGCGCCGAAAATCAGCACCGCCCGCCCGTCGATGGCGACGGCGGAGGCATGTTCGACGGTTTCGGTCGCGGTCTCGGTCATGCCTCACCGTCGCGCGGCTGGCCCCCTCTGTCAATGGCCGTGCGCGGCCCGACGCGGCAGCGGAACCTTTGACGGAATTGCCGCGTTATCACCGCAATCAGTTCAGATTTCCGCGACCGTGGCGTTGAAGCGCGCAGCCGGTCGGCGGCCCGAGAAAAACCGAGAACGGAGAAACGATCATGCGTCTGTCCTTCAAACCCCTTGCGACCGCCATTGCGCTCGGCTCGGTGCTCGTCTTCGGCGCGTGCGCCGAGACCCACAAGAGCGAGAGCACCGGCCAGTATCTCGACGACACCGGCATCACCAGCAAGGTGAAGGCGAAGATCCTCCAGGACGACCAGTTGAAGGTTCTCCAGATCGGCGTCTCGACCTACAAGGGCGTGGTCCAGCTCTCGGGCTTCGTCGACACCGCGGCGATGAAGACGCGCGCCACCCAGGTGGTGAAGTCGGTCGAAGGAGTCGAGAGCGTGGAGAACGATCTCGTCGTGAAGCCGTAAATCGCGTTCCCCCGCGGACGGGCATCCCCCCACCGATTCCCCTCTCGGTGTGCCCGTCCGCACCCCGCCGAGCCACACCGACGGCCCGCGCCAACCGCGCGGCCGTCGTTTTTTTTGCATCGGTCGCGATCAGTAGGGGTAGGGATAGGGCGGCAGCACGCGCGGGAAGCGAAGGATGAAGCGCGCGCCGGGCACGCCGTCGCCCTCGATGTCGGCACGGTTGACCACGCCGATCCAACCGCCGAGGCCCTGGACGATCTGCTTCGAGATCGCGAGCCCGAGCCCCGAATGGGTGCCGAACTTCTCGCCCGCCGGACGCTCGGTGTAGAAGCGGTCGAAGATCGCCTCCTCCTTGCCCTCGGGGATGCCCGGGCCGTCGTCGTCGACTTCGACCACCGCGACCGGACCCTGCGGGCTGACGTCGGGATAGCCGCGCAGGACGATTTCGCCGCCGGGCGGGCTGAAGGTCACGGCGTTGCGGATCAGGTTGCGGAACACCTGCACCAGCCGCCCCTCCGAACCCATCACCCAGAGGCCGTCGTCGCCGTGGAGATCGAGGCGGAAGCGCACCGCGTCGGGCTCGCCCGACAGGCTCTCGACCTCGATCATCGCCGAGAGCATCGCGGCGAGGTTGAGCGGCACCACCTGGGCCTTCATCAGTTCGGCGTCGACCCGCGACATGTCGGCGACGTCGCTGATCAGGCGGTCGATGCGCTGCACGTCCTCGGCGATGATCGACAGGAGGCGTCGGCGCGCGTCGGCGTCGTCGATCCGGCTCACCGTCTCGACCGCGCTGCGCATCGAGGTCAGCGGGTTCTTGATCTCGTGCGCGACGTCGGCGGCGAAGCGTTCGGTCGCCTCGATCCGGCTCCAGAGGGATTCGGTCATCTGGCCGAGCGCAACCGAGAGATCGCCGATCTCGTCGTTGCGGCGGGAAAGATTGGGGATCGCATGGCGTCCGCCCCGGCCGTCCTGCACCTTCGCCGCCGCGCGGGCGAGGCGGCGCACCGGATGGACGATGGTGCCCGCCTGATACCAGGAGAGCAGGATGGTGACGCCGAGGGTGGAGAGGAACAGCCGCAGGATCGCCTTGCGCACCTGGAAGACGTTGGCGTCGACCGAATCCGTGGCGTCGTTGACCAGCACCGCGCCGACCACCTGCTTGTAGTATTGCACCGGCACCGCCACGCCCAGAACCTTGCCGTGGTCGCTGCGCCGCACCGCCTCGGCGGGTTGGCCGAAGCGGAGCGCGGTTTCGAGTTCGTCGTAGGCGGCGAACACGTCGACCGGGGATTCCTCGTAGGGCGCCATGCCGTCGTTGTTGGTGACCCGGCCGAGGAGGCGGATCACCGCGTCGTTGAACTTCCGGAGCAGCAGGTCGGCGGCGGGATAGAGGCGGATCGGCGGCAGGTCGGCGACTTCGACGGCGCCGCCCGAGACGAACAGATAGCGGCTGTCGGCGAGGAGATCGCCGCGCGTGTCGAACAGCCGCACCCGCCGCCCGACATGGCTCGACAGGCGCCGCACCATGTGCCGCGCCTGCTCGGGCAACAGGCGATAGCCGTGGCCGCCCTCGATCACCGCGGTCATGTTGCTGCCGGGCACGCCCCGGGTGCCGGGATCGCCCGAAACCGCGCTCTCGGCGATCGCGGCGGAGATCATTTCCCCCTGGTCGCGCAAGGATTCGAGCTCGGAGCGCAGCAGCCCCTGCTCGTAGGTGTCGAGATAGAGCGCGCCGACCACGAGGAGGACGGGAGCCAGCAGGTTGACCGCGAGAATCTTGCGGGTGAGCGGCGAAATCCGCCGCTGCCGCCGCACCGTTCCACCGCTCTCCGCCGGGCGGACGTCCTCCCCCGGTAGCGCCATTACTCGATCTTCTCGCGATAGCGATAGCCGACGCCGTATAGGGTCTCGATGTTGGCGAAGGTGTCGTCCTCGTCGCGGAACTTCTTGCGGATCCGCTTGATGTGGCTGTCGATGGTG
>DBTR01000099.1:14651-16699 GCA_002307145.1 Rhodospirillum sp. UBA1311 | reverse complement strand
CTGTCGATGGTGCGGTCGTCGACGTAGATATGCTCGCCGTAGGCCACGTCGATCAACTGGTCGCGGCTTTTCACGTGGCCGGGCCGCACCGCAAGCGCCTGGACGATCAGGAACTCGGTGACGGTGAGGTCGACCGGGCGGCTCTTCCAGGCGCACATGTGGCGTGCCGGGTCGAGCACCAAGTCGCCGCGCACCAGCGCCTCGACCGAGACCGCGTCGGGATCGCTACCCGAGGCACGGCGCTGGCGGCTGACTTCGCCGCGGCGCAGAAGCGAGCGGATGCGCTCGATCAGCAGGCGCTGCGAGAACGGCTTCTTGATATAGTCGTCCGCCCCCATGCGGAGACCCAGCACCTCGTCGACTTCCTCGTCCTTCGAGGTGAGGAGGATCACCGGCACCGCCGACGTCTTGCGGAGTTCGAGCAGCATCTCCATGCCGTCCATGCGCGGCATCTTGATGTCGAGCACGACGAGGTCCGGCGGCTGCGCGAGGATCCCCGCGAGGCCTTCGGCGCCGTCGTGGTACATCACCACCTTGAAGCCCTCCGCTTCGAGAGCCATCGAAACCGAGGCGAGAATATTCCGGTCGTCGTCCACCAATGTAATCGTATAGGTCACGGTTCAGATCTCCCCCACACCGGCCCAAAATGCCGCGTCTCGGTAGCGTGCGATTGTGGCGAAAATCGCGCCCCGCTCCCGCAATCCGGAAAGGCGCATTCAGCGCGCGCCGATCCCCTTCACCGTCACCGGCACGACGACGTGCCCGGCGAGGGCGAACGTCAGCCCCAGGGTGTACGTTTGCCCCTCCACCAGGGGCGCGCGCAGCCCGATCAGCATGACATGGTCCCCACCCGGTCGGAGCGTCGCCTGCCCACCCGCAGGGACTAGGATACGCTCAATGGCGCGCATCCGCATCACTCCGCTGTCGTGGATATGGGTGTGGAGTTCGACCGAGTCGGCCACTTCGGCGTCCGCGCCGAGCAACGTATCGTCATTCGCGCCCCGGTTCTCGATAACAAAAAAAGCCGCGCCCGTGCCCGCGCCGCCGGGCGTGGCGCGCGACCACGCGTTCGCGATCGCGATCGACGGTTCGGCCGCAGCTGTGCCGATTAGACAAAAGGCCAGCAACCCCCCGAAAATCAACCCATTCCTACCCAAAGCCTTCATCGCCGCCTCCTGGAAACAGATTGATTGCGGGGTTCATCTTACGGCGAGGCTTGGAATCGTCCACAGGTATTCGCAACTGAACGAAAGGGTGGTGTTTCGGTCCGCGCGATGACGCGCTATTCTATTGCCACGTAAAAGTCAGGGGTTAGGCTTCGCCGGGACAGTTCCGCAAAATCGCGACGTACCGGCGGTTATCTGGCGCAATTGTCCGGCGCCTCAAAAATCAATACGGGGAGAACGTAACCGTGGAAAATCTGGGTTCGGTGATCACACGACACAAAGCCGCGACGACCAATCCGAAGTTGCTGGCGTGGGTGGAGGAGATCGCCCGTCTGACGAAGCCCGACAGCATTTATTGGTGTGATGGGTCTCAGGAAGAATACGATAGCTTGTGCCAACTGCTGGTCGATGCCGGAGCGTTCACCCGCCTGAACCCCGCAAAGCGTCCCAACAGCTATCTCTGCCGCTCGGATCCCCAGGACGTGGCACGCGTCGAGGATCGCACCTTCATCTGCTCGCAAAACAAGGAAGATGCCGGCCCGACCAACAACTGGATGGCCCCGGCGGAGATGAAGAAGACCCTCCACGGTCTCTTCGACGGCTGCATGAAGGGCCGTACCCTCTACGTCGTGCCGTTCTCGATGGGGCCGCTCGGCAGCCCGATCGCCCACATCGGCGTCGAACTGACCGACAGCCCGTATGTCGTCGTCAACATGCGGATCATGACCCGCATGGGCAAGAAGGTCCTCGACGTCCTCGGGCAGGACGGCGACTTCGTGCCGTCCATCCACTCGGTCGGCAAGCCGCTCGGCAAGGGCGAGAAAGACGTCGCCTGGCCGTGCAACCCGAAGAACATCTACATCACCCACTTCCCCGAGACCC
>DBTR01000099.1:460-14351 GCA_002307145.1 Rhodospirillum sp. UBA1311 | reverse complement strand
GCAACGCGCTCCTCGGCAAGAAGTGTCTCGCGCTCCGCATCGCCTCGTCGATGGCGCGCGAAGAGGGTTGGCTCGCCGAGCACATGCTGATCGTCGGCGTGGAAAACCCGGAAGGCGAGAAGACCTACGTCGCCGCCGCGTTCCCCTCGGCTTGCGGCAAGACCAACTTCGCCATGTTGGTGCCGCCGAAGGGCTTCGAGGGCTGGAAGATCTGGACCGTCGGCGACGACATCGCCTGGATCAAGCCGGGCAAGGACGGCCGCCTCTATGCGATCAACCCGGAAGCCGGGTTCTTCGGCGTCGCGCCCGGCACCGGCGCGAACACCAACTTCAACGCGATCGCGTCGTGCCGCGCCAACAGCATCTTCACCAACGTCGGCCTCACCGATGACGGCGATATCTGGTGGGAAGGCCTGACCGACGAGAAGCCCAGCCACCTGATCGACTGGAAGGGCCGCGACTGGACCCCGGAAAGCCCGGAACCCGCCGCGCACCCGAACAGCCGCTTCACCGCCCCGGCCAGCCAATGCCCGTCGATCGACCCGGACTGGGAAAATCCGGCGGGCGTGCCGATCGCCGCGTTCCTGTTCGGCGGCCGCCTGTCGAAGAACATGCCGCTGGTGTTCCAGGCGTTCAACTGGGCGCACGGCGTCTACCTCGGCGCGACGATGGGCTCGGAAGCCACCGCCGCCGCCGTCGGCCAGGCCGCGATCCGTCGCGACCCGATGGCGATGCTCCCCTTCTGCGGCTACCACATGGCGGACTACTGGAGCCATTGGCTGAACATCGGCCGCGAGCTCAAAAACCCGCCGGCGATCTTCCGCGTCAACTGGTTCCGCAAGGACGACAACGGCAAGTTCATGTGGCCGGGCTTCGGCGACAACATGCGCGTGCTGAAGTGGGTCGTCGACCGCGTCCACGGCCGGGGCTTCGCGGAAGAAAGCCCGCTGGGCCTGATGCCGCGCTACAAAGACCTGGAATGGTCCGGCCTCGACTTCCCGGAAGCGAAGTTCGACGCGCTGATGAGCGTCGACCGCGAAGCCGGGCTGGCGGAAGCCCGCGACCACGAGGTCCACTTCGACAAGTTCTACGACCGCCTGCCGAAGGAATTCGTCAACGAGCGTGAACTCCTGAAGGCGCGTCTCTGGCGCACCCCGAGCAAATAAGCTCGGGGGAAGGCACGCAGCAAAAAGGGCGGAGAGAACTCTCCGCCCTTTTTCATGGTTGGCCGGCGCGCCGCCGCAACCCGAGGCCGCCAAACCCGAGCGCCGCCATCGCGAACAACCACCCTGCGGCGGGCAACGGCACGGTCGAGAAGCGCAGGTTGTCGAACGTCGCCGGATTCCAGGCGACGATCCGTACGTAGTCGAACGTCGTGCCCGGCGCGGCGAAGAAGTTCGCGAAAGCACTCGACGTCTGGGCCGCACTGAATTCCGCGACCGGAACCAGCCCGTGATCGGTGTAGAACTCGTAGTCGGCAGCGACGTTCGCGCCGTTCGCGCCGCTGACGCCGAAGTAGGTCAACGGCAGCGTGAACTCGATGAACAGCGCAGTCGAGACCGCAAGCGAAACGTAGCGGTTTGCGCCGTCTCCCGCGATCGTGAACGGCGTCGGAATCCATGTGTCGCCGATCTCGTGCCCGGAAAGCCTGACCGGAAGCGTTCCCGGCACGTCGGCGTAGACCAGGCCGGTCTCGCCGAACGGCATCGCCTCGAAATCCTGAAGGAATGCGCCCGGTGGGATCGCCGCCGAACCGGGAACGAAGGTGACCGGCGCAGCCGCCGCCGAGCCACCCGATATGGCGATCGCGACAAACGCGAACGCCCACGCGCACACTCTGTTCATGCTTCATCTCCCTTGAAACGCGTGACTTTCGGCGCATTCGCCGTCGCCGCGCGGGAAGCGGGGCGACGGACTCCGCCCCGCTTCGGCTGTTCACGCGCGGCGGCGACGCATGCCGAGCGCGCCCATCCCCGCGATCGCGATGCCGAACAACCCCAGGGTCGCGGGCAACGGCGTCGCGGCGACGCGGACATTGTCGAATTCGAACGCATCCTCGCTCGAATGCAACACCACCGACGTGAAGGCGCCACCGTCGGCGAAGAAGTTGGCATAGATCGCCGAGACGTGATCGGGCTCGTCCTGGAGGTCGAAGCCGGTGAAGGTCGCGAGCTCCTCCCCGCCATCGAGAAAGGTGATGCTGTTGAAGCCGTCGACGGTTCCCCACAGCAGGCCGAAGTAGGTCGCCGGGGCGCTGAAGGTGAAGGTCAGCGTGTTGCCTTCGTAAATCGCGACATAGTGATTGCCCGGAGGGCCGCTACCGAGAACGTTGTCTCCCGAGACCGTGTCGACGACCTGGGGATTGCCGGATAGGACGACCTGCGGCCAATCCAACTCGGCATGGGTCCCAATGGAGAATCCTTCGAAATCCTGGTATATCGCCGCACCCGGAGCATCCATGACTCCGGGAACGAGGTTGATGCTCGTCGCCTTCGCCGGAGCGGATGCCAAAACCATGAACGGGAGCGCCAACATCGCGAATGGTCGCTTTCTCATGGAAGAACTCCCTTACGCTACGTGTGCACCGCAGGTCGCATGCTATTCTTCGTTGCGTCCTGCCGTTTTTGTAACCCTGGCACGTTGCATGCCACATCAAAAAGCTGCTGATCCGCCTCGATCTTTCCATAACCCAATTTTTTCTGTGTAAATCTTCCGGGAATCCCCGGGCGAACGGGCGGAGGAATCCCCCGCCCGTTAGCAACCTCACGCCGGACGACGGCGACGAAGGCCCAATGCGCCCATGGCCGCGATTGCGGAGCCGAACAGGCCCAAGGCCGCCGGAAGCGGCGTGGCCGCCACGCGGACGTTGTCGATCTCGAAGGAGTTTGCGCTCGAAGTCACGGTCACCGAGGTGAACGTCCCGCCATTGGCGAAGAAATTGGCGTAGATCGCAGAGGTCGCATCCGGCGGATCAAGGAGATCTGACCCGGTGAAACTGCCGACCACGGTCGCACCGTCATAGAAGGTGATCGTGTTGAAGTCGTCGACGGTTCCCCAGAGCAACCCGAAGTACGTCGTCGGCGCCGCGAACGAGAAAGTCAGCGAGCCTCCGCCCGGAATCCCGACGAAGTGGTTCCCGATTTCGCCGGTGCCGAGAACGAAGTTGGCATCGGGGGTGTCGACCACCGAGGGGTTCGCCGTGAGCGTCACCGGACCCCAAGTCAGCTGAGGATAGCTTCCGGGAGCATAGTCATCGAAATCCTGGTAAATCGCGTCGCTTGGCGCATTGAGCACGCCCGGAACGAGGCCGATGGTGACTGCCTCGGCAGGGGAGGCAAGGCCGGCGAGAGGTGACGCCAACAAAGCCAGGGCGAGTTTTTTCATCATGGTCACTCCGTTCTATGGTGAGACAAACACACGCATGAGGTGTGTTTACGGATGAACTCTCCTAGCAATGTATATGCCACACACAAAAGCCCTTGATTGGACACACTTTGTCCATAAACGGACTTTTCCTGTGTAAATTATCCAAGCTTCCCGGCGCGCAAACGAAACGGGCGGAGAAAAATCTCCGCCCGTTTTCGTTAACCGGCTGCTTGCGCGGAGCCGGAAGGAGAAAAAAAGGGGGCAGATTGCTCCGCCCCTTCAAGTAAAGGTCCGTGCTCCCCTACAGGACACGGGCCCTGGGTCTGAAAATCACGCCTGACGGCGGCGACGAAGACCGAGCGCGCCCATGCCGACGATCGCGGAACCGAACAGGCCCAAAGCGGCCGGAAGCGGCGTCGCGGCGACGCGGACGTTATCGAATTCAAAGGAGTTCGAGGTGCTCGAAAACACCACGGTATCGAACGTCCCACCATGCGACCAGAAGTTCGCATAGACGACGCTGGTGCCATCCGCGCCCGCCAGCACGTCGGAGCCGGTGAACGAACCGACGAGCGTATCGCCATCGTAGAAGGAGATGGTGTTGTAGGTATCGACCGTGCCCCACAGCAAGCCGAAGTAGGTCATGTCGCCGGTAAGGTGCAGGGTGACCGGGCTTTCGCCAGCGGTGACATAGGCATAGGTGCCGGTGTCGACCGAGAACGGCATGACATGCTGGCCGGTGAGGTCGGTGGTGGCGATGCCGATACCGGGGGTGAAGCCACCAATCGGAGTGGTGACGGCGGTATAGCTGGTGAAGTCTTCGAGCACCGCGCCTGCGGGGATGAACGATTCACCCGTGGTGACGCCGACGGTGGTCGCGTTCGCGGCGGTGGCCGCGGCGAGCATGGGAAGCGCAAGCAAACCCGTCATAAACTTATTCATTACGTTTCTCCTTGGTGAATTCCCGACTAGAACCCTCTGGACCGGTTAAAGCAACCGCCGTGCCATACGTTCAAGCCACTGTTTTTCAAGGAGCATTCAGAGTCGCAGAGAGGCGGTGTAAAAAATTCAGACGCCCTGCCCGGGCTTGCGAACGATTCGCAGCGCATTGATTCCAAAAGACGATTTCGGGTCGTTGGAACGCCGCAAAAGCCTGCCGCCAAAAACCCCCGAGACGACTCGGATATGCACTGTAAAAAATTCTGACGCGCTGAATTTGAAAGGCGATGCGAATGCCGTCCCCGGCGGATACCGGGGACGGCTGGCTTTCGGCAAAAAGCGATTACGCCTGGCGACGGCGACGGATGCCGAACGCGCCGAGACCGATGATCGCGGAGCCGAACAGGCCGAGGGCGGCCGGCAACGGCGTCGCGGCGACGCGGACGTTGTCGAACTCGAAGGCTTCTTCGGTCGAGGTGAACACCACGGTGTCGAAGGTGGTTCCGGCAGCCGCCCAGAAGTTGGCGTAGATCGTGGCGGTGCCGTCGGCGCCGGCCAACACGTCCGAACCGGTGAACGAGGCGATCAAGGTCGAGCCGCTATAGAAGGCGATGGTGTTGTAGCTGTCGACCGTGCCCCACAGCAGGCCGAAGTAGGTCATGTCGCCGCCGAGATACAGAGTCACGGGGCTTTCACCTTTGGAAACATAGGCATAGGTACCGGTATCGACGCTGAACGGCATCACGTGGACGCCCGCCTTGTCGGTGGTGGCGATGCCGATGCCTGGGGCGAAGGTACCGATCGGGCTGGTCGGTGTGTAGCTGGTGAAGTCCTCCAGAACCGCATCTGCGGGAATGAACGCGGTTCCGGTGGTGACGCCGATCGAAGCGGCGTTGGCCGTGGTCGCGACGGCGACCAGCATCGGCAAGGCGAGCAATCCGGCAACGAATTTGTTCATTGGGTATCTCCATGTGGCGGGGTTCTCGCAAAAAGAACCCGGTGAGGCGGCGAGTCCCGATCGCGTATCGCGGCCGGGCGCGGGGGAATTTGGCGAGGCAGACGAAGCTTCGAGCGAACTGCGGCGGGGGACGGAAGACCCGCCTTTGAGAGCGGATCTTCCGTCAGCGATTGGTTTTTCAAGGGCGTAAGAACGTAAAGAAACCTGACACTGCGACTGAGCTGCAATTGCCGGGTAGGAACCTCAAGCGTGACGACGCGGCGTACGGCGACGGGCGAAGATCGCGAGCATCACCAAACCGGAACCGAACAAAACCAATGACCCCGGCACCGGGATCACCACGGATTTACGCGGCGAAGCCGTGCGGGCCTCGAACACACCGTCCACCGCATCGGCTCGCAACTCCACGGCGCTGATGGACGGAACCGGCACGGCGACGTTCGCCAGATCGGGTGGGGCGTAGGCAAATCCGGCGTCCCAGCCATATCCGACATCGAAGGATTGCATCGGCGCGGCATCGGCGCGGAGCGCGGAACCGGGGAATACCAAGCTCGCGCCAAGCATGAGGATCTGAATGGCCGCAAAGTTTTGCATTTTTCGGTTCTCCCTCTCTCTAGGGGTGACCTACCCCATAATACGCACCACCCGTTTTAGGGCAGCACTCCTGACACTCATTTGAAACCCACTTTGCAATATCCATGCCTATGTAATTTTCATGATATATTTCAATATAATGCATAATTACGAGAATTCCTGGAGCGGCGAATCGTAAAGAAAACCGACACATTTGATATCCAGAGCCGTCGGAAGCTCGGCCAAATCTAAGTGTGGCCTTTTTACATCAAAAATTTCCGCCCACCCTCGCGAGCAAACTCTCGCGCGCGCGAGTCATTGCATCCGGCTGGCGTCGTGCCTAGGTGTACTCCACTATGTTGTCTGGAGTTTTCAGCAAGCGGGCGCCGATTTGCGGGCGCCGGATCGCTCCCAGGCAAGCCATAACGCGACTGAAGACCCAAGCAGGGCGTCGAGCGGGGGCAACCCGCACACATGGGGGGACCGTCTATCGGCGGCGATCGACCGGACTTTTCGGTCGCGTACCCGACGCCGGAACACAAGAGGTGGCGTGCGATGGTCGGTGCATGGACTGAGGCCGACGTTCGGACTGTCGGATATTTACTTTGTACCGCGGGCTTCACGCTGGCCGCCCTGGTCGCGTGGCGCAGCCATTTCGCGCGGCAGCGCAAGCAGGTCATGGGGTTGTGCTGCGCAGTCACCGCGCTGTGGTCTGCCGCGCTCGCGATGGCGCAATTCTCGACCGCGTCCGGAATCGTCGCCTCGGTCGCCGAGACCGCCCGTTCGATCGCATGGCTGATGTATTTCCTGGTTTCCCTCGGCGCCTCGGCCAGCTTCTGGCAACGCCTCAACCTGCGCAACGGCGTCCGCGAGCGCTCTTGGCTGGTGCTCGGCGTTCTCTCCGCCACCGGCTTCGGGGTTCTCATCGGTACCGGCTTCGGCCCGAGCGCGCTGATCGGCTTCTGGCAGATCGCCGTGGCGATCGCGACCCTGCTACTGCTCGAAAACCTCCTGCGCAACTGCGACGAGCGCAATCGCGGCCGGGTGCAGCTGATCTGCCTCGGCATCGGGCTGGTGGTGGTCTACGACCTGTTCTTCTACGCCAGCCTGCTCGCCAGCACCCAGATCGATTCCCTGTTCATCACCGCGCGCGGCTATGTCGCGGCGGCGGGTTCGCTGCTCATCGTGCTGGCGATGCTGAAGGGCCGCAACTGGCGCGGCGAAGTGACGCTGTCGCGCACCGTGGTGTTCCATTCCGCCGCGCTGACCGGCTCGGGCTTCTACCTTGTGACCACCTCGATGGCGGGCGAATACCTGCGCGTTCACAGCGGCAACTGGGGCCCGGCGTTCGAGATCGCCTTCCTCGTCGCGGCGCTGGTGATCCTCGTCGTGCTGCTCGAATCCGCCTCGGTGCGGGCGCGGGCGATGGTGTTCATCTCCAAGCACTTCTTCCGCCTGAAGTACGACTATCGCGAGGTTTGGCTGAACTTCATCGGCAAGATGGCCGACCGCGACGCGCGCGAGAACCTCCACCTCCGCACCCTGCAAGCGGTCGCCGACGCGCTCGACTGCCGCTCCGGCACGCTCTGGGCGTTGCAACAGCCGACCGCCTCCTACGTGCCGATGGCGATGATGAACGTGACCGAGGGCCACCACCCGATCCTGGGCGTCGAGGACGACCTGCCGTGCTACATGCTCGACACCACCTGGATCGTCGACGTGCGCCAGTGCGAGAAGGACCCGGCGTTCTACGGCGGCCTCACCCTGCCCTCCTGGCTGACCGAGCTTTCCCAACTCGGCCAAGCCTGGATCGCGGTGCCGCTGATCCACAACCACTGCCTGGAGGCGTTCATCGTCCTCTCGCCGCCCCAGGGCGGCCGCCGCACCCTCGGCTGGGAGGACTTCGACCTGTTGAAGACGGTCGGCGCCCAGGCGGCCTCGTACCTCGCCGAGGAGCGCGCCTCGCGCGAACTCGTCGACGCGCAGAAGTTCGCCGACATCAACCGCCGCTTCGCCTTCATCATGCACGACATCAAGAACGTCGTCGGCCAGATGTCGCTGCTGCGGCAAAATGCCGAACGCTACGGCGACAATCCGGAATTCCAGAAGGACATGATCCAGGCGGTCGGCAACGCCGTCGACCGCCTGCGCGGCATGCTGCTCCAGCTCTCCGCCGACCCGCGCGCCGAGCTCGACGACACCCGGGCGCGACCCCATGCGGTCGAACTCGGGCCGATGGTCTCCGACGTGGTCGAACGCTGGAAGACCTCGTTCCCGAAGCTCGCGATCGCCGCCGAAGTCGAACATGTCCATGCGGTCGGCACCGAGATCGGCATCGTCACCGTCCTCGACCACCTGATCCAGAATGCGGTGGACGCCGCCGGGCCGGACGGCAACATCCGCGTCGCGATCTCGGCGTCGCCGTCGGAGGGCGTGATCGAAGTCACCGACGACGGCCCGGGAATGACGCCGCAATTCATCTGCGACCATCTCTTCCGCCCCCTCGGCACCACCAAGCCCACCGGCTCTGGCCTCGGCGCGTTCCAGGCGTTGAAGACGGTGCGCGAAATGGGCGGCCGCCTCGATGTCGACAGCAATGCCGGCAAGGGCACGACGATGCGGGTCATCCTGCGCCGCACCACCCCCGACTTCCTCCCCAACGAGGACCGCATTCATGCCCACTCCCTCTCCTGACAAGCCGAGGCTGCTGATCGTCGAAGACGATCCGACGCTCCGCAAGCAGCTCCAATGGGCGCTGATGGACCACCCCCTCTCGTTCGCCGAGGACCAGCCGAGCGCGCTCGCCGCGTTCAAAAAGGACCTGCCGCAGGTGGTGATCCTCGACCTCGGCCTGCCGCCCGAGCCCAACGCCGCCACCGTCGGCCTGGAAATCCTGCGCGCCATCCTCACCCTCAAGCCGACCACCAAGGTGATCGTCTCCTCGGGCAACGAAGAGCGCGCCAACGCGATCGAGGCGATCCGCTCCGGCGCCTACGACTTCTACCCGAAGCCGGTGGACCAGGACGTGCTGCGGGTGATCATCGACCGCGCCTGGAACAGCTTCCAGCTTGAGGAGGAACTTCTCCAACTCCGCGACGGCATGCGCCCCGACGCCTCGTTCTTCGGCGTGGTGAGTTCCTCGCCCGACATGCAGAAGGTTTGCACCCTGGCCGAGCGCGTCGCCAATTCGGCGGTGAGCGTGGTGATCACCGGCGAAACCGGCACCGGCAAGGACATGATGGCGCGCGCGATCCACGCCGCCAGCCCGCGCGCCTCCGGTCCGTTCATCGCGATCAACTGCGCCGCGATCCCGCACAATCTCCTGGAATCCGAGCTGTTCGGCCACGAGAAGGGCGCGTTCACCGGGGCGCACGCGCAGGTCGTCGGCAAGGTCGAGCAGGCGAACAAGGGCACGCTCTTCCTCGACGAAATCGGCGACATGCCGATCATGCTGCAATCGAAGCTGCTGCGTTTCCTCCAGGACCGCATGGTCGAACGCATCGGCGGCCGCAAGCCGATCCCGGTGGACGTGCGGGTTCTCGCCGCGACCAACCAGGATCTCGCCCTGATGATGAAGGAAGGCACCTTCCGCGAGGATCTCTATTTCCGCCTCAACGAGGTCTCGATCTGCATCCCGCCCTTGCGCGAGCGCCCGGGCGACGCGGTGCTGATCGCCGCGCATCTGCTGAAGAAGGCCCAGCTGACCATGGACAAGACGGTCAAGGGCTTCACCCGCGAGGCGCTCGAATGCATCGAGGCCTACCCCTGGCCCGGCAACGTCCGCGAACTCGAAAACCGCATCCGCCGCGCGGTGGTGATGGCCGACCAGGGCTACATCACCGTCGCCGACCTCGATCTCGAAAAGGTCGAGGCCGAATCCCCCGAGGGCGCGGCGCAGACCTTGCGCGAGGTCCGCGAGGATGCGGAGCGGCGCCTGCTCTCCCGCACCCTCGCGCTCACCGGCAACAACATCCAGGAAGCCTCCCGCCTGATGGGGGTGAGCCGCCCGACGCTCTACGCGCTGATGAAAACCCTCAACTTCGGCAAATCCGCCAACTAGGCGGTCTTGCCGCCGTCCGCACCGAGAACCTGCCCGGTGACGTACCCCGCCGCGTCGGACCCGAGGAAACGGATCGTCGCCGCGATTTCCTCGGGCGTGCCGGTGCGCCGCAGCGGAATCCCCGCCGCCATCGCCTGCACCCGATCCGCCGACCCGGCGAAACGGTCGAGCATGGCGGTCGCCACCGGCCCCGGTGCGACCGCGTTGACCCGCACCCCCGCCGCCGCGCCTTCGAGCGCCGCGACGCGGGTCAGGCCTTCCACCGCGTGCTTGCTCGCGGCGTAGATCCCCGCCCCCGGCGCGCCGCGGCTGCCGAGGAACGACGAAACATTGACGATCGCGCCCTTCCCCGCCGCCAGCATCGCCTTGAGCTCGTGTTTCAGGCTGAGGAACACGCCGAGGACGTTGGTGTCGAAGGTCGCGGCGTAATTCTCCACCGTCTGCTCGGCGAGCGGGCCGGTCTTGCCCTCGGTTCCGGCGTTGTTCACCGCCACGTCGAGGCCACCGAAGCGCTGCAGCACCTTGGCCACCAGCGCCTCGACCTCCGCCTCGTGGCGGACGTCGGCGGCGAAGAACTCCACCGCGCCGCCGTGCTTGCGGAGTTCGGCGGCGAGCGCTTCGCCTTCCGCCGCGCGGCGGCCCGAGATCGCGAGGTTGACGCCGTCACGGGCGTAAAGCTCGGCGGTGGCGCGGCCGATGCCGGTGAGCGCGCCGGTGATCAATACGGTCTGGGTCATTCGAGATTTCCTTCGGGGCAAACTTTTGCGCTCGGAACGGGAGCGCTCCGCAAGGCGGCGAACGAGGCGAGCGCCAGGACGATGGCGACGCCACCGTAGATCGTCGCGGCGTTGGTGAGACCGACGTAAGGCACCGCAGCCCCGACCAGCATCGCCGGAACGCTCAACGCGAGATAACTCTGGAGGAAGTAGGCCGAAAGCAGCCCCGCCCGCTCATGCGCCTCGGCGCGCGGCAGGATGGTGCGGAGGATGCCGAGGAATCCCGCGCCGATCGCCACGCCCGAGAACACCGTGCCGACGAACATCAGCGCCAGCGCGCCGACCTGCACGCCGAACAGGGTCAGCCCGATCCCCGGCACCAGCAGCGCGACGAAGGCATTGAGCAGCCGCGACGCATCCCAGGCGCGCAATCCGATCACCGCCGCCGTCGAGGCGAGGGCAATGGTCGCCACCACCAGCCCGCCGACCAGCGGCGAGCCGATCCCGGTGGCAGAGCGCACCACGGCGGGCATCAGCGAGAAGTAGAGGCCGTTGACGCCCCACCCGGCGATGTTGATCGGCGTGATCCGGAACAGCGGCCCGCGCGCTGCGACAGGAACCCGCACTTGCGGCTTGAGCGACGCCCAGGCCCCCGGCTTGCGCGAAACCGTTTCGGGCATCAGCGCCAGCGGCAGGATCAGCAGCAGCGTCAAACCGATCATCACCAGGTAGACCAGTTGCATCGGCATCGGCGCGAAGCTCGCGAGCACGCCCGCGAGGCCCGCACCTGCTGCCAGCCCGGCGAACGGCGTCACGCCGTTGATCGTCTGGCCGCGCACCGGGTTGAGGTCGAGAACCGCCGCCGCCAGGGTGGTGATCGCCGCGCCGTTGGCAAAGCCCTGCATCGCCCGCGCGGCAATCAAGCTCGCGGCGGAATCGGCATGGTAGAATGCCGTCATCGTGCCGAGATTGGCCAACAGCGCCGCCAACGCCACCGGCTTGCGACCGAGATAATCGGAGAGCGAGCCGACGGTCAGCAAGGCCGCCAGCAGGCTGAAGGCATAGGTGGCGAACACCAGCGTCACCATCGCTGGAGAAAGCCCAAGGGTTTCCTGATACAGCCGAAAGATCGGCGTCGGCACCGTCGCCCCGGCGGAAAACATCGCCGATGTGACCGCCGCGTAGGTCAGCGCCAACCGCGGCGAGAGCCGCAAACCTGCGGCAGAGGGATTGACTTTGGCCATGATGCTCCTTAACGCTAATAGTGTGCGTTAGGGACAGATAGCGTGCGCGCGCCACTAATGCAAATATTTTGCGTTAAGAAAATGTGCGCGCGGCAATTCGGAGGAACGATTGGCAGTTCGGGAAGGGATCCGCTGCGGCGGCCGCAGCGCGCGCATCCAGGCGGAAGTCCATAAGGCGGTCAAGGAGATGCAGGCGGAAGCCGGACGCGATGAGATCACCGTTCCGGCGATCGCGGCACGGGCGGGCGTCACGCCCTCGACGATCTATCGCCGCTGGGGAACCCTCGCCGAGCTCCTCGCCGACGTCGCCGTCGAACGACTCCGCCCGATCGCCGACCCCGCCGATACCGGCTCCACCCAGGGCGACGTCGAAGCCTGGATCGAGCAGTACGTCGACGAAACCGCCTCCGACGTCGGCAAGGCCCTGCTGCGCGACATCTTCGCCAACGCCGCCGGAACCAACAATCCGATCCAGTGCTGCAACTTCACCCGCGAAACCCTCGAAGTCATCCGCGACCGCGGCGTCGCGCGCGGCGAAGCGCCCCTCGACATCGACGAAATCCTCGACATCGTCATCGCTCCGATCATGTACCGCATCCTGTTCCAGAACACCCCGCCGACGGCGGAAGAGTGCCGCAAGCTCCTCGCCCGGGTGCGGTCGCTGCCGAGCCTTGACACACAGATGAAATCTGCGAGCCTGAGCGCATGACCATCGCGCGCACCTATATTTTCCGGACCGATCTCGTCACGGATTCTTAGCCCCCGGCTCGGAGACAAGCGCCTCCGGGTTCAGGGGGGTACGCTTTCACGCCGCAAGCGCGGCTGATGATCTCCACAGCGCTTTTCCATCCCGAATTCCGTTCCATCGCACGGCATCGCGCGGCCACCCCGCAGCATGCCGTCTTCGCGAGGCTGCATCCCATGACCACCACCCGCAAACCCCGCATCGTCGTTTCCGAAACCGACCACGACCGCCTCACCCGGCTCGCCGAAGCCGCACTCGACTGGGAAATCGGCGTCGCCGACGAACTCCAGGCCGAAATGGCGCGCACCCGCATCGTCCCCGCCGAGCGCGTCCCCGCCGACGCCGTGCGAATGGGCTCCACCGTCGCATTCACCTCCGACGCCGGGCACCAGATGCGCGTCACCCTCGTCTATCCCGCCGAGGCCGATATCGCCCAAGGCCGGATCTCGGTCCTCACCCCGATCGGGGCGGCGCTCATCGGCCTCTCGGTCGGCCAGTCGATCGCCTGGACCGCACGCGGCGGCACCCGCCACGAACTCACCGTGACCGGGGTGATCCAGCCGAATTGAAGGCGAAGGAAAGGATGCGGGCTCTGCCCGCACCCGCCAGGGCTCCGCCCTGGACCCGCAAAGGGCCTAAGGCCCTTTGATCCCGTAAGTTTTTGGTTTTTCGCCGCAAAGCAGCAATCAACCATCGCGTGTCTGGGAGGGTGATTGCGCTCGCGCGCGAAAAACCAGGTACGGGGCTCTAGGGGCCCACGGCCCCTAGCGGGGACCGGGGCAGCGCCC
Source organism: Rhodospirillum sp. UBA1311 (assembly GCA_002307145.1). Taxonomy (GTDB): domain Bacteria; phylum Pseudomonadota; class Alphaproteobacteria; order Rhodospirillales; family Rhodospirillaceae; genus Oleispirillum. The sequence continues at coordinate 962 of DBTR01000099.1, read as the reverse complement.
CGGCCTTATCCTTAATGCGCCGAAGCCCAGCTCTTGCCCTTGCCCGCGTCCACCACCAGCGGCACGGAGAGCGAGACGGCAGCTTCCATTTCCGGGCGGATCAGGGCGATCAGGGCGTCGGCGTCGGTTTCGGCGACCTCGAAGACAAGTTCGTCGTGGACCTGGAGGACGACTTTAGCCGCGAGATTCGCGTCGCGCATCGCGGCGTCGACGCGGATCATCGCGCGTTTCATGATGTCGGCCGCGCCCCCCTGGATCGGGGCGTTGATCGCGGCGCGTTCGGCGAAGCCGCGTTGCGCCTGGATTTTCGCGCCGATGCCGGGAGTGATACAGACCCGCCCGAAGGGAGTCCGGACGTAGCCGTGGGCGCGGGCGAACTCCTTGGTGGTTTCCATGTAGGTGCGGATTTCCGGGTATTTCTCGAAGTAGGCGGCGATGTAGCCCTTGGCTTCCGCGTTGGGGATGGTGAGCTGGCGCGCGAGGCCGAAGGCGGAGATGCCGT
>DBTR01000099.1:0-173 GCA_002307145.1 Rhodospirillum sp. UBA1311 | reverse complement strand
TTGATCGCCTTGGCGCGGCGGCGGAGCATCGGGTCCATGCCCTGGATCGGCACGCCGAAGACCTGGCTTGCGGTGGCGGCGTGGATGTCCTCGCCGGATTCGAACGCGGATTTGAGCGCCGCGACGTTGCCGACGTGGGCCATCAGGCGGAGTTCGATCTGCGAGTAGTCGGC
>DBTR01000002.1:26792-61483 GCA_002307145.1 Rhodospirillum sp. UBA1311 | reverse complement strand
GGGTCACGCAGAGCATGGTCATGCCTTCCTCGGCAAGCTCCACCATCACGTCGAGAACCTCCTTGATCATCTCGGGATCGAGCGCCGAGGTCGGTTCGTCGAACAGCATTACGCGCGGGTTCATGCAGAGGCTGCGCGCGATCGCGACGCGCTGCTGCTGGCCGCCCGAAAGCTGGCCCGGGTATTTCAGCGCCTGCTCGGGAATCTTCACCCGGCGAAGGAAGTTCATCGCGGTTTCCTCGGCCTGGGCGCGCGGGATCTTGCGCACCCACATCGGCGCGAGGCAGCAGTTTTCGAGCACGGTGAGGTGCGGGAACAGGTTGAAGTGCTGGAACACCATGCCGACCTCGCGGCGGACGTGCTCGATGTTCTTCAAGTCGGCGTTCAGCTCGACGCCGTCGACGATGATGTCGCCCGACTGGTGTTCCTCCAGCCGGTTGATGCAGCGGATCATCGTCGACTTGCCCGAGCCCGAGGGCCCGCAGATCACGATCCGCTCGCCGCGCCGGACGCGGAGGTTGATGTCTTTCAGGACATGGAACGCGCCGTACCATTTGTTCATGGCGGCGATCTCGATCACCATGTCGGAGCGTTGGGGCTTGGCTTCGGTCATAGAGAAAACTCCCGCGCGGGTCGCGTCAATTGCGTTTGTGGCCGGTGTTGAGCTTGCGCTCCAAGGCCTGGCTGTAGCGGCTCATGCTGAAGCAGAACACCCAGAACACCGCGGCCGCGAAGAGATAGCCCTCGGTCGCGATGTTGGGCCACTCGGCGGAGACGATGGTGGCGTGGATCGTCGCCAGAACGTCGAACAAGCCGATGATCAGCACCAGGGTGGTGTCCTTGAACAGGGCGATGAAGGTGTTGACGATGCCGGGGATGACGAGCTTGAGCGCCTGGGGCATCACCACCAGCCCCATCGTCCGCCAGTAGCCGAGGCCCAGCGCCGCCGCCGCTTCCGACTGGCCGCGCGGGATCGCCTGGAGGCCGCCGCGCACGACTTCGGCCATGTAGGCGCTCTCGAACAGCACGATGCCGATCATCGCCCGCAGCACCTTCGAGAACTGCAAGCCCTCGGGCAGGAACAGCGGCAGCATCACCGACGCCATGAACAGCACCGAAATCAGCGGCACGCCGCGCCAGACCTCGATGAACACGGTGCAGAGCAGGCGGATCACCATCATCTTCGAGCGCCGCCCGAGGGCGAGGACGATGCCGATCGGCAGCGCCGCGACGATGCCGACGATCGAAAGGACCAGGGTGAGGGTAAGGCCGCTCCACTGGTCGGTCGCGACCTCGGGCATGCCGAACATGCCGCCGTGCATGAACACGAAGGTGAGGATCGGCATGCCGACCACCGCACCGGGAATGATCCAGCGCTTGCCCGGCACTCCGGGCGCGGCGATGGTGCCGATCGACGCGACTGCGGCGAACAGCACGACGTTGACCCGCCAAAGCTCGGCCTCGGGATAGAAGCCGTAGACGAAGAACTTCAGCCGTACGCCGACGAACAGCCAGCATGCACCGCCGTCGCGGCAGGCCTGCGGGTCGCGCCCGACGAAATGGCCGCGGATCAGGCCCCAGTCGAGCAGCGGGATCAGGGTGGAGGCGAGCAGCCAGAGGATCGCCAGGGTGAGGAGGCTGTTGACCGGCCCGTTGAACAGGCGCGCGCGCAGCCAGGCGCCGGCTCCGACCGACCCGGAAGGCGGCGGCAGCGACGGCAGGGGAACGAAGGTCTCGGACATCTCTCAACGCTCCTTCAACGCGACGCGCCGGTTATAGCCGTTCATCACCGCCGAGATCGCCAGGCTGAGCGTGAGGTAGACGCCCATGGTCATCGCCACCACCTCGACCGCCTGTCCGGTCTGGTTGAGGGTGGTGCCCATGAACACGTTGACGAGGTCGGGGTAGCCGATCGCGGTGGCGAGCGACGAATTCTTGGTGAGGTTGAGATACTGGCTGGTGAGCGGCGGAATGATCACGCGCAGCGCCTGCGGCAGGACCACGAGGCGCGTCACCTGGCCGCGTTTCAGCCCGAGGGCCGCGGCGGCCTCGGTCTGGCCGTGGCTGACCGCCTGGATGCCGGAGCGGACGATCTCGGCGATGAAGGTGCCGGTGTAGATGGTGAGCGCGAACCAGAGCGCGACCAGTTCGGGCAGCAGCACCCCGCCGCCGACGAAATTGAAGCCCTTCAGCGCCGGCAGGCTCCACGACAGCGGCGCGCCCATCAGCACGAACAGCACCAGCGGCAGGCCGATCACCAGGCCGAGCGCGGTGCGCCAGATCGGGAAGCCCTGGCCGGTCTCCTCGCGGCGCTTGCGCGCCCAGCGGCCGATCAGGAGAGTCGCGACGACGCCGAGGACGAAGGCGATCGTCACCCAGCCCATCCCCGGCTCGGCGACCGGCGCAGGCACGTAGAGGCCGCGCTTCGAGAGAAACACCATGTCGTGGAAACGAATGCTCTCGCGCGGCGAGGGCAGCGCCTGCAACACCGCGAAGTACCAGAAGAAGATCTGGAGCAGCAGCGGAATGTTGCGGAAGATCTCGACGTAGACCTCGGCGATCCGCGCCACCAGCCAATTGCTCGACAGGCGCGCGATTCCGGCGACGAAGCCGAGGAGCGTCGCGGTGACGATGCCGAGCCCGGAGACCAGCATGGTGTTGAGCAGGCCAACGAAGAAGGTCCGGCCGTAGGTGTCGGTTTCCTCGTAGGGGATCAGCGAGAACAGGATGCCGAAACCGGCGGTGCGATCGAGGAAGGCGAACCCGGTCTGGATGCTGCGACGTTCCATGTTCTCCAGCGTGTTGAAGAACAGCGTCGTCGCCAGCCAGATCACGAAGGCCATCGCCAGGATCTGGAACACCCAGGCGCGAATCCTCGGGTCGTTCCACGGCTTGATGCGGGGTTTCGGCGGTTGATTCATCGTCTACCCTTGAAACATATCGGAAATCCCGGCGGCTGACGCCGCCGGGATACGCTATGGCTGGTGGCTTCGGATCAGCGGATCGGCGGGCCGTACATCAGGCCGCCATTGGTCCAGAGACCGTTGAGACCGCGCGCGATCTTGAGCGGGCTGCCCTGGCCGACGTTGCGCTCGAACGATTCGCCGTAGTTGCCGACCGCCTTGACGATCTGCACGCCGAAATCGTTGGTGATGCCGAGCTGCTTGCCGAACTCGCCATCGGTGCCGAGCAGGCGCTTGATGTCCGGGTTGGTGGTCTTCATCATTTCGGCGAGGTTCTTCGAGGTCACGCCGGCTTCTTCGAGGTTGAGCATCGCGAACAGGGTCCAGCGCGCGATGTCGAACCATTGCTCGTCGCCCTGGCGAACCACCGGGCCCAAGGGTTCCTTCGAGATCACGTCGCCCAGAACCACCGCCTTCGAGGGATCGGGGAGCTTGGAGCGGAGGCCGTAGAGCTGCGACTGGTCGGAGGTCAGCACGTCGCAGCGGTCGGATTCGAAGCCCTGGAGGGTCTGGTCCGAGGTGTCGAACACCACCGACTGGTAGGTCATCTTGTTGGCGCGGAAGAAGTCGGCGAGATTGAGTTCGGTGGTGGTGCCGGACTGCACGCAGACCGAAGCGCCGTTCAGTTCCTTGCCCGACTTCACGCCAAGGGCGGACTTCACCATGAAGCCCTGGCCGTCGTAGTAGTTGACGCCGACGAAGTTGAGGCCGAGCGACGCGTCGCGGCTCATCGTCCAGGTGGTGTTGCGGGCGAGCACGTCGATTTCGCCGGTCTGGAGAGCGGTGAGGCGTTCCTTCGCGGTGAGCGGCACGTACTTGACCTTGCTCGCATCACCGAAGATCGCGGCGGCCATCGCCTTGCAGTAGTCGACGTCGAGGCCGGACCACTGGCCCTTCTCGTCGGGAGCCGAGAAACCCGGCAGGCTGTTGTTGACGCCGCACACCAATTGCCCACGGCTCTTGACGGTGTCGAGGGTGGCGGCCGAAGCCGGCGCGGCGGCCATCGCCACGGTGGCCAAGGCACCGAAACCGACAACCAGATGACTCGCTTTCATCAATGCTCTCCCTATCGAGGTTTTCGCGACGGACCTCGCCTCTCGGCCCCGCCGGCAGTCATCGCTGTACAGCAAAGGCCGGGCCAAACCCGCAAAGCGAGGCTGCCTTTCACTTGGGCATGAATGTGTTTCATTATGAGGGGGAGGGCTGCCTCGAATCCGGGCAGGCAAGCCTAATCGGTTGTCACTTGACCGAATTTTCGGCGTAAGTATCGGGCATCGCCATCGCCCACTCTTCCGCATGCCCGTCGACGAAGCATAACCGGGTGCTCCAGGCGGTGCCGTCGGTCTCGTGCAGGGCGTATCCGGGAGCGGCGCCGATCGCCACCTCGGGCGAGCCGTCGGGCCGCATGCCGATGAATTCCACCCGGTTCATCACCGACGGCGCGGCATAGACGGTGACCCCCGCCCAGGCCCCCACCATCGGCCGGTGGAGGTGACCGGAGAGGATCGCGAGGATATTGCCGTGCGCCGCCACCACCCGCCAGAGCGCCTCGCGGCCGATGGTGATGCCGATCGCGTCCATCCAGTCGATCCCGGTGTCGAACGGCGGATGATGAAGAAACAGGATCGTCGGGCGATCGGGCTGCTCGGCGAGGCGGGCCGCGAGCCAGTCGGCTTCCGCCTCCGGCATCGCGCCGACGAACGGGTCGTCGGTGGCGGCGTCGAGCGCGATCAGGCGCACCGGAAAGTCCTCGACCGTATACGCCATCCAGGCGTCGTCGACATCGCTGGCATGGCGGCCGAAGGCGGCGCGCAGGCTCTCCCGCCGGTCGTGGTTGCCGGTGCAGACCAGCACCGGCGCGGGCAAGCCCGCGAGCAATGCCTTCGCGCGCGCCGCCGCGACGCCGTCGCCGTCGTGGGTGATGTCGCCAGCCGCGATGATGATGTCGGGCGGGGGATCGAGGGTCCGAAGCGCGGCGACCACGGCGCGGGTCGCCGCGTCGGTGTCGACAAGGTCGTGGACCGGCAGGCCGTCGTCGGAGACGTGCAGGTCGGCGATGTGGGCGATCAGCATCGGCGCGCTCCCGGATAGGCGGATTCGAAAGCCGTTTCAGGGTTTACTCTACGGTTGATGACGCCCATATGGAAGGTCCGAGGCTCGCTCGGAGCCCCGGCTTTCCTCCAGGACCGCCTTAAGCCCATGATTGCCGTAGATCATTTGAGCCACCGCTACCCCGGGGAGCGTGCCGCGCATCCGGCCCTCGACCGCGTCAGCCTCCATGTCGGCCAAGGCCAGTTCTGCGCCGTGATCGGCCCGAACGGCAGCGGCAAATCCACCCTGTTTCGCATTCTCTCGGGCGCGGTGCGGCCGAGCGAAGGCCGGATCGCCCTCGCGGGAGCGCCCGCCGGCACCGCCGCCGCACGCCGCGCGCTCGGCGTGGTATTCCAGGCCCCGGCGCTCGACGGCGTGCTGACGGTGCGGGAAAACCTCGCGCTCTGGGGCCGCCTGCACGGCTTCTCGGGCAGGCGCCTCGCCAGCCGCATCGACGAGGTCACCGCCTGGACCCGGATCGGCGACCGCCTCGACGATCGCGCCGCCACCCTCTCGGGCGGCCAGCAACGTCAGGCCGAACTCGCCAAGTGCCTGATCCCCGCGCCGCCGGTGCTGCTCCTCGACGAACCCACCACCGGCCTCGACCCGGCCGGGCGCGCCGCGTTCGCCGAGGTTCTCGGCAACCTCCGCCGCGATACCGGCCTCACCGTGCTGATGACCACCCACGTCTTCGACGAGGCGGAAACCGCCGACCTCGTGGTGGTGATGCAGAGCGGCAAGGTGATCGCCCAGGATTCCCCCGCCACCCTCGCCGCCCGCCTGGGCGCGGAAATGGTGGTGATCGCCTGCGCCGAGCCGGTCCGCCTCGCCGCGCGCCTGCGAAGCGAGCATCTCTCGGTGCGCGCCACCGCCGAGGACGTGCGGGTCGGCGACCTCGACCGCGCGGCGGCGCTCAGGCTCGTCGCCGACGTTCTCGAACGCCACGGATCGCAAGTTACCGGCATCGCGATCAAGCAGCCGACGTTGACCGACGTCTTTCTCGCCCTCACCGGGGAGACCGTGCAATGAGCCTCCTCGCCCCCATCCTCGCCATCGCCTGGCGCGAACTCCTCCGCTTCGCGCGGCAGAGATCCCGCGTTATCGGCGGCATCGCCCAACCCTTGCTGATCTGGGGCTTCCTCGGCGCAGGCTTCTCCGCTTCGTTCCGGCCCGCGGGCCACGCGGGCGGCTACGCCTCCTACGTCTTCCCCGGCGTACTGATGCTGCTGCTGCTGTTTTCGAGCGTGTTCTCGGCGATCACCCTGATCGAGGACCGCGACCACGGCTTCCTCCAGGGCGTGCTGGTCGCACCCCTGCCCCGTTCCGCCATCGTGCTCGGCAAGGTCGGCGGCGGCGCGCTGCTTGCGCTGCTCCAGGCCGCCGTGCTGCTGCCGATCGCGCCCCTGACCGGCGCGCCGTTCGCCACCGCCGGATTGCTGATGGCGCTGCCGGTGATCGCGCTCGCGGCGGTCGGCTTCGCCGCCACCGGCTTCGCGGTGGCGTGGTCGATGCGCTCCACTTCGGGGTTCCATGCGATCATGATGGTGGTGCTGATGCCCGCGTGGATGCTCTCGGGCGCACTCTTCCCCGCCGACGGCGTGCCGACCTGGCTCGCCTGGACGATGACCGTCAACCCCCTCACCCACGCCGACGCGCTGCTCCGCGCCGCGCTCAACCAGACCGGCCTCCCGCCCGCATGGGAAATCGCGGTGTTCCTCGGCTGGATCGTCCTCGCGCTGGCCGCCTCGTTGATCCGGGTCGCCCGGGTCGAGCACGGCGCGCCGATGACGGAGGACGTCACACCGGGGGTGGCAGCACCTGAAGCAAGGTGACGTCGCGGCGCGGCGGCGTGCCGTACACCCGGCTGTATTCGCGGCTGAACTGCGACGCGCTGTCGTAGCCGACGGCGTGCCCGGCCGAGGCCGCGTCCCGCTTTTCCACCAGCATCAGCCGCCGCGCCTCGTTCAGGCGCAGGCGCTTCTGGTACTGCAACGGACTCATCGCGGTGATCGCCTTGAAATGATGGTGCAGCGACGACACGCTCATGTGCGCGAGCCGGGCCAGATCCTCGATCCGCAGCGGCTCGGCATAGTGTGCCTTCAACCACTCGGTGACGCAGGCGATGCGATGGGCGTGGCTGCCGGTCACCGCGAGGTGGCGCAGCCGCGCGCCGTCCGCGCCGGTGAGGAGATGGTAGAGGATCTCCTGCTCGATCAACGGCGCGAGGATCGGGACGCTCGCAGGCGTATCGAGCAGCCGCACCAGCCGCACCACCGCGTCGAGCAGGGGCAGGCCGATGCGGTTCGCCGCCATGCCGCGCGGCACCGAAACCGGCTTCGGCTCGGGAAAGCCCGGGGTCGCGATCAACGCGCCGAGGCGGGCGACGTCCAGGGCGAGCGAGAGGCACATCAACGGCGCCTCCGGCGTCGCCCGCACCACCCGCGACAGCACCGGCAGGTCGATCGCGGTGACGAGGTAGTGGGACGGGTCGTAGTCGTAGGTTTCGTCGGCGAGCAGCACCTGCTTCGCCCCCTGCGCCACCACCGTCAGCGCGGGCTCGTACATCACGCAATTGGGCTCGGTCGGATGGGTCCAGCGGTGCAGCACCAGGCCCGGGATCGCGGTCGGCGTCGACCAGTCGGCTTTGGCGTATCGGTCAATCGCGGCAACCAATTCCGCCAGCTTGCCCGCCGCTTCGTCCGACACCGCCGCTTCAGGAATTCGTGCGCTTTCCGCCGTCATGTCGCTTTGCCCCTGGTGAATTTGCGTCGTCCGAGAATATAGGGTGCGCGCGCCGCTTCCGAGGAATTCGTCGCGGTCTTGCAGGATCGTGCAAGAACTTCGCAGGATCGGTCTACCGCCCCGCGCCCCGCTCGGCACATATCTGGAGCGCGATTTCCGTTCCCGCTTCAGGAGACCACCATGCCCTTCGCAACCCGAGCCTACGCGGCACAATCGGCGACCACGCCGCTTGGCCCCTTCACCTTCGACCGCCGCGACCCGCGCCCCGACGACGTCGCGATCGAAATCCTCTATTGCGGCGTCTGCCACTCCGACCTGCACCAGACCCGCAACGACTGGAACAACAGCACCTTCCCGATGGTGCCGGGCCACGAGATCATCGGCCGGGTCGCCGCCGTCGGCAGCGCCGCCACCAAGTTCAAGCCCGGCGACATGGTCGGCGTCGGCTGCATGGTGGATTCCTGCCAGCACTGCGACCCGTGCCAGCACGGCCTCGAACAGTTCTGCGAAAACGTGCCGACCTTCACCTACAACGGCACCGACCGCCACGACCATTCGCCGACCCAGGGCGGCTATTCGGAACGGATCGTGGTCTCGGAGAAGTTCGTCCTCCGCCTGCCCGAAGGACTCGACCCGAAATCCGCCGCGCCGCTGCTCTGCGCCGGCATCACCACCTATTCGCCGCTGCGCCACTGGAAGGTCGGGCCGGGCAGCAAGGTCGCGATCATCGGCCTCGGCGGCCTCGGCCACATGGGGCTGAAGTTCGCCCACGCGTTCGGCGCGAACGTCACCCTATTCACCCGCTCCCCCGGCAAGGAAGACGAGGCCCGCCGCCTCGGCGCGCACGACGTGGTGATCTCGACCGACCCCGAGCAGATGAAGGCGGTCGCCAACCGGTTCGACTTCATCCTCGACACCGTGCCGACCAAGCACGACCTCAACCCCTACATGGCGACCCTGAAGCTCGACGGCACGCTGGTGCTGGTCGGCCTGCTCGGCCCGATCGAGCCGACCCTCAGCACCCTGCCGTTCATCACCGGACGCCGCTCGGTCTCGGGCTCGCCGATCGGCGGCATCGCCGAAACCCAGGAGATGCTCGACTTCTGCGCCGCCAACGGCGTGACTTCGGACGTCGAGATGCTCGACATCCAGAACATCAACGAAGCCTACGCGCGGATGCTGAAAAGCGACGTGCGCTATCGCTTCGTCATCGACATCGCCTCGCTCAAAAAGGATCAGTGATCCCCGGCGCAGCGATGCACCTCGACGCCCACATGGACGATCTGCGGCAGGTCCGCGAGGCGTTCCTTGTAGGTTTCGGGCGCTAACGGGTCCGCCGCGATCACCATGATCTCGGCGGCGTACCGGCCCACGCCGATGCTCCAGAGATGGAGGTCGGCGACCTCCGCGTCGCGGTCGCTCATGATCGCGTCGCGGACCCGGGCCCGGAGCGCCTCGGGCGCCTGGAGGTCGAGCAGCACCCCCGACGTGGTCTTGATCAGCCCCACCGCCCAACGCGCGATCAGCACCGCGCCGAGGACCGCCACCAGCGGATCGAGCCACGCCGCTCCCGCCATCCACCCGGCGGCAAGCGCCGCGATCGCCAGCACCGAGGTCAATGCGTCGGTCAGCACATGCACGTACGCGGCGCGGCGGTTGGTATCCTCCGCGCCGTGGTCGTGGTCGTGGTCGTCATCGTCGTGATGGTGATGGTGGTCGTGGTCGTGGTCGTGGTCGTGATCGTGGTCGCCGAGCAGCAGCATCGACGCGCCGTTGACGAGAAGGCCGATCACCGCGACGAAAATCGCTTGGCTGTAGGCGATCTCCACCGGATCGAGCCAGCGCGCCACGCTCTCCCACACCATCCCGAACGCCACCGCCAGCAGGATCAGGGCGCTGGTGAACCCGGCGAGCGCATTGATCTTGCCGGTGCCGAAGCTGAAGCGTTCGTCGCCGGCGCGGCGGCGGGTGATCCAGTACGCCGCCGCCGCGAGGCCGAGCGCGAGCGCATGGGTCGCCATGTGGATGCCGTCGGCGAGCAGCGCCATCGAACCGAAGGCGACACCCGCCACCACCTCCACCACCATCACCACGGCGGTGATCACCACCACCCAGCGCACCCGGCGTTCCGCGCCGAGTTCCCGATCCTGGCCGAAGACGTGATCGTGCTTGAGCCCGCCGAGGGTGCGGTGGTGCATGGTAGCTCCTTATGCCGCGAGGCTGAGAATGCGCGCCGCGACGTCGGGCGTCACGCCCTGGTCCTCGCCGAGCGCGGTCATGCCGTGGGCGACCAGGTTGGCGCAGACCTTTTCCGCCGCATCCGGCGCGATTTCGGCCTGCGCCAGGCGGATCGGCAACCCGAGTTCGGTGAAGAACGCCTCGGTCCGGGCGATCGCGGCCTCGATCCGCGCGTCTTCCGACCCCTCGCGGATATCCCAGACCCGCTCGGCGTATTGCAGCAGCTTGGCGCGTTTTGCGGCCCGCCGCACCCGCAACAACGCGGGCAGGACGATGGTGAGCGAGCGGGCATGGTCGACGCCGTAGAGCGCGGTCAGCTCGTGGCCGATCATGTGGGTCGCCCAATCCTGCGGCACGCCCACCGAGATCAAGCCGTTGAGCGCCTGGTTCGCCGCCCACATCAGGTTTGCCCGCGCGTCCATGTCGTCGGGATTCGCCAGTGTCTTCGGCCCCAACGCGACCAGGGTGCGCAGCAGCGCCTCGGCATAGGCATCCTGCACCATGCCGTCGGCGGGCTGGGTCAGGTATTGCTCGATCACGTGGACGAAGGCGTCGGCGACGCCGTTCGCGATCTGGCGCGGCGGCAGGCTTCGGGTGGTCTCGGGGTCGAGCACCGCGAACACCGGATACATCGACGGATGCATCAGCGCAAGCTTCGCACCCAGAGTCTTGTTGGTGATCACCGCGCCCGAGTTGCTCTCCGAGCCGGTCGCTGGCAGGGTCAGGATCGCGCCCAAGGGCACCGCGCCCTTCACCTTCGCCTTGCCGGTAACGAGGTCCCAGGCCTCGGGGCCGTCGTGCTTCAGCGCCACGGCGAGGAACTTGCTGCCGTCCACCACCGAGCCGCCGCCGACCGCGAGGATGAAGTCGGACTTGTGCGCCCGCGCCACGGCGGCCGCCTGCATCATGGTTTCGTAGGAGGGATTCGGCTCGATGCCGCCGAACTCGACCACCTGGCGCTTGCCCAGCGCCGCGATCACCTGATCGTAGACGCCGTTCGCCTTGATGCTGCCGCCGCCGTAGGTCAGCAGCACCCGCGCCGACTCGGGGATGTGTTTCGCGATCGCCGCGATCTGCCCGGCACCGAAAAGAATGCGGGTGGGGTTGGCGTAGGAAAAGCTTTTCATCGCCTTTGGCCTTTCGTGCCCTATATCCTGTGGGTCCCCTGAGTATCGTGCTTCTTCCAAGGCTTGCCAACCCGCACGAGGATTGAAAATCGCCCCCGCCCTGGCGCATTCTCGGAAGTTGAAACCACGGAGCAAGACCATGACCTCTGAGGAATCCGGCAGCAGTCCGCAATCCGCGCCCGCCGCCACCCCGGAAGCGCATCAGGGCCGCGTTTTCCTGGTGGTGATCGACGATACCGAGGAACTCAAACCCGCCCTCGACTACGCCTGCCTGCGCGCGCGCCGCTCGGGCGGCCGGGTGGCGATGCTCTACGTCATCCCGCCGGTCGAGTTCGAGCACTTCATGTTCGTCGGCGACGCGATCCGCGACGACCGCCGCAAGGAAGCGGAAGCCCTGCTCCAGGGCTACGCCGACCACGTCAGCCGCCTCTCCGGCAAGACCCCGGTGATCCATATCCGCGAAGGCGACCGCCGCGAAGAACTGCTGAAGTTCATGGAAACCGAAACCGTCCACGTTCTGGTGCTGGGCGCCGACACCGGAAAATCCGGCCCCGGGCCGCTGATCTCGTCGCTGATGGGCAAGGATCTCCGCCGCGTCCACGTGCCGATGCTGATCATTCCCGGCAGCCTGAGTCCCGAGGATATTCGCGCCGTCACGATGTATTGACCCCCTGAAGGAGCCCACCATGCGTCTGCTGCGCTACGGTCTCGCCGGCCACGAACGTCCCGGCCTGCTGCATACGGACGGCACGATCCGGGACTTGAGCGGCGTCGTCCACGACCTCGAACCCGCCACGCTCTCGCCCGAGTGCCTCGCGCGCATCCGCAGCACCGACCCCGAAACCCTGCCCGAAGTCGGCGCGCACCCGCGCCTCGGCCCACCGGTCGGCCGCATCGGCAACATCATGGGGATCGGCCTCAACTACGCCGACCACGCGCGCGAAACCAAGGGCGAGCCGCCGCCGGAGCCGATCCTGTTCTTCAAACACACCGGTAGCCTCTGCGGCCCCACCGATCCGATCTACTTTCCCGTCGGCGCGAAACGCCTCGACTGGGAGGCCGAACTCGGCGTCGTCATCGGTACCGCCGCCCACAACGTCGACGAAGCCCACGCCCTCGACCACGTCGCCGGATACCTCACCCTCAACGACGTCTCGGAACGCGACAACCAGTTCATCCACCAGGGACAGTGGGGCAAGGGCAAGTCCGCGCCCGGCTTCTGCCCGATCGGCCCCTACCTCGTCACCGCCGACATGGTCCCAGACCCGCAAAACCTCAGCGTCAAGCTCGCGGTCAACGGCGAACTGATGCAAAACAGCAGCACCGCCGAAATGATCTTCCCGGTGCGCTTCCTCATCGCCTACCTCTCGCGCTTCCTCCGCCTCCTCCCCGGCGACATCATCGCGACAGGAACCCCGGCGGGCGTCGGCCTCGGCCGCAAACTCTTCCTCAAGCCCGGCGACGTCGTCGAAGCCTCGGTCGGCGACCTCGGCAGCCAACGCCAGGCGGTGATCGCGGAAGCGCCGTAAGCGAAGATGCGGGCTCTGCCCGCACCCGCCGGAGGGTCGCGGACCCTCCGGACCTCCCTGTTAGTTTTTCGCGCATAAGCGCAATCAACCCGCCCTTGGTCAAAGGGCGGGTTGATTGCCGCTACGCGGCGAAAACCAGTTATGGGGTCCGGGGCCCACGGCCCCAGCGGGTGCGGGCAGAGCCCGCGTTCTACCGGCTTAGGCCGCCCGGACCTTGCCGAGGAAGGCTTCGATTTCGTTTTGCAGGCCGCGCGCGGTGACGGTGAGCTTGGCGACCGACTTGCGCGAGTCTTCCGAGACCTTGCCGGTTTGGTCGGCGTTGCCGCTGACCGCGACGATATTGGTGGAGACCTCGTGGGTACCGCGCACGGCTTCGGCGACGTTGCGGGCGATTTCGCGAGTTGCGGCGGACTGCTGTTCGATCGCGGCGGAGATCGCGGTGGTATCCTGGCCGAGGCGGTTGATCGTGCCGACGATACCTTCGATCGCGCTGGCGGTCTGTTCGGTGGCGCTGCGGATGCCTTCGATCTGGTGGGTGATGTCTTCGGTGGCGCGCGCGGTCTGGTTGGCGAGGGTCTTGACCTCGCCCGCGACCACCGCGAAGCCCTTGCCCGCCTCGCCGGCGCGTGCCGCCTCGATCGTGGCGTTGAGCGCAAGGAGGTTGGTCTGGCTCGCGATATCCTGGATCAGCTTGGCGACTTCGCCGATCTTCTCGCCCGCATGGGCGAGCGCGGCCATCGCGGCCTCGACGTCGCGGGACTGGGAAACCGCGTCGCGGGCGACGATATCGGCGCTGGCGAGGCGTTCGGCGATTTCGCGGATCGAGGCGGAGAGCTGGTCGGTGGCGGAGGCGACGGCGTTGGCGTTGCTGGTCGCCTGCTCGGCGGCGGCGGCGACGGTGCTGGCGCGCATCGTGGTTTCGCCCGCGAACGCGGCAACTTCGGCGGTGCCCGCCTCGACCTGGGTGAGCGCGGCGGTGACTTCGCCGAGAGCATGGCCGACGTGTTCGTCGAAGGCGATGATCATTGCTTCAAGCTTCTGCTCGCGCTCCATCAGGCGGGTGCGGACGAGTTCCTGGTAGACCGAGACCGAGAGGTCCATGTCGAGGAACACCGCCTGGGTGACGGCGCGGGTGATCGCCTCGCGCTTCGCCGCGCGATGCTTGAAGGTGCGGCTGATTTCGGCGAGGAGCTGGGTCAGCACCAGGGAATAGCCACCGATGTACCAGCGGGGTTCGAGGCCGATCTTGGCGTGCGCCGCGCCGACCGCCATCACGCCGTTCATGAAGGCATCGTCGAAGGTGCCCTTGAACAGGTTTTCCCAATGCCGCGACTGGCCCTGCTTCAGGCCTTCGATCATCGCGTCGGAGGCGAACATCTTGGCGAGATTGGGGAAGCGGCGAAGATGCTCATAGAAGCCGTCGAGAACGCCGCGCAGGATCGGGCGGACCACCGGCCAGGCTTCGCGCAGGGCGGCGATCGACGCGGCGTCGATGGTGAGGAACTTGAGGCGGGTTTCGCGGTCGATGTCGAAGGCGGCCATCTTCGAGGGTATCCTAAGGGGGGAATGGGGCACGCCATCTGTCCTTCGGGCAGTGCCGGAGGCAAGTGCGTACGTTGCCATGCTCTCCGAATCACCTCCGGCGTCAAGCATATTTCGATGTCAATGTGCCGCAGATCACTGACTCACATAAATTCTTCGCATTCCCCACAGAAAAAGCCGGGGAACTCCGCCCCCGGCTCTCGTGTAGGTTGAATCCATGGGTAGGACGTCAGTCGATCCGACCGAGCGACTTCGCCAGGGTCATATAGACCCGGCCGATGTCCGAGCCGGTGAGGACGGCGGTCAGCACGTCGGAACGGTCGGAGCGCCGCACCCGCGAGGTCAGCGCCTCGAATTCGCTGAGGTAGCGGGTGACGAAGCCCCGGAACTCCGCGTCCTGCTCGAAGCGGTCCTTGATATCCTGGCTCTGGCCCTTGGTCAGCGAGCGGCTGAGGTGGCGAAGGAAGGCCCCCTGGTCACCCCGGTGGTAGCGCTTCCACAGGTCTTCCTCGACGGTCGGCTGGAAGGCCCGGGTGATATCCACCGAGATCGCCTGGAGGCGCTCGATCACCTGCGCCGCGTCCTTCAGGAATAGGTCGGTCTCGACGTCGACCTTCTGGTTTTCAAGAGCCTTGGCTCGCGCCTCGGCTTCGTCGGAAACCGCGAGGATCGCCTTGGTCTTCTGATCGAGGAGGGTGGCGAGCTTTTGCGCCCGCGCCTCCAGGAGTTCGCCGGTGGAGGCCATTTCCGAGGCCTTCTGCCGCACCGTGTCGATGAGGATCTTGACCTTGTCGACGGTGGCGTCGGCGCTGCCCGCGAGATCGCCCGACTGGGCGCGGAAGGCGTCGCGCGCCTCGCCGATCTGCTGGTTGATCCGCTGCGTCGTGGCCGAGACCTGCTCGATGGTTTCCTTCAGCCGCGCGCCCGCCACCGTGACCTGGGCGGAGCTGCGCCCGGCGGTATCGTCGAAGTCGCGCGCGATCTGGTGCAGCGCGTCGCCGAGCGAGCGCACCCGGCTCGACGCCTCGTCGGTGTTCTTGAGGAACTCCATCGAGCGCTCGCGCAGCGCCCCGCCGAATGCGGTCAGCGCCTTTTGCGCCTCGCCCGCGATCCGGCCGACCTGATCCGAGTTCCTGGCGAGGACCTGGCCGACGTCCTCGATCTGGTTGCGCGCGGTTTCGGTCGCGACCTTGATCTGCCCGGCGCGCTGGCCGATGTCGTCCATCGCCCCGGCGAGATGCCCGACCGAGACGTTGCTGGCGTCCTGGACCTGCTGGATCTTGACCACCAGCTTGTCGCCGGCCGCAAGCGTCCGCCCGGTCGCCTCCTCGGCGGCCTCGCCGACGTCCTTGCCGCGCTGGCGCAGGGTCTCGCCCACCGCCTCAAGCTCGAAGCCGACCTTGGATGAGGCGGCGATGAGTTCGTTGGTGGAGGCGCGCATGGCTTCGCTGATGCCGCGAATCCGATCCATCACCTCGGCGGCGGTTTCGTTGAGATGGCGGCTCTGCTGGCTCATCGAGGCCTCGCCGAGGCGGGCCTGGGTCGCCACCAGTTGCACCACGCCGGCGAGTTCGTCCGCCTGCTTGCGCAGCGATTCGCGGATGGTGTCGGCGATCAGTTCGGCGCGGTCGGCATCGCGGTTGATCCCCTCGGCATAATCCTTCAACAGGTTGCCGGTTTCCTGGCCCTTCGCCTGGACGATTTCGATCGCCTGGCCAAGCATCTTGCAGCGCGCGTCGAGGGCTCCTGCGGCGGCGGCGCTTTCCGCGCCGACGGCGCGGGCGTGGTCCTGGAAGGCGAGGCTGTGGTCGCCGAAGCGGGCGACCGACGCGCCGATCCGCGCGTCCACCTGATCGCTCGCCTCGACCAGGTCCTGGGCCTTGCGCGAGAACGCGTCGCCGACGGCGCGCAGCCGCGCCATCGCCGAATCCGACGCGCTCGACAGTTCGCGCGACTGCATTTCGAGCCCTTCCTCGACGATCTTCACCCGGTCGAGCACGGTTTCGGTGATCTGGTTGAGCTGGGCGGCCTGCTTCCCGAGGCTGCCGGTGATCCGGCCGGTCTGGTCGGAGAGGGTCTCCGACGCCTGGGTGAGGTCGGCCTCCTGCTTGCGGAACAGCGCTTCGAGCGCGGAGACGCGGTCGGAGAGCGCTGCGGCGATCACTTCGACCCGCTCCGCCGAACGTTCGGCGGTGTCGTTCAGCACCTGGGCGTGGGTTTGCAGGGTCTGGGTCATCCGCTCGGCATGGGCTTGCGCCAGTTCACCGGCGCGGGCAAGCGAATCCTCCTGCTTGCGGGCCTCGCGGGAAACCGTCTCGGAGGTGGCGCGCATCGTCTGGCTCGCTTCGCCCATTGCCTCGACCTGGCCGGACAGGATCGCTTCCAGGGTTGCGCCGACCGAACGGGTCTCGTCGGACACGGCCTTGAGCGCGCGGGTTTCCTTGCCGAGTTCGGCGGCGGTGGCGCGGGTGCGTTCGGTGGTGCTTTCGGCGGCGGCGCGGAGATCGCCGACATGGCGGCCGAACACCTCGACCGCATAGCCGGTGTCGGTTTCGATGCGCGTGCCGGCGGCGGCGAGGTCCTCGGTATGGCGCAGAAGGGTCGCGCGCACCGCGTCGACCTGCTGCACCGCGCGGTGCGACGCGTCGTTGAGGTCCTGGGCCTGGGCGCGCAGGGAGTCGGAGATCGACCGCACCCGGGCTTCGTATGCGCCGGTCGGATAGGCCATCTGCCGCATCAGGGCGCGGAGCTCGGCGACGTCATGCTCGAACCGCTTGCCCCGGTCGATATAGGCGACCACCAGCCAGATCAGCGCCACCGGCAGAGTGACGGCGGCGGAGAACGCGGCGAGTTCCCAGGGGATCAGGCTCGACGAGCCCGACAGCGTCGGCAGGCCGGACTGATAGAGCGAAACGCCGACGACGCCGAGCCAGATCACCGAGGCGGCAAGGCCGAGCATTAGCGGCAGGGCGCGCCCGTCGGGGGTGTCGGGCAGCGGGTCGGGCTCCTTCATCTCGACCTCGGGCGCGGGCACGGGATCGGGGCGGCGCGGCGCCTTGATCTGTCCGGCAAGGATGCGGCTCGACGGGGGCGCGGAAGACAGCGGCGGGGTGACGCTCGGCGCGGGGGCGGGCGCAGGCGGCGGCGCGGGCGTGACGCTCGCCTCGGCGGGCGGAGTTTCCGGCATCGGCGACGGGGCGGCATCGGCGATCGGCGCTTCGGGCATCTCGGCGGCGGTGGGCTTGGTGGTCATGGTTCCCCCGGGTTTGCGTCGCAGTCCCTATCAATGCAACACCCTCGGAGCGCGAAGTCAACGCGATAGCGCACACCGGCGCACACCCGGTTAAACAGATTTCTTCTTTGCAAATCAGCCCCATGGATACAGAATGAAGGTTCGGCTGGACTTGCCGTCGCGGAGTCGCGACCAAGCGTGCTGCAAACCCCGGCGAAGAAAGGCGTTTCCTCGATGCAATCATGGATCCGGTCCGCCTTCGTGGATTTGCCATCCCCCCATTCGCAGGACCTGCCCGGCCTCGCCGCGTTCCCTGCGCAAACCCCGATGCAGGCGGCAATGGTGACTTCGGACGACCTTGGATGGATGGTCGGCGCCGGACTGGCGTTGGCTGCGGTTGCGACCGCCGGATTCGTGATCCTCGGCGGAACGCGCCGCTGGCACCGCTTCACCGACGACCGGGTGGTGACGATGGCCGAGACCAAGCGCCAGGCGCTGCACGCCGCGCGCGGCAACCCGAAGGCGACCGGGCAGGCCGCCACGCTCTCGTGGCTCGCGCGTCATCACATCGATTTGCAGCGCCAGGAGTTGTCCGACCTCGTCCTCGATGGCGTCGAACTGGAAAACGCCGACCTCGAAGGCGTCACCCTGGCGCGCTGCTCGCTGAAGGCGGCGCGGATGGCGCGCGCCAAGCTCAACGGCGCCGACCTCACCTCCGCCCTGCTCCACGACGCCAATCTCACCTCGGCGAACCTGCGCGGCGCGGACCTCACCGACGCCAACCTCACCCGCGCGAGCGTCGCCGACGCCGACCTCTCCGAAATCCGCGCGGTGCGCCTGCAAGCCAACGAGGCGAAGTTCTGGGATTGCGATCTCTCCGGCGCGATTCTCGAAGATTCGGTCCTGGAGCATGCCGAATTCACCGGTGCGACGATGACCGGCTGCAACCTCAACCGCACCGCGCTCGGCTATGCCGCGCTCGACGGCACTTCGATGCAGCGCGCGTTGCTGAACGGTGCGCACCTCGATTCGGCCACGCTGCAGAAGGCCGATCTGCGCAAGGTGCAGATGATCGAGGCCAACCTCTCCAACGCCGATCTCGAACACGCCAACCTCACCTGGGTTCACGCGGAGGGCGCGGACTTCTCCTACGCCCACCTCGCGGGAGCGTCGCTGGCAGGGGCGGTGCTGATCGGCGCGGAAATGATCGGCACGGTGCTGGACGGCGCGGATTTGACCGGCGCGGACCTCTCGAACGTCCGCAACCTCGACCGCGACCAACTCGCCCAGACCTTCTATCGCGGCGCGGAAAATCCCGAGACCGAACGCCGCAACCAGCCGCTGCTGCCCTACGGCTACGACCTGCCGCCGCTGCGCAAGCCCGACTCCGGCTACTGACTAGCGCAGCACCGCGAACGCGCTCGGCGCGCGCAACGGCGCACGGCCGAGCTTGCCGCCCTCCCGCGCCACCGCGCCGTAGCGGAACGCGTCGGAGCCGTGGCTGGTCCAGTCGTGGAGCGGCGTCGGCTTGAAATCCTTGGTCTTGTCGTTCCATTCGCGGCGGTACTGGGCGAGCGCCTCGATGCCGCGCGCGCATTTGGTTTCGTCGAACCAGCAGTTCGGAATCAACGCACGGCTCGCCTCGATGCCGTCGGCAAGGCTCTGCGCCGGGGCGACCTCGAAACGCAGGCCGAGCTTCTGCGCGGTCTCGCGGCGGCTCTTGCCGGTGCCGAGTTCGCGCACCTCGATATCGTGCGGCGCGATATGGCGGCCATAGGCGTAGGGCTTGGATTTCAGTACGTCGATGTAGAAGCTCAGGCCCTCGCCCGAGGCTTCGAGATAGTCGATCAGGCGAACCTCGGCCCCGAGACGCTGGGCGAACCAGATCGCGGTGGAATCCCCCATGCCGAGATCCCACCAGGTTTCCACCGGCAGAGCGGGCTCCCATTCCACCCCGCCGATCCGGCCCTCGCTGCGCGCCGCCTCGATCGCCTTGCCGTAGTACGCGCCGGTGAGCGCCGCGTCGAAGCTGCACCAGTATTCCTGGCGGAGGATTTCCTCGGCCATTCCGGCGCGACGATCCTCCTCGATCGCGTCCGCGCCGATCACCGGAGTGCCGTCGGCGCGGCGGGTGTCGTCGACCGAAAGCACCTGGGCGAACCAGTTCGGATTCCGGCGCGCCATTTCGAGCAGCACGTAGCCGTGGTTGCGACCGCGCGGGGTAAAGATGAACACCGCCCAGCCGCCATTCTCGGCGAGAATCGGACGGACGTAATCCCACGCAGCCGGGTCGGCCAGGGAGTACTCGGAGAACACCACGCCCACCGGGTTCGCGCCGACCAGGGAATTGAAGTTGTCGGACCCCACGAGTTGCCAGATCGCACCGCATTTCAGCGAGATCTTCATTTCGGTGGCGTTGGTGCCGGCGCGCAGCACGCGGGGGAAGACCTTGTCGAGGACGCGCTTGCCGGAAGCATCCACCGCGTCCCACACCGCCTTGCGCGCCTGGGTCGCGGTGGGGAGCATGTGCCAGTAGACGCCGGGGCGACGATGCGCGGCGCAGGCGGTGAAGTTGAGCGCGGTGGCATCCTTGCCCGAACGCCGGTGCCAGACCAGCACCGCTCGTCCCCCGCCGCCCGCCGTCGCCTCCTGCATCGCGACGAGGAACGGCAACTGGTAGGTGCGCGGCGTCCATCCGTGCGGCAGCGAAATCTCGGGCATGCCTACTCCTCGGGCTTGGTGAAATCCTGAATTCGCACCGACAACGGCTCGGGTTCGTCGGTCGCGCCGCGATAGCGCTGCGGCCTCAGCGCCTTCAGGCGGAACATCAGCAGGCTGTCGGACGCGCGAGTGCGCGCGCCGACCTGCTTGCCGCCGTAGAAGACCGGCTCCTCCTCGCCGCCGACGGCGCGGCGGTCGGCCTCGGCTTCGAGGAGCTCGACGTAGGAATCGAGCGCCTCGTCCCAAGCCTTGGCGAAGGCGGCGTCGCGGCCGCGCAAGGCCAGCCACGCGCCCCGGGCGCGCCCCGACGCGGCGGCGGCGGCGCGGACGCTGCCGCATTCCGCCAGGGTGTCGAGAAAGCGTCGCCGCGCCGTCGCAACCCGCGACGACCCGGCCGGATCGGGTTCGGTCATGACGATCATCCTTAGCTGGGATTGCAGATCGCGAAGATTTCCGCGCGCGACGGCAGTCCGGCGAAGGTGTGGGCCAACCGGACCGCCGCCCGCGCGCGCTCGGGCGGCGCCGCCGCGAGAATCGGCACGATCGCGCGGCGATAGATCGCGATGTCGCCGGGGAGACGGTCGCGGTGCGCCGCCAGGAGTTCCGCATACAAATGATCCGCCAGATCACTACCGCAAATGTCCATCATGCCCCCGATTGCGCATCGGCCGAGTGCCGCTCACAGTGCCCATGATATACGGGCAATTGCCCGTAGTCAAGATATGGGCGGTCAATTGCCCGCAATTCGTGCCGCATGCTCGGATTGGTTTCTATTGATTTTGCGCGGTTATTTCGGAATGCAGCGATTTTTCCGGTGACATTGCGGGCAATTTCGGATTAAATACCCGCATGATGAACGAAACCCTCAAGGCTCGCGTGCGCGAGCGGTTGCAGGCGCTCGACAAAACCCCGCGCGCCGCGTCGGTGGATGCGGGCCTGCACCCGGACACGATCCGCAACGTGCTGCGCGAACGCTCGCGCAAGCCCCGCGCCGACAGCCTGGCGAAAATGGCCCGCGCGCTCGAATGCTCGGTGGATTGGCTGATGGACGCCCAGGCCGCGCCGGGCCCCGCCGAGCCCGCGCAACCCTTGGGCCTTTGGGAAGTCGCCGACGCGCCGCCGACGCGCACCGAAATGCCGCGCGACGTACCGGTGCTCGGCACCGCTGCGGGAAGCGCGCGCGGTGCGTTCCAGGTCGACATGGCGGCGATCGACTTCGTCCGCCGCCCGCCGGGGATCGGCACCTCGCGCGACGTTTATGCGCTCTACGTGGTCGGCAGCAGCATGTCGCCGCGCTTCGAGGAGGGCGAATTGATCTACGTCAGCGAGCGCCGTCCGGCGCGCGTCGGCGACTACGTCGTGGTGCAGACGGTCGCTCCCGACGACGGCAGCGTCCAGGCCTATTGCAAGCGCCTGGCGCGCCGCACCGACGACGCCCTGTTCCTCGACCAGCTCAACCCGGCAGCGGAAATTCGCCTGCCGATGCGGGAGGTCCGCGCGGTGCATCGCATCCTCACCCTCAACGAACTCTTCGGTCTCTGATGCGTATCCCCACCCTCGTCCTCTCCCTCGCGCTGCTCGGCGCGGCCGCGCCCGCCGAAGCCGCGTTCGATACCTGGACCTTTCCCGGCCCGCCCCTGCCGTTCAGGCTCGACGACGTCGGCTACGCCCGCGCCGACCGCCGCGACGCGGTGGTCGAGGCGGTACGCGGCATGGCGCTCGAACAGCTGCGCGAAAGCGGCGTGTTCCGCGCCAACGCGGCGCACGGCGTGCGGGTCGAGCTGCGCGACGTGACCAGCACCGCCAAGGTCGAGGCCGACGGCGCGGGGACCGGCCGCGCCGAAATCCTCTACCGCGTCACCAGCGACGCCGGCGAGGTGCTGTTCAACGACCGGATCGTCGCCTCGGTGCGGGTCGGCGTCGCCGAATCCGTGGGATTGCAGCAGTCGACCGAGCGCGCGGCGCGCTACCGCGCCTTCGTCCGCAATCTCGAAACCTTCGCGCTCCGGCTCTGGCAGGGGCGGATGCCCAGCGCCGCCTCCGGCGCGCGGATCGACGCGATCGCCCTCGCCCACGGCCTCGAAACCCCGGAGCGCACCGCCGACTTCACCAACCGCCTGCGCACCGCCGTCGACGTCCTCCTGCCCCAGGCGCGCCCGCCCGCCGCGACGCCGCTGGTGCTCAAGGTCGAAAGCCTCGATTTCCGCGCCCTTCCTCCGCCCGGCCCCGACCGCGTCGCCGCGACGGTCAAGCTCGGCCTCGTCCTCGCCCGCCCCGACGGCGCGCCGCTCTGGCGCGACGCGACCTCGGCCTCCGCCGAAGCGCCGCGCCGCCGCGCCCTCGCCGCCGGAATCCTGCCGGTCGACGCCGCGCTTGCCGACGCCACCCAGGCGGCGCTCGCCAGGATCGCTCCCGAGGTTGCCGCCGCAATGGCCGAAGCCGCCGACCTCGACGCGATCGCGGTGGCGCATCGCCTGCCCTACAGCCTTGCCGACATCGTCGCCGGGCCGAAGCTCGACGCGCCCGACGTGTTGCAACGTCTGCGGCGCTGGAACCAGACCGACGCGCCGCTCGCCCGCGCCTGGAGCGCAGGCGCGCCGCCGCTCACCGTCCGCCTCGACGCGGCCGCCGTGCGCCTGCAAAAGACCGGCCCGGGCGCAGGCATCGCCGAGGTCGCCGCGACCTACACCGTGCTCGACGCCGACCACGCGGCGTTGCTCACCCGGAGCACCACCACGCGCAGCGCGTTTTCCGCCGCCGACGCCTCGGCGCGCGGCGCGACCGGCGGCGAGTGGGCGGTGCGAGTCGGCCTGCGCGACAACTGGGCCGCGCTGCTCGACGCCCTCGCCGCCCTGCCCGTCCGTTGAAAACCGGCGGCGATCCGGCTTGACCCTTGCGGGCGGCGCAAGGCCGTGCTGTGCTTCGGCCTCGTCGTCCCGACCGGAGACCGCCGCAATGGCCAAGTTCGACCTCGCCAGCAGCCACCCGCGCCCGACGCTGAAGTCAGCGTCGCCGTGCGCGCCACGCCTGCCGAACGCCGGGCCCGAGGGCTTCACTCCAATGGCCGAGCTGCTCGCCGAGATCGGCCTTGCGCCCCGCACCCCCGCCACCGCCGAAGCGCCGCTGGTCGCGCCGCACGGGCCGGGCGTCGCCGAGTTCTCGCCGCCGCGCCCGCTGCGCCGCGCGCCCACCGCCTTCGCGCATCTCCGCGTCGACGCCGAGGACTGATTCCCGCGCGTTGCGGCAGCCTAGAGCAGCATCCGCGACGCCTGGGGAAAACTTGCGAGCATGCGGCAGAGCTCCGCGCAGGGCATCGGCCGGGCGAAGCGGAAGCCTTGCAGCAGGTCGGCGCCGAAGTCGCGGCACAACTCCGCCTGGATCGCCGTCTCCACCCCCTCCACCACCACCCGGAAGCTCATCGTCCGCGCCATCTGGATCAAGGCGCGCAGCAGGCGCTTGTCCTTTTCCTTTTCCGGAACCTGGGCGAGGAATGACTTGTCGACCTTCAGCGTGCTGATCGGCAGGAGCTTCAGATAGGCGAGCGAAGAGTAGCCGGTGCCGAAATCGTCGATCGCGATCGAAACCCCCAAATCCCGAATCGCCTCAAGCACCACCAGGGACTCTTCGAGGTTCGCAATCAGCACGCTTTCGGTGATCTCGATTTCGAGCATCTTGGCTTCGATATGGGCGGTGCGGAGCGCGCGCTCGACCCGGCCGACGATGTCGGGGTCGCGCAGTTGCCGCGCCGAAAGATTGACCGCGACCCGCGGCACCGACCCCAGCCGGCCGGCGGCGATGTCGGCGCATGCGGTTTCCAGCACCCAGGCGCCGATCGGCTCGATCAGGCCGGTGTCCTCGGCGACGTCGAGGAACATCCCCGGCGCAAGCAGGCCGCGCTCGGGGTGCCGCCAGCGTACCAGGGCCTCGACCGCAAGCACCGCGCCAGAAGTTGCGTCCACCTGGGGCTGGTAGAACATCTCGAAGTCGCCGTGCTGCAGCGCGGTGCGGAGGTCGTGCTCGGTCTGCACCCGGCGCATCACCTGGCGATGCAGTTCGTCGGAGAAGTAGTGGGTCTGGTTGCGTCCGTCGCGCTTGGCGCGGTACATCGCGAGATCGGCGCATTTGAAAAGTTCGTCGGCGTCTTCCGAATTGTCGGGGCAGAGCGCGACGCCGATGCTCGCCGACACCGGCAGGGTCAAGCCTTCGACCAGGATCGGCTCGGAGAGCTTTTGCAGCAGCCGTTGCGCCAAGGCATGCACCGCCTCCTCGCCGTTGCGCTGGAACGCCAGGATCGCGAACTCGTCGCCGCCGAGGCGGCAGAGGATGTCGCCCTCGCGCGTGACCTCCAGCAGGCGCTCCGCCACCACCCGCAGCATCAGGTCGCCGATGTCATGCCCGTGACTGTCGTTGATGAACTTGAAGTTGTCGAGATCGAGGAGCAGCAGCGCGAGTTCGAGGCCGTAGCGGGTCGCGCGCGGGATCGAAGCGCGCAGGGTCTGGTCGAAAAAATGGCGGTTGGCGAGGCCGGTGAGCGGATCCTGCTCGGCGAGCTCGCGCAGGCGCTCGTGGCTTTCGATCAGCGCCATCTCGATGCCGTGCCGCATTCGCGCATGGGTGACCGCACGCATCAGGTGGCGAGGGGTGATCTCCTGCTTGAGCAGGAAGTCCTGCGCGCCCGCCTCGATGCACTGGGTGGCGAGCGCATCGTCGTCCATGCCGGTAAGCATCAGGATCGCGGTCGAGCCGCTGCGCCGCGCGTTCATCCGCCTCAAGACTTCGAGCCCGTCCATGTCGGGGAGGCGGTAGTCGAGCAGCACCGCGTCGAACTGGCCACGGGCGAATGCGGCGATCGCCGCCTCGGCAGTTGCGGTTTCCTCGATCCGGAGCAATTGGTGCGATTGCCGCAAGGCGCGGATCACCGCCATGCGGTCGACTTCGTCGTCGTCCACCAGCAGCAGCCGCAGGGTCTCGATCTCGGAGGGGATGCGCTCATCCATGATCGCACTTCGCTTCGTCTAGAGGTGGTGCTGCCTGGGCAATTCGACGATCTGCCAATAGGCGTCGAGCATTTGCACCAGGCTGCCGAAATTGTCGCCGATCTCGCTTTTCACGATGTACCCCGCCACGTGCGAGCGATACGCGGCGGAGAGGTCCTCGTCGGACTTCGAGGTGGTGAGCACGAACACCACCGCGCTGGTGAGATGCGGATCGTCGCGCAGTTCGGCGATGAATTCGAGCCCGCCCATGCGCGGCATGTTGAGGTCGAGGAGAATCATATGGGGGCGCGCCACCACGCCCGAGCGCAACATTTCGAGCGCTTCGACGCCATCGCGGGCGCGGAACAGCGGGTTGACGATGCGACGACGCTTGAGCGCACGCTCGACGCCCATGGCATCGATGTCGTCGTCCTCGACGAGCAGCAGGTTGACCGGCTTTCCTTCAGGCGACATGGCGATCATTCCCCAATCCCTTCATTTCAGCATCTTCTGGCCAAGTGAATTCGAATGCGGCGCCGTGGCCGACGTCGGAGCGGACCGTGACCGTGCCGCCGTAAAGCTCGACCTGCTTGCGCACCAGGGCGAGCCCCATGCCGCTTCCCTCGACCTCGTCGCGCGGGCGAAGGGTCTGGAACAGGCCGAAGATCCGGTCGTGGAACTGCGGCGGGATTCCCGGACCATCGTCGGCGACGGTGAAGGCGTAGCCGCCCGGCACGCGGCGGCCGGTGATCGTGATCTTGCCGATATCGCGGTCGCGATGCTTGATCGCATTGCCGATCAGGTTCTGGAACACCTGGGTAAGCGGCGTCGCGCGGGTGGCGAAGCGCGGCAGTTCGCCCTCCAGGACAAGCGCGAATTCCGGCGGCGGCGCAAGCAGCTCGAAGCTCTCGCGGCACAGTTGGGCGACGTCGACGAGCGCCGTTTCGCCCTCGATCCGCCCGACCCGCGAATAGGATAAAAGGTCGTCGAGCAGACGCTCCATCCGCGCGACGCGGCTGCGCATCAGCTTCAGGTGGGTGTCGATCTCGGGCGGCATCGCGCTCGGCATGTCCTCGGCGATCCACTCCGCGAGCTGGGCGATGCCGCGCAGCGGCGAGCGCAGGTCATGGGACGCGACGTAGGCGAAGGTCGCGAGTTCCTTGTTGCTGCGTTCGAGATCCGCGCCGCGCTGGAGCAGGGCCTGCTCCTGCGCCTTGCGCGCAGTGATGTCGGTGACGGTGAAGGTGGTGTCGCCGTCGGGGTTGCGGGGGTCGACCGGAGCGGCGTTGAGGAATACCGTCAGCAGCCGCCCCCGGGCATCCCGCCACAGGGTTTCGATCTCGGCCGCGCCGGTGGACCGCAACTGCCGCTGCGCTTCTCGTCCCGCGCGCACGAACTCCTCATGGGTCGCGTAGAATTGCTCCGAGGTCTTTCCCAGCATGTCCTCGCGCGCGAGGCCGGTGAGCATGCAAAAGCCGTCGCTGACTTCAAGCATGGTGCGGTTGCGCACCAGGCCGATGCCGATCGGCGCGGCACGGAAAATCGCGCCTAGCCATGCGTCGCGCGCGGCCAGCTCGGCGCGCGCCTCGGCTCCCGCGAGGCGCTCGGCCGAGGCCGCCTCTTCGGAGAGTCCCATCACCACCGCGACGATCGCGATACTCATGGCGATGAGGATGCCGACGCCCATCTGGGTCTCGCGGCGTTGGGTGGCGAGGGCTTCGTCCTCGTCGACCTTCGACACCATCACCCAGTTGGTGCCCTCGACGCGGAAGGTGGCGGCGAGAATCGGCATGTCGCGGTAATCCCGCCCATCGACGATGCCGAAGGTGCCGCGCAACCCCACTGCGGCGGCGACCTTCTCCGAAGAGAGCTGCACACGGAAGGTGAGCGGCGGGTCCTGGCGGTGGCGGAGCGGCGAGATGAACAGAACATCCTCTCCGTCGCGACGGGCGAGCAGGGTTTCGGCGGAGGCGCTCGGTAGCGGCCAGCGCTGCAGCAGCGGGTAGAGGTAGGTATTCGGGTCGATCTGGATCACCAGGACCAGCCCCGACGCCCGCAGCGCCGCATCGGGATGTTGGGCGAACAACGCAACCGCCACGTCGAGCATCGGTTCGCCGCCGTGGTCGTGCAACTCCCCGAACGTCGGAGCCCCGGTCTTCCGCGTCTCCGCCAGGGTCGCGATCGTGGTGGCGTCCTCGGTCTCGGCGGTGCCGGAATGCACCGCGACGATGGTGCGGTTGTCGGCATCCATTATCCGGATATCGCGAAACTTCCGCGCTTCGAGGAACATCGTCATTCGCAGGCGCACCTCGTCGAGGCGCACGTCAGGCGATCCGAGAGGTAGCGGCGGACCGAGATACCAGTCGCGCATCGCATTCAGCAGGGTGGGGTTCTGCGCCAGCAGCCGGGCATCCTGGATGCGCGTCGCCCGCCACTGCTGGATTTCATTGAGCTTGAGGATCGCGACGCTGGCCAGCGCCTGCTCGGCTTCGGTGCGGCGCTGGTTTTCCTGGCTGCGCAGGTACTGCCAACCCACGATCGCCATCACCCCCAGTATCGCTACCAGGACGAGCACCCAGAGACGCGGCAGTTTCCTCAAGGGAAGTTCCCTCCTCCGAAGCCGCGACGCCCGGCCCCCGTAACGCGACCACCCCGAACCTCCAGATCATGCAACGTCCGATACGACAAGGAAAGCCATTCATCGGAATGCGGGTGCCAAAAAAGGGGCCGCGCGAGGCGGCCCCTTGGCAGAAATTTTGCCGGTATGCTGGAATCAGAAGGCGGGCACCACCGCGCCCTTGAAGGTCTTCAGGATGAACTCGCGCACCGGCGCGGTCTGGTAGACCTCCACCAGCTTCTTCACCCACTCCGCATCCTTGTCCTTGGTCTTGACCACGAAGATATTCGCGTAAGGGCTGTCGGCGGCCTCGATCGCCAGCGCGTCGCGGGTCGGCACCAGGTCCGCCTCAAGCGCGTAGTTGGTATTGATCGCGGCGACCGCGACATCGGGCAGGGCGCGCGGCAACTGAGCGGCGTCGAGTTCGACGATTTTCAGCTTCTTCGGGTTCTCGGCGATGTCGATCGGCGTCGCGGTCAGGCCGGCTCCGGCGTTCAACGTGATCAGCTTGAACTTCTGCAGCAGGAGCAGGGCGCGGCCGCCATTGGTCGGATCGTTCGGAATCGCGACCGAATCGCCGTCCTTGATCTGATCGAGCGACTTGATCTTCTTCGAGTAGATTCCCATCGGCTCGACGAAGTTCTTGCCCACCGAGACGAGGTCGAAGCCGCGATCCCTGACCTGGTTGTCGAGGTAAGGCTGGTGCTGGAACGAATTCATGTCGAGATCGCCGTCGCTCACCGCCTGGTTCGGCAGCACGTAGTCGGAGAACGACACGATCTGGATGTCGACTCCGGCCTTGGCGAGGCGCGGCTTGACGAACTCCATCACCTGCTCGTGGGTGCCCGGGGTGACGCCGACCTTGTAGGTTTTGGCGAACGCGGCACTTGGAGCGAACGGCGCGGCAAGCACGCCCGCAAGGGCGGCGACGAGAAGAATCCGGCGTTTCATGAATGTCCTCCGTTGCGTTGTATTTTTTAGAACGCGGGCACCAGGGAACCCTTGAAGTTGGTGAGGATGAACTCCCGCACCGGTTCGGACTGGTAGGTCGAGACGATCGTCTTCACCCAGTCCGCATCCTTGTCCTTGGCCTTGATCGCGAAGATGTTGACGTAGGGGCTGTCGGCATCCTCCAGCACGATGCTATCGGTCTTGGGCGTGAACCCGGCCTGCACCGCGTAGTTGGTGTTGACCGCACCCGCCGCGAGATCCTCAAGCGCGCGCGGCATCTGCGCGGCGTCGAGCTCGACGATCTTCACCCCCTTCGGGTTGTCGACGATGTCCGCTACGGTGGCGGCGAGGCCGGTCCCGGGCGCGAGCTTGATCAGCCCATGCTTCTGCAGCAGCAGCAGCGCACGGCCGCCGTTGGTCGGATCGTTCGGGATACCGACCGAATCGCCCTTTTTCAGCGCGTCGAGGGATTTGATCTTCTTCGAGTAGATCCCCATCGGCGCGATGAAGTTGGCGCCCGCCGAGACCAGCTTGTAGCCGCGATCGCGAACCTGGTTGTCGAAGTAGGGCTTGTGCTGGAAGGCGTTCATGTCGAGATCGCCGTCGTTGACCGCCTGGTTCGGCAGGACGTAGTCGGAGAACGAGACGATCTCGATCTCGACGCCCTTCTGCGCCAGCAGCGGCTTGACGAATTCCATCACCTGCTCGTGGACGCCCGGCGTCACGCCGATCTTGTAGACCTTCGCCTCGGCGGCGGAGGAGGACAAGATCAACGGCGGCGCGACCAATCCGCACAGGGCGGCGAGTAGCAGAATCCGGCGTTTCATGATGTCTTGTCCTCCATCTGGGGTGTGTGGGCGGAAAACCGGCTCAGAACGCCGGAACGATGCTGCCCTTGAACGTGTCGACGATGAACTTCCTGGTGGCGTCGCTATGATACGCGGCGACGAACGCCTTGACCCACTCCGCGTCCTTGTTCTTGTCCTGGACCGCGATCACGTTGGCGTAGGGGCTGTTGGCGTCCTCGACGATCAGCGCGTCCTTGGTCGGAACCAGGCCCGCCTGGATCGCATAGTTGGTGTTGACCGCTGCGCCGGCAAGGTCCGGGATCGCACGCGGCAGCTGCGCCGCGTCAAGCTCGACGAACTTCAGGCCCTTCGGATTGGCGGTGATGTCCGGCACGCCCGCGCGCAGGCCCGCCTTCGGGTCGACGGTGATCAGGCCGGCGGTCTGAAGCAGCAGGAGCCCGCGGCCGCCGTTGGTCGGATCGTTCGGCACGCCGATCGTGTCGCCTGCCTTGAAGTCGTTCAGCGACTTGACCTTGTTGGAATAAATGCCCATCGGCAGGACGATCGACTTGCCCACCGAGGTGAGCTTGTAGCCGCGATCCTTGATCTGGTTGTCGAGGTAGGGCTGGTGCTGGAACGAGTTGATGTCGAGGTCGCCGTCGTTGAGCGCCTGGTTCGGCAGCACGTAGTCGGAGAAGCCGACGACTTCGATCTCGATGCCCTTCTTGGCGAGTTCGGACTTCACGAACTCGACCACCTGTTCGTGCGGACCCTGGGTCACGCCGACCTTGTAGACCTTGGCTTCGGCGGCGGTGGCGGCGAGGCCAAGGCCGAGGACGGCAGCGGCGACACCGCTGAAAATACGCGACAACGACATGGGCAGGACTCCTGGCGGATTGCGAATGGGGTTAGCGGACGCGCTTGTTGAGACGGCGCGCGAGGCGGTCGCCCGCGGTTTGGATCAGTTGCACCACGACGATCAGGACGATCACCACGGCGGCCATGATGTCGGGACGGAAGCGCTGGTAGCCGTAGCGGATGCCGAGGTCGCCGAGCCCGCCGCCGCCGACCGCGCCGACCATCGCCGAATAACCGATGAGCAACACGGTGGTGAGCGTCAGGCCGAGCACGATCGCGGGCAGCGCTTCCGGCAGCAGCACCTTGAAGACGATCTGCAAGGGCTTCGCGCCCATCGCCTGGGCGGCTTCGATCAGGCCCGAATCCACGCCCCGCACCGCTCCCTCGATGATCCGCGCGATGAACGGCGTGGCGGCGACGGTGAGCGGCACGATCGCCGCCGAGGTGCCGATCGAGGTGCCCGCGACCATCCGGGTGAACGGAATGATCGCGACGGCGAGGATGATGAACGGGATCGACCGGGTGGCGTTGACGATGCCGCCGACGACGCGGTTGAACACCCGCGCCTCGAACAGTTCGCCACGGCCGGAGGTCGCGAGCATCACGCCGAGCGGCCCGCCGAGCAGGGTGCCGATGCTGAGCGCGATCAGCACCATGTAGCCGGTTTCGATCGCGGCGTTAGCCAGCAGGGACAGAATCTGGGTCGACATAGCCGATGACCTCCGCCTTCAGGTTTCGGGATTGGACGAAGGCGATCGCCTTCTCGGCTTCGTCGATGCCGCCCTTGGCCTCGACGAACAGGATGCCGAACGGACGATTCTGGATGTAGTCGACCTGTCCCGCGAGAATGTTGAAATCGATCCCGGCGGTGCGGGAGAGCTGGCTGATGATCGGGTCGTAGGCGTTCGGGCCGGTGAACACGATCTTCACCACCGGGTTTTCGCCCGGGCCGCCCGGACCGTCGTGGATGATCCGGCGCAGCGACTTCGGCAGCGACGCCTCGATCTCGTTGGCGATCAAGGCCTGCGTGGTGGGATGCGCGGGCTTGACGAAGACGTCGAAGACGTTGCCGGACTCGACGATCAGGCCGTCGTCGATCACCGCGACGCGATCGCAGAGATCGCGCACCACGCTCATTTCGTGGGTGATCACCACCATGGTGAGGCTCATGCGGCGATTGATGTCGCGCAACAGGTCGAGGATCTGCTGGGTGGTCTCGGGGTCGAGCGCGGAAGTCACCTCGTCGCAGAGCAGCACCTTCGGCTCGGCGACCAGCGCGCGGGCGATGCCGACGCGCTGCTTCTGCCCGCCCGAAAGCTCGGAGGGATAACGGTCGCTCTTGTCGGTCAGGCCGACGAGTTCGAGCATCGGCTGGACGCGCTTCGCGATCTCGTCCTTCGGCACCTTCGCGAGTTCCAGCGGCAGCGCGACGTTGCCGTAGACGGTGCGCGACGACAGGAGGTTGAAGTGCTGGAACACCATGCCGACGCTGCGGCGGAAGATCGTGAGCTCGGCGTTGGAAAGCGTCGCGATGTCGACGCCGTCGACGAACACCCGGCCGCCGGTCACGTCCTCAAGCCGGTTGATCGTGCGGATCAGGGTGCTCTTGCCCGCGCCGGAGCGGCCGATGATGCCGAAGATCTCGCCTTTGTCGATGGAGAGATCGATGCCCTTCAGGGCATGGTGGGTGACGCCGCCGCGCCCGCCGCCATAGATCTTCTCCAGTCCTTCGAGCCGTATCATATGTGTGCCTTAAACGAAAAAACCGCCGCAGCGTTGGGCCGGGCGGTGTTGTTCCATCCCGACGCTTTAGCTGCATTTATATCGCGCCCGCAAGCTGATCGCTCAAATCGGCGCAGCTCCGAGTCATAAAACCACCCGGGGCCCGTGTCAAAGTATTTTTAACTACATTATCTCATTGTGAATATAGGGAATTCGCGCCGCGCCGCAGCGGCGGATCGAGTCGCGCGAGTCTCGAAGCGCCACCCCCTGTCGGCCCGTCGACAGATGCACAAGACTAAGGCGAAAGCCGGATGCAATTCACCCGATACCCCTAACGAAAGCCTGGGAAAACCGAATTTCTCCTGCATTTCCTTGGCGTTTCGGGCAAATCCACGGATAATCGCAAACGCCAATTTTCATTCGTCCATCGCCCCAGGTTCCACGCCGGAGGTCTTCCGCGTGGCTGCTGCACAGGATCATTTCAGGATGAGCATCATGTCCAAAACCGCCGAACTCGCCGCGGGCGTCGTCGCCCGCGAACCGCATCCGCTCGATGCGATCTTCCGTCCGAAAAGCGTGGCGCTCGTCGGTGCGTCGGAGCGCGAGGGCAGCGTCGGGCGAACCGTGATGTGGAACCTGCTGTCGAGCCCGTTCGGCGGAACCATCTACCCGGTCAACCAGAAGCGCTCCAACATCCTCGGCGTGCGCACCTATCCCTCGCTCGCCGACCTGCCCGAGCGCCCCGACGTGGTGGTGATCACCACCCCCGCCACCACCGTCCCCGGCATCCTGCGCGAGGCGGTCGCCTGCGGCATCCCGGGCGGCATCATCATCTCGGCGGGCTTCAAGGAAGCCGGCCCCGAAGGCATCGCGCTCGAACGCGAGGTCGCCGCGATCACCGCCGGCAAGATGCGCGTGATCGGCCCGAACTGCCTCGGC
This sequence comes from Rhodospirillum sp. UBA1311, assembly GCA_002307145.1. Classification (GTDB taxonomy): domain Bacteria; phylum Pseudomonadota; class Alphaproteobacteria; order Rhodospirillales; family Rhodospirillaceae; genus Oleispirillum. The sequence goes on along the minus strand of DBTR01000002.1, from coordinate 28,447 downwards.
GTGATGAGCCCGATCATGGGGTTGAACGCCACCTTCGCGGCGAAGTCCGCGCAAGGCGGCTCGGTCGCCTTCCTCAGCCAGTCCGGCGCGCTCTGCACCGCCGTCCTCGACTGGTCGTTGAAGGAAAACGTCGGCTTCTCCGGCTTCGTCTCGATGGGCTCGATGCTCGACGTCGACTTCGGCACCCTCGTCGACTACTACGGCGACGACCCGCAGACCAAGGCGATCGTCGTCTATATGGAAAGCATCGGCGATCCGAAGCGCTTCCTCTCCGCCGCGCGCCGGGTCTCGCTCGAAAAGCCGATCATCGTGATCAAGGCGGGCCGCACCGCCGCCGCCGCCAAGGCCGCCGCCTCCCACACCGGCTCGCTCACCGGCTCGGACGAAGTGCTGGACGCCGCCTTCCGCCGCGTCGGCGTGCTGCGCGTCGAGGGCATCGACGACATCTTCGACATGATCGACGCGCTCTCGAAGCAGCCGCTGCCGAAGGGCAAGAAGCTCTGCATCGTCACCAACGCGGGCGGCCCGGGCGTGCTCGCCACCGACGCCCTGGCGCAGGGCGGCGGCGAACTGGCCGATATCTCGCCCGAGAGCATGGCCGCGTTCAACGCCCTGCTGCCGTCGATCTGGAGCCACAACAACCCGGTCGACATCCTCGGCGACGCCGAGCCGGAACGCTACGCCAAAAGCCTCGAAATCGCGGCGAAGGACCCCAACATCGACGGCATGCTGGTGATCATGACGCCGCAGGGGATGACCAACCCGACCGAGATCGCCGAACACCTCGCGGGCTACTCCCAATCCCTCGGCAAGCCGGTGCTGGCGAGCTGGATGGGCGGCGAGAGCGTCGCCGAGGGCGACGATCTGCTCAACCAGGCGGGCATGCCGAGCTACTCCTACCCCGATACCGCCGTCGGCGTGTTCAACTACATGTGGCAGTATTCGGAAGCCCTGGCGGGCCTCTATGAAACCCCCTCCGCCGCCACCGACGCGAACGGCTACAATCGCGACGCCGCCCGCGCCCTGATCGCCACGGTCGAGGCGGAAGGCCGCACCATTCTCACCGAGTACGAATCGAAGAAGCTCCTCGAAGCCTACGGCATCGCCACCACCCCCACCGAGATCGCGACCTCGGAGGCGGAAGCCGAGGCGATCGCCAACCGCATGGGCTACCCGATCGTCCTCAAGCTCCACTCGCTCACCATCACCCACAAGACCGACGTCGGCGGCGTGGTGCTGAACCTCCGCGACGCAGCGGCGGTGAAGGCGGCGTTCGCGCAGATCAAGGCCTCGGTGACGGCCAAGGTCGGGACGCAGCACTTCCAGGGCGTGACGGTGCAGCCGATGGCCAAGCTCGACGGCTACGAGCTGATTTTGGGCGCCTCGGTCGACATCCAGTTCGGCCCGGTGCTGCTGTTCGGCTCGGGCGGCCAGCTCGTCGAGGTCTACGGCGACAAGGCCCTCGGCCTGCCGCCGCTGAACACCACCCTCGCCCGCCGGATGATGGAAAAGACCAAGATCTATCATGCCTTGAAGGGCGTGCGCGGCCGCGAGAGCGTCGACATGGCGCAGCTCGAAAGCCTGCTGGTGCGGTTCTCCGAACTGATCGTGGAGAATCCCCGGATCGCCGAACTCGACATCAACCCGCTGCTCGC
>DBTR01000002.1:0-26599 GCA_002307145.1 Rhodospirillum sp. UBA1311 | reverse complement strand
CTCCTGGTCCGGTTCAGCCAGCTCGTCGCCGAGCAGCCGCGGATCGCCGAGATCGACATCAACCCGCTGCTCGCCTCGCCCGAACGCCTGCTCGCGCTCGACGCCCGGATCGTGCTGCACCCCGCCGAGATCGCCGACGCCGACCTGCCGAAGCCCGCGATCCGGCCCTATCCGGTGCAGTATTCGAGCCTCTGGACCACCCCCAAGGGTGAAGTCTTCACCATCCGCCCGGTGCGTCCGGAAGACGAGCCGAAGGCCTACGACTTCCACCACACCCTCTCCGAGCAGACGGTCCGCCAGCGTCACCTCGGCCCGCAGGACCTCGAAGAGCGGATCGCGCATCGCCGCCTGACCCAGCTCTGCTTCATCGACTACGATCGGGAAATGTCGCTGGTCGCGCTGCGCAAGGGCGCGAACGGAGCTGAGGAAATGGTCGCGGTGGCACGGATGGACAAGCTCTCGGGCTCGAACGAGGCCGAGTTCAACCTGGTGGTGAGCGACGCGGTACAAGGCCAGGGCCTGGGCGCCAAGCTCACCGAGATCCTCCTCGACGTCGCGCGCGACGAGAAGGTCTCGGCGGTGCGCGCGCCGCTCGCCGCCGACAACCTGCGCATGCGTCACATCGCGCAGAAGCTCGGCTTCAAGATCCCGGCGGACTGCAAGGAAGGCGACTCCTGCGTCGCCAAGCTCGCCCTCTGAACCGAAGGCCGGACGCCCGGGTCACCGGGCGTCCGGCGCGGGCCCTTCGTAGCGATTCGGCAAGGCGTCGTCCCGGTTCGGGTCGGGGCCTTTTTTATACCCTTCGGGCAGCGGCGGAATCGGTACGCCGCCGCAGTCGCCATGCATGTCGAGGGTCAGCACCACCGGCTCGTCGCGTGGAGCCTCGCGCGGCAGGAACGCCCGCAGCCTGTGGCACTTCTCATCGGCGAGACAGAACTGCATCGGCTTGGTGAAGCCGCTGTCGGGAAGCACGAGGCGCTCCATCGGCGGCGACTTCGGCACGTAGCGGTACCATCCCTCGTCGAGAATGGCGTCGGGCGGGGGTTCCATCCCCGCGCCGGTGCCCTTGATCCGGGCCTCGACGATCTGCATCGTCGTGGTCCCGACCTGCCACGTCTCGCGCCATTCCACCTTCTCGATCGAGTGCTCCCACGAGAGGGTAAAGGTCGGCGCATAGATCGCCACCGCGAACTGCCCGGCGGCGATACACAACAACGCAGGCGTCATCCCTCCTGCCCCGCCGCTGCACGCTTGCGGGCGCCGCGCCAGCCGTAAAGGAAGAACGCCGCGGCGAGGGCGAAGCCGATTTCGTCGGTCATCGGTATCGCCGTGACCAGGCAGAACGCCCCGGCGGTTGCCCAAAGCCGTTCCCACCAGGTGAGAGGGCGGCCCCAATGGCCGACACTCGCGATTCCCCATAGGCAGATCGACAGCACCGCCTTGGCGAAGACGTAGATCACCGCCGGGATAAATCCGATCGACGCCGCCAGCGGCCCACCGTCCTGGAGCATCAGTGCGGGCGTGTAGACCGCCATGAACGGCACGACGAAACCGGCGACCGCGATGCGCATGCACTGGATTCCGATCGACAGGCCGGACGCCTTCGCGATCGGTGCGGCGGCAAATGCCGCCAGCGCGACCGGCGGCGTCAGATCGGCCATGATGCCGAAATAGAAGACGAACATATGGCTGACGATCAGCGGCACGCCGAGGTCGAGGAGCGCCGGGCCGACGAGCGAACTGGTAATGATGTAGTTCGGGATCGTCGGCACGCCCATGCCGAGGATCAGGCAGGTGACCATCGTCAGGAGCAGGCTGAGGAACAGGCTGTGCTCGCCGACCGCGACGATGGTGCGGGCGAAGTTGGTGGCGGCCCCGGTGAGGGTGAGGGTGCCGACGATGATGCCGACGAGGGCGCAGGCGACGCCGACGCTCACCGCGTTGCGCGCACCTTCGACCAGGGCGTCGATTACCGTGCGGAGGGTCTTCTTGCCGTCGCGGATCGCAAGCAGGATCAGCGCGAGGATGCCCAGCACCGAGAAGATCATGCCAACGCCGTGCTTGAAGAACATCCCCGCCAGAAAGCCGAGAACGATCCAGAACGCGACGCGGAACGCGGTATGCCCCATCCGCGCGGCGATCGGCAACGCCATCAGCAGGGCAGCGGTGATCGCGAGCGCCATGGTGCCCGCAAACAGCGGCGTGAACCCCTGGAACAGCAGGTAGATCAGGGTGCCGAGCGGCAGCAGCAGGTACCAGCCCTTTTTCAGCGCCCGCCACCAGTCCGGCAGTTCGTCCTTAGGCAGGCCCTTCAGCCCGAGGCGGGTGGCCTCGATATGCACCATCCAGAATGCAGCGCCGAAGTAGAGGATCGCGGGCAAAACCGCTGCCTGGACGATATCGCCGTACGGAACGCCCAGGGTTTCCGCCATGATGAATGCCACCGCGCCCATCACCGGCGGCATGATCTGGCCGCCCATGCTGGCGGTGGCCTCGACCGCGCCGGCGAAGGCGTTGGTGAAGCCGACCCGCTTCATGATCGGGATCGTCACCGGGCCGACGGTGACGACGTTGGCGACGCCCGAACCGCTGACCATGCCCATCATCGCCGACGACACCACGGCGACCTTGGCCGGCCCGCCTCGCGCACCGCCGAACAAGCCGATCGAGACGTCGGCGAACAGGCGGATGATCCCGGCGCGTTCGAGGAAGCTCGAAAACACGATGAAGAGGAAGATGTACGTCGCCGAGACGTATGTCGGGGTGCCGTAGATACCCTCCATCCCCATCGAGAACTGGTCGACCACCTGCTCGAAGTCGAAGCCGCGATGATTGAGCGGCACCGGCAGGTATTGGCCGAACAGGGCGAATAGGCAGAATACCAGACAGATCAGCGGCAGAACCCAGCCCATGATCCGCCGCGCCCCCTCGAACACCAGCACGATTGCAATGCTGCCGACGACGATGTCGGCGACGCTCGGATCGCCGGCACGGAGAATCAGGTCGCCCTCGAATACCAACTGGTAAAGCCCGGTGAGGAAAGCCGCGATGCCGAATACCCAGTCCGCCGCGCGCAGCGCCAGGGGACGGCCCGCCTTGGCCGCCGAAAGGCCGAACACCATCAGCAGGAGAAAGCCGACGTGGATCGCGCGAAGCACCACCGATGACAGCGGCGCATAGGCGGCGATGTAGATCTGCCACACCGCGAAGGTCAATGCGATTCCGAACATCACCTTCCCGATCAAGGTGTTGCGGTCTGGCATGGGGTTGTGGATGGTATCTTGGGCTTCGGCGATGGCAGCGAGGGAGACGGATTCGGCGGAAGACGACATATGGACCTCTCGGGAGAGTAAATCGCGACCGGCCGGAGCGAGGTCTCCCTCGCACCGACCGGCTTTCCGGGGGGCTCAGTCTACCCGATTACTTCATCAAGCCCACTTCTTTGTAGTACTTCGCGGCACCCGGATGGACCGGCAGCGGCATGCCGTCGAGCGCCTTTTTCGGATCGATCGCCTTCGCCGCCGAGTGCGCGGCGATGAGCGCGTCGAGATGCGAATACATCGACTTGGTCATCTGGTAGACGACCTCGTCGGGCACGCCGCTGTGGGTGACGAGGTAGTTGTTGATCGTCACCGTAGTGACGTCGGTAGTCTGGCCGCCGTAGGTTCCGGCGGGGATCACGCCGACTTGGTAGACCGGCTGGCCGATCTTCTTGATCTCGGCTTCGCTGATCGGGACGATCACCACCGGCGTGCTCGACGCGAGTTCACGAATCGCCGCCACGCCCAGGCCCGACGACAGCAGGGTCGCGTCGATCTGGTTGTTCTGGATCAGTTGCGCGGATTCCGCATAGGGCAGGTATTCGACCTTGGAAAAGTCCGAGTACTGGATGCCGTTGGCGGAAAGGAGCGCGCGCGCATTGAGTTCGGTGCCGGACTTCGGTGCGCCCACCGAGACCCGCTTGCCCTTCAGGTCGGCAAGGGTCTTGATTCCGGAATCGGCCCGGGCGACGAAGTGGACGTAGTTGGAATAGATCGCGGCGACGCCGCGCAGCTTGTCGAGCTTCTGCGCGAATCCGGCTTCTTCGTTGCCGTTCCAGGCGTCGGCCAGGGCGTCGCCCAGGGTGAATGCGAGTTCGGCGCGGCCACGCTGCAGGAGGTTGAGGTTTTCCGCCGACGCCTTGGTCGCCTGCACGCTGGTGCGGACGCCAGGAATCGCATCGACGTAGAGTTTGGTCAACGCCACGCCGAGGGGATAGTAGACGCCGCTGGTGCCGCCGGTGACGACGTTGATGAATTGCTCCGCCGATGCCGGCTTGGGCGCGAGCGTCAGGCTCGCGACGGCGGCAAGGCCGAGGGTGAGGGTACGCAACGCACGCGGCCGAAGGCTCATTGCCATCTTGTCTGTCCTCCCAGTTGATTTGTCGTGGCAAACCTAGACATAGGAAGTGTTCGGGAGATGACGACCTCGCGCAAGGGGATTTGTGCGTTCTTGTTGTGATGGAAGGGATTTAGCGGCGTTTCCGCATAAACCCGAGCCGTCGGCAAGGGAATACCGCCCCATGCCGACGGGCGGTATTCTCGAACCCGCCCCCACCCGTCCGCTCACCTCGCGTCGGGCAAGAGCGCTGCAGGCAAAATCGTTTGCCGCCTGCAGGATCTTGTCCGGACAAAAGGCGGGCGCACAACCTGAGGGTATGTCCGTGCCGCCTACCGCATCTCCCGGCGCGCATCTCCGGGGCGCCGGAACGGAACCACGTTGGCGGCCTCGCAATAGTTGCGCGGCTCTCGCGGCTCGGGTGGAGCCCCCGCGCTGCGCGCAAGCTCGTGCGCCTCGATTTGCTCCGCCAGGCGCATGAGATCGAACATCATCGAGCTCAACTTCGCAAGGACCACAGCCGGATAAGTACCTTTCTGGCTCATTTTTATTCTCCTCCCCCTACTTCCCTCCCGAGAAGTGTGCATGAATCTTCCATGACTGTCTCGTGATATTATCCCGGAAAGAGACAACCTTATCGACATTCATCATAAGGAAATTCTCGCCTTGGTTATAACCCTCCCTGGATGGGCGCGCGCGTAGCCCAAACGTTGGCCGACCCTCGTTACCACTCCAGATTGCAATCAGCGCCGGAACCGCGACGAACTCTTCAGGCTTTGATTTTTGCGAGGCATTTTGCATCCGGGCACGAAATTGACCGGACGACGGCATGGCGATCCCCCCCCCTGCGGGCGCATCCCAAATTCCCAAGAGCAAGCGTGCCTGGCCGGTCCTCGTGCGCCGCCGAATCGCCCCGTTTTACCAGTGTATAAGGCGTGATTCCGGGATATTCTGGGACGCCCCGCGGGGCCACATTTCCCTTCGCGCCGATGCGGGGAGGGCCTCGGCCTCCCTGGAGGCGCGAGCTTTGGCACCGTGCTTGCTTAGCATCGGCCGACACGGCGTTTCGACAACCATTTGCCAGGATGATATTTCCATGGGTCTGTTCACGATGTTCCGATCGAATGCAACCGATGCCGCCGCGATCCTCGCCGCCATCGACAAGTCCCAGGCGATCATCCACTTCGGCCTGGACGGCACGATCCTCGACGCAAATCCGAACTTTCTGAAAGCGATGGGCTACGCACTCGACGAGATCAAAGGCAAGCACCATGCGATGTTCGTCGAACCGGGCGCCCGGGAAAGCGCGGATTACAAGGCGTTCTGGGCCGCGCTCAACCGTGGCGAAGCGCAGGTGGCGCAATTCAAGCGAATCGGCAAGAACGGCAAGGAAGTCTGGATCGAGGCCTCCTACAACCCAGTCCTCGACGCACGCGGCAAGCCGGTCAAGGTGGTGAAGTTCGCCACCGACGTGACCGAGCAAAAGATCCGCTATGCCGATCTCGCCGGCCAGATCGACGCGATCCAGCGCTCCCAGGCGGTAATCGAATTCGCCCTCGACGGCACGATCCTCACCGCCAACGCCAACTTCCTCAAGGCATTGGGCTACACTCTCGCGGAAGTCCAGGGCAAACATCACCGCATCTTCGTGGACCCCGCCTACGCCGCGAGCGCCGACTACGCGGAATTCTGGAAGCGCCTGCGCGGCGGGGAATATCAGGCGGCGCAGTACCGCCGCCTCGGCAAGAACGGCAAGGAAGTCTGGATCGAGGCCTCCTACAACCCGATCCTCGACCTCAACGGCAAGCCGATGAAGGTGGTCAAATACGCCACCGACGTGACCGAGCAGATCAAGCTCCTCACCAACCTCAAGATCCTGATCGACCAGAACTTCGGCGAGGTGGAGCAGGCGATCCAACGCACCAGCACCCAGGCCAGCGTCGCTTCGGGCGCCGCCGAGACCACTTCGACCAACGTAGAGACCGTGGCTTCCGCCGCCGAAGAACTCGCCGCCTCGATTTCCGAGATTTCGCGCACCATGGCGCAATCCCGCAGCGCCGCCGACGGCGCGGTGGACAAAGTGCGGGCAGCGGACGTGGCGGCGAAGCGCCTCTCCGACGCGGCAGGCGCGATGGGCAGCGTTGTGGAGCTGATCCAGAGCATCGCCGCGCAGATCAACATGCTGGCACTCAACGCGACGATCGAATCCGCGCGCGCCGGTGCGGCGGGCAAGGGCTTCGCGGTCGTCGCCAACGAGGTCAAGCAACTCGCCACTCAGGCGGCACGCGCCACCGACCAGATCTCCGGCGAAATCGCCCACATGCAGAGCGCGACCGTCGACGTCACCAAGGCGCTCGACGCGATCCGCGTGGGGATCGAGGCGATGCGCGACTACGTCGTCTCCACCTCGTCGGCGGTGGAAGAACAGAGCGCGGTCACCCGCGACATGTCGGCGAATATGCAGAACGCATCTTCGGCGGTGGCCGAGATCACCCGCGGCATCACAGAGATCTCCTCCGCCTCGACCCAGGCCGAGAGCGCGATCTCCCTGACCAAGGAAGCCGCAAAGGTCCTGCAACGCTAGGGGAACGGGGGAGAAAGCCCCCGCGCCGCGAGCGCCGCATCGTGGGCGCGGGCGAGCAACGCCTGCGCCGCCAGCGCACCCAGAAGCGCGCAAGTCATGTCCGCCTGGGTGTCCCAGGGATCGCCCTGGGCGCCGAGGAAGGCATCGCTGCCCTCCCCGAGCGCCATCGCCGCGCCCCACTCGATCAACTCGTAGAGCGCACTGAATCCAAGGCAGACCGAGGTCACCAGCAGCGTCAGCATCTTGCCCCGCCGCAGCGGCGTCGTCCGCAGCAGGATTTCGCGCGCCAGGATCGCGGAAACGAAGCCCTGGGCGAAATGCCCGATCCGATCGTAGGGATTGCGGGCGAGGCCGAGCGCATCGCGCACCCAGAAGCCCAGGGGCACCTCGGCATAGGTAGTATCCGCCAAGCGCCAGGATCAGCCCATGCAGGCCGATCAGCACGAGGAGCAGCCGGGTGAGCGGAAACCGCACCCGGCTGGCGATCAGGATCGGTGCGCCGATAACCAGCGGCGCGACCTCCATCGCCCAGGTGTCGCGATCGCCGGTACCAACCCCCGACATCGCCAGAACCACCGCCCAAACCCCCAGCACGCCCCAAAGCACCGGATCCTCGCGTGCGTCATCCCTTCGAGAGCGAACCTGCACCATGCCCTCCAGAAAAACACGAAAACACACCGCACCGGACGGACGGCGTCGAAACTTCGATATGGGGAGGAAGGAATGGTGCCCAGGGGCGGATTTGAACCACCGACACACGGATTTTCAGTCCGTTGCTCTACCAACTGAGCTACCTGGGCACACGCTGCGCGGATCGGGCCAAGCCCATCGCGGCGGAGGTCCGAGTGTATAAAAAAGTTTGCGCCCGCTGTCCAGCGGGCAATCTGATTTTGGTGCATTTTTTTGTCCGTGACGACTCAGCCCGGGATATCCGACTGCCGGATCGCGATCCTCCGCGCCAACGTCGCGTCGCAAAGCTCCCTGCGCACGGTCGCCCACGACAGTAAGAAGCCGGTTCGGACACGTCGCATCCCGGCCGCACCAGCCCGTCGGCTTTCTCCTGCCCGGAGCGCGCCCCTTACGGAAGCCCGCGCGCTCAGCGCATGCAACCGCAGGATCATTCATCGACAGAATTGCAACTCGCGCGGGGATTTTCTCGACTCGGGGTTCGAATGTCGCGTGTGCGTGCCCATCTCAAGGCCTGGTCCGCGTGACTCCGGAGTTTTCCATGATTCGGTTGGTGTTGGCACTCTGCGCAGCGGGTTTCCCCAGGCTCGCCCTGGCTGCCGACCCGCCGAAGCATTGGGCGGTCGCGGGCTACGACATCGTCCTCAACCCTCGCGCACCCGACGCCGGGAATTTCGAGGACCGCCTCACCGTCGCCAAGGGCGGAAAGAGCATCCTCGAAATCGTCGAAAACCGCATCTCGCTCGACGACTGGCGCTCCGACCTCGGCGGCCTGCCGCTGCCGATGCTCGGCTCCAACGTCACCGGCGGCGATACGCCGCAGATCGTGATCGAAACCTACAGCGGCGGCGCGCACTGCTGCTTCGCACTCCGGATCGTCGACCTCACCAACCCGGTGCGGGTGCGCGACCTGCCGTTTCGCGGCGACTACAGCGCCTACTTCCGCCGCACGTCGGATGGCGAGGCTTGGGAACTGGTAGGGGCCGAGAACGTCTTCGCCTATTGGCATGCCTCGTTCGCCGGGTCGCCCGCGCCTCGGGTGATCTACCGCCTCGACGGCGAGCGGCTGATCCTCCAGGAGGATGAAATGCGCCGCCCGGCGCCGTCGCGCGGCGAACTGCTGCGCGACAAGGCGAACTGGGACTGGTCGTACGCGACCCGGGACGGGTTCCTGCCCTATCCGCTGCTGCAGCGGACCTTCGACCTGATCTACAGCGGCCATCTCGACGCGGCGCAGGCGTTCTTCGACGCCGGGTGGGACCCCACCATTCCCGGGCGCGCCGAGATCAAATACGCGCTGTTCTCCTGCCAGCTCCGCAAGAGCGAGCATTGGCCCTCGATCGCCGCCCTGAACGGCGTTCCCGCCGATCCCCCGGCGGAAGACTGCCCGCGCTAGGCCTTGTCTTCGCTGTCGTCGTGGATGGTTTCCCAATTTTCGTCGTCGTCGTCCTCGACCACCGGCACCGCATAGCTGCCGGTCATCCAACGGTTGAGGTCGACGAGGCGGCAGCGGCGCGAGCAGAACGGGCGCTCGGTCGGAGTGGCGGGCTTGCCGCAGATCGGGCAAGGCTTGAGTGCCGGAATTTGGGGTTCGGTCATGGCTCGTCTCCATTCACCGTGCCGACGCGCCAGGCGAAGCGCACGCCGGTCAGGGATTCCGCCTCGGCGACCGCGCCGCGTCCGGGCCCGGCGAACCAGCCCGCGACCTCGGCGGATACCGCCGGGCGATCTTGCCCCCCTTTCCGCACCGCCGCGACCCAGCGTCGCAGCACCGCGAGGGCAGCGGTTTCGATGGCGGCAAGGCCGTCGCCCAGGGTATCGCCCACGACGACCTCGTGCAGCGACAGGCCGCGCCGGTCGCGCGTCAATTCCACATGGCCCAGGCTCGTCCATCCTGCAACCCGGATGCGCGGGTCGGCCGCCGCGGCGGTCCGCAGGCGATCGGGCAAGCGGCGGCGCTGCGCTTCGGTATGTCCCTTGCGCGCCTCGGGCACGGTGTCGACGACGACCGCGCCGCCGATGTTGCGCAGGCGCATTTCCCGCACCAGGGCATCGAGCGCCGCGTCGTTGGCGCGCCGTGCCGCGTCCGCGCCGGTATCGCCGCCGGTGTCGATGTCGACGGCGAGAAACGCGCGGGTTTGCTCCAGGCTCATCCTTGCTGCGCCCGCCAACGTCACCAGGGGCGAGCAGGCCTCGGCCAGTGCGTCCTCGCCGCCCGCCTCGGCGAACGGATCGCCGAGGGAGGCGAGCAACGGCACCCGCTCGACCACCACGCCACGCGCGGCAAGAGTCAGCACGCCGCCGGAAACCGAGACCGAGGCCACGTCCCCGACCATTTCGGCCAGCCATTCGGCGAAGGGATCGGGCGCTCCGACGAGGCGCGCCACCGGGCCGCCCTCGGCGGCTGCGGCCAAGACCTCGTCCCAGCGCTTGCGCAGGCGCGCCCAGTCGCGGTCGAGCACGGCATCGGGGAAGCCGGTCGCCGCACCGCGCACCACCCAGCCTTCGCCGGGATGCGCATCGGCTTCGGCCCAGGCGACGAGTTTGACCGACGCAGCGGCGTCGAGGCGGCGCGAAGCCGAGACCCCGGCGCGGAACGGCGAAAAGATCAGGCGCGGCGTCGAGAGGCGGATCCTGCCGGTGAGGCGCGGCCCCTTCTCGGCGCGCGCCGGGCGGTCGATCATCGCCAGCACCGCCTGCCCTTCGGCCAAGCGCGCCGGGTCGCCGGGCCATTCGGAGGTCGGCAGCAGGCCGGGCAGCGCCCCGCCGACGTCGACCAGCACCGCGCGCGCGGCGGCGAGCGTGCCGACGACGCGGCCACGCCAGACCGCGCCCTCGGCGGCGTCGGGGGTGCCGCGGAACAGCCGGACTTCGAGAACCCGATCGTCGGAATCGGTAAGCAGCGCGCGGGTCTCGCCGGGGTGGCGGGTCGCCGCGACGTGCAGGCGGGCGGTCATCTCATCCCTCCAGGGGATGCCGGATGCCCGCCGCGCTCAGGAGGTTGGCGGTTTCCGGCAAGCTCAAGCCGACGACGTTGCCATAGGAGCCGTTCAGCTGGACGACGAAGCGCCCCGCGAGGCCCTGGATCGCATAGCCGCCCGCCTTGCCGCGCCACTCGCCGGAAGCGAGGTAGATGCGGGTTTCGAGTTCGGAAAGGCGCTTGAAGGTGACGGCGGTGACGACGCGGCGCACGCGCGGCGTCGCAAGACCGGGCGCGATCACGCAGATGCCGCCGTAGACCCGGTGCCGCCGCCCGGAGAGCAGACCGAGGCAGCTTTTCGCCGTCGCCTCGTCTTCCGCCTTGGGCAGGATCCGGCGGCCGCAGGCGACCACGGTATCGGCGGCCAGGATCACCGCCTCCGGATAATCCACGGCGACGGCGCGCGCCTTGGCTTCCGCGAGGCGCAGAACCAGCGCCTCCGGGGTTTCGCCGACCTTCGGGGTTTCATCCACGTCGGGCGGCAGGATCCGGTCGGGAACGATCCCGATTTGCAGCAACAGATCGCGCCGCCTCGGCGAAGCCGAGGCGAGGATCAAGGGCGGCTGAGCGGTCATGATGTGCCCGCGTCTTCGGGGTTATTTGAAGCGGAAGGTGATGCGACCCTTGGACAGGTCATACGGGGTCATTTCGACCTGCACGCGATCCCCTGCGAGAACGCGGATGCGGTTTTTACGCATCTTGCCGGAAGTATGGGCGAGGATCTCGTGCTCGTTGTCCAACTTCACGCGAAACATTGCGTTGGGGAGCAACTCGACAACGGTACCGGAAAATTCGATCAGGTCTTCTTTGGCCATAGTTCCTCATCACACGCCCCATTGGGCGGAGTTTTTTGTCGCTTCTTTACTGCGCCGGATAGCCCGGGGAATCAAGCCTTTTCGCCGCGACCGCAACGCAAAGTGGTGGATTGGCGATGGATTATCGCCGCATCTTGCGCAGTCCGATGCGCATCCGGCTCCACATGTCGCGGCCGCGCCGCCGCACCTTGACCCCGCGGGTCTTGCGATCCGCCACCAGGGCATCACCGACTTCCGCCGGGATTCCCGGTTCGGCGGCCACCGTGTCCGCCAGCGGCCACTCGCGCAGGATGCGTGCGCGCAGGTCGTCGCGGACGCGGCGATAGGCGTCGAGGCGGGTTTCGCGATTACCCTCGACCTCGGCCGGATCGTCGGTCGGCCAGAACACCACCTCGCAATGCATGGTGCGGGTGATTTCCTGGGCACGTTCGAAGGCTTCGCGGCTGAGGGCGACGATCACTTCGAAGTTGTCGTCCTGGAGGTCGTCGAAGGTCTTCGGCTGGTGGGCGTCGACCCCGCCGATGCCGCACTCTCCCAGCACCACCCCGACGAACGGGTCGGGCTCGCCCGCGCGCAGGCCAACGGATTCCACGTAGGCGCGCGTGCCGTGCGCGTCGCGGAACAGCGCGGCGGCGAGCGGCGAGCGCACCGCGTTGGCGGTGCAGGCGAACAACACGGCGGATGGAATACGGGTCATTCCGACCTCTCGTTTCTTAATTCTTCAAGTATAGCACGCACAGCAGCGTAAACAGACGTCGCGCGGTCTGGTGATCGACTTCGACCTTATCGGCGAGGCGTTCGCGCATCAGGTCCGAGCCCTCGTTGTGCAGGCCGCGCCGCCCCATGTCGATCGCCTCGATGTGCGACGGCGAGGCGGTCTTGATCGCATCGTAGTAGCTCTCGCAGACGAGGAAATAGTCCCGCACGATCGAGCGGAACGACTTCAGCGGCAGGATCAGGCGCAGGGTCTCGCAGCTTTCCGGCGGAATTCCGTAGTGCCGCACGTCCAAAAGAAGGCGATTGTCGGAAAGCGCCAGATGCAGGGCATAGGGCCCGGGGTCGGGCCAGTCGATCGGGCGGAACGAATTTTCCTCGATCAGGTCGAAGATCGCGACCGCCCGCTCGTGTTCCACCTCCGGGCGCGGATGCAGCGTATGCTCGTCCAGCGTCACCTCGGCGATGGTGTACGGCTGGTCCAAGGCATCCCCCTATGGCGTCGGGTTCAATCGCAGCGCGACCGACAGCGCATGCGCCGTCAGGCCTTCGCTGGTGGCGAGGGTCACCGCCGCAGGGCCGATCGCGGCGATCGCTTGCGGGCTCGCGCCGAGGAGCGTGGTGCGCTTGAGGAAGTCGAGCACGCCGAGGCCGCTCGAAAACCGCGCCGACCGCGCCGTCGGCAGCACGTGGTTCGGCCCGCCGACGTAGTCGCCCAAGGCCTCGGGCGTGGTGCGGCCGAGGAAGATCGCGCCGGCGTGGCGCACCTGGGCGGCAAGCGCGTCGGGGTCGGCGACCGCGAGTTCGAGGTGCTCGGGCGCGATGCGGTCGATCAGCGCGGGCGCGTCGGCAAGACTCGCGACCACGATCAACGCGCCATGGTCGCGCCAGCTCGCCGCCGCGATATTGGCGCGTGGCAGGGTTTCGAGGCGCTTCTCCACGGCTTCGCCCACCGCCTTCGCGAAGTCCGCGCTGTCGGTGATCAAAATCGCCTGGGCGGCGGCGTCGTGTTCGGCCTGGGAGAGCAGGTCGACGGCGATCCAGTCGGGATCGTTGTCGGCATCCGCCACCACCAGGACTTCCGAAGGCCCCGCGATCATGTCGATGCCGACGGTGCCGAACACCACCCGCTTCGCCGCCGCCACATAGGCGTTGCCCGGGCCGACGATCTTGTCCACCGGGCGGATCGTCGCGGTGCCGTAGGCGAGCGCGGCGATCGCCTGCGCGCCGCCGACGCGATAGAGTTCGTCCACTCCGGCGCGCTTCGCCGCCGCCAGGACCAGCGGGTTGATCACGCCGTCGGGCGTCGGTACGGTCATCACCAGACGTTTCACCCCCGCCACCTTGGCCGGGATCGCGTTCATCAGCACCGAGGACGGATAGGAGGCGGTGCCGCCGGGAACATAGAGCCCCGCCGCGTCCACCGCGCTCCAGCGCAAGCCGAGGCGCGCGCCGACCGGATCGGTGTAGGAAATATCGGCGGGCATCTGCTTCTCGTGGAAGCTCTTGATCCGCGCCGCCGCAAGGTCGAGGGCGGCGAGGGTTTCGGGCGCGCAGGCGGCTTCGGCCGCATCGATCTCGGCGCGGCCGATCGCCAGGGTTTCGGCGGTGAGGGTTTGGCGGTCGAACTTCGCGGTGAGGCGGATCAACGCGGCGTCGCCATCGCGCTTCACCTCGTCGATGATCGCCTTGACCGCGTCCTGGACGTCGACGGCGGTCTCGCGCTTGTCGTCGAGCAGCGCTGCGAAGCGGGCGGCGAAATCGGCGGCGCGGGCGTCAAGAGACACGGGCATCGGTCACCTCCCGGAACGCGCCGAGCCAGCCCTGCATCTCGGCGGAATAGGTCTTGAACGTCGGTCGATGGAAGATCAGCCGCGAGGTGACGTCGCAGATCTGCTCGATCTCGACCAGGCCGTTGGCCTTCAGGGTCGCGCCCGAGGAGACGAGGTCGACGATCCGGCGGCAAAGGCCGAGGCGCGGCGCGAGTTCCATCGCGCCGTTGAGCTTGACGCACTCGGCCTGCACGCCGCGCGCGGCGAAGTGCTTCTGGGTCAGCGACGGATACTTGGTGGCGACGCGGATGTGGCTCCAGCGCGACGGGTGATCCTCGGCCAGCGTGTCCACCGGCGCCGCGACCGCGAGGCGGCAATGGCCGATGCCGAGGTCGAGCGGCGCGTAGATGTCGGCGTAGTCGAACTCCATCAGCACGTCGTTGCCGCAGATGCCGAAGTGGGCCGCGCCGAAGGCGACGAAGGTGGCGACGTCGAAGCTCCGCACCCGGATGATGTCGAGATTCGGATGGTTGGTGGAAAAGCGCAGCTTGCGGGATTTCGGATTGTCGAAGTCCGGCTCGGGCTCGATCCCGGCGGCCCGCACCAAAGGCATCGCCTCGTCGAGAATGCGGCCTTTCGGCAACGCCAGAATGAACCGTTCGATCCCACCCATGGTGTGCTTCCGTCTCCGTCTTGCCCGCTCAGTCGCGCAGGCGTTCGATCTCCGCGCCGCAAGCGGCGAGTTTCTGTTCCAGGCGTTCGTAGCCGCGATCGAGATGATACACCCGCGCGATCGTGGTTTCGCCGGTCGCGGCGAGCGCCGCCAGCACCAGCGACATCGAGGCGCGCAAGTCGGTCGCCATCACCGGCGCGCCCGAAAGCGCGTCCACCCCGCGCACAATCGCGGAGTTGTTGTGGATGTTGATGTTCGCGCCCATCCGCTTCAGTTCGGGAACGTGCATGAAGCGGTTCTCGAAAATCGTCTCGGTCATCATCGACGCGCCCTCGGCGGTGGCGAACAGCGCCATCACCTGGGCCTGCATGTCAGTGGGGAAGCCCGGATGCGGCTCGGTCATCACGTCCACGCCCTTGAGGGTGCGACCGGCGGCGTCGACCAGAATCCCGTCCTCCTGCACCGTCACCTCCACCCCGGCGGCGATCAGCACCTTGATCAGCGCGGCCATGTGGGTGGCGTCGGCGTGCTGGAGCAGCACCCGGCCCCGGGTGATCGCGGCGGCCACCGCGTAGGAGCCCGCCTCGATCCGATCGGGCAGCACCGAGTGGGTCGCGCCATGCAGGCTTTCCTTGCCCTGGACCACGAGGCGGGACGAGCCGATGCCCGAAATTTCCGCGCCCATCGCGACGAGGCAGTTGGCGAGGTCGGCGACTTCCGGCTCGCGCGCGGCGTTGTCGATGATGGTTTCGCCCTCGGCCAAGGTCGCAGCCATCAGGAGGTTTTCGGTGCCGGTCACGGTGACCTGCGGGAACACCAAGTGCGCGCCTTTCAGGCGGCCCTCGACCCGGGCGTCGACGTAGCCGCCGTCGATGCCGATCACCGCGCCCATCTGCTCTAGCGCCTTCAGGTGCAGGTCCACCGGACGCGCGCCGATCGCGCAGCCACCCGGCAGCGACACCCGCGCCTGGCCCATGCGCGCGAGGATCGGCCCGAGCACCAGGATCGAGGCGCGCATCTTGCGCACCAGGTCGTAATGCGCGGTGGTATTGGTGATGTCCCTGGTGGTGAGTTCCAGCACCCGGCCGCCGCAGCCCTGCGCCTTGGCGTTGCCGTTCATGTGCATGAACACGCCGTGCGAGGCGAGCAGGTTCGCCATCGTGGTGATGTCGACCAGATGCGGCAGGTTCAAGAGAGTGAGGGTATCGGCGGTGAGCAGCGTCGCCGCCATCAGCGGCAGGGCGGCGTTTTTCGCGCCGCTGATCGGAATGACGCCGTTCAGCGGCCGACCGCCGCGAATTCGGATGCTATCCATAAAAGTGCCCCAACGCGCTCCGCGCTTCGATGGTTCGGTTCACAGGCGCGGCAGGGTGACGCCGGTCTGGCTCATGTACTTGCCCGAGCGCGAACGATAGGTGACCTCGCACGGGCTCTCGCCCTTGAGGAAGATGAACTGCGCCACGCCCTCGTTGGCGTAGATCTTCGCCGGCAGCGGCGTGGTGTTGGAAAACTCCAGCGTCACGTGGCCTTCCCATCCGGGTTCGAGCGGCGTCACGTTGACGATGATGCCGCAGCGCGCGTAGGTCGACTTGCCGAGGCAGATCACCAGAACGTCGTCGGGGATCTTGAAATATTCGATAGTGCGGGCAAGCGCGAAGCTGTTCGGCGGGATCACGCAGATCTCGGTCGAGCGGTCGACGAAGCTCTTCTCCGAGAACGCCTTCGGATCGACCACGGCGGAATCGACATTGGTGAAGATCTTGAACTCGGTCGAGCAGCGCGCATCGTAACCGTAGGACGACAGCCCATAGGACACCACGCCTTCGCGATGCAGACGGTCCTCGAACGGAGAGATCATCTCCTGTTCCAGCGCCATCTTGCGTATCCAATGATCCGGCAATACGCCCATATTCGGCCGCTCCCCTATACCTGCCAAGTTTGCGTCAGTCTTAGCGGCTTGCGGCGCGCATCGCAAGTCCGCATCCTCCGCGTTCCGCCGCGCCGTGGCCTGCGCCCGGCGCAGGTGCAGGTTGCGGCGCAGCGCCTCGGTGAGTTGCTTCTCGCGGATCAGGGCTTCGTCTTTCCGGCTCATCCTTCGCCTCGTGTTTTCATCTCGGCGGAGGAGAATACTCCAGAGATTGCGAAGCTTGCCGAAAATTTTGCGCTTAGGCCTTGCCAGGGTGTTTGGCGTTGTGTATGAAGTCCGCCTCACGTCGAGACGGCGTGAGGGTTACCCCGAATGTGCCGCCGTAGCTCAGGGGTAGAGCACACCCTTGGTAAGGGTGGGGTCGGAAGTTCGATTCTTCTCGGCGGCACCATTCCTTTCCGGCCGTTCCATGCCGCCCTCGGGCGTGGGAGAGCCGGAGCCCCCGCTCTCCCACGCAAATCCCAAAGAATCGGTTCAAGCCGAACGCTTGGTCTTTTGCGCCTGCGCGTTCGCCGAGGCGTCGGCAAGCTTGGTCAGGTCGGCATCGGTCTGGGATTCTTCCTTCAAGGTCTCGTCGAGAAGGTTGGCCGCTTCGGTCAGGCCGAGCTGGCTGGCCCAGCGCTTGAGCGTACCGTAGCGGCAGATCTCATAGTGTTCCACCGCCTGCGCGGACGAAATCAGGCCGGCGTCGAGGGCGGCGGCGTCCTTGTAGTCCTCGATGATCTCCTCGCCCTCGGCGATGATGCCCTCGATCGCGTCGCAGGTCTTGCCGCGCGGCGCCTTGCCGATCTGCTCGAATACCTGTTGCAGGCGGTCGATCTGGCCTTCGGTCTGCGCATGATGCTTCTCGAATGCCGCCTTCAGGTCCTGCGACCGCGCGGCGCGCTGCATCTTCTTCAGCGCCCGGAGGATCTGGCGTTCGGCGTAGTAGATGTCCTTGAGGGTGTCGTGGAACAGGTCTTCCAGCGTCTTTTCGGTTGCCATCGGGATCGTCCTCTTTGGCTTGGGTTGCCCCGTAGCGGGGATTGAACAAGCCCAAACGCCTCCCCTGCCCCTCCGTTCCGCCCCAAATCGCCCCGGCAAGATTTTCCCTCCCGGCAAAAACCGCCTCCCCGTTTCAGGCTGGCAACCCGGTTTTTCAATGACTTGCATGCCGTCCAACGCGGCATGAATATTGCAAATTCTTCGGCGACGCTCGCTTACGAAGGATGCCCGCCATGTCCCTGATCTCGACCGACACCAGAACCGATGCCCTCGCCCACGCCAAAGCCCTCGGCAGCAGTGCGGCGTCGAGCGGCGCCGTTGCAGGCGGCGATTTCCAAAGCTTGCTGAGTTCGGCCAACGACCGCGCCAACGCGATCATGGGCAGCCTCAACGCGACGATCGCCGAGCCCTCGACGGCGGTCAACGCGCAGGTGATCGGGCAAACCGACAGCACCTCCGAATCCGACGGCGACACCGCGAAACAGGAATTCCTCGACTTCATGGCGATGGACCCGGAAGCGCGGATGCGCGCGCAGATGCTGGGCGGCATGGGTCTGACCGAAGAACAGCTGGCGGCGATGCCCGCCGACGAACGCCAGAAGATCGAGGACCGGATCCACGAGATGATCGAGGCCAAGGTCCAGGAAGACACCGAGGAAAAGGTAGCGGAATCCGCCAGCACCCAGATCCAGGCGCAAACTGCGCCGGTCGCCGCCACCGCCGCCCAGGCCTCGGCCAAGGCCGCCGACGCCAAGCCCGGCGACGCCACGACCAAGGAAGGGATCACCACGCTCGACGCGATGTTCCCGTTCCTCCGTCCCGACACCGTCACCCAGACCAACGCGGTGGACGACCAGCAGGCGGCTTGAGGCTTCAGGCGAACGTGACCGGCTCGCCCCGCGGCGTGCCGATCAGGGTATCCTCGCGCATCACCACGCGCCCGCCCACGGCGGTGATCACCGGCCAGCCGGTGACCTCCGTCCCGGCGAACGGCGTCCAGCCGCAGCGGCTGGCGATCCAGTCGTCGGTGATGACGCGCTTCGCCCCCATATCGACGATGGTGAAATCGGCGCGGTAGCCCTCGGCGACCTGGCCGCGCTTTTCCATGCCGAACATCGCCGCCGGGTTCGACGACGACAGCCGGACGAAATCGCCCAGGCCCAGCCGCCCCGCGTTGACGTGATCGAGCATGATCGGCACGTAGGTCTGCACTCCGGGCATGCCCGACGGCGACTTCGGGTAAGGTTGCGCCTTTTCCTCGCGGGTGTGCGGCGCGTGGTCGGAGCCGATGCAGGAGACGATTCCCGACTTCAGCGCCGCCCAGAGCGCGTCGCGATGCCGCGCGTCGCGGATCGGCGGATTCATCTGGGCGAGGCTGCCGAGGCGGTCGTAGGCGTCAGGCGCGGCAAGGGTCAGGTGCTGCGGCGTGACCTCGACGCTCAAGTTCTCCGGCTTGTCGCGCAGAAGTTCCATTTCCCCGGCGCTGGTCACGTGCAGCACGTGCGCCTTCCGCCCGCTGCGACGCGCGAGGTCGATCAGGCGCTTGACCGCGATCGTCGCGGCCTCTTCGTCGCGCCAGACCGGGTGCATCGCCACCGGCGCGCCATCCGCCACCAGGGCAAAGCGGGATTTCAGGCGGGTTTCATCCTCGGCGTGGACCGCGATGCGGCGCTTGCCGGAGCGGAAGATCGCTTCGAGCGCCGCTTGGTCGTCGACCAGCAGGGTGCCGGTGGAAGACCCCATGAAGATCTTGATGCCGCAGCAGCCGGGGAGATTCTCCCACTCGGCGAGCCGCTCCGCGTTCTCGGCGGTCGCACCGAAGTAGAAGGCATAATCGACCCAGGCCCGGCCCTTGCCGCGCGCGACCTTGTCGGCCAAGGCTTCCGGCGTGGTGGTGGTGGGTTTGGTGTTGGGCATGTCGAAGATCGCGGTGACGCCGCCCATCGCGGCGGCGGCGGTGCCGGTGGCGAGGTCTTCCTTCTGCTCCGCTCCCGGCTCGCGGAAGTGAACCTGGGTATCGACGACGCCGGGAAGAACGGTGAGGCCGGTGAGGGTGTCCTCCACCGCGCCCAACCCGGGGCGGATGTCGCCGATCTTGGCGATCAGCCCCTTGGTGACGCCGATGTCGACCGAGGCAAGGCCCTTCTGCGTGAACACCGTGGCGCCATGCAGCACCCAGTCGAAGCGGTCGGTCATCGTCTCTCCTTTCCGAAACCCGGCAAACGGTTATGGAAATATAGACGCGATCGTCCGGATGTCACGGGGCGAACTTATCGGCTTTTGAGAACGTCGAACACGCCGCCCGACACGCCGACGCCCTCGATGTGGTGGCGATGCCAGAGGGCATAGAACAACAAATGCCACGCCGCCGCGCCCGCGCGCTTGTCGGGCTTGGCCGATGAGAGCGAGGAAAACACCGCGCGCACCGCGTCCGGGCGGCAAACCTCGGCGATCCCCGCCTGTGCCGCGACGAGCGGGCCGAGGGCTCCGGCTTCGAGGCTGATCCACTCGGCCACCGGCACGGTGAAGCCGCGCTTCTTCGCGAACGGGCGGCTCTGCGGCAGGTGCTTCTCAAGCCAGCGGCGCACCACGTATTTGCCGAGGCGGCCGTGCACGCGCAGGCTGTCGGGCAGGGTCTGGGCGAAGCGCGCGATCTCGCAGTCGAGGAACGGCACCCGCCCCTCGACGCCGTGCGCCATCAGGCAGCGGTCGAGCTTGGTCAAGAGATCGTTCGGCAGCCAGTCCAGGCAATCGACCGTCTGCGCCGCCTGGTAGCCCTTGATCCCGGCGGCCTTCACCGCCTTTTCCGCCGCCGCCATGCCGAGACGCCAAGCCTTGCCGTCGTCGCGGAGAATGCCGAGGCCGTCGAGCGTACCCTTCGCCCGCATCGGCTTCCGGAACGGCCAGGGCCGCGCCGCGCCGCGATAGCGCCCGTAGCCCGCGAACATTTCGTCGCCACCCTCGCCGGAGAGGATAACTTTCACCGACTTCGCCGCCTCGCGCGCAAGGAACCAGGTCGGCACGATCGCGTAGTCCGCCACCGGATCGTCCATCGCCGCGACGATCTTCGGCAGGTGCGCCCAGAAGTCGTACTCCTGGATCGCCACCTCGATGTGCTCGGCTCCCACCGCATGCGCCACAGTGCGGGCGTGGTCGCGCTCGTCGGGGACCCCGGTTTCGGGGAAGCCCGCGGTGAACGCCTTGACCGGCTGGGAATTCAGCCGCGCCATCATCGCGAGGATCGCCGAGGAATCGACGCCGCCCGAAAGGAACATGCCGTAGGGCACGTCGGATCGCTGGTGGAAGTCGACGGAATCCTGGAACACCGCGTCGAACCGCTCCACCGCCTTCTCGCCGCTGGTCTGCCAGGACGACGACGATGCGTCGGGCGCGGGCCAGCAGGAGCGATACTTGCGCTCGACGATGATGCCGTGCTCGATCACCAGGGTCTCGCCCGGAGCGAGGCGCTTGATATCGGGGAAGATCGTGTCCTTGCCGGTGGTGAACTGGAGCTGCAGCAGCTCGGTCGCCTTGGCTGGGGAGACCACGCGCTCGGCCCAGTCGGCGGCAAGCAGCGCCTGCGGCTCGGAGGCGAAGGCGAGGCCGAGCTTGGTCGCCATGTAGTAGAGCGGCTTGATCCCGAACGGATCGCGGGAGAGAATCACCTTCGACGCGTGCGGATCGTGCAGCGCGATCGAATACATGCCGCGCAGGCGCTCGACGAAGTCGAGGCCGTCGCGGCGATAGAGATAGAGCGGCGGCTCGCAGTCGGAGTTGGTGGCGAAGTTCACCCCCGGAAGGTCGCCTCGGAGTTCGCGGTAGTTGTAGATCTCGCCGTTGGCGACCAGCGCCGAGTTGCCCGGCCCATGCAACGGCTGATCGCCGCCGGTGAGGTCGATGATCGCCAAGCGCATGTGGGTAAAGGCGACGTCGGACCGGCGCAGTTCGCCCCGCCCATCCGGGCCGCGATGCGCCATCGCGCGCGCCATCGCTTCGAGCGAGGCGTCGCGCCGGTTGACGATTTCGCGGGCTTCGGGTGTCGTGATGATGCCGGCGATGCCGCACATATGGCCGCTTTCCCTTCGGATCCTAGTGACTTGGCAACCGCCCCCATGCGGATGCACTCAGACTACCAGTGCGGTCTCCCGCGCCGGTGTGACGGACGTCACGCCTCCACGGTATCGGGGGTTGGGGCGGGAGCCGCCAGGGTTTCGAACAGTTGACGGTAGCGCGCGATCACCACCGGCGAGCTGAACTCGGCCGCAAACTCGGCTTTAGCCGCCACCGCCATCGCCTTGGCCTCGTCGCGATTGGTGAGCATCCAGGCGATCCCCTGCGCCAGCGCCGGAGCGTCGTCCACCGGCACCAGGAGACCGGTCCGGCCATGGTCGATCAGCATTCCCGGGCCCTGCGCATCGGCGGCGACCACCGGCGTACCGAGCGCCCAGGCTTCGAGAACGACGTTGCCCAACGGCTCGTGGCGCGAGGGGCAGACGAACACGTCGCCCGCCGCCAGAAGCGGCGAGATGTTCTCCTGCCAGCCGAGGAAGCGGGTGCGCGGCTTGATCCCGAGACTGAGCGCCATGGCTTCGAGCTTGGCGCGTTCCGGGCCGTCGCCCGCGAGCCAGAGGTAGGCGTCGGGCACCTTGGCGATCGCCTTCAGCAGCACGTCGAAGGCCTTGTTCTCGTGCAGGCGGCCCATCGCGACCACCAGCGGCGCATGCAGTGGCGTGTAGTGCGCGGCGCGCGACATCGGCGCGACGGAGGTGTCGACCTCGGCGAAATTGGGGACGTAGTGGGCGCGATCGGCCTGCCAGCCCTCGCGCACCAGGTAATCCACGATATCCGGGGTATTGCCGATCAGGTGGTCGCAGGTCCGGTAGTATTTCAGGTCGTAGTAGCCGCCCAGGCGCGCGAGGTGGACGAAGTCCCCTTTCGGGCACATCACGCTAGCGCGGTTCATCCAGGTCATCACCACGTGCGGCTTGAACTTCGCGATCTCGCGCCCGAACTGCCGCTTGGTGGTGAAGTCGAGCGCGCCGCCAAACGGCAGCTCGACCGGGATCAGCCCCACCGCGCGCAAGCGCTCGGCGCGGGCCGGGTTGCGGCGAATCAGCACGTGCTGGTGCAACCCGTCGCGATGCAACGCGACCACCAACCGCTCAAAAAACGCCTCGGCTCCGCCATGGTCGGCGCCGGCCATCGCCTGCATCACCCGAATCGTCACGACACTATTTCTCCTAAAGCCCCGTCGAATTCCGGACTCGGGCCTCTTCCCCAGCGGCTAAAGAATGGGCTTCTGCGGCCCTGCCTGCAACCCTGCACCACACGCGGTGCGGGATCATTCGCGTTCCAACGACGCCTTTAAATAGGATAGCAGGGGAAACAGTCCGGCGCACAGTGCGATCAGCAATCCCCACCCGCCTTCGCGATATCCCTTGCGCCGGACATAGCATTTGAAGAACCGGGAGAACAACCGCCGGATGTTGTTGGCGAGACTGCCGATCTCGCCGGAATCGCGCAAATCCGCCGCGCGCAGCGTCGAGTAGCGGTCGAGGCGGCGGATCATGTCGCTGATGTTGGTGTCGACGTAGTGGTCGAGGCGATTAACCAGCATCGCGCCCTTGACCGCCTTCGCCCCGCCCCGCCCGGTCCAGGCGAGCGACGGATGCACCCGCTGCGGCCCCCACGATTTCGCGCCCTTCCGGAACAATCCGGGATAGGCCGCCTTGCCGAACGACGCGCCCCACCCCCAGCGCACCAGCTTCGCGCCGATATAGTTGTCCACCAGGATCTCGTGGTAGTCGGCAGCCGAGACCGCGATCACCCTGGCGATTTCGGCGGCAAGCGCGGGCGGCACGTGTTCGTCGGCGTCGACCTCGATGATCCAGTCGCCTGTGCATGCGGCGATGCCGGTATTGCGGCGCGGCCCTTCCAAGTCCCAGCTGCCCTCAACGAGGCGGGCTGCGTCGGTGAAGCCGAGCGCGATCTCCCGGCTGGCGTCGGTGCATTTGTCCAGCACCACCACCAGTTCGTCGGCGAAGCCGAGCTTTTCGAGGCAGGCGGCGAGGCGAGCCTCTTCGTTGTGGACCACCACCAGGGCGGAAAGCGTCATTGGGCGCGGCTCCAAAGCGCGACCGCGGCGGCTTCCGCCGCATCCACGGTCAGGGTATCCATCAGCGTGCCGGTGGTGCGGTGATAATAGCCCGGCGCGGAGGTGAGTTCCGCGATGGTTTCGGGCGTGCGCACCGCCGCGCAGTTGTCTCCCCAGGGGCCGTAGACGTCGTCGCGGCTCGGGCCGAACAGGCCGAGCGTCGGCACGCCCCCCGCCGCCGCCATGTGCATCAGGCCGGAATCGTTGCCGACGTAGAAGTCGCAGCGCGCGAGCGCGGCGTAGACGTTCAAGAGGTCGCCCTCGGCGGTGATCGCCAGCCGCCGCTCCGGCGGCAGCGCATCGAGGAGCGGCTGCGCCGCCGCCGCCTCGCCGGGCGCCGAGAACACCGCCACCCGCGCATCGGCGAACGGCGCGCCGGGAGCGATCAGGCGGCGGGTGAGTTCGATGAAGTGTTCGATCCGCCAGGTCTTGCCCGCCCAGTTGGCGGTCGGGCCGACGGCAAGCACCGGCGCGCCCGCGGGCACCAGCTCCGCGCCGCGTTCGCGATGCCGTTCAAGAGCCCAGAGCCTGGGCGCGGGCGGCGGATCGAGCGCCATCGCCTTCGCATTCGAGACCACGCGGTGCGCGTTCGGGTCGGCCATGCCGGGGCGGATGCGGGTCTTGGCGCAAAGCATCCAGGGCAATGCCGAGCGGCGCAGGTCGACCACGGTGTGCCAGCAATGGGGCACGGTCGCGCCCCACAGTTGGAGCCAATGCTTCGCGTACTTCCCCTTGGTGATCGGCAGGACCCGTTCGAGGCGCGGCACGCCCGCGAACAGCGACGCCGTCACCCGCCCGCAAGCGATCGTGAACTGCGCCTCGGGACAAGTCTCGACCAGGTGGGAGAGCAGTCCGGTGGACAACACCGCATCGCCGATGCGGGTCGAAGTGACGAAAAGAATGCGCTCAGGCACCGGTGGCTTATCCTTTGGATTGCGGGCGGCGGATCGCGTCGTCGTCCCAGGCCCCGAGGCTTTCCTTCAGCGCCGCCGAGACGTCCATCGGCACGCCAAACAGGGTCTTGATATACAGCCACAAAAACCGCGACGTCAAACCCCCGCCGCGCGCCTTGCTCGCGGCCTGCCAGGACCGCTTGGCCGCAACCCGCAAAGCCGCCTTGCGCAGCCGCCGCGACACCTCGGGATGTGCGGTGATGAAGTCGGCCACCGCCACCGAGCGGTCGTGTTCCGCCTGCCCGTGCAAGCGCCGCAGCCAGCTCGGCGCATCGGCGCGGCTCGCGGTCAGCGCGAGGTCGAGAACCCCGACCTTGTGGCTCAAGGCGGCGTTCAACGGCGGCGCGATGTCGGGCAGGTACACCGCCGGATCGAAGAACCCGGGCTCGCGGAACGCGCCGCGCCGCATCGCCATCCGCCGGAACGGTGCGGGAAACTCGGTCAGCAACGTACGCAGCGGATCCTCCGCCACCCGCGCCTCGGGCGGCGCGTCGGGTCGGGCGAAGGCGAACCCCTCGGTCTCCGCCGCCACGGCGTGCGGATACATCAGCACATCGACGTCGCCGCGCTGCAACGCCGCGAACGCCAGCCGCGTCGCCGCCGGGGACAGCACCACGTCGCCATCCAGGAACATCCAGGTATCGCCGGTCGCCGCCCGCGCGCCCGCCAGCGCCGCTGCCGTCGGCCCCTGCCGCCGCTGCTGGATCAACATGGTGCGCGGCCACAGCCGCGTCTTTTCGATCAGAGCCTGGAACGACCCGTCCTCGGACCCGTCGTCGACGAACACGAACTCGCGCGAATGGTCGCCCTCCTGCCCCCGCAGGCTGGCCAACATCGCATCGAGATACGGAAGCTGATTGTCTACCGCGACGATGTACGAAACTTGAGTCATGCACACGCTCCATCCCCGAGCGCGAGAGTAATGCAAATCCCCCGCCTCGCCCACCCCCGGCGTAGACGGAAGATATAAAGATCGGGCTCCGTCCGAACCCACTGGGGCCAAAGGCCCCAGACCCCGTATGTTTCTGGTTTTTGCGCGACGTAGAACGCCGAAGGCGTTCGGAGGGACATGGCCGAAGGCCAGGGTCCGAAGCGAAGCGTAGGACGAGGAAAATGCGGTAAGTATTTTCCGAGCAAGCGCGATAGAGCCGTCACGCGGCATGATCGCCGATTGCCGCTACGCGGCGAAAAACAAGGGGGAGGTCCGGACGGGATTGGAGCCGGTCGCCGGAGGCGACGAAAGCGCCCGGTGGGCGCTTTCGAGGTGGAAATGGCCGTAAGGCCCGGAGTCCCTCCGGCGGGTGCGGGCAGAGCCCGCGCTTGCGTTACGCCTTCGCCTTGATCGCCGCCTGCGCCGCCGCGAGACGGGCGATCGGGACGCGGTAGGGCGAGCAGGAGACATAGTCGAGGCCGACGGTTTGGCAGAAGCCGATCGAGGCCGGATCGCCGCCGTGTTCGCCGCAGATCCCGAGCTTGATGCCGGGGCGGGTGGCGCGGCCGCGTTCGGCGGCGAGTTTGATCAGTTCGCCGACGCCTTCCTGGTCGAGGGTTGCGAACGGGTCGGAGTCGACGACGCCCTTCTGGCGGTAGACTTCGAGGAACGCGCCCGCGTCGTCGCGCGACATGCCCATGGTGGTCTGGGTAAGGTCGTTGGTGCCGAAGGAGAAAAACTCGGCGGTTTCGGCGATCGCGGCGGCGCGGAGCGCGGCGCGCGGCAGCTCGATCATCGTGCCGACCTTGTAGTCGAGGACGGTGGCGGCCTTGGCGAACACATCGTTCGCCACGGTGTCGATCACCGCCTTCATCATGTCGAGTTCGGCCTTGCCCATCACCAGCGGGATCATGATTTCGGGGACCACGGCCTCGCCGGTAGCCTTCGAGACTTCGACCGCCGCTTCGAGGATGGCGCGGGCCTGCATCTCGTAGATCTCGGGATAGGTGACGCCGAGGCGGCAGCCGCGATGCCCGAGCATCGGGTT
>DBTR01000085.1:22628-34340 GCA_002307145.1 Rhodospirillum sp. UBA1311 | reverse complement strand
ATCGCGCTGCTGTGTCAGGAGTTTGGCCACAAAGGGCCCCGCGATCGCCCTGGTTCTCGACAGCTTCGGTCTCGGCTCCGCCCCCGACGCGGCGGCATTCGGCGATGCCGGGGCGAACTCCCTCGGCCACATCGCCGAAGCCTGCCGCATGCGCCCCCAAGGCCCGCTCGACCTGCCCAACCTCGCGAGCCTCGGGCTCGGCGCGGCGGCGGTGATCGCCTGCGGCCAGGCACCGCACGGCATGCCTTGCGTCGGCGGGTTTCGGGGCGCGCACGGCGCAGCGGCGGAGATCAGCAACGGCAAGGACACGCCGTCGGGTCATTGGGAGATGATGGGGGCGCCGGTGCGCTTCGACTGGGGCTACTTCCCCGATACCCAACCCTGCTTCCCCGACGCCCTGATCGACGCGCTGGCGCAGCGCTGCGAACTCCCCGGCGTGCTCGGCAACTGCCACGCCTCGGGCACCGAGATCGTCGCCCGGCTCGGCGACGAGCACGTCGCGAGCGGCAAACCGATCGTCTATACCTCGGCGGATTCGGTATTCCAGATCGCCGCGCACGAGGAGAGCTTCGGCCTTGAGCGGCTCTATCGGGTTTGCGAGGTCGCCCGCGCGCTGGTCGACGGCTACAACATCGGCCGGGTGATCGCGCGCCCGTTCGTCGGCAAGCCGGGCGACTACACGCGCACCTCGCATCGCAAGGACTACGCCACGCCGCCGCCGCAGACTTTGATGGACGTGTTGAAGGCCGCCGGGCACGAGGTGATCGCGATCGGCAAGATCGGCGACATCTTCGCCCATCGCGGCACCACCGCCGAAGTCAAGGCGGCGGGCGACATGGCGCTGTTCGACGAAACCCTGAAGGCGGCGGACACCGCGCCTTCCGGAGCGTTGATCTTCGCCAACTACGTGGATTTCGACACCCTCTACGGCCATCGCCGCGACCCGCTCGGCTATGCCGCCGCGCTCGAAGCCTTCGACAGGCGACTGCCGGAGCTGGACGCCCGGCTGCGGCCCGACGACATCGTCATCGTCACCGCCGACCACGGTTGCGATCCGACCTGGCGCGGCACCGACCACACCCGCGAATGGGTGCCGGTCCTCGCCTTCGGCCCCGGCGTGCGGCCGCGCGAACTCGGCCCGCGCAAAACCTTCGCCGACATTGCCCAAACGCTGGCGCGCCACTTCGGCCTTGAGCCGATGGGCGAGGGGCATGCGTTTTTGCCTTAGGGTTTAGCCTGCGGCTCCTCGGCCTCGGGCGGCGGCACGTCGTCGGAGAGTGCCCAGGAATCGAGTGCGGCGCTCGCCTTGTGCTGGCTGGCGCGGTTGACCTGGAGCTTGAGGTTGAGGGCGCGAATCTCGTCGGCGTCGTGCGGCTCGGCGAGGTCTTCGAGGAGTTTCTTTTCCTTCGCCACCAGCTTGTCGAGCAGATCCTGGATCTCGCGTTCGCGGCGCGAGCGTTTGGTCCCCTCACCACGAAGAGTCTCTTCCAGCAGTTCAAGGATCTTGTGTGTTTTCATCGCTGACTCCAGGTCGGCGGCATCGCTCCAACGACTATCGCAGGTTGGGCGAATGAGGGCAACGTCAGGCGCGGCTGGCAAAACGGAGGAAGGCCTCCGCCGGGAGCGGCTTGGCGACGAAATAGCCCTGCACCGCGTCGCAGCCGATCTCCTGGAGGAAGGCGAGTTGCTGCGCGGTTTCGACGCCTTCGCCGACGACCTGGAGGTTGAGGCTGTGCCCCATGGCGACGATGGCGCGCACCAGGGAATCCGCCGCTTCGTCGCCCACCGGAATCATGAACGCGCGGTCGATTTTGACGGTGTTGACCGGGAACTCGCGCAAATACGACAGGCTGGAATAACCGGTGCCGAAGTCGTCCACCGCGAGGCGCACGCCCATGGCGCGGAGCGAATTCAAGGTCTCGACCACGCTCGCGACGCGTAGCGCGAACAGGCTTTCGGTGAGTTCGATTTCGAGGCATTGCGCGGGGAGCCCGGCATTCCTCAGCGCGTTTTCGACGACATCGGCGAAGCCCGGCACCGCGACCTGACGCGAGGAGACGTTGACGCTGACGCGCATCCCCTCCGGCAGATGGTCGCGCCATGCCGCGAGTTGGTTGCAGGCGGTTTCCAGCACGAACTTGCCGATCTGCTCGATCAGGCCGCTGTCTTCCGCGAGCGGGATGAAGTCCATCGGCGAAACCATGCCGAGCTCGGGGCTGCGCCAGCGCGCGAGCGCCTCCGCGCCGATCAGCTTGCCGGTGCGGGTGTCGACCTGGGGCTGGTAGACGACGAAGATCTCGCCGCGTTCGAGCGCGCCCGAGAGCAGCGATTCCAGCCGCAGGCGATGCATCGCGATGGCGTTCAGGCCGGCGTGGAAGGTGCGGCAGCAGTTCCGCCCGGCGTCCTTGGCGCGGTACATTGCGGCGTCGGCGTTGCGCAGCAGGATGTTCGCCTCGCGGCCGTCGTTGGGGAAGATCGTCAGGCCGACGGATGCGGTGGTGGTGATCGCGTGGCCGAGGATCAGGAACGGCTCCTGGAAGGCTTCGAGAATCTTGTCGGCGACCGAGAGCGCATGCGCCGGATCGTGGAGATCGGGCAGCACGATCAGGAACTCGTCGCCGCCCAGTCGTCCGACGGTGTCGCTTGCGCGGATGCAGCCGACGAGGCGGCGCGCCGCAACCCGCAGCAGGTCGTCGCCGTAGGTGTGACCGAGGGTATCGTTGACCTTCTTGAAGTTGTCGAGGTCGATGAACGCGACGCCGACATGCTCGCGGTTGCGATCCGCGCGCGCCAGCGCCTGGGTGAGGCGGTCGATGGAAAGCAGACGGTTGGGGAGTTTGGTGAGGTCGTCGTAGTGAGCTTGGTAGAGAAGGCGCTTTTCGTATTCCTTGCGCATCGTCACGTCTTCCTTCACCGCGACGAAGCGCACGATGTCGCCATCGTCGTCGCGGATCGGGGAGATCGAGATGTGCTCCCAGAACAGATCGCCGTTCTTGCGGCGGTTGAGGAGTTCACCGCGCCAGTCGCGCCCGGAGGTCACGGTTTCCCACAGCTCGCGATATTGCTGGGGCGATGTGAAACCGGATTTGACGATCGCGGGGGTCATGCCGATGGCCTCGTCGTAGCCATAGCCGGTAATCTGGGTGAAGCGCGGGTTGACGTATTCGATGATTCCTTTGACGTCGGTGATCACCACCGAGATCGGGCTCTGCTCGACGGCGCGCGCCATGTTGCGCAGACGGCTGTCGTTGCGCTTGCGCACCGTCACGTCGTTGGCTTCGAGAAGCGCGATCCGGCCCATGCCGACGCCGAGGCCGTGCAGGGTCCACTCGATGGTGCGATCGGCGACGCCGCCCAGCGGCAGGAGGGTCTGGAAGATCCGGGCGGTGAAGATCGGCAGCGGTAGGCAGTCGCGCACGGCCTGGACGACCGCTTCGGGGAAAACTTCGGCAGGAAGGCGATCGACGATGGCCTCGCGTTCCAGTTCCAGCAACGCCGCCCCAACCGCACCGACCGCCACGAGACGCCCGTCGTCGTCGAAATCGAGGGCAAAGATGCCTTTGCCGGTGACGTCGAACAGCGCGACGTCGGGCAAAGCCCGACGCACCTGTGCCGTTCGTTCGTTGGAAAGCGACATAACCCCCCGTTGGACGCAGCTTGGTGTGTTGCGGTTGCCATCATAGCGTACCGGTGGGCGAACGCACGCCCAAACCGTACGAAATTCACTCGGAGGTGGCGGGGACCTGCGGCGCGGGAGCCAAATGCGCGCTCAGGTGGACTTCGACGATCTTGAGAATGCGCATGAACACCCACGAAATCAGCAGGTACAGGACCCCGGCGAGACCGAAGAACTCAAGCGAGAGGTAGTTCTCAGCGATGATGCTGCGTGCCATGCCGGTGATGTCGAGGAGGGTGATGGTGCTCGCGAGCGCCGAACCCTTGAGCATGAAGATCACTTCGTTGCCGTATGCGGGCCATGCGATGCGGAAGGCGCGGGGCAGCACGATCCGCCGCATCATCAGCCCGGGCGACATGCCGCAGGCGCGCGCCGCTTCGATCTCGCCCTTCGGGATCGACTGGATGCCGCCGCGCAGGATTTCGGCGGTGTACGCGCCGGTGTTGAGGGCGAAGGCGATCACCGCGCACCAATAGGGCTGCTTCAGGATGGGCCAGAGGGTGCTGGAGCGGATCCACTCGAACTGGGAAAGGCCGTAATAGAGCAGGAACATCTGCACCAGCAGCGGCGAGCCCCGGAACACGAAGATGTAGGCATACGGCACGACGCGCATCCACCAGCGGCGCGAGGTGCGCGCGAGGGCGGCGGGAACGGCGAGGCAGATGCCGAACGCGAGGGCGAGAAGCGTCAGTTCGACGGTGGTGACCGCGCCGATCAGCATCTCGGGCAGGCGTTCGATGATGTCTTCCATGGGCTCAGACCGTCGACAGCGGGCGATAGCCCAGATTGGCGCGCCGCTCCATCACGTGCAGCGCGAGAGTGCAGATCACCGTCATGCCGAGGTACATCGCCATCGCCACGAGATAGAACGTGAACGGTTCCTTGGTGAAGCTGACCGCGATCGAGGTCTTGCGCATCAGTTCCTCCATCCCGGCCACCGAAACCAGCGAGGTGTCCTTCAACAGCACGAGGAAGAGGTTGCCGAGCCCGGGCAGCGCGATGCGCCAGACCTGGGGCAGCAGGATGCGGCGGAAAGCCTGGCGTGGCGACATGCCGAGCGCGCGCGCGGCTTCCAACTGGCCGTTCGGCACCGCGAGGAACGCGCCGCGAAACACTTCCGACGCATAAGCGCCGAAGGTGAGGCCGAGCGCGATCACGCCCGCGACGAAGGGGGACAGCTCGACGTAGTCGTCGTAGCCGAAGCTCTCGGCGATCCCGGTGAGGATGCGCGCCGAGCCGAAATAGACGAGCAGGACCACCAGCAGTTCCGGGATGCCCCGGATCACCGTGGTGTAGGTCTTGGCGATCCCGACCAGCATCCGTACGCCCGAGAGGCGCATCGCTGCGGTGCCGAGGCCCAGCACGAGGCCGAGCGCGCAAGCGCCGAGCGCAATCTCGACGGTCATTGCCGCGCCGATCGCCAATTGGCTGCCAAATCCGTGCAAGTCGATCATGGGGCGGTTCCGCTATTTCTTCGAAAATCGGCCGCTGCCCCGGGAAACGGGGCAGCGCCGGAGATGGGGCCGGATCAATAGATGTCGAACGGGAAGTACTTGGCGTTGATCTTGGCGTAGGTACCGTTGGCGCGGATCGCGTCGATCGCGGCGTTGAGCTTCTTCGTCAGGTCCTTGTCCTGCTTGCGCACCGCGATCGCGATGTGATCGTCGATATCGAAGGAGTCGCCGAGGAAGGCATAGTTCTGGCCTTCCGGGGTGTTCAGCCATTCGTAGGCGACGAGCATGTCGGCGAGGACTGCGTCGGTACGGCCGGCGCCGAGGTCAAGCCAGGCGTTTTCCTGGGTGTCGTAGACCTTGAGCTCGGAGTCCTTGAACTTTTCCTTGGCGAACTGGGCGGCGATCGTGGCGCGTTGCGCGCCGATGGTCTTGCCCTTCATGCCTTCCGCGGTCGGTTTCAGCTTGGTGCCCTTGGGCGCGGCGAAGCGGAGCATGTTGGAGTAGTACCGGTTGGTGAAGGCGACGGCCTTGCGGCGTTCCGGGGTATCGGACATCGAGGCGACGATGGCGTCGTACTTCTTCGCCAGCAGGCCGGGGATCATGCCATCCCAATCCTGGGTGACGAACTTGCATTCCACCTTCATCTCGGCGCAGAGCGCCTTGGCGATGTCGATATCGAAGCCCTGAAGGTTGCCGTCCTTGTCGATCATGTTGAAGGGCGGGTATGCGCCTTCCGAACCGATCCGGAGGACATCCTTGGCTTCAGCCGCGCCGGAGCCGCAGATGGCCAGCGCGCCGAGAAACAGCACTGAACGAATCCATGTCTTCACGGGAAGTCTCCCCCTTGTAAAGTGTTGAGGCTGAAATACGCCCGGTAGTTTTCGCCGGGCGGTGCTCTAGTTCAAATGATTTTCGAGGAACTGGCGGCAGCGTTCCGACTTTGGCGCGGTGAACACCTGGGACGGCGGACCGAACTCCTCGACCTGGCCTTGATGCAGAAACATGATGTGGCTCGAAACCTCGCGCGCAAAGCGCATTTCGTGGGTGACGATCAACATCGTCCGGCCTTCCTCGGCGAGGCTGCGGATCACCTGCAACACTTCGCTCACGAGTTCCGGGTCGAGCGCCGAGGTCGGTTCGTCGAACAGCAGGACCTTCGGTTCCATCGCGAGGCAGCGGGCGATCGCGGCACGCTGTTGCTGGCCGCCCGAGAGGTGGTTGGGATAGAAGTCGCGGCGTTCGGAAAGGCCGACCTTGGCGAGCAGCGCTTCGGCGGACGCGACGGCGTCCCGGCGCGGCACGCCCTTCACGTGGATCGGCGCTTCGATGATGTTTTCGAGGATGGTCATGTGCGGCCAGAGGTTGAAGCTCTGGAAGACGAAGCCGACTCCCGCGCGCAGGCGCTGCAACTGCTTGGCGTTGGAGGTGACGAGTCCGGCGGGGGTGGCCTTCAGCTGCAACTCTTCGCCATCGAAGCGGATTCGCCCTTCGTTCGGGGATTCGAGGAGGTTGACGCAGCGGAGGAGGGTGCTCTTGCCCGATCCGCTCGACCCGATGATCGAGATCACGTTGCCGGTGTGCGCGGAGAGCGACACCCCCTTCAGCACGTCGATATTGCCGAAGCGTTTGTGCAGGCCGATGACTTCCAGCGCCGCATCCGAAGCGTTCGTTTCGTTCACCCAGGCCTTCCTTATGTCTTGGTCGGTCGGCTGTCATCGGGCGGTCACGCCCCGGACACGCAACCGTCATCGCGGAGATCGGACCTTTTAACCCGGCGCCGCCGCGAAGTCCAATGTCACGAGACATGCGTGCGTCTAAACCCACACCAGGGGTGGGGGTGGGAACATACCCGTTGCCGTGGTCGTTAGTCATAACCACATATCAATCGTGCGGGAGTGGCGCCGCTTGACGGGCCGCCGCACGGGCCGCGCGCGATGCGTCTTCAGACGGTCGCGACGGAGACGGGCCTGATATCGCTTTTGAGAGGATATCGTCATGTCCAACACACAGGAAACCATCCATCGGATGATCGGGGCCTCGGTCAAGACCGCAGCGAAGCTGTCGGGACGCGAGGCGGCGGTCACCGGTATTCTTTCGGGTCTGCGGCACCTGAGGGACGTCGTCGTCCTCCAGGGCGGCGAGGATGCCGCGCGGACCTTCGACGATCAGGTGCGGGAGCACGTCCTCGGGCGGGTTCTCTCGACGATGAAAACCACCGCCGAGCCGATTACGGTGGTGCTGCCGAAAAGCGCCGAGGCGCGCGCCGGCGCGATCATGCGCGACGTCTCGGAGTCCTGCCTCGTCCTCAATACGGTTGCACGGGACGAGGGGGTCTTCACCCACACCATGACCGGGCTGCTCGATCAGTTGATCGACCAGTTGGGCGGCATGCCGTATTGGGCTGAACTCCAGGACGCACTCCGGGCGGCCGAGCCGTCCTGGACTTGGGAATCCTCGCCGATCAAGGGCGACGTGACCCTGCATTGATGCGCCGTCCGAACCGCAATTGAGCCGCGTCGCCCGCTGCCATCGAAGTCAATGGCAGTGCGACCCGGCGTTTTTCTCAAGATACCTCTGGTGATATTCCTCGGCGGGCCAGAAGTCGCCTGCAGGCTCGATCTGGGTCGCGATCGGGCGCGGATACTTGCCTGCGTGTTCGAGTTCGGCGACCTTGGCCTTGGCTTCGGCTTCCTGCATCGCATCGGCGAAGAAGATCACCGAGCGGTACTGGCGGCCGACGTCCGGACCCTGGCGGTCCTTCTGGGTCGGGTCGTGCATCGCGAAGAAGGCGTCGAGCAGGGCCTCGTAGGAGGTCTTGTCGATGTCGTAGGTCACCAGCGCCACTTCGGCGTGCCCGGTGCCGTGGTTGCAGACTTCGCGGTAGGTGGGGTTCTCGGTGGTTCCTCCCGAATATCCGACGGTCACGTCCTCGACTCCCGGGAGCTTGCGGAAGCGGGCCTCGACCCCCCAGAAGCATCCGGCGCCGAAGAGTGCGGTGGCTGTGGTCATGGAAGTTCCTCCTTTGCGGTTGCAAAGGATTTAGGATCGCGGCCTCGCGCTGTCGAGGAGCCGGCGCTTCAACGCGGAGAGCAGCGGCAACGCCCGGATCGCGCGGCTGCCGTACCAGGCCACCGCTTCGCCGTCGACCAGGGCGACGGTGTCGCGACGGAGTTCCACCTTGAGCGCCGCGATCGCGTCTCCGTCGAACGGGTAGGGTTCGGTGGTGGGCAGGATCCAGTCCACCCGGCGCGCGGCTGCGGCGAGGTCGTCGAGCCTCGGATAGAGCGCGTCGCCCGTGCCCACGGTATCGAGCCCGACCGCCGCCAGCATCGCCGCGACATAGGTGCCGGGGCTCGCCGTTACCCAGGGATCTTTCCAGATTAGCGGCAACACCTTGAGGCGTGGCGTCGCTTCGGCGCAGGCGGAGGCGTGGTCGAGTGCGCTTTCGAGGTGCTGCGCCAGGGTCGCCGCCTTCGCGTCGCAGTCGAACAGAGTGCCGAAGCGACGGAACAGCGCGAGATTGTCGGTCGGGGCGAGGGGGTGGACGATCACCGCTTCCGCACCGAGCGCCTCGGCCATCGGCACGATCCCAGGGAGATTCTCTTCCGGGCTGACCAGGACGTGGGTGGGGTGGGCCGCAGCCAGCCGGGAGGCATCCACCGATTTCGGTCCGCCCATCGACGGGATCGCTTCGACCCGGTCGGCGGGCGCGATGCAGTAGTCGGTGCGGCCGCGGAGTTGCGGACCGAGGCCGAGGTCGAAACAGAGTTCGGTGAGGCTGGGAACCAGCGAGACGATGCGTGCCACCATCGGCGCGGTCCTTCGGGCTGCGAAAATCGGGCGCAGCATAGGCCGTGGCGGCCGACCTGGGCAAGGTCGGCCGTCACGAGAGAGTGGGTCAGGCGGTGCGGACCTTGCCGAGGAAGGTCTCGACCAGATCCTTCATTCCGTCGGTCTGGGTAAACAGCTGGGCGGCCGCCGAAAGAACCTGGTTGGCGGCGACGCCGGTTTGTTCCGCCGCATTCGCGACGTCCTGGATGTTGTCGGTGACGTTGCCCGCGCCCTGCGCCGCCTGCTGGACGTTACGGGCGATTTCGCTGGTCGCCGCGTTCTGCTCCTCTACCGCCGCCGCGATCGCCTGGGCGATGTCGCGGAGTTCGCCGATGCGCTGGGCGATGGTGCTGATCGCCGAGACGGCGGTGTTGGTCTCGGTCTGCACCGAGCGGATCTGCCCGGCGATTTCCTCGGTCGCCCGCGCGGTCTGGTTGGCGAGGGATTTGACCTCGCCCGCGACTACGGCGAACCCCTTGCCGAGGTCGCCCGCACGCGCCGCCTCGATCGTTGCGTTGAGCGCGAGGAGGTTGGTGTTCTCGGCAATGTCGGTGATCAGACGGACGATATGCCCGATCCGCGCCGTCGATTCCGCAAGGCTTTTGATCACCCCGGTGGCGTGTTCGGATTCGGTCGCGGCCTCGCCCGCAATCGTGGCCGCGTGCTCCACCTGGCGGCTGATCTCGCCGATCGAGGCGGAGAGCTGGTCGGCGGTCGCGGCGACGGTCTGGACGTTTGCCGAGGCCTGGTCGGCGGCGGCGGCGGTCGCGGCGGCGCGTTCGAGCGAGGTATTGGCCGCGCCCGACATTTCCCGTGCCGAGGATTCCATTTGGGTGCCCGCCGAGGTCAGGGTCGCGAGCAGGGTGCTGACGCGGCCGTCGAAGTCGCAGGTGAGCTGGCCCAGGGCCTCGGCGCGCTTCAGCGCTTCGGCCTGCTGCGCGGCCTGTTCGGCGGCGAGGCGGTCGGCGAGGATCATATTGTCCTTGAATACCTGGACCGCGCGGGCCATCTCGCCGATCTCGTCCTTGTTGCCGAGGGCGGGAATCTCGGTGTCCATCCGCTTTTCGGCGAGCAGCTTCATCGCCCCGGTCATCCGCATCACCGGGCCGGCGATCCCGGAAGACAGCAGCTTCGCCATGAGCAGGGTGAGGACGATGCTGACCAGCGAGGTGACGCCGACGATGGTGTAGGCGGTGCCGGCCTGATCGCGCATCCCCTGGGCGCGGGCGACCTTCTGGCTTTCCGCCAAGGTGTCGAAAGTCTGCACGGAATCCACTGCCTTCGCGCCGAGCGGGTTGAGACGAGTGTCGATGATCTCAAGGCTCGACACCGCGTCGGCGTGGATCTCGGCGAGGCCGGCCTTATAGGTCGTGGCGTTCTCGATCATCTGTTCGAGAAGGTCGCGGCGCTCGCCCGCATAGAGACGCGAGGAGACCCCCTTCAACTGTGCGATCATTTCGTCGAACTCGCGCCCGACGCGGTCGGCGTTGGCCTCGCCGAAACCGTCCATGTACTTGGTGAAGTATACCCGCGCGAGCAGCAGGCTGCGCAGCCCCTGGGAGAAGCGGAAGGCGGTGTCCGCCTCGCCCTCTCCGGTGGCGTCCTTGACGAGGCGGGTGAGCTTGCGTTCGAGGTCGAAGGCGATGCGTTCGTTGCGGCCCTGTGCGGTTTCGCTCATCTTCAGTTGCAACGCGGAGACATCGGCGAACGCGGTGGAATAGGCGCCGAGCGCCTGGTCGAGTTCGCCGAGGGTCGACTTCCACTGCGGGTCCTGGGTGTTGCCGCGCACCACCTGGATGTCGGTGCGTGCCTTGGCCACCTGTGCGGTGACGCTTGCCGCAAGCTCGGCGGTCGGGCGACGCAGGAACTCGGTGGCCTCGACCTGTGCGCCGAGGGTGCGCGCCTTGATTTCGGAAACCTTGGCCGCGTCGGCGGCGATCTGCTGGTATTTGGCGATGTCGGTGCGAAGGCCGTCGAAATGCAGATTCGCCACCACCGCGATCAGCACGAGGAATCCAAGGAGACCCAGAAATCCCGCCCAAATTTTTGTTCTTATTGAGATATCCGCAAGTTTTGCCATGTCGAATGCCCCCTTCAAACGCTAAAGCTCAGGATTCAGGCAGACCATAATTTGATCTTCCTGTAAATCAAATGATGGTTTGACTAAATTATGGGCAAATTGCTTGGATTTAAGGCTCCATCTTTAGATTACGTCACTGAAATCTAATGTTTAATTAGGCTCATCTCAAAACCGCGTAATTTCAATACCCTTAGATAGACTAAGGTCATAATTCCATTTCACAGGCTTCATCCGAACCGCTGCGGGTTGCGCGGGTGCCCCGGAACCGGGTATGTCGATGCGAGCAACGAGAAAGGAATGGGCGTGGCGCCTCCTCTGATGCATCTGCGGGGCTTGTCCCTGCGATTCGGGACCAAGGTCTTGTTCGATGGCACCGATCTCACGGTGTCGCGCGGCGACCGCATCTGCCTGGTCGGCCGCAACGGCACCGGCAAATCCACGTTGCTGAAAGTTGCGGCCGGAACGGTGATCGCGGATTCCGGCGAGCGCTTCCTCCAGCCCGGCACGCGGATCGCTTACTTGGCGCAGGACCCGGACCATAAAGGGTTCGCGACGGTCCACGATGTGGTGGTGGACGGCCTGGTGGACCCGCACGAGACCTATCTTGCGGATTCGATCATCGCGGAACTCAGCCTCCGGCCCGACGCCGATCCGACGACGCTGTCGGGCGG
>DBTR01000085.1:8723-22347 GCA_002307145.1 Rhodospirillum sp. UBA1311 | reverse complement strand
GCCGCGCCGCGCTCGCCCGCGTGCTGGCGCCCGAGCCCGATATCCTGTTGCTCGACGAGCCGACCAACCATCTCGACCTGCCGACCATCGAATGGCTGGAGGAGCGGCTGGCGAGCTATTCCGGCGGCCTCGTGGTGATCAGCCACGACCGCGCCTTCCTCGGGCGGTTGACCCGCCAGACGGTCTGGCTCGATCGCGGCGTGGCGCGTCGCCACGATCGTGGTTTCGCCAACTTCGAGGAGTGGGCCGAAACCATTCTCGAACAGGAGGCCGCCGAGCGCGCCCGCCTCGACAAGAAGATCGCCGAGGAAACCCGCTGGTCGCGGCAGGGGATCTCGGCGCGCCGCAAGCGCAACCAGGGCCGTCTGCGTGCGCTTGGAGACCTCCGCCAGGAGCGCGCCGAACAGCGCGCCCGCCTCGGCGCGGTGAAGCTCGGCATCGACAGCGGCGTCACCTCCGGCAAGCTGGTGGTCGAGGCGGCGGAGATTTCCTACTCGTGGGGCGACAAGCCGGTACTGCTGCCGACGTCGTTGCGCGTGCTGCGCGGCGACCGGGTCGGCGTCGTCGGCGCGAACGGCGCGGGCAAGTCGACGCTGCTGAAGCTCCTGATGGGCGAACTCACGCCGGACACCGGCAGCGTCCGCCTCGGCACCAAGCTCGAAACCGTCTACCTCGACCAGGGCCGGGCCCAGCTCGTCGACACCCGCACGGTGTGGGATACGCTCTGCCCCGACGGCGGCGACCAGGTGATGGTGCGCGGCGTGCCGCGTCACGTCGTCTCCTACATGCGCGACTTCCTCTTCGAGGATGCCCAGGCGAAAAGTCCGGTGGGCTCGCTCTCCGGCGGCGAGCGCAACCGCCTGTTGCTCGCGATCGCGCTGGCCAAGCCGTCGAACCTGCTGGTCCTCGACGAACCGACCAACGACCTCGACATCGAAACCCTCGACCTCCTCCAGGAAACCTTGAGCGACTACGACGGCACGGTCCTTGTGGTCAGCCACGACCGCGACTTCCTCGATCGCGTCGCCACCACCACGTGGGCGCTCGAAGGCGACGGCAAGGTCGGCGAGTACGTCGGCGGCTATTCCGACTATCGTCGCCAGCGTGCCGAAACCCAGGCCGCCTCCCGGCCCGCACCCGCAACGTCGAAAGTGCAGCGCGCCGAAGCGCCGCGCAAGG
Organism: Rhodospirillum sp. UBA1311; assembly: GCA_002307145.1. Taxonomy (GTDB): domain Bacteria; phylum Pseudomonadota; class Alphaproteobacteria; order Rhodospirillales; family Rhodospirillaceae; genus Oleispirillum. The sequence continues at coordinate 21,168 of DBTR01000085.1, read as the reverse complement.
CGGCGAAGCTCTCCTACAAGGACCAGCGCGAGTGGGAGCAGATCCCGGCGAAGCTCGAAGCCCTGGATGCGGAGCAGGCGAAGACCGAGGCCAGGCTTTCCGATCCCAAGCTGTTCAGCCGCGACCCGGTTGCGTTCCAGGCCGCCACCAACCGCCTCCAGGCGATCGCGGCGGAGCGGGCGGCGGCGGAAGACCGATGGCTGGAGCTGGAATTGCTCCGCGAACAGATTTCCGGCTGACCGGACGAAGCATGCACGAGATCCTGACTGCCACGGTGGAGACGACCGGCGCGCTGACGACAACGTCGGCGCGCGAGGTGGTGCCGTGGTGGAGCTTCACCAAGACCTTGATCGCTGCGGCGGCGCTCCGTCTTGCCGAAGCGGGCCGGCTCGATCTCGACGCGCGGCTGCGAAAGCGGCCCTACACCCTCCGCCAACTCCTGCGCCACCGCGCGGGGTTGCCCGATTACGGTGCTTTGCCCGCCTATGCCGATGCGATCGCGCACGGCGACGCGCCGTGGACGGACGTGGAGCTGTTCACCCGCCTCGACGCCGAATCTCTGCGGTTTTCGCCGGGCGCGGGGTGGGCGTATTCCAATGTCGGTTATCTGGTCGTGCTGCGGCAGTTGGAACGCCTTTGCAATATGGGCTTTGCCGAAGTGTTGCGCGCCTGGGTGCTCGATCCTCTCGGGCTCGCCGAGGCGAGGCTGGCGAGAACCCGCGACGACATGCGTGCGACGCACTTCCCCGGCGCCTGGGATTATGATCCGGGATGGGTGTTCCATGGCACGGTGATCGGGCCGGTCGCCGAGGCGGCCCTGGCCCTGCATCGGATGACGACGGAAGGCTTCCTGTCGCCGGCGTCGCGCGCGGCGATGTTGGGCTGGCACCCGGTCGGCGGCGCCTTGCCCGGGCGCCCCTGGCTCACCGCCGGATACGGGCTGGGGGTGATGACGGGAACGATGCGCGGGCCGCGCGGGCCGGTGTTCCTCGCCGGGCATGGCGCGGCGGGGCCGGGGAGCGTCGGTGCGGTGTATCGGTGTCTCGGCTCGGAGCCGGGGCGCACCGTCGCGGCGTTTGCGGCGGGGGCCGACGAAGGCGCGGTGGAAACCCGCGCGCTTCGGAATATCGTCAATCTTTCAGCGACTTGAGATAGTCGATGATTTCGGCGCGCTCGTCGGCGCGGCGGATGCGGGTGATCATATAGGTGCGCACCGAGGCCTTGCCGGTGACTTTGCGCAGGAAGGGCACGGGGTCGGCGATGTAGGCGTCGAGGGTGTCATCGGTCCAAGTCAGCCCGGTTCCGGCCGCGGCGAGGAAGTCCTCGCCGTACTTGGCGAAATTCGCGTCGCTCGCCGCCGGTTTCCCCACCACGCCGAACAGGTTAGGCCCGATCTTCGATGGTCCGCCCTTGTCGAAGGTGTGGCACGCGACGCAGGACCTTACGGCTTTGGGGGTATCGGCAGCGAAGGCCGGGGTAACCAAAAAGGTTAGTCCGAACAACAGGCTCGCGATTTTGCGATTTCCTGGGAACATCATGGGCGCTCCATGCGTTTGACGCTCGTAGGCAGGGATTATGTGTTGGCGGACCATCCCATGATCCGCCGGGCGGCGCAATACCGGCAATTCCATCCGGATCGGTACAAAACGCCGTCGACTGTGAAGTCGGTCTCATAACCCAGCTCGCAAAGGGGGCTTGCGCGGTCTGCCATATGCTGTATCTTTATAACGTCGGTGCTACCCATAGGCCGACACCTACCCGGTGTGTCGGAGACAACCGGGACGAACTCTGGAACTCATGTTGCTCGATGGAGGATATGATGACTGATTGCTTTCCGACCGCCAGCATTCGCCACGGCTTGAAGCCCGCTCGCGTCGATGCCTTCCGGGTGCGTTGCGCTTTTTAGCGCCTCCGGAAGATGGAGTGGGGTGCTTTCACCCCTCTGAAAAAGCGTCCATTTCCTAGTTGTAAGGAGCTTTTGCAATGGCGACGATCCGTGTACCGGCGATTTCCGACGAAGGCGGCCTGCAGGGCTATCTGCGGGCGATCCGCGCGTTCCCGGTTCTCCCGGCGGACGAGGAATACATGCTGTCGCGGCGGTTCAACGATCACGGCGACGTTGAAGCCGCGCACAAGATGGTGACCAGTCACTTGCGCCTCGTTGCAAAGATCGCGATGGGCTACCGGCACTATGGCCTGCCGGTCGCCGACCTGATCTCCGAGGGCAATGTCGGACTGATGCGCGCGGTTAAGAAGTACGACCCCGAGCGCGGCTTCCGCCTCTCGACCTACGCGATGTGGTGGATCAAGGCCGCAATCAACGAATACATCCTCAACAGCTGGTCGATGGTCAAGATCGGCACGGTGGCGGCGCAGAAGAAGCTGTTCTTCAATCTGCGGCGCGCCAAGGCGGCGCTCGGCCGCTACGAGGACGGCGATCTCGCCCCGGAAGACGTGGCGAGCATCGCCAAGGACTTGGGCGTGCCCGAGCACGAGGTGGTGACGATGAACCGCCGCCTCTCGAAGCCCGACGCGACGCTCAACGCCCCGGTGGGCGAAGAGGGCGGCATGGAGCGGATCGAACTGCTCGTCGACCGTCGCCCGAACCAGGAGGAAACCCTCACCGCGCAGCAGGAGACCAACCTCGGTCATCGGCTGATCGTCGACGCGATGCAGGGCCTTTCGCCGCGCGAGGCTGACATCATCCGCCTGCGCCGCCTGCAGAGCGACCCGATGACCCTTGAGGACATCGGCAAGTCCTACGGCATCAGCCGCGAACGCGTCCGGCAGATCGAGAACCGGGCGTTCGACAAGCTCTCCCGCGCCATCCGCGAGGCTTCGACCCGCCTCGGCCACGACGCTCCTGAGCCGTCGCTGTTCCTCGCCTGATGCGATTCAAATCGACGCAAAACCCGGCTTCGGCCGGGTTTTTTGTCGTCTGCGTTCGGGGGCGTGCGGCGGCGTTTCGGTTCTGCTAAGATGCGCGTCAGAAAAACCAAGAAAACCCATGCGGAGACAAATCCATGCGATTGATTACGGCGATCATCAAGCCCTTCAAGCTCGACGATGTGCGCGCCGCGCTCACCCCGCTTGGGGTGCAGGGGCTGACGGTGACCGAGGTCAAGGGATTCGGTCGCCAGAAAGGCCAGACCGAGATCTACCGCGGCGCCGAGTACGTGGTGAACTTCCTCCCCAAGGTGAAGATCGAGATCGCGGTCTCCGACGATCTCGTCGACCCGGTGGTGGAGGCGATCGTGTCTGCCGCGCGCACCGGCAAGATCGGCGACGGCAAGGTTTTCGTCAGCGCGGTGTCGAAGGTGGTGCGCATCCGCACCGGCGAAACCGACGCCGAAGCGCTCTGATCCCACGGAAGCCAGGATACCCATTGCACGCGGATTGGGCGGCCACGCCCGGTCCGCGTGATTGATTCTTGTGCATCCGGGTTCCGCTCCTCCCGCTCGGCTCGGCCGAAATCCCGCGTCGTGCCTGGAAAATCCAGATTTCATCAGCATCGCAACGGTCTGGCACGCGGCTTGTATCTACAGGCAGCCGCTCCCTCGGGGCGCGTGCATATAGCGGCGAAGGCTCGCCCGGTATCGTGGAGGAAAGATCCGATGAAACTCATCACGGCGGTGATTAAGCCGTTCAAGCTCGACGACGTGCGCGAAGCGTTGATTCCCCTGGGTGTCCAGGGCTTGACGGTGAGCGAGGTCAAGGGTTTCGGCCGTCAAAAGGGCCAGACCGAGATTTATCGCGGCGCGGAATATGTCGTCAGCTTCTTGCCGAAGGTGAAGATCGAGGTCGCGGTACCGGCCGATCTCGTGGATTCGGTGGTGGAAACCATCGTCGCCGCCGCGAAAACCGGCAAGATCGGCGACGGCAAGGTATTCGTTTCCGACATTGCCAAGGTGGTCCGCATCCGTACCGGCGAAACCGACGCCGAAGCGCTGTAAACCTCGAAGGACATCCGATTATGAAAAAAGGTCAATTCTTGGGCCTCGCGTCCCTCGGCGGCATTCTCGCCTGGACCGCCCCGGCGATGGCGCAGACCGCCGAAGCCGCTGCCGAAGCTGTGGTTCCGACTCTCGATACCGGCGATACCGCCTGGATGCTGATTTCGTCGGTCTTGGTTCTGATGATGACGATCCCCGGCCTCGCCCTGTTCTACGGCGGGCTGGTGCGCCGCAAGAACGTCCTCGCGGTGCTGATGCAGTGCCTGTTCGCCACCGGCCTCCTTTCTGTGCTGTGGGTGGTGGTGGGCTACTCGCTCGCCTTCACCGCCGGCAATCCGTTCTTCGGCAGCTTCGACCGCGTGATGCTCGCGGGCGTCCTGCCGGAAACCCTTTCCGGCACGATTCCGGAAACCGTCTTCGTGATGTTCCAGTGCACCTTCGCGGTGATCACCCCGGCTCTGATCATCGGCGGCCCGGCTGATCGCATGAAGTTCTCGGCGATGATCTCCTTCCTCGGCATCTGGATGCTGCTGGTCTACGTGCCGGTCGCCCACATGGTCTGGGGTCCGGGCGGCTTCCTCGCGGGCGAGGGCGTCCTCGACTTCGCGGGCGGCACCGTGGTGCATATCAACGCGGCGGTCGCAGGCCTGGTCGCAACGGTGATGATCGGCAAGCGCAGCGGCTTCGGCACCGAGAACATGGCGCCGCACAACCTCGCGATGACGATGACCGGCGCGGCCCTGCTCTGGGTTGGCTGGTTTGGTTTCAATGCCGGTTCGGCGCTCACTTCTGGCGGCCTCGCGGGCTATGCGATGATCAACACGCACCTCGCCACCGCCGCGGCCGTGGTCGCTTGGGCGGGTGCGGAATGGGTTACGCGCGGCAAGCCGAGCCTTCTTGGCGCGGCCTCCGGGGCGGTTGCCGGTCTCGTCGCGATCACTCCGGCTTGCGGCTTCGTCACGGTTAGCGGTGCGTTGGTGATCGGCTTGGCGGCTGGCGTCTGCTGCTACTGGGGCGTCACCGGTCTCAAGGCGATGTTCGGCTACGACGACGCACTCGACGTCTGGGGTGTGCATGGCGTCGGCGGCATCATCGGCGCGGTGTTGACCGGCGTGTTTGCGGTCGCGGCGATTGGCGGTACCGGTAAGTCCGGCCTCGTCGACGGCAACGCGGCCCAGGTGCTGACCCAGGTCGAAGGCGTCGCGGTGACCATCGTCTGGTCGCTGATCGGCAGCTTCGTGATCCTCAAGGTTCTCGACTTGGTGATCGGTCTCCGGGTGTCGCCGCAGGCGGAAATGGAAGGCCTCGATCTCGCACTCCACGGCGAGACCGTCGCGCACTGATCGCGCCTGCGAAAAACGCCACGGCGCCGGGGTTTCCCCGGCGCCGTTCTTCATGCCCCGATTGCCAAGATGTGCGGTTTATCGCGGCAATTTCGCGTCCCTGCTTTATAAATAAGCACTTAGCCCGGACAGCGAAATTGCAGCCGCCCTAGACATTCTCCCAGTCCGTTGAAAATCCAGTAGACAAAGGTTCGTCACGGATGTGGCACGGCGCTTGTATTGCCGGGAGGCGGAACGGTCTGTTCCGGCTGTCTGTCGAGCGGCTTTTCGCCGCAACGCGATTTGGAGGGAGAACGGATGAAGCTTGTCACAGCGATCATCAAGCCATTCAAGCTTGATGACGTCCGCGAGGCTCTGACGCCCTTGGGGATTCAGGGTCTGACGGTGACGGAAGTGAAAGGATTCGGGCGGCAGAAGGGCCAGACCGAGATCTACCGCGGCGCCGAGTACGTCGTGAACTTCCTGCCAAAGGTCAAGATCGAAGTCGCGGTTCCCGCCGACATGGTCGACACCGTGATCGATGCGATCGTCAGCACGGCGAGAACGGGGAAAATCGGCGACGGCAAGGTATTCGTCACCGACATCGCCCGGGTGGTGCGGATCCGTACCGGTGAAACCAACGCCGAAGCGCTTTGAGGAGACACATCGCCATGAAATTCACCAAGTCCCTAGTCGGTCTCTCCGCCCTTGCGGTGGTCTCGTTCCTGGTCTCCGGTGCTCCGGCCCATGCTGAGGTCGAAAGCGAAACCGCTTTCGTGTTCAACACCTTTTCCTTTCTGATCCATGGCGCGTTGGTGATGTGGATGGCGGCGGGCTTCGCGATGCTCGAATCCGGCCTGGTGCGCACCAAGAACACCGGCACGATCTGCCTGAAGAACATCGCGCTCTATGCGATGGCCTGCCTGATGTACTACCTCATCGGCTACAACATCATGTATACCGACGTGTCTGGATACTTCGGTTCGTTCACGCTGTTCTACAATTCCTCGGAGGCCGAGGCAGCTCTGCTTGCCGCGACCGACAAGACCGCCGAGCTGGTCCAGCCGGTGGTCGAGAACGGTTATGCGGTAATGTCCGACTGGTTCTTCCAGGTGGTGTTCGTCGCGACCGCCGCTTCGGTGGTTTCGGGCACGATCGCCGAGCGGATGAAGCTCTGGCCGTTCATGGTGTTCACCATCGTCCTCACCGCCTTCCTTTATCCGATCACCGGCTCCTGGGCATGGGGCGGCGGCTGGCTCTCCGACATGGGCTTCAAGGATTTTGCCGGGTCGACCCTGGTCCACTCGGTGGGCGGCTGGTGCGCCTTGACCGGCGCGGTCCTGCTCGGACCGCGCAAGGGCAAGTATAATGCCGACGGTTCGGTCAACCCGATCCCGGGCTCCAACCTGCCGCTCGCGACGCTCGGCACCTTCATCCTCTGGTTCGGCTGGTTCGGCTTCAACGGCGGTTCGCAGCTTGCGCTCGGCTCCGCGGCGGACGCGGTTGCGATCGCCAACGTCTATGCCAACACCAACATCGCCGCCTGCGCCGGCATCGTCGCCGCGATGCTCGCCTCGCAGATCCTGTTCAAGAAGGTCGATCTCTCGATGTCGCTCAACGGCGCGCTCGCGGGCCTGGTGGCGATCACCGCGGGTCCCGACGTGCCGACTCCGCTCTACGCGATCATCATCGGTGGTGTTGGCGGTATCCTCGCGGTGCTGGCGGTGCCGTTCTTCGACAAGCTCAAGATCGACGACGTCGTCGGCGCGCTCTCCGTCCACCTCGTCGGCGGCATCTGGGGCACGCTCTGCGTCGGGATCTTCGACGGTGGCGACATCGTCGCGCAGATCGTCGGCATTCTCGCGATCGGCGCATTCATGGTGATCGGTTCCGGTATCGTCTGGACCGTTCTCAAGCTCACCGTCGGCATTCGCGTCACTGCCGAAGAAGAATTCCAGGGCCAGGACAAAGCCGAGCTTGGCATGGAAGCCTATCCGGAATTCGGAACCGGCTCCGGCCGACTCTGATCTTTCGATTTATACCGAGAGGATCGCCGGGGTATTTCCAGCCCCGGCGATTTTTGCGCGACAAGCGCTCGAAACCCTTCATACTTTTTTGACTATGGCCGCTGTATGGTGCAAATGGTGGATCGTGATTCGCCCGTGCCTGCCGCCGCCGCCATTCGTGCCAAAGTCCAAGCCCATGACTCCCAAGTTCATCGCCGCTGATATTCCGATGTTTTCCGGCCTTCCGTCTGCGGTGTTGGCGGGGCTCGAACGCGCCATCGTCTGGCGGCGCGTGCGTGCCGGGGAGGAAATCATCGACCGGCAGAGCGAATCGCGCGAGGTCTTCTTCGTCGTCTCGGGGAAGGTGCGGGTGGTGCTCTACTCGGTTTCGGGACGCGAGATCACCCTCGACGACATCGGCCCCGGCGGCCACTTCGGCGAGCTTGCCGCGCTCGACGGCGAGCCGCGCTCGGCGAGCGTGATGGCGGTCGAGGCCTCGGTGGTCGCGAGCCTGGGCGACGAGGCGTTTCGTCGCGTCGTGACCGAGACCCCGTCGCTCGCGCTCCTGGTGATGCGGCGCCTGGCTGCGGTGGTGCGTACGTCCTCCGGGCGGATTCTCGATCTCTCGACCCTTGGCGCGAACAATCGCGTCCATGCCGAGATCCTTCGTCTCGTGCGCGCTTCGATGCAAGGCAACGAAGTTCCGACGATCAGTCCGATCCCGATCCACTCCGACCTTGCCAGTCGGGTCAGCACGACGCGCGAAACCGTTGCGCGGGTGATGAGCGATCTATCCCGCCAGGGAATACTCAAGCGGGAGAAGAGTGCGCTCGTCGTCCTCGACGTCGCTCGGCTCGAAACCCTCGTCGACGATGTGCGCGGCGATCTCTGAGCCAAATTTTTCCGGAATTCCGGCAGGTTAGTGACGTTCGTCACTTACCTGAGTCGGCCAAGGGGAGATGATCGGTCGTATCGGCGTTGCGCCGATATCGGTATCCTCTTTCCCTCAAGAGCATACTTGAGGCCGGGCTTTTCAAAGCCCGGCCTTTTTTCATGGCGCGGTTGTTTCGCCCGGCGTCTGCGCCAAAATCAAACAGATCCGAAGTTCCCTTCATCCAGGAGCCGAAATGGCGTTTCCCAAATTGTCCTGCCCGTGCATCGGTGGCACCCTCGGCGGCGTCGCGGCGCTGTTCGGCGCGGCAGCCATTGTCGTCGGCGCGGTCTCCGCGCACGGCGGCATGGGCTTCAGTCCGCTCGTCGGTATCGGGCTCTCGTATCATCTGCCGCATGCGGTGGTGGCCTGGGGTGCGGCCGTCGCCGCGCCGCTTGCCGACCTGCGGGACGAAACCGCCGCGGGCCGCCTGCGCTGGGCGGTGTTGTGCTGGCTGGTGGGGGTGTTGGCGTTCTCGGGCGGAATTTATCTCCACGCTTTCGCCGACGTCAGCCTCGGACCGGTGGTCCCGATCGGCGCCCTGGTGATGATCGTCGGCTGGGGCTTCGCCGCCTGCGCGGTGTTCCGCCTCGCGCGGGGGCTGTCCCGGTGAAGGTCCTGATCGTCGAAGACAGCGGCCCTGGCGCGCGCCTGTGGGCCGAACTCGTCTCCCTGGCGGGAGGTGTGCCGGAAATCGCCACGACCGGCGCTGCGGGCCTCGCGGCGGCGCTGGCGGAGGCTCCGGCGCTGGTGGTGATGGACCTGCGCTTGCCCGATGGCAACGGTGCCGACTGGGCGCGCCGGTTCAAGGCGGAGGCGGGGCTCGACGCTGTGCCGATTTGGGCGTGCAGCGGCCTCGATGCGGAAGAGCTGTTGGAGAGCGCCTGGGAGGATCAGCCGTTCGCGGCATTCATCGCCAAGCCTTTCGCGGCGGGCGAAATCCTCGCGCGTCTGCGCACGATCCTGGCATGACAAAACGCCCGGCCAAGAAGGCCGGGCGTTTTGGAAATCGCAACGAACCCGAGCGTCTTACTTCAGCTTCGTCTCTTTGAAAGCGACGTGCTTGCGCACCACGGGATCGTACTTGCGGAATTCCATCTTTTCGGTGGTGTTCCGCGGGTTCTTCCTGATCACGTAGAAATAGCCGGTGCCGGCGGTGCTTTCCAGCTTGATCTGCACAGTGGCGGGCTTGGCCATGACTCTGTATCCATCGTTAGAGATGCGTTACGCGTGTTGAAGCGCGGAAAATAAAGGTTATCGGCGGGAAGTCAAGCGTAAATCCATTATCGCCCGCTGCTTGCCGACGCGGCGTCGAGGATCGCGAGCGCGGTACGGTATGCGCCCGGGGTTTCGAGAATGGCCTGGGCGACGTCGAGATCGACGGCATCGCGGTTGGCATGGTCCTCGGGCGGGCAGATCTGGCGCAGTGTGCGGCGGCCATCGACGTCGGAGAGCGCGACCGAGCGCCAGCGGCTGTAGTTCGCGATCGCGGGCAGAGTGCCGCTCGAAAGCGACGCCATCACCATCTCGGGCGTGGTGCGACCCTCGGCGGTACACACCGTCGGCATTACGCCGAGGCCGTGCAGCGCGTAGCCCGAGGGAGTGTAGAATCGCGACCAGGTCAAGGTCATCTCGCCGCCGTTGGGCATCGCCACGACGGTCTGGACCGTGCCCTTGCCGTAGGAGGTGGTGCCGATCACCACGGCGCGGTCGTCGGCCTGGAGCGCCGCCGCGACGATTTCGGCGGCCGATGCGGTCTTGCCGTCCACCAGTACCAGCACCGGCGCGCCCTTGAGGATGTCGCCGCCCGGCACGTCGGTCTGGGTCGCCTGGTAGCTCTGCTGGGTCTGTGGATGTCGCCCGCGGGTCGAGACGATGTCGCCCTTGGTCAGGAACAGGTCGGAGAGGTTGACCGCCTGGTCGAGCAGGCCGCCCGGGTTGCCGCGCAGGTCGAGAATCAGGCCGGGCAGGGGCTGTTCGCGCCCGGCGAGGGTTTCCTCGATCAGGCGGCGCGAGAGCGCCACGGTTTGCTGGCTGAAGCGGCTGATCTTGAGCAGCGGCACGCCATCGACCTCGCGGAGGAAGGCGGTCGGCGTCGACACCAGTCCGCGACGCATCACCACCGGGCGCGGCTCGCCCGCGCCACGGGTGACGGCGAGGCGCAGCGCGCTGTCCACCGGGCCGCGCAGGAGGTCGTGGACCGCCTTGCGCGACAGGCCGTCGATCGGTGTGTCGTCGATCCGGACGATGTGGTCGCCGGGGACGATGTCGGCTTCTTCCGCCGGGGTACCTTCGAGAACCGAGGTGACTTCGAGATGGTCGCGGAACAGGCGGTAGCGGATGCCGACGCCGCCGAAGCCGTTGCGACGCTCCTGCTGCTGCTCGGCCTCGGCACGGCCGGCGTAGCGCGAGAACGGGTCTAGGGGGGCGAGGGCGGAATCGAAGAATGCCTGGTAGAGGGCTTCCTCGTCGGTGCGGGCCAGCGCGCTCGATCGTGCCTGTGCCGCGACCAGGATGCGCATCGCGAGGTCGGACCATGCTTCGGCGGTGTCGGTGGCGGGGAGGGGCCAATGGCCGATGTCGCGCCCGCCGATCGCGGCGGTGAGGCCCTTGTCGTCGCGTGCAAGGCTGAAGCCCGGCTCGATCACCGCGAAGCCGCGCATTCCCTCGACTGCCGCGTCGCCGTAGGTGATCGGGTCGAGGGCGCGGCTTTCGATCGCGCGCAAGCCATAGGCGATCACTCGCCCGACTTCCGGCGTGTCGAACGCGGCGGGCGCGGGCGCGCTCCAGAGCAGTGCCAGCGCCACAGCCGTTCCGGCCGCGCCGCGCCGCCATCTGCTTCCTGCGTGAGAGTCCCCGCCCATGCCGCGATCCCTGTTCATCCGAAGGATCGTATACAACCCCGGCTGAGGGCGCGCGTCAACGGCGGCGCTTCGGCGCGTTTTTCGCGGACTTTCGGTCCTTGCCGGATTTGCCCGCTTTTCCTGGGCGTTGACCGTCGCGGGCGCGTTGGAACGGGCTCGATGCATGGCGCGGCGGCAGCGGCAGGTCGACGTCGGCATCGGAATCCGAAAGCGCCAGCACCAGCGAGCCGGTGACCGGGTCGGCGTCGAGCAGGCGCACGGTGACGAGGTCGCCGAGCCCGAATACCCGGCCGTTGCGGCTGCCGACGAGGCGGTTGCGCGCCTCGTCGTGGTGGTAGAAGTCGTTGGGCAAGGTGGAGATCGGCACCAGCCCGTCCGCGCCGGTTTCCGCCAGGGTGACGAACAGGCCGAAGCGGGTGACGCCGCCGACGCGGCCGGGGAAGCGCGCGCCGACGCGGTCCTTGAGGTAGAGCGCGGCGTAGCGGTCTACCACCTCGCGCTCGGCCTTGGCGGCGCGGCGCTCGGCCATCGAGATATGCTGGGCGGTGTCCGACGCGGTGATCACGGCGTCGGGCGGCAGGCCGCCTTCGCCGAGACCGAAGCCGGTGATCAGCGCCCGATGCACGAGCAGGTCGGCATAGCGCCGGATCGGCGAGGTGAAGTGGGCGTAGCGCCGGAGCGCGAGGCCGAAGTGGCCGATGTTGGCGGGGTCGTATTGCGCCTGCGCCTGGGTGCGCAGCACGATCTGGTGGACCATCTCGCGCTGCGGGATCTTGTCCGCCTTTTCGAGGATCTGCATGAAGTGGCGCGGCTGCATCACCTGGCCCTTGGCGAGCTTGATGCCGACGGTCTGGAGCGTGGTGCGCAGCGCTTCGAGCTTTTCGAGCGAGGGTTCGTCGTGGACGCGGTACATCACCGGCTGGTGCGCCGCTTCCAGCGCTTCCGCCGCCGCGACGTTGGCGAGGATCATGAACTCCTCGATCAGCTTGTGGCTCTCGAAGCGCTCGCGCACCGAAACCCCGGTGACGTTGCCTTTGTCGTCGACCTGGATCTTCTTTTCCGGAATGTCGAGGTCGAGGGTGCCGCGCGCGAGACGGGCGCGATCGAGGGCTTCGTACGCGCCGTAGAGCGGCGCGATGACGGTATCGATCAGCGGTCGGGTGGCGTCGTCGAGGATGCCGTCCTTCGCCTTCTGCACCTGGGTATAGGTGAGGCGCGCGGCGGAGCGCATCAGGGCGCGCTCGAAGCGATGGTGGCGCTTGTGGCCCCCGGCGTCGACCCACATATGGGCGACGAGGCAGGGGCGGTCTTCGTCCGGGCGGAGCGAGCAGAGGTTGTTGGAGAGCGCCTCGGGCAGCATCGGCACGAC
>DBTR01000085.1:4939-8468 GCA_002307145.1 Rhodospirillum sp. UBA1311 | reverse complement strand
GGCAGCATCGGCACGACGCGGTCGGGGAAGTAGACCGAGTTGCCGCGTTCGCGCGCGGTGCGGTCGAGTGCGTCGCCGGGGCGGACGTAATGCGCGACGTCGGCGATCGCGACGATCAGGTGCCAGCCGCCGGGGTTCTCCGGGTCGGTGTCGGGCTCGGCGAACACCGCATCGTCGAAGTCGCGCGCGTCCTCGCCGTCGATGGTGACGAGAGGCACCTTGCGCAGATCGGTGCGCTGGCCGAGCTTGGTCACCGGCTTGGCGTTCTCCGCCTGGGCGATGGCTTCGGGCTTGAAGATGTAGGGGATTTCGTTGGCGTGCAGGGCGATCAGGCTGAACGCCTTGGGTTCGGCGCGGTTGCCGAGGCGCTCGACGACGCGCACCTGCTTCGCGCCATAGCGGCTGTTGCGCTGCGGCAGCAGTTCGGCGGTGACGAGGTCGCCCTCCTTCGCCGAGCCGAGGTCTTCGGCACGCAGCGAGTACTCGCCCGAGGCCTTGCGGTCGGTGGCGCGGAGGACGAAGGCGTCGCCCGCCGCCTCGACGATGCCGAGAATCCGCGACGTGCCTTGGGAAATCCGCCGGATCGCCCGCGCGACGTAGCCATTTCCGTCGTCGGGTTCGAGGCGCGCCAGCAGCCGGTCGCCGACGCCGATCGCGGGGCGGATGCGCGGATCGCGCTGGACGCGGATTACCGGCACGCCCGTCTGGGCGGCCTTGGCGATGTCCCAGTCGGCCTGGGTCACCGGACGCGCGAGAAGCTCGCCCTCTTTGTCGGTCTCGTGGACTTCGATGACGGTGATCGTCGGCAGGCGCGCGGGGTCGGCGAAGACCCGCTTCGGGCCCTTGCGCACCACGCCTTCGGCGGCGAGTTCGCGGAGGATTTCCTTCAACAAGGCACGATCGTCGCCGGTGACCTGGAACGCCCGCGCGATTTCCCGCTTCCCGACATCGCCGCCGGACTCTTTGATGAAGGTGGCGACTTGCTCCTTGGTGGGAAGCGGTTTCTTTTTCGCGGTCACGACGTGACGGTTTCCTTCTTTTTCGTTGCTGCAGCGGGCTTTTTCGCCGCTGCCGTGGTTTTCTTCGCGGCGGGCTTCTTGGCGGCGGGTTTCTTCGCCGCCGCTTTCTTCGCCGGAGCTTTCTTCGGCTTGTCTCCGGTGGCCTCGGCCGCGGCGGCCTTGCCCTTCTTCGCCGAGGTCGCAGGGCCATCCTTCGCGGCCTTGGCGGCGAGGATTTCCACCGCGCGCGCCAGCGTCAGCTCGGGGGCCTCGCGGTCGGCCTTCGGCAGGGTCGCGAGGAGCTTGCCATGTTGCACATATGGGCCGAAGCGGCCCTGGCGCAAAGAGACCGGCTTGCCGTCGGCGGGATGCGCCCCGAGTTCCTTCGGGGGATTCTTCGAAGCCGGGGATTGGGCGATGAGTTCGACGGCGCGCGCGAGGTCGATGGTCAGCACGTCGTCGGACGCGGCGATCGACTTGTAGATCGAGCCGCGCTTCACATAAGGCCCGAAGCGGCCTAGGCCTGCCTGTATCGGCTCCTGGGTTTCGGGATCGAGCCCGAGATCGCGGGGCAGCGCCAGAAGCGCCATCGCCTGGTCGAGGGTCACCACGCCAGCGTCGAGGCCGCGCGGCAGGGAGACGCGCTTCGGCTTGACCACCTTCGGCTTTTTCGCGCGGGAGCCGGGCGCGGGCGGCTCGGTGCGTTCCTCGCCCAACTGGACGTAGTCGCCGTAGGGGCCCTTGCGCACGCTCACCACGAAGCCGGTCTCCGGATCGGGGCCGAGGATGTGCGGGCCTTCCAGTGCCGGGGAGTCGTCGCCGTTGCCGTTGAGGCTCAAGGGGCGGGTATAGCGGCACTCGGGATAGTTGGAGCAGCCGATGAATGCGCCGTGCTTGCCGAGGCGGAGGCCGAGGCGGCCGTCGCCGCACTGCGGGCAGGCGCGCGGGTCGGTGCCGTCTTCCTTCGGCGGGAAGAAGTGCGGGCCGAGGTCGGCATCGAGCTGGTCGAGAACCTGGGAAACCCGGAGTTCCTTGGTCGCGTCGACCGCGCCGTGGAATTCCTTCCAGAAATCTTCGAGAACCGTCTTCCAGACGAGCTTGCCGTCGGAGATTTCGTCGAGCTTCTGTTCGAGCTCGGCGGTGAAGGTGTACTGGACGTAGCGGCTGAAATAGTTTTCGAGGAACGCAGTGACGACGCGGCCGCGATCTTCGGGGACGAAGCGGCGCTGGTCGAGGCGGACATAGTCGCGGTCTTGCAGCACCGAAATGATCGAGGCGTAGGTGGAGGGGCGGCCGATGCCGAGTTCTTCCATCCGCTTCACCAAGCTCGCTTCCGAATAGCGCGGCGGCGGCTGGGTGAAATGCTGCTCGGAGAGAATGTCTTTCAGCGCCAGGGCTTGGCCTTCGGTCATCTGCGGCAGGCGGCGGTCGCCGTCCTCGCTCTTGCCCTCGCCGTCGTCGTTATCTTCCCGATAGACCTTGAGGAAGCCGTCGAAGGCGACGATCGAGCCGTTGGCGCGCAACGTCGCCTTGGCCTCGGGGGCATCGATGTCGACCGCGACCTGGTCGAGGAGCGCACTTTCCATCTGGCTCGCGAGAGTGCGCTTCCAGATCAACTCGTAGAGCCGGGCCTGATCGCGGCTGAGCAGGTGCTCGACCGAGGCAGGGGTGCGGGAGAGATCGGTGGGGCGGATCGCTTCGTGGGCTTCCTGGGCGTTCTTCTGCTTGGTCTTGTAGATCCGCGGCACGTCCGGCAGGTAGGCCTTGCCGAAGTCCCGGGCGATCACCGCCCGCGCGCCGTCAATCGCTTCCTGCGCCATCTGCACGCCGTCGGTACGCATATAGGTGATCAAGCCGACGGTCTCGCCGCCCAGGTCGATGCCTTCGTAGAGCCGCTGCGCGACCTCCATGGTCTTGCGGGTGGCGAAGTGGAGCTTGCGCGCGGCTTCCTGTTGCAGGGTCGAGGTGGTGAACGGCGCGTAGGGGTGACGCTTGGTCTGCTTGCGCTCGACCATCGCCACCGAGAACTTCGAGCCCTTGAGGGCGAGTTCCATGCCGCGCGCCATTGCCTCGCCCGAGATCGAGAGCTTGTCGAGCTTCTTGCCGTCGAAGTGGGTGAGGCGCGCGGTGAACGGCGCGCCCGACGGGGTGAGGAAGCTGCCGTCGATCGACCAGTATTCGTCCTTGCGGAAGTCCTCGATTTCCTTTTCGCGCTCGCAGATCAGGCGCAGCGCCACCGACTGCACCCGGCCCGCCGAACGGCTGCCCGGCAATTTGCGCCACAGCACCGGCGAGAGGGTGAAGCCGACGAGATAGTCGAGCGCGCGGCGGGCGAGGTAGGCCTGCACCAGTTCCTGGTCGACCTCGCGCGGGTTTTCCATCGCTTCGAGGATCGCGCGCTTGGTGATCTCGTTGAACACCACGCGCTTGACCGGCTTGCCCTTCAACAGGTTGCGCTTCGCCAGTTCGTCCTGGACGTGCCAGGAAATCGCCTCTCCCTCGCGATCCGGATCGGTTGCGAGAATGATGCG
>DBTR01000085.1:4539-4695 GCA_002307145.1 Rhodospirillum sp. UBA1311 | reverse complement strand
CGCGATCCGGATCGGTTGCGAGAATCACGCCGTCCGCTTTCCGGACCGCGTCGGCGATCGCCTTGATGTGCTTTTCGTCGTTCGCGCCGATTTCCCACTGCATCGCGAAGCCATCTTCCGTGTCGACCGACCCGTCCTTGGCGGGCAAGTCGCGGA
>DBTR01000085.1:888-4229 GCA_002307145.1 Rhodospirillum sp. UBA1311 | reverse complement strand
TTGTTGATGGTTTTGGCCTTGGCCGGGGACTCGACGACAACTACGTCCATGAACTCACCAGAGTAATTCGTTTGCGCCCAAGAAAATCCGAACTGGAGGGGCGATGCAACTCCAAGTGCCGGGGCCGGTCGGCCAATTTCGCGCGTCGAGCTTGCTCTAATTCGGTGACGGGACCCGGGCGATCATCTGCCCGGATAGGCGTTCAATGCGCCCGGCAAGCTCAAGTTCCAGCAGCGCCACGGCGCCTTCGGCAGCAGACAATTGACATTCGCGCAGCGCCACGTCAACCGGAAGCGGCGCGGATGTCAAAGAATTCAGCAACCGCTCGTAGCGTCCCGCACGGGTTTCGGAGGGGGATTCGACACCCGCGAATCGGCTCGGGAGCGGTGTTTCCACCTCCTCCGCAAACCCGGGCAGCGTGGGTTGGACGGGGATTGTGGGTTGCGCGAGGGCGGCGATGACATCCTCCACGGTTTCCACAAGGGTGGCGCCGTCCTTGATCAGGGCGTTCGGCCCGCTCGCGCGCGGGTCGGCGGGGAATCCTGGCACCGCCATCACCTCGCGCCCCTGCTCGGCGGCGAGCCGGGCGGTGATCAGCGAGCCCGAGCGCGCCGCCGCCTCGACCACCACGACTCCCGAGGCGAGGCCGGAGACGATGCGGTTGCGGCGCGGGAAGTGGCGCGCCTGCGGCTCGGTACCGGGCGGCATTTCGCTGACGATGCAGCCCTGCTCGCGGATCGCGGCGTAAAGCCGGGTGTTCTCGCGCGGATAGATCACGTCGGCGCCGCCCGCCATCACCGCAACGGTCGCGCTTGCGCCCGCGCCCGCGTGGGCGGCGGCGTCGATGCCGCGCGCGAATCCCGAGATCACCGCGTAGCCGCGCGCCGCGAGGTCGGCGGCGAGGCGATCCGCGAAGCGCGCGCCGTGGGTCGAGGCGTTGCGCGCGCCGACGATGGCGACGCTCGGGCGCGCGAGAATCGCGACGTCGCCGAGGACGACGACGAGCGGCGGCGCGTCGGAAATCTCGCGCAGCAGCGCCGGATAGTCGGGGTCGTGCAGGGTGAGGATGCGGCCGCCGATCGCCGCGACGGCGTCGGTCTCGCGCAGCGCGTCGGCGCGGCTGGCGACCACCACGGCGCGCTTCGCACCGCCCGCGTGGGCGAGGTCGGGGAGGGCGGCGAGCGCCGCCTCGGCGGAGCCGAAGCGGGCGAGGAGGCGGCGGAACGCCATCGGGCCGACGTTCTCCGAACGGGTCAGGCGCAGCCAGTCGATCCGTTCTTCGTCCGTCGGGGCCCGATGTTTCATTGCGTTCCTGCTATTTCTTGAACTTCTTGCTCAGGTCGATGCGCGGCTCGGTGCCCGCCAGAAGGCGTTTGATGTTGGCCGAGTGGCGCACCAGCGAAAGGATCGCGAGGATGCCGAAGACCACGGCGTGAGACGGATGCCCGAGCGCCAGCGCGACGAACGGCGCGACGCAGAGCGCGACCAGCGCGGAGAGCGAGGAGTAATGGAACTTCCACGCCATGCCGAGCCAGACCAGGCATGCGGCCAGACCGGTGAGCGGCGAGGTCGCGAGGATCACGCCGAGCGTTGTGGCGACGCCCTTGCCGCCCTTCATCTTGAGCCAGACCGGGAAGTTGTGGCCGAGCACCGCGAACAGCCCGGCGACCAGCGCCGAGCGATAGTCGCAGACGCCGAGCGCCACCAGCGCGGCGATCGCACCCTTGCCGGAATCGAGCAGGAGGGTGGCGAGCGCGAGGCCCTTGCGTCCGGTGCGCAGCACGTTGGTCGCGCCGATGTTGCCCGAGCCGATCTGGCGCAAATCGCCGAGGCCCGCCATCCGGGTGAGCACCAGGCCGAACGGGATCGAGCCGAGCAGGTAGCCGAAGACGGCGGCGGCGAGAAGGTCGAGGATGATCGCTTCGCTCATGCAGGCACCTCGTTTCCGACGAATACGCTACGGCCGTCGATCACCGTACGCACCACCGCGCCGGTCATCGGGTTTTCGTCGAAGGGCGAGTTCTTGGACTTGGAGAGGAGACTCTCGGCGGAGACCGTCCACTCCCGGCCGGGGACGAAGATCACCAGGTCCGCCGCCGCGCCGACGGCGATCCGCCCGCCGGGCAGATTGAGCAGGCGCGCCGGGTTGACCGTGACCTTGGCGAGCGCGTCGAGCAGCGAGAGGCCGCCCGCGCGGGTGAGTTCGAGGGTCGCGGGCAGCAGGGTTTCGAGACCGATGCCGCCGTAGGCCGCGTCGTGGAAGGTCTTGCGCTTGGAATCAGCGTCTTGCGGGCAGTGGTCGGAGGCGACGCAGTCGATGGTGCCGTCCTTCAGGCCCGCGATGATCGCGGCACGGTCCGCCTCGCGGCGCAGCGGCGGCGAGAGCTTGGCGAAGGTGCGGAATTCGCCGACCGCGTCCTCGGTGAGGAGGAAGTAGGGCGGCGCGCAGTCGCAGGTGACGGAGAGCCCCTTGGCTTTGGCGCGGCGGATGATCTCGACGCTCTCGGCGGTCGAGATGTGCGCGGCGTGGTAGCGCGCGCCGGTGACCTCGACGAGGCGCAGGTCGCGCTCCAGCATGATCCATTCTGCCGCGGGCGAACTGCCCGAAAGCCCGAGGCGACCGGCGATGGTTCCGGCGTTCATGTCGCCGCCGCCGAGACTCGGTTCCTCGGGGTGCTGCACGATCAGGTGACCGAAACTCGCGGCGTAGGAGAGCAGGCGGTACATCACCATCGGCGAGGCGACGGCGCGGTCGCCGTCGGTGAACGCCACCGCGCCCGATTCCGCGAGCAGGCCGATCTCGGCGATTTCCGCGCCCGCGAGGCCCTTGGTGGCGGCGCCGTAGGGATAGACCTTGGTCAGCCCGGCGAGGCGGGCGCGACGGGCGACGAACTCGACCACCGCATCGTTGTCGATCACCGGGTCGGTGTTGGGCAGGCAGGCCATCGCGGTGACGCCGCCCGCGACTGCGGCGCGACCCGCGGAGGCGATGGTTTCCTTGTGTTCGAAGCCGGGCTCGCAGAGCTGCACCCGCATGTCGACGAGGCCGGGGGCGAGGCAAAGGCCGTGACAGTCGACCCGCTCGGCCGACGGCGGCAGCATTCCGGCGGTGACCTCGGGGCCGAACGCGGCGATGGTTTCGCCGTCGGTGAGCACGCCGCCGAGGGTATCGAGGCCCGACGCGGGGTCCAAGAGACGGGCGTTGAGGAACGCGGTTTTCCCGATCGTCGGCTTCATTTCGTCTTCTCCCAGGGCTCGCCGCGCTCTTGCGCGAGATTGCGGGTGACGGTTTCGAGAACCGCCATGCGCACCGCGACGCCCATTTCCACCTGTTCGCGGAT
>DBTR01000085.1:413-570 GCA_002307145.1 Rhodospirillum sp. UBA1311 | reverse complement strand
GTTCATCGGGCCGGGGTGCATCACCAGGGCGTCGGGCTTGGCGCAGGCGAGCTTCTCCCGGTCGAGGCCGAAGAAGCGGAAGTATTCGCGGGTCGAGGGAATGAAGCCGCCCGACATCCGTTCGTTCTGGATGCGCAGCATCATCACGATGTCGCAG
>DBTR01000085.1:0-168 GCA_002307145.1 Rhodospirillum sp. UBA1311 | reverse complement strand
CGCAGCATCATCACGATGTCGCAGTCCGCGATCCCCTTGCGGAGGTCGTGGAACACCGAGACCCCCATGCTTTCCGCGCCCGAGATGCAGAGCGTGCGCGGCGCGACGAGGCGGACTTCCGCTCCCATCGTGGTGAGCAGGTGGATGTCGGAGCGGGCGACGCGGCTG
>DBTR01000087.1:24085-31373 GCA_002307145.1 Rhodospirillum sp. UBA1311 | reverse complement strand
GCCCGGTAGCTCGTCAGGCTCATAACCTGAAGGTCGTCAGTTCAAATCTGGCCCCCGCAACCAAGATAAAGCCTACGTTCGCCTCATAAACCGCCTTGGGTTACCCCAAGGCGGTTTTGCTTTAGGTGAACTCGCTGAAATCCCCCGGAATAGCCCCTATCATTTTGGCCCGCACCACATCTCAAAACGGGCCACCTCGGCGCTTCAGGAGAGAGAGATCGCGGCGGCGACCTTGAACAGATGCGGCACGAGTTCGGCGGTGACCCGCTCTTCGGTCCAGTCTTCGCTGCTCATCACCATGTTGAGCGCCGCTACCGGGTTGCGCTTGGCGTCGTAGACCACCTTACCGATACCGATCTGGCCGAGCAGCACCTGATCCTGGGCATAGGCGTAGCCCTGCTTTCGCGCCCGCAGGACCTCGACGCGCAGGGCATCGGCATCGGTGAGGGTGTGTTCGGTGAAGGCGCGCTTCGGTTCGGCGAGGATCGTCTCCAACCGGTCGTTGGGCAGGTGGGAGAGGAACGCACGTCCGGCACTGTTGCAGAACGCTGGCACGCGCCGCCCGGGCAGGGTTTCGACGAACTTGAGATGACGATGCGGCAGCCGCACGATGTAGACCACGTCGCTGCCGGAGAACACGCTGAGGTTCATTGGCAGGCCGTGTTCCTCGTGGGACAGTACCATGTGCGGCGTCGCCCGGGCCACCAGTGGATTGCCGCGCAGATAGAGATAGCCGAGTTCGAGCGCCCCGACGGTGAGGCGGTACCGTTTGCTGCGCGCGTCCTTCTCGACGTAACCGAGGCGCTCCCAGGTGTGGGTGAAGCGCTGGATCGCGCTCAGCGTCATGCCAGTTTTCTGGGCGAGTTCGGTCAGACCGACGGTTTCACCCTCGTCGCGGAAGGCTTCGAGTACGCGTATCGCCTTGGCGACCGAATTGACGAACAGCACGTCTTTTTTCGCCGCGTCATCATCGCCGGTGTCTGAACTGGTCAATCCGCCCTCACATGAATGCGCGCCGCTGCCTTGACCCGCGGCGCAACGAAGATTACATTACAATGCAACATAAGTTATTGCAATACAATAGTTTCGGAGTGTGAAAACGTAATGCCCCATCCGGCTTAAACCAATGGTCCAGCGATGTCATCCGTCGATCTTGAGGCTTCCTTAATCGCGGGCATCGCCGCTTGGGCGGAGGTGGAGACACCTTCCAACCACCCCGAGGCGGTCGACAGCCTACTCACGCACATCCGCGCCGATCTCGACCGCCTCGGCGGGGCGACCGAGTTCGTCCACCCCGCGCCGTTCTGTGCCGGAATACTGCTGGCGCGGTTCAACCCCGGCGCGGCGGGGCCTCGCATCCTCCTCCTCGGCCACGTCGACACCGTCCACCCGATCGGCACCAAGGACGGCCCTCTGCGCATCCGCATCGAGAACGACCGCCTCTACGGCCCCGGCGTACTCGATATGAAGGGCGGCGACTACTTCGCCTTTCACGCCGTCGCCGCAATGGTGGCAGCGGGCGACCTGCCGCCGTCGCCGATCACCCTGATGCTGGTGCCCGACGAGGAGCGGGGCAGCCTCGTCTCGCGGCCGCTGATCGAGGCGGAAGCGGCGCGCCACGACTGCGTGCTGGTGCCTGAGCCCGCACACCGTCACCGGGCGCTACGCCTTCGCCCGCTATGTCCTGACCACCAGCGGTCGCCCCGCTCATGCGGGGGCCGACACCGCCGCGGGCCGTAGCGCGATCCGCGCGATGGCAAAGCTGATCGACGACCTCGAATCGCGCACCGACACCGAGCGACTGATCTCCTACAGCGTCGGCGTGGTGAACGGCGGCGAGTTCGCCAACGTGGTGCCGACCCGCTGCGTCGCCGAGGTACTGGCGGTGGCGAGCAGCGAAGCCAACCTTGCCGAGGTCCGACACACCATGCAAAGCCTTGCCTCGCCGCTTCCCGGCGTCGGCCTTGAGGTTACGTCCGGGCCGGAACGGCCGTTGTTTCTCCCCGGCCTCGGCACCGAGGCGCTCTACTCCTGCGCCGCCGAACTTGGCCGCGAACTCGGCCTGACGCTCAAGCAGCGCATCTCGGGCGGCGGCAGCGATGGCAACTTCACCGGCGCGATGGGCGTGCCGACACTCGACGGTCTCGGCCCGGCGGGTGAAGGCCCGCACACCTTCGACGAACACATCGAGATCGCCTCGCTGGCGCCCCGCGCTCTGCTGTTCGAGCGGCTGATTCGCGCGGTTGCGGCGGGACGCGTCCGCCTCGGCTGAAACCGCGCGATTTTCCGTTGCATCCCGCCGCGAGGGTGCTACACTAAATTTAATAAAAAATATCGCATGCCAATAAACCCCTTGGCCACGCGAATTTCATCGGGAAGAACGGTCCATGAAATGCCAGATGTGGAGACTGGGGCATGATGCTTGCGCACGCTTTGACGAGGGCCGCTCGCGGCCTGTTGCTCGGTTTGGTACTCGCCACCGCCGCCGCCGCGACGGCGTCCGCAGCGCCTAAGGTCGGCGGCACGCTGACCTTCGGGTTGCCCACCGACCTCACCAAGGTCGACCCGCACAAGAGTTCGGCATTCGTCGACACCACGATCCTATCGCACGTCGTCGAGCCGCTGGTGACCTACAGCAAGAAGCTGGAAATCCGGCCGCTGCTCGCCGAGAGCTGGAAGTTCTCGGACGACTACAAAACCCTGACCATGACCCTGGTTGCGGGCAAGACCTTCCACAACGGCCGCGAGATGGTCGCCGACGACGTGGTCTGGTCGTTCAAGCGCCTGCTCGACCCCGAAACCAAGAACCCGAAGCGCAATCTCTTCGAGAACATCGCCGATGTCGTCGCGCTCGACGCCCATACCGTGCGCTTCGACCTCAACAAGTCGCAGCCGGGCTTCCTGCACGTACTCGCCAACGCCAACCCGATCCCGGCGATCCTGCCGAAGGAGTCGGTGGACGCCAACGGCGAGATCACCAAACTCGTCGGCACCGGGCCGTTCCAGTTCACCGAATGGAAGCAAGGCCAATACGTGCTGCTCAAGCGCTACCCGCAATACAAGTCGCCCGCCGGGCCCAAGGACGGCCTCGCCGGCGACCGCACCCCGTATCTCGACGAAATCCGCATGGTGCCGATGACCGAAGAGAACGTCGCGGTGATGGCGCTGGTGAACAAGGAGATCGACGTTCTCCAGTACTTCCCGGCCAAATACGTCGAGAAATACAAGAAGCAGTATTCAAAGGAAGGCATCGTCCTCACCGAGGTGCCCGGCATGAGCTGGTATCAGGTGTTCTTCGGCCTCAACCAGCCGGTCACCTCCAACCCCGACTTCCGCAAGGCGGTCGCCTATTCCCTCGACCTCGGCACGATCACCCGCGCCGCCTACATGGAGCACGCCGAGGCCAACCCGTCGGTGATCCCCTCGCAGAGCGGCTACTACACCGAGGCGCACACCACCTGGCCCGCGCGCAATCTCGCCAAGGCCAAGGAGTACCTCAAGAAAGCGGGCTATGCGGGTGAGAAGGTGGTGATCGATACCACCAAGAACTACGCGCCGATGTACAAGCAGGCGATCGCGGTGCAGAGCCAGATGGCGGAAGTCGGCATCAATGCCGAGGTCAACGTCCTCGAATGGCCGGTGCTGCTCAAGAAGCTCTACGGCAAGGACTTCCAGATGCTGAGCTTCGGCATCGGCCCGAAGCCCGATCCGGTCGACGCCTACCAGTACCTCAACCTCACCGGCGCGTTCGAGACCTATCCGGAAATCAAGTCGCTGCTCGACCAGGCCAACGCCACCGACGACACCGAAAAGCGACGTGTCCTGTTCGAGAAGATCCACCTCGCCACGGTCGACACCGTGCCGTGGGTCGAGTTCTACAACTACAACTACCTCAACGCTTTCCGAGATTACG
This sequence comes from Rhodospirillum sp. UBA1311, assembly GCA_002307145.1. Classification (GTDB taxonomy): domain Bacteria; phylum Pseudomonadota; class Alphaproteobacteria; order Rhodospirillales; family Rhodospirillaceae; genus Oleispirillum. The sequence goes on along the minus strand of DBTR01000087.1, from coordinate 27,460 downwards.
TGAAGGGCTACGAAACCCTCAGCATCGGCGTCCCGGTGCTCTGGGGCGTGTGGCTGGAAAAGTGATCCGTGCGGTTCCGCGCGCTTGGCCGCGCGGAACCCTCCCGAATCCCTGAGGAAAGCGCCCGTCCATGCTCGCCTACCTGCTCAAACGTATCGTCCTGATGGTGCCGACGTTGCTGCTCGTCGCGCTGATGGTGTTCCTGCTCGTCCACTTCATCCCGGGCGATCCCGCGATCGTCATGGTGGGTGGCGACGCGACGCCCGAGGCGCTCGAACAGGTGCGCCGCTCCCTCGGCCTCGACCAGCCGCAGCCGGTCCAGTTCGTCACCTGGTTCGGGCACGTCGTCACCGGCGACCTCGGCCGCTCGATCGGCACTGGCATTCCGGTGTTCGAAACGATCTGCGAGCGCTTTCCCACCACCTTCGTCCTCACCACCCTCGCAATGCTGTTCTCGGTCGCGCTCGCGGTGCCGTCGGGCGTTCTCGCGGCGAAGTTCCGCAATACCGGCAAGGACTACCTGTTCATGCTGGTGTCGCTGCTCGGGGTGTCGTTGCCGGGCTTCTGGCTCGGCCTGATGGCGCTCCTGGTGTTCTCGGTGCAGCTCGGCTGGTTTCCGTCGTCGGGCTACGTGCCGATCTGGCAAGACCCGATCGCCGGGCTGCGCTACATGACCCTGCCGTCGATCACCCTCGGGTTCTTCATGGCGGCGGTGGTGGCGCGGATGACGCGTTCGTCGATGCTCGAAGTGATGCGCCTCGAATACGTCACCCACGCGCGCGCCAAGGGCCTCACCGAATGGTCGGTGCTGCTCAAGCACGCGCTCAAGAACGCCTTCGCCCCAACCCTCACCACCATCGGCATCCAGTACGGCATGCTGCTCGGCGGCGCCGTGGTGACGGAGACGGTATTCGGCCTGCCCGGTCTCGGGCGGTTCGTCGTCACCGCGATCTACAGCCGCGATTATCCGGCGGTGCAGGGCTGCATCCTGTTCATCGCCCTCGTCTACATGTTCGTGAACCTCGCCGTCGACGTCCTCTACAAGGCCTTCGATCCGCGGGTAAAGTATTAGGAGGGTGCGATGCTGAAGCGCTTCTTCGAGAACCGGATCGGCGTCGTCGGGCTGGCGATTATTGTCGTCTGCCTGCTGGTCGCCGCGTTCGCGCCGTGGCTCGCGCCGCACGACCCGCTCGCGGTCGACATCTCGCTCCAGGGCATGGAGCCCTCAGAGGCCTATCCCTTCGGCAACGACGAGTTCGGCCGCGACATCTTGAGCCGGGTGATCTGGGGCACCCGGATCTCGCTCGGGATCAGTTTCTTCTCGGTGATCTTCTCCCTCGGCCTCGGCGTGACGCTGGGCGCGGTGGCGGGCTTCTACGGCCGCACCGTCGACAACGTGATCATGCGCGCGATGGACGCGACCATGGCGTTCCCCGCGATCCTCCTCGCCATCGCCATCGTCGCGGTGATGGGCAGCAACATGTTCAACGTCGTGATCGCGCTCGGCATCGTCTACGTGCCGCGTTTCGCCCGGATCATCCGCGGCTCGGTGCTGTCGCTCAAGAGTCGCGAGTTCGTCGAAGCGGCGGTGGCGCTCGGCGCGTCGGACGCCGCGATCATCTTCCGCCACATCCTGCCCAATTGCCTCGCGCCGCTGATCGTCCAGACCACCGCCGGGTTCGCCTACGCGATCCTGGCGGAGTCCTCGCTGTCGTTCCTGGGCCTCGGCGCGCCGCCTCCGGCGCCCTCGTGGGGAAATATCCTCAGCGAAGCCAAGGACTTCATGCTCGACAACCCGATGATGACGGTCTACCCGGGCCTCGCCATCACCTTCGCCGTGCTGGGCTTCAACCTGCTCGGCGACGCGCTCCGCGACCTCCTCGACCCGCGCCTTCGGTGACCGCCATGTATCCGGTACTCAAGATCGACAACCTCCAAACCCACTTTCACACCCGCACCGGGGTCGCCAAGGCGATCGACGTCGTCAGCTTCGAGATCGGCAAGGGCGAAATCGTCTGCGTCGTCGGCGAAAGCGGCTGCGGCAAGAGCATGACGGCGCTCTCCGTCCTGCGGCTGGTGCCGCATCCCGGGCGGATCGTCGGCGGCGAGATCTGGCTCGACGGCGAAAACCTGATGGCGTTCTCGGAGAGCGAGATGCGCGCGGTGCGGGGCGATCGGGTGTCGATGATCTTCCAGGAGCCGATGGTCTCCCTCAACCCCGCCTTCACCATCGGCAACCAGCTCATCGAGGCGGTGCGCATCCACCGCCGCGTCTCCCGCACCGAGGCGCGCGAGCGGGCGATCGCGATGCTGCGGCGCGTCGAGCTGCCCGCGCCCGAGGCGCGCATGGATGCCTACCCCCACGAACTTTCCGGCGGCATGCGCCAGCGGGTGATGATCGCCGAGGCGTTGCTGCTCGACCCGGCGCTGCTGCTCGCCGACGAACCCACCACCGCCCTCGACGTGACGGTCCAGGCGCAGGTGCTGGAGGTGATGGTGCGTGCCGCGCGCGAAAGCGGTACGGCGATCATGATGATCACCCACAATCTCGCGGTGGTGAGCGAGATCGCCGACCGGGTGGTGGTGATGTACGCCGGGCGCGTCGTCGAACAGGGCACCGCCGAGGAAATCTTCACCCGCCCGGCGCATCCCTACACCCGCGGCCTGCTGCGCGCGATCCCGTCGCTGCCGCTCGGCGACGACGACGGCCCCCGGCAACCGCTCTACGAAATGGGAGGACTGGTGCCGAGCCTCACCGACTTGCCGCCCGGCTGCGCGTTCTGCCCGCGCTGCCCGGAGGCCTTCGCCCCATGCGATCGCGAACGGCCGCCGGGCTTCGCCCTCGGCTCCACCCATGCCGCGGCCTGCTGGCTGCACCGGCAGGAGGCCGAGCGATGAGCGACGAACTCCTGCGGGTGGAGAACCTCACCAAGGACTTCGAACTCGGCGGCGGCCTGTTCGGCAAGCGCCGGGTGGTCCACGCGGTCGACGGCGTGAGCTTCGACCTGCGGGCCGGCGAGACCCTCGGCCTGGTGGGCGAGAGCGGCTGCGGCAAGTCGACCACCGGGCGGCTGGTAATGCGCCTGCTCAACGCCACCGCGGGTAGCGTGCGCTTCCGCGGCACGGAAATCACCACGCTCGAGGGCCGCGCCCTCAAGGCGATCCGCCCCGAGATGCAGATGATCTTCCAGGATCCCCACTCGTCCCTCGACCCGCGGATGACGGTGGGCACGCTGATCGCCGAGGGGCTGCGGCTGATGCCCAACCTCGACGCCGAGGCGCAGCGCGAGCGGGTCGCCGACGCGATGCGCCGCGTCGGCCTGCGCCCCGAGCATGCCGAGCGCTATCCCCACGAATTTTCGGGCGGCCAGCGCC
>DBTR01000087.1:4707-23819 GCA_002307145.1 Rhodospirillum sp. UBA1311 | reverse complement strand
CGCCAGCGCATCGGCATCGCCCGTGCGATCGTGATGACGCCGAAGCTGGTGGTCGCCGACGAGCCGGTCTCGGCGCTCGACGTCTCGATCCAGGCGCAGGTGATCAACCTGCTCGAACGCCTGCGTTCCGACCTCGGCCTCTCCTATCTGTTCATCTCCCACGACCTCGGCGTGGTCGAGCACATCAGCGACCGCATCGTGGTGATGTACCTCGGCCGGGTGGTGGAGTTCGCCGACTGCCGCACGATCTTCCGGCGGCCGCGCCACCCCTACACCCGTTCGCTGATCTCGGCGATCCCGGTGCCCCGCTTCGGCGTCAAGCGCGAGCGGGTGCGCCTCGAAGGCGAGGTGCCGAGCCCGCTGTCGCCGCCGTCGGGCTGCCATTTCCATCCGCGTTGCCCGTTCGCCCGCGAAGCCTGCCGCACCGAGGCGCCGCCTCTCCGCGCTCTCGACGACGGCCGCCGGATCGCCTGCCACTACCCGATCGAAGACTGATTGCCGGCTCGACCGGCGCGTTTGCGAGGATTGGTGATGGATTCCCAACTTTCGACACGGATCATGAAGTCGGTCGACGCCAATTTCGATCGTCAAGTCGACTTTCTCGCCGCCCTGGTCGGCTGCGCCTCGCTGCGCGGCGACGAGGAACCGGCGCAGGACCTGATGCAGACGGCGATGACCGAGGCGGGCCTCGCGATCGATCGCTGGCGGCTCGACGAAAAGGAGCTTTGCAGCCTGCGCGGCTATTCGCCGGTCGAGACCCCCTACGACGGTGTCAGCAACGTCGCCGGGGTCTGGCGGCCGCGCGGCCGCAAGGGCCGCAGCCTGATTCTCAACGGCCACGTCGACGTGGTGCCCGCCGGGCCGCTCGACAAATGGACCTCGCCGCCGTTCGCCGCCCGGATCGCGGACGGCTGGATGTACGGGCGCGGCGCGGCGGACATGAAGGGCGGCGTTTCGGCGATGGTGTTCGCCCTCGAAGCGCTGCGCTGCGCCGGGCTGCGCCCCGCCGCCGAGGTCGCGGTGCATTCGGTGGTCGAGGAGGAATGCACCGGCAACGGCGCGCTCGCGTGCATCGCGCGCGGTTATCGCGCCGACGCGGTGCTGATCCCCGAACCGCGCAACGGCGCCGTCACCTCCGCCCAGCTCGGGGTGATGTGGTTGCGCGTCACCGTGCGTGGCCGTCCCGCCCACGTCCGCGAGGCGCAGATCGGCGCCAACGCGATCGAGGCGGCGTTCCCGTTGATGGCCGCGCTGCATCGCCTCGAAGCCGAGTGGAACGCGCCGAGCCGCCGCCATCCGGCGTTCGCCGGGCTCGACCACCCGATCAACTTCAATCTCGGGCGGATCGCGGGCGGCGACTGGCCGTCGAGCGTCCCCGCCTGGTGCGTCCTTGAAATTCGCGTCGCGGTCTATCCCAACCAGTCCCTCGACGACGCCAAGGCGGAGATCGAATCCTGTCTGCGCAAGGCGGGCGGCGACGCGATCTCGGTCGAGTATCACGGGTTCATGGCCGAGGGTTACGAACTCATCAACGCCGACGCGCCGCTCGGCGTACTCGAACGCGCCCACGCGGCGGCGGGCGGCGGCGAACTCGCGCGGGTTCCCACCACCGCCTGCACCGACGCGCGCTTCTATGGCCTCTACGGCGGCATGCCGTCGCTGGTCTACGGCCCGCGCGGCGCGGCGATCCACGGCTTCGACGAACGGGTCGAACTCGAATCGCTCAGAACCGTCACCCAGGCGATCGCCCTGTTCGTTGCGGAGTGGTGCGGCGTCGAAGCCGCTTGAGGAGCGTTTCGGAAATGTTGATGCGTGCGGAAGTTTCGTCGATGCGCAACCCCAATGCCAGCGCCGCCCCGCCCGGCCGCAAGGCGGCGGTGCGGTGCGATGCCGGGGTGGTGGTCAGTCACAGCCGCGCCGCGTCGGAGATCGGCGCGCGGGTGCTGGAAGACGGAGGCAACGCGGTCGACGCCGCGGTGGCGACGGCGCTCGCGGTGAGCGTCGCCGAACCCTGGATGAGCGGCATCGGCGGCGTCGGCGGCATGCTGATCCGCCGTGCCGATACCGGCGAGGTCCACGGCATCGACTTCATGGGCCGCGCGCCGCAGGCCGCCAATCCACGCAGCTATACCCTCGCCGAAGGCCGCGACGCCGATCTGTTCAGCTGGCCGTTGGTGGAAGGCGAAGCCAACCGCATTGGCGCGGCTGCCGCGATCGTTCCCGGCGATTGCGCCGGCCTCGGCCTCGCGCTCGAAACCTTCGGCACCCTCTCGTGGCGGCGGTTGCTCGAACCCGCCCTCGCGCTTGCCGCACGCGGCATGATGGTGGATTGGTACACCAGCGTGATGCTCGCGAGCGCCGCGCCGGACCTGTCGCGCTTTCCGTCGAGCGCCAGCATCTTCCTGCCCGGCGGCCGGGTGCCCGCGCCCGCTGCAGCGACGACCGGACCGACTCCCCGTCACCTCGCCAACCCGCGCTTGGTCGAAACTCTCGCGCAGCTTGCCGACAAGGGGCCGCAATGGTTCTACACCGGCGAACTCGCGACGAAGATGGTGGCCGACATCCGCGATCTGGGCGGCCTGCTCGAGTTCGACGACTTCGCCGCCTACCGCGCCCAGGTGGTGACGCCGAAGCGCGTTTCCTACCGCGACGCCCAGGTGTTTCTGCTGCCCGAACTCAACGGCGGCCTCACCCTTGGCCGCGCGCTGCTCGCGCTCGCCGAACGCCTCGACCCGGATCGCCCCGGCGACGCCGCCGACGTCCTCGCAGCCTACGTCGAGAGCCTCGCTGTCGCCTGGGAAGACCGCTTCTCGCGCATGGGCGACATGAGCGGAGGCCGCGACCTCGGCTGCACCACCCATCTCAACGTCGTTGACCGCCACGGCAATCAGGTTGCGCTCACCCATACTTTGCTCTCCGGCTTCGGCGCGCGGCTGGTGCTGCCGCGCTCGGGGGTCCTCCTCAACAACGGCATGTACTGGTTCGATCCGCGCCCCGGCCGCGCCAACAGCGTCGGTCCGGGCAAGCGGCCGCTCTGCAACATCTGCCCGGCGCTGCTCGAAGGGCGCTTCGGCACCCTGGCGATCGGCGGGGCGGGCGGCCGCAAGATCATCCCGGCGGTGCTGCAGGTGATCTCGCGCCTCGTCGACTTCGGCGCGAGCCTCGACGACGCGGTCAACGCGCCGCGCCTCGACGCCAGCGGCACGCCCTGGCTGGTCGCCGACCCGCGTCTCGGCGAAGCCGCGATCGCCCGCCTCGCCACCTACGGCGACGTGATCGTCGCCGACCATGCCGCCTATCCGATCAACTACGCGATCGTCGGCGCGACCCTCGCCCACGGCGACGAGCGGACCGGCAAGGCCGACCCGATCCATCCCTGGGCGGAGGCCGTGCCCGCACGCTGATCCCGCTTTCGTTTTCCCGCAATCGGCGGAGCCTTCATGCCACACTCCTTCCTCGACATCGACGCGCTGACCCTGTCGCGCCGCGTTCATGCCCGCGAGATTTCGTGCCGCGACGTGATGGAGGCGACGCTCGCGCGCGTCGCCGAGCGCAACCCGGCGGTCACCGCGATCGTCTCGTTGCGCGAACCCGAAGCCCTGCTGCGCGAGGCCGACGCCCGCGACGCCGAGCTCGCCGCCGGGCGTTCGCGCGGCTGGATGCACGGCTTTCCGCAAGCGCCCAAGGACCTCGCGGGAACCCGCGACATCGCCACCTCGCGCGGCTCGCCGCTGTTCGCGGGCAAGAGCGCGGCCGCCGACGCGGCATCCGTGGAACGCCTGGTCGGCGCGGGCGCGATCCTGATAGGCAAGACCAACACCCCCGAATTCGGCCTCGGCTCGCAAACCTACAACACGGTTTTCGGTCCGACCGGCAACGCCTACGACCCCCGGCTTACCTCCGGCGGCAGTTCGGGCGGCGCGGCGGTCGCTGTGGCGCTCGCGATGCTGCCGGTCGCCGACGGCAGCGATATGATGGGATCTCTGCGCAACCCGGCAGCCTACAACAACATCTTCGGGTTCCGCCCGTCCTGCGGCCGAGTGCCCCGTGCACCCGCCGCCGAAATCTTCTTCCAGCAACTCGGCTACGAGGGGCCGATGGCGCGCTCGGTGGCCGATCTCGCCCGGCTGCTCGCGACGATGGCGGGCTACGACCCGCGCGCGCCGCTGTCTCTCGGCGACGACCCGGCGGCGTTCGCCGCGCCGCTCGACGCCGATGTCAAAGACACGCGAATCGGCTGGCTCGGCGACCTCGGCGGATACCTGCCGTTCGAGCCGGGCATCCTCGACCTCTGCGAAACCGCGCTCGGCGCGTTCGACGACCTCGGTTGCATCGTCGACACTACCGAGGCCGGGTTTTCGATGGATGCGCTGTGGGAGGCCTGGATCACCCTCAGGAGCTTTTTCGTCGCAGGAGACCTCGGCGCGCTCCATGCCGATCCGGATCGCCGCGCCCGCCTCAAGCCCGAGGCGGTCTGGGAGATCGAGCGCGGCCTTGCTCTCTCGGGAAGCCAAGTCTTCGCGGCCAGCGCGACCCGCACTGCGTGGTACGGCCGCCTGCTCGCGCTGTTCGACCGCTTCGACGTGCTGGCGCTGCCGAGCGCGCAGGTGTTCGCCTTCGATAAGACCGTCCCCTGGCCCAAGTCCGTGGCCGGACGCGCTATGGACACCTATCATCGCTGGATGGAAGTGGTGATTCCAGCGAGCATGGGCGGGGTTCCCACGATCAGCGTTCCGGCCGGCTTCGACGCCGCCGGACGGGCGATGGGCGTGCAACTGATCGGCCGCCCGCGCGGCGATTTCGACCTCCTGCGCATCGCCCACGCCTACGACCTCGCCACCCGCTGGCCACAACGCCACCCTCCGCGTTGACCGCTGGGCGCGTTTCCCCGCGTCAGGCGAAGCGGCCGATGGAGAACGCCTCGATCGGCAGATTGGTTTTGCCGGTGGCGACAAGATCGGCGACGATCCGGCCGCCGATCGGCCCCATCTGAAACCCGTGGGAGGAATAGCCGAACCCGTAGACGAGGTCCGGTGCCTTGAGGCTCGGCCCGAGAACCGGGATCGCGTCGGGCATCACCCCCTCGATACCCGACCATGCGCGGACGATACGCACAGTCTTCATCAGGGGAAAAAGCTCGCAAACCACGCGCACGTTGGTCGCCAGGCCGGAAAACTTCAGGATGGTGCGCTCGCTGTCCCGGTCGGCGATGCCGCGATAGCCGCCGCCGATCAGCACCGTCCCGTTGGGATACTGCTTGAACGACAGGCGGCGCGAGGTGGTGCCCACCACCGGCGCGAGAAACGGCGTGATACGCTCGGTGATCAGCAGCATCGGTGCCTCGGGGTTGAGCGGCACCGGCTCCCCGACCTGGGCGGAGATTTTGTCGCCCCAGGCCCCGGCGCAGATGGCGAGCAGCGGCGCTTCGGCGGTTCCTGCAGGGCCGGAAACCCGCCACATCTCGCCGGTACGTTCGATCCGTTCGACGCGCCAGTTGGAGCGTACTTCCGCGCCGAGGCGTTCAGCGGCGCGGCGGAAACCGGTGACGGCGCGGAAGGGAATAGCGCAGCCGTCGTTTTCCGCCACAGCACCACCGACAACATGGCGTGAGACCGCGGGCAGCAGTTCGCGCAGGGTTTCGGCGTCCAGAAGCTTTTCGTGGGTGTAGCCGAGGGCGCGCAACTCCACGTCGCGGGCGCGCAGGGTTTCCATGTCGGCTTCGCTTTCCGCCACCTTGACCTGGGCGGAATGGACAAACCCGCAGTCGTCGCCGATGAGTTCGGGCAGCCGATGCCAGATTTCCATGGAAGCGAGCGAGAGCGGAATCTCTGGAAGGATCCGGCCGAGGGTGCGCACCCCGCCCGCGTTGACTCCCGAGGCATGGCGCCCGGGGTAGGTTTGCTCCAGCAGGAGTGCCTTCAGCCCATGCCGCGCGGCGAGATGGAAGGCGGTGGATGAGCCATGCAGACCACCGCCGACGACGATCGCGTCGGGGCGGCGCGAGGCCGGGAACGGCGTGCTCATTGCGCTACCTCTTCCAACTGCGCAAGTTCGCCCAGGGTGATCGGCTTGAGCGGCTGGCGCAGACGGTAATACCCCACATCCGCCACCGGCATGCCGCGCGCCGCGGCGATGATTTCGGAAACGGTGAGGCCGCACATCCGCCCTTGGCACGGTCCCATGCCGGAGCGGATGAACGATTTGACCTGGTTAGGGCCGACACAGCCGTCGACGACGCAGCGGCGGATTTCCCCGGCGGTGACTTCCTCGCAGCGGCAGACCACCACTTCATCGGCGGGCACCACGGCGTCGTCACCGGGACGATAGAGCGCGTCGAGGAAGGGGCGGACCGCCAGGTGATGCGCCAGCGCGCGGCGCGGGGCGTCGGCACGGCGGTTGCGCTCCTGCTCGTCGATGCGGCCGAGGCGGCAGGCGGCAGCGAGCGCGGCGAGGCGGCCCTGTTCCTCGGCGGCGAGGGCGCCACCGATGCCGCCACCGTCACCTGCGACGAAGATGCCGGGCAGGGCGGTATCTCCCCATTCGCCGAGACGCGGCCGCCAGCAGCGTTGCGCCGCATCCCAATCGTGGGGCAGGTCGAGCGAACGGCTGATCTGCACGTTGGGCACCACCCCCTGGTGGACCAACAGCAGGCTGCAGGCGACGCTGCGCTCGCGCCCGCCGCAGTGGTACTTCAGGCGGGCGACGGCTCCGTCCGCCCCCGCCTCCGCCGAGAGGCCGGTTGCGCCGGAAACCATCGGCACCCGAGCGACGCGCAACCGGGCAATCAGTTTCAGCCCCTTGAGCAGGGTGGCCGCACCGTGCGCCGCGCCACGCCAGTGCCGAGCGGCGGCGCGATAGTTGGCGCCGGGCGTGGTTTCGACGATCGCGCCGGGGCGCACCCCGATGTCGAGAAGCTGCGCCGCGACCAGATAGAGCAGTGGGCCGCTGCCCGTCAGCACCACGCCGTCGGCGGGAACCACCGCGGCGCTCTTGAGCAGAATCTGTGCCGAACCGGCAGTCATCACCCCGGGAAGGGTCCATCCGGGGAAGGGCATCGGCCGTTCCAACGCGCCGGTGGCGAGAATCACCGCCTTGGCGCGTAACAGCACGATATCCCCGCGTTCGCCGCGCAGGCCGATTTCGCCATCGGCGGAAAGCGTCCACACCGTGGTCCCATAGCGGCGGGAGATTCCTTCCGCCGCATCGAACGCCGCCGCCAACGCCGCGCCGTGGCCGTAGTCCGGCCCCAGGCGGGCCGCCACCGGCGAGGCCAGGACGTTCCGGTAGATCTGGCCTCCGGGGACCGACTGCTCGTCCACCGCAACCACCGAAAGCCCAAGCTCCGCCGCGGCCACCGCCGCCGCCATACCGGCAGGGCCGGTGCCGATCACCGCGAGATCGCAGGTTTCCACCCTCGCCATGCCGTCCGTCATTTCGTTTCCTCCGACACCGCCGCCGCGCCATGCTGCAAGGCGACGGTCATGCCGTCGCGCACCGGGGTCATACAGGCTTGGCGGTTGGGCACGCCGTCGATCTCCATCAGGCAATCGAAGCACACCCCCATCAGGCAGAAGGGCGAACGCGGTGCGCCACTCACCGGGGTCGTCCGCGTGGTGATGATCCCTGCGGCAAGTAGCGCCGCAGCTACCGAATCTCCGGCCCGTGTAGCCACCGGGCGGCCCTCCACCGAAAGGGTCACGGTTTGGTCACTCGCCTGCGGCAGTCGCCGGAATCGCGAATCGTTTTCCATGAAAAACCTCAAAGTGAGCAAAAGGCTCCGTACCGTCGGCGATCCAGCGAGCCACCGGCCCGGCGTGCAGCGCGCCGAGGGTGATGGCGCTGTGGCTGGTCGCCACATAGGCACCGGGGCAGGAGTCGGATTGGGCGTAAATCGGGGCGACGTCGGGGGTGAGAATCCGCAGGCCGCCCCAGGCGCGGACCAGACGCACTCCGGAGAGCACGGGAAACAGGCGCACGGCGCGCCGCGCCATCGCGATCATTCCGGCAAGAGTGGTCCCAGTGTCGAGGCCGGTTTCCTCCTTGGTGTCGCCGATCTGCACCGTGCCCTCGGCGGTCTGGCGCACATGCGCGGTGGGCAGGTCGAGGAACGGCCGAACCCGCTCGCTGATCAAGAGCTGGCCGCGCTGCGGTGCGACCGGCGCGGTGAGCCCCACCATCGGCGCTAGCTTATGGCAGCCGAGACCGGCGGCGATCACCACCTTTCCCGCCTCGCACGTGCCGCCCGCCGCCTCCAGGCGGAAACCGCCGTCGGACAAGGGGGTGACCCGCTCGACGCTGCCGAGGCAAAGACTCCGCCCGCCTGCGCCTACGAAAGCGCTTTGCAGGGCGCGGCACATCTTGAGCGGATTGATGTGACCGTCCTCGGGACAGAAGGTGCCGCCCACCACCTCAGGCCCGATGGCGGGCACGCGGGCGGCGAGCGCCGCGTGGTCCATCACGGTGAACGGATAGTCGCCGTCCAACGCCTCGCGGATCCGCGAAAACGTCTCCATCCGGGCTGCAAGGTCCTTTTCCGACAGGCAGAGGTAGAGACCGCCGCCCTGCCGCAGGTCCACATCGATACCTGTGGCATCCTTGAGTTCGGCTGCAAGCTCGGGCCACGCTCGCGCGGCGGCGCGGCTCCAACGGGCATAGGCCGGACTCTGTGGGCCCTTGCCCTGCACCCAGACCAAGCCGAAGTTGGCGGTGGAGGCTCTCGGCCCGCGGTCTCCCGCGTCCAGAATCGCCACGTCGAGGCCGAGGCGCCGCAAGCCGTAGGCAATCGCCAGCCCGGTCGCCCCGCTCCCCACGACTGCAACATCGGCTTGGTTTTTCGACATCACCATGATCGTCTTCCGCAACGGACGCCGGGACGGAAGGGCCGTCCCGGCATCTTGTTTCCCGGGTCAGTCCTTGTCCGCGTTTTCAGGCAGGCGCTGATCCGGATGCCACCAGCCGAACAGCTTGGACAGGATGAGCGGTACGAAGGCGAGAACCGTGCAGCCGACGGCAAAGTGCACGGCATAGCCGGTCCCGATGAGGGCCGGGCCGAGAGCGATGAGGGCGATGATCAGCGGCCGGTCGAGCAGGCCGACGACGGCATAGGTTTCCATGCCACGCGACTTCATTGACGGGTCAATAATGCGCAACAACATGATGCCGTTGACGAGGGTTCCGGTGTTGAAGCCGTAGCAGAACATGCTCTTCTCGAACCAGTGGCCCTTGAACTGCCGAGGCCCCATCCACATCGCCTGGAACACCACAAGTGCGATACCGAAGACGAACAGGGCTGCAAGCGGCCCGGCGTACTGCACCACCACCGGCAGCTTGATCGAGGAGATGCCCGCGACGATCAAGTAGTCCGTCGCCAGGTTGCTCAGGCGGTTGATCGAGGCGGAGTCCACATACTTTTGCCCGCCGCTGCGCGACAAAACCCACTGAATGATGTACCCGCCGAACAGGGCTATGCAGAACTCCGGGACGTCAACCGACGGGAAGACCTGCTTGAGGGCGAGGCTGCCATAACGGCCAGCGAGGGCGGCCAGCATGATCAGCGAGAGGTGGAAGGTCAGGCTTTCGAGGGAAACCGTCGAAGTGGTCTCCTTGCCGGTCGGCTTCTGCTTCTCGGGGGGAATCATCCCGGTGACCAGTTCGTGGTCGAGCACGGCATCGGGGCTGCTCACTTCCTTGGTGTAGCCGCGGCGCGCGCCGTAGTTCACCAGAATCAGGCCACCGATCACCGAGGCGACGACGCCGACGGTGGCGCTGGTCATCGCTAGGCTGGTCGCGTCGGGCCAGTCATAGGGCTTGAACGACGACCCCACCGCCGCGGCGGTGCCATGGCCACCGAAAAAGCCGGTGGCAAGCATATAGCCGAAACCGGGATGCAGCTGCCAGATCGCCCCAAACACGAAGATGCTGAGCAGCATTGCCCAGCCGTACTGGGCGAGCACGCCGAAGGTCACGTACGACCACATCTCGCCGACCTCGCGGCCGAACGCCTTGGCGTCGGTGACCTTGGAGCTGATCGGCAACGCGCCGAACACCAGCACGATGAGAATCGAGGCATAGGTTCCCATCTGCGACGACAGGGGGATCACGCCGAAACCGTTGGGACCCAACGCCAAACCCAAAAAACCAGCGGTCAGGCTGGCCGGCAGCATGTATTTCTGAAAAAGCGGCACATAACTACGAGCAAGCTGCCCGACGAGAAGCAGAACGCTTATCAAGGCAAAATCGGTGAACAAAACCCAAGGGCTGAATTGCATGGCCTGTCTCCGTGCTGCGATGTCTGTCGAATACGCCCTTACGGAAAGCCGAAATCGTATGGAGAACTCTCCCGGATACCCCCTGTCATGGAACATCCGGAAACGATAAGGCTCGCCACCCCGACATCCGAAGGTCGCGGCAACCCTCGTGGGTTTGACTCGAACCTCTCTGCGGAGCGCCACCGGTCTGAGTGGTTAAAAAACGGGCTATGAAATCCGTTTGACCGAAAAAGATGCTATGCCTGACCAAAACATTCCGACAAATAGAAAATTCTTCGTCGCTCATGCATAAATATTATACTCTGTCCGCTTCCCGTGCTCCGCGAGACCTCATGACCGCACGCCTCAACCATCGCCAGCTCGAAGCCTTCCGCACCCTGGTGCAGACCGGAACCGTCACCGCCACGGCCCAGCTTCTCCGCATATCCCAGCCTGCGGTCAGCCGCCTGATCGGCGATCTCGAATGCGTCCTTGGCCTCAGCCTGTTCATCCGCAACAAGGGCCGCCTTACCCCGACGCAGGAGGCGCGCGCACTGAACCGGGAGGTCGAACTCTCCTTCGTCGGCCTCGAAACCATTCGCCAGACCGCCAAGGACCTGCGCGAATACCGCACCGGCAGCCTGAAGCTCGCCACCATGCCCGCGCTGGCACTTTCCTGCCTGCCGTCGCTGACTCACCGCTTTCTCGAAAACCACCCCGGCGTCACCCTCGATCTTCAGGTTCTCCCATCGCAGACCGTCGCTCAATGGGTCGCCACCCAACGCGTTGACGTCGGCTTTGCGGCGCAATGGCGCACCGACGCGGCGATCTCCCCCGAACTCCTCGCCGCCGCCGCCCTGATGGTTGTGCTGCCCCCGGATTTCCCTCTGCCGGCAGAGGGCGTCATCCGGCCGGAAACCCTCGCTGGCGAGCCCTTCGTTTCCCTCGAACTCGGTCTGCAAACGCGCTTTCTCATCGACCAGGTGTTCTTTGCCGCCAAAATATCGCGGCGGCAGATGGTGGAGACCTCGCTCTCCCACGTCGCCTGCGATCTCGTGGCGGCGGGCGCGGGGGTGAGCCTGGTGGATCCGCTCACAGCGCTCTCTTTTCAGGGCAAGGGAGTGCGCGTCATGCCGTTTCTTCCTGCCATTCCGTTCCAGTACCACGTGCTCTATCCGAAACAGACGGAGCCCTCGCTGCTTGCCCAGAGATTCGTCGCCTTCCTCAAAACCGAAATCGTCAACATCCTTTTCTCGCGCAGCGCAGTGCCATAGGCCGCGGATCAGTTACTACAATGAAGATCCTGGCGTTGAAGGAGCCCGAAATCCGGGAGATGTTTTCGCGGCTACGGGCGTCAGGGATCACCTTAGGGCCGGGCAATCTCGCCATGGAGCACAAACCGGACGAGTTTGTAGCGGTCGTCGAGCTTGTGCTCGCCGTTCGCGTCTATGGCGATCTCGTAAAGAATTCCCGGATCCAATATTCCGCATTCTCCACGAAGCCATTCGAGAATGGGAACACCAATCCGTTGCCCAAGATCACCACCAAAGGCGGGGCGGCAACAGCAGCTTTCAGGCGCTGTTGCCCGCGCGGCTAAATGGCTGGAGGGGGTGCTAAACGGTCATCTCTACCCTGCAGGAAACGTCATTCCACACTTCGGTCGGTCCGTCTGTCCGTTCGCCTGATGGCTGGCAATCAAATTCGAGGATGCGGCTGTTCGTGTGCGGGGTCGATGGCTGAAAGCGTTCGGCCGATAAAGGTGTCGGTACGTAACGTTCTTAACGTCAGTGCGGCCAGTTCGGCGCGGGAGATCGAGCCATGGGCGTCCTCCGCATCGACGAGTTTCCCGGTTCCTGTGGCCGCCCCGTCAACCAGTCCGCCGGGGCGAATGATCGTGAACGGGAGGCCTGAGGCGCGGAGGCGGGCTTCGGCCCGGGTCTTCGCGTGGAGGACGTCGCCGATCGCGGCAAGAAGGCGTTCCGATGCGTACCGACGGCTTTCGCCCGCGCCGAGGGAGGAGATCAAGAGCAGTCGCGCCGTGCCGTATTCGGTCGCCGCGTCGATGACCGCACGGTTGCCTTCGTCGTCGACTACACCGTTACGATCGCCCAGGGTGCTTGCCACCATCACGTCCGAGGGCAAGTCTTGGAAAACGGCACGAACGCTAGGCGCATCCAGGGCATCGGCCTCCATGACGCGGCACCCGAGCTTTTCGAGTTCGGTGGCGTCGGCGCCGGGGCGGACAGCGGCGATCACCGGCCAGCCGTGCATCCGCGCCAGCGCAGCGAGTTCGAAGCCGACGCCGTTCCGCGGCCCGAAAACGAGAAGCGGCGGCCGACTCATGTTTCGCCTCCACCACAAACCCGGGAGCGCAACGCGCAGAACCGGGCGACCTGTTCGGAGAGCAACTGGCGTTTGTCGTCGCGGCCGACGAAAATCTTGAACATCGCGTCGCCCTCCGGATTGAAGAAGATCACCGCGCAGCTATCGTCGGCCCCCATGAACGGGCGGCGGAGAAAGGCGATCGCGACGCACCGGTCGAGGCGGATATGCCCGCCGATCGGGCTGCCGCTTTGCAAATTGTAGTATCCATGGCCGAACTGGCCAAGGGGCAGCGGCCCCTTGCATTCCAGCACCAGGTCGGCGCTGTGCACGAGCACGGTGACCGGCCCCCAATCCGCGATGTCGGCCATCACGGTCTCGGCGGCGGGGCCGGGGGCAAAAGTCCGGAAGCGTTCCGGGAGGCATTCCACGACGGTTCGGAAGCTCTGCCCGGTTTCGGCCGCAAGGGATTCGAGCACGCCGTTCGGCGCGTCGGCAAGGCGACGGCGGAGCGCGTCGAGAGAGGCGGGAACGGGGTCAGTGGTGGGGGCGTGCGGCATGAGGATGTCCCGTGTTGGGGTGGGTCAAGGGAAGATCTCGGGGGTGACTTCCGAGGCCGGGACGTCCGCCCGGCATTTCGGGAAGAGGCGACGCCCCGTCGACGTAAGCGCCGATGAGCTGAAACAGGACGGCGGCGAGGTTGTTGTGCCAGTAGCGCCCGTGGGGCGTGAGGGTCAACTTGGTCCCGCTCTGGGAGACCAGCCCGACGTCGCTCCAATTGCGAAAAAGCGGGTGCAACGCGGCCACGAACCCAGGCTCGACGCACGCATCCAGCGCCGCAAGGTCGATTTCTCCGTGTTCGAGGGCGTCCATCACGAAGCCGCGTGCGGCATGGTGTGGGGACGGTGCGAGCATCGCCATGATCGGCTTCTCGCCCGCGTCGATCCGCGCCTGATAGGCGCCGATGTCGGCGTCGAGCATGAACCGATGTCCCTGGAGCATACCGCCGGCACCCGCGCCGAACGCAAGGCAGTCGATGCCGCGCTTGGTGGCGCGGTTGTAGATGTTGCGCTCCTTCGCCGTGCGCCCCCAGTGCGCCTGGCTGAGGCGCGTCCAGCCGCGCGCCGCCAGGGTCGCGTCGCCAAGGCGATAGCGAAGTTCGGCGATGCCGTCGTTCGCCGATGGTGGCAAAGAGCCTTTGGCGATCGAGAGCGCCAGGGGGCTGTCCGGCTGCAATGTCAGGCAATAGAGGTCCACGCCGTCGAGCCCGATGTCGTCGCAGAGCGATACGTCGCGGGCCCAGATGTCGTCGGTCTGCCCGGGGAGGCCGTAGATCAGGTCGCAAACGATGGCGGCACGCTCGCGCGCGACCAGACCGGCGAGAAACTCCGTTGCCTCGGTTTCGGAGGCCTTGCGGCCCATGCGTCGGCGCATGGATGTGTCGAACGACTGGATGCCGAGGGAGAAGCGATTGGCTCCGGCCGAGAGGCAGGCGTCGATTTTCTCGGCATCGAAGCCGGCAACCCGTCCTTCCACCGTGATCTCGCAGTCGGGGGCGAGGGGGAGATGATGGCGCAGTGCCGATAGCAGGCGGTGGAGGTCGTCGGCGGAGAGCGCGCTCGGCGTGCCGCCGCCGAGAAAGACCGCCGCGATTGGCCGGTCGGCGACGCCGGGGCGCGCTGCGTCCTGCGCGATTTCGTGGACCACGTGGTCGACGTAGGTCTCCATTGCGGCGTCGTTGCTCTTGTTCCGGTAGAAACCGCAGAACAGGCAGTGGTTGGCGCAAAACGGGATGTGGACGTAGGCGAGGCGGGGCCCCGCACTCTCGGCGAGAAGCCTCGCGTATCGCCCGCCGGGGTCGGCGAGGGGAACCGGTCGGCGGTCCATCCAGGGATGAAGCACCCGGTGCGCGAACGGCTGTCCCGAGGCCTCTCGCAAGGAGATGAAATGACGAGAGAAATCGATGGGATGTGCCATTGGCTTTCCGATGTCCAGGTGATGCGATCCGGTGATCGCGTTGAAACTAGATCGCAATCGCATCAAGCCTCAATCGCCCGAAGCTTAAGTTCCCTTAATCAACCGGGGCCCGCCGGGCGGGTCGGTCCTCCACGGGATGCCGGGGTTGGGGATGCCCTGCGTGGATTAAGCAATCTTAACGGGCCGCCAATTGCCGCATCTTGCAAATGGTTCTTAATCTCATCTCGCTTTTTTCAGGCTGGCCGGAGCGGCCGTACGGCGTGCTCCTTTCCCGGCGGTTTCATTCGAGGATTGCGAGAATGCGGAAGAATTGCCAAGCGTGCGGCCGGGTGGCCGGTGCATCGTCGACCGATGAAACGGGTGCTCCGACGCGCCGTGGGGGAAAATCGCCATACCGGGTGAACCGTCTTCTACTGCTGATGGGAACCACGGCCTTGGGCCTGATTCAGAGCGATGCGGTGCTTGCCGCCGAGGTTGCCCCAGCCTCGCCGGTGCAGGTTGCGGCCGCCCCGGCCGATCTCCACGCCTTCGATATTCCGGCCCAGGATTTGGGGGCCGCGATCGCGCGCTACCGCGAGCAGTCCGGGGTGACGGTCACGGCGGCGCGATCGGTGCTCGACGGCGCGACGTCGGCGCCGGTAAAGGGCGAACTGAGCGTCGCCGAAGCGATGCGCCGCGTGTTGCTCGGCACCGGAGTGGTGGCGCAGTTCCTGGCAGACGGCACGGTCGTGCTGGAAAAGGTTGCGGCCCGCCAGAATGCGTTCGTGCTCGATACGCTCGCGGTCGTGGCCGATCGCACCGAGCGTGCTATCGGCGAGACCAGCGCGACGGTTACGGTCGTCGACGGCATGCAGATCGAGGACAGGAACATCCACCGGATGCAAGACCTCGTGGCCAACGAACCGGGGGTGACGGTCTCCAACGATCCGAGCCGGGCCGGGGCGGGCGGCTACAATATTCGCGGCATCGACGACAACCGCATCCTGATGCTGGTCGACGGGATGAAACTGCCGGACCTGCCCGGCGGCGTGCTGCTGCGCGATGGCGGCTTTACGCCTTACACCCGGGATGTCGTCGACATGGACTCCCTGAAGCGGGTCGAGATTCTGCGCGGCCCGGCTTCCGCGGCCTACGGCTCCGACGCTCTCGGCGGTGCGGTCGCCTACGTCACCAAGTCTCCCGAGGATTTTTTGGAGCCGGGGAGGGATGCCTTCGGTTCGCTCAAGGTCGCCTTCGATTCGAAAGACGAAAGCTGGTCGGAGACCGGTACGGCGGCGGTCCGCGCGGGCGACTTCTCGATGTTGGGGATCTACACCCGGCGCGACGGCGAAGAGGTCAAGACCGAGTACAAGGGGCGCAACCCGCAGGACTACGATGGCAACAACGTGTTGGCGAAGCTGGTTTACAATCATGAGGCCGATCGCCTCGCGCTGACCGGGGAGTTCTTCCAGCGCAATTACGAGACCGAGATGTACGGCAGTCGGACGTCGACGTATCTGGATGTGGACGGCGACGACGAAACCCGTCGCGGGCGGCTGTCGCTGGAGCATACCCACGATGCGCCGATCGGCTTCATCGACAGCTTGAGCTGGAATCTCTACTACACCAAGCTGAAGCGCGACGACGACCGGGTGCGCGAGCGCAGCGACGGTTATGAGGATTATCTCCAGACCAGCGAGCAGAGCATTCTCGGCGGCACCGCGCAGTTCGACACCGAAACCCGGTGGGCGGGCGTGCCGAACAAGCTCACCTATGGGCTCTCCCTCGACTACACCCAGACCGAGCGCCTGCGCAACTACAAGCGCTACGACACCAGCGGGAATCTCGTCAGCACCACGACCCCGGATGGTGCGGTGACGCCCAGCCGCTACTTCCCGAACACGGACACCATCCAGGCCGGAATTTTCGGCCAGGACGAGATCACGCTCGGGGCGCTCACGCTCACCCCCGGTCTGCGCTTCGACTACTACTATCTGAATCCCGATCCGGATGCGGTCTACCTCAGCAACCCATCGACGCAGCAGGCGAAGGAAATTAAGGAGTTCGCGTTATCGCCGAAGCTGGGGGCGGTGTATCGGCTCGACACGACGTATTCGCTTTTCGGCCAGTATGCCCATGGTTTCCGCGCGCCGCCGTACGACGACGCCAATACCGGGTTCACCAACTCGGTGGCGGGCGGCGCGATCCAATACGAATTCCTGCCCAACCCGGATCTCAAGGCGGAGACCAGCAACGGCGTGGAATTCGGCTTCCGGGGCAATTACCAGGATGGTTCGAGCTTCAACGTTTCGAGCTTCTACACCCGCTACAAAAACTTCATCAACATGAAGACGATCGTGGCGCCGTCCTTCGGCGTGCTCGGACAATACCAGGCGGAGAACCTCCGTGCGGTGGAGATCTACGGCGCCGAGGCATCCGGGGTGTGGCGCTTCATGCCCGATTGGGGGCTGAACGGCTCGGTCGCGTATGCCGAAGGGGTGAACAAGGACACCGACGAACCAATCGATTCCGTCGCACCGCTCACGTTGCAGGCGGGCCTGACCTATGACTCTTCGAAAGATTGGGGAGCGGGCGTGAACGCCAAGCACGTGTTCAAGCACAACAAGGTCAGCGACGACGACTACTACCGCACCAAGTCCTACACCACCGTCGGCCTGAATGCATATTACAACCCCGTCGAGTGGGTGGAATTGCGTGCGGGAGTCGAGAACCTGTTCGACGCCCGCTACATCAACTTCGTCGACGTGCAGCAGTATACGCCGGGGTCGTCCACCGCGAACGCGCTCGACAGCTTCGTCGCGGCCGGACGCAGCTTCAACGTCAGCATGACGATGAAGTGGTAGCTCCCGCGAACCCTCCTGGGCGGCGGGTTTCCGCCGCCCGGGAGGGCATTCCCGCTCTTGCCTGAATCAATCTTAATGTTCGTCGTCTTGAGACTGGATGAGAATAGGTCTTAGTCTCAGTTGCGGCTTTCCGCCGGCACCGTTCTTCATCAGTGAGGTCGCATGAGCAACTCCCTTTCCGCCGTCTGGAACGATATCGCTTCCGGTCGGATGCACGGAACCGCGCGCGATTTTGCCGCATCCGCCGAAATCGGCGAGGCCCACGTCCTCGCCGCCGGGATCGGAAACGGCGTCGTGCGCATGGATGTCGATTGGAACGCGGCGTTGCCGCGCCTGGAGGATCTGGGCGAGGTGCGGGTCACCACACGCAACCGTGCCATTGTCCACGAGAAGCGCGGCAGCTTCGGCAGGACCAACGTCGTCCAGTCCACCGGGCTGGTGTTGAACGGCGGCGTCGACTTGCGGATATTCTTCGGCCATTGGCGCCATACGTTCCTGGTCGAAACCCGGGAGGAGGGCGAAGCGCGCATCGCGATCCGGGTGTTCGACCTGGCCGGCGACGCGGTCCACGACATCACCCGGATCGCCACGACCGACGCTGCCGCATGGGACGCGTTCGTCAAGGCTGCGAGGTCTCGCGATCAGACGCCGTATCTGGATGTGGTGCCGCCGTCGGCTCCCCTACCGCCCCGCGCCGACGCCGACATCGACGTCGCCGGGCTTTGCCGTCATTGGGAAAAGCTCAACGACGTCCACCACTTCCACGACATGCTGGGGATGTTCGGGGTTGGACGTCTGCAAGCGATGCGGCTTGTCGGCGAGCCCTGGAGCCGCCCCGTTGCCGTCGACGCGCTTTCGTACGCGATGCGACGCGCGGCGGCGGAGGCTTTGCCGATTATGGTGTTCGTCGGCAATCCGGGGTGCATTCAGATCCACACAGGCCCCGTCCGGAGCGTGACCGAGCGGGATGGCCGGGTCGAGATCGACGATCCGGATTTCAAGCTTCGTGCCGAGATGGCGGAGATCACGAGTGCTTGGGTGGTACGAAAGCCCAGCCGCGATTGCGTGATCACCACCCTGGAACTCTACGACCGGCGAGGCGAGAATTGCGCCATCCTCTGCGGCCAGCGCGCGCCGGGCGGGATGGAGCGCCCGGATTGGATAGCGCTGCTGGACGACTTGTCCACGTTCGGCGGCGGCGTGGTGCGTGCTTGAGAGTCGTTTCCGGTTTCGTGAACCCTTGTTGTCTGGTTTTTGCCCATGTCGCTCGTCACTCATCGCCGTTCCGTTCTCCTGGGCGCAGCAAGCCTGCTGCTTCTGCCGACAGTCGGACGCGCATCCCAAGGCGCCCGGCTGGTGACGGTCGGCGCGCCGGTGACCGAGATCGTCTACGCGCTCGGCGGCGGTGCGGAGGTCGTCGGCACGGATACCACCAGCCGCTATCCCGATGACGTCTCCAGGGTGGCGAAGGTCGGCTACATGCGGACGCTTTCGGCGGAAGGCCTGTTGTCGCTTTCGCCGACGCATGTGCTGGCGCAGGAGGGCAGCGGCCCCGACCACGTGTTCACGCAGTTGCGGGCCCTGGGGGTTGGCGTCACGCTCGTGCCCGAGGTTCCGAGCGCGAACGGTCTGATCGCCAAGGTTCGGACGCTTTCCGAGAGGATCTCCCGCGTCCGGGAGGGCGAGGCGTTGACGGAGTGGCTCGCGGCGCAGTTCGAGAGCC
>DBTR01000087.1:0-4456 GCA_002307145.1 Rhodospirillum sp. UBA1311 | reverse complement strand
CTCGCGGCGCAGTTCGAGAGCCTCGAACGGCAACGCGCGGAGGCGGGAGGGCTCAAGGGCGGGTCGATCCTGTGTCTGATCCACGCGGGTAACGGCGGTCCTATCGCCGCAGGGGCGGGGACCGTGGCCGACGCCTTGATCCGTCTCGCGGGCGGGTGCAACGCGGTAGCCGGGATCACCGATTATCGTCCGCTATCGGTTGAGGCGGCGATCGCCGCAGCGCCCGAGATCGTCCTGGTTAGCCATGCGACGGTCGCGCAGGCCGGAGGCATGGATGGGTTTCTGGCCTTGCCGCAGGTTGCGCAAACGCCCGCAGCGGCGGCGCGGCGTGTGGTTGCCATCGACGGGGCGCTTCTCCTCGGATTGGGGCCGCGAACGCCCGATGCGGTCCGCCGGATCGCCTCGGTACGAGTGGGGACGTGAGCGGCGCCGGGAGGGCACCTCTGTCTCGCAGGGCCGCGCTGAGGCCGGTCCTGCTCGCGGCGCTGGCGGTTTTGCTGCTGGCGGCGGTGCTGTCGATCGGGGCGGGCGCGGTGGCGATCGCCCCCGGCCGGATTTTGGCGCACCTGGGCGACTTGGCGATGGGAGGAGATTCGCCGTTGTCGGATCGCGATCGCGCAATTCTGTTCGGCATTCGCCTGCCGCGGATCGTTCTTGCGGTTCTGGTCGGGGGGGCCTTGTCGGTATCCGGCGCCGCATTGCAGGGCGTGTTCCGCAATCCGTTGGCCGATCCGGCGCTGATCGGCGTGTCGGGAGGGGCCGCGCTGGCCGCTGCCTCGGTGATCGTTCTGGCGGGAAATCATCCGAGGGTAGCGACGATACTGCCATTCGCCGCGTTCTGCGGGGCGTTGGCTGCGACGGCGCTGGTGTTCCTTCTGGCGCGCCGCGCCGGGGTGGTGTCGGTCGGCGCGGTCTTGCTGGCGGGGATCGCCGTCAATGCATTGGCCGGCGCGGGCATCGGACTGTTCAGCTATCTCGGCGACGACCTGCAACTGCGGCAGTTGACCTTCTGGATTCTCGGCTCGCTTGCCGCGACGACGTGGCACGAACTGGTTCCCGCGGCTGCGATCATGATTCTGGCGGTGGGATGCCTGCTCGCCCACGCGCGGCCCATGGATGTCTTCGTTCTGGGCGAGAGGGATGCCTTCGCGCTCGGGATTTCGCCGACCGCGTTCACGGTGCGCGTCGGGATCCTGGCCGCGCTGGCGGTGGGAGCGGCGGTCTCGGTGTCGGGCCTGATCGGGTTCGTCGGCTTGGTCGTTCCCCACATGGTGCGCATGATGCTTGGGCCGAGCCACCGGCGGGTAATGCCGGTCGGGATGGTCCTGGGGGCGTTGGTGATGATCGTCGCCGATACCCTCGCGCGGACCATCGCGGTGCCTGCGGAAGTGCCGATCGGCCTCCTGCTCAGCCTGATCGGAGCGCCGTTCTTTCTCTGGCTCTTGCGGCGCTCCCATGCGCCGGGGATGTGAGGCGATGATCGAGGCATCGCGGGTCGCTCTGGCAAGCGGTTCGGTTCGGCTCCTGTCCGGCGTTTCGTTGAGCGTCGATCCCGGCGAATTTGTCGCGATCGTCGGCCCGAACGGGGCGGGGAAGTCCAGCCTGCTTTCGGTACTGTCCGGCGAACGGCTCCCTACGTCCGGATGCCTGAGGCTGGACGGTCGTCCGATCGGGGATTGGCCGGCGTGGGAACTTGCCCGTAGGCGTGCGGTGATGTTCCAGCATTCCGTGCTGGCGTTTCCGTTTACCGCCGCTGAAGTCGTCGCGTTGGGCGGAGGGGCGGGCGCCGTACCGCCCGAGGTTCTCCTCCGGGTGATGCGCTTCGCCCACGTCGCCGATCTGGCGCAACGCCTTTACACGACGCTGTCCGGCGGCGAGCGCCAGCGCGTGCATTTTGCCAGGGCGCTGGTTCAACTGCACGCGCCGCCGGCGGGGCAAACGCCGTTTCTGCTGCTGGACGAACCCACCTCCAGCCTGGACCCCGGCCACCAGCACCTGCTTCTGGCGGCGGCGCGCTCGTGGATGGCGGAGACCGGCGGCGCGGTGGTCGCCGTACTTCACGACCTGAGCCTGGCGGCCCGTTACGGAGACCGGGCGGTGGTGTTGACGAAAGGCGAGGTGCGGTGGCAGGGAGCGGCGTCGGCGATCCCGGTCGGCGTCCTCGAAGACGTCTACGGCCTGTCGTTCCGGCGGATCGAGGTGCCCGGGGAGACGGCGCCCTATTATGCTTCGGCTCCCAATGCGATGGACTTACCGTGCAGAAATGATAATGATAATTATTATCATTGGGTGGGTCGGAGGGGACGAGTTCTTTGACCTGGGAGAGGCGGATCAGATGCGCGTTCTGGTGGTGGAGGATGACGAACACGTTCGTCATTGCCTGGGATGCAGGCTTCGTGCCTGCGGACACGCGTGCCGACTGGTCGAAACCGGCGAATGCGCGCTGCGGAGCATCCTAGAAGAGGCATTCGACGTTGTCGTCCTAGACCGCAGCCTTCCGGCCATGAGCGGACTCGACGTGCTGAACGAACTCAACGGGCGGACGCATCCTCCGGTGATGATGCTTTCGGCCCTTGACGGTCCCGAGGAACGGATCGACGGATTGCGGGCGGGGGCCGAGGACTATCTCGGTAAGCCCTTCCACTTTTCCGAGTTGCTCGTGCGCCTGGAAATCCTCGCGAAGCGACAGAGCCGCGAGCATGGAGACGAAATCCGCCTGGAGGTCGACGACCTCGCGATGAATACGATGACGCGCGAGGTCCGCCGCGGCGGCAAAAAGATCGACCTGACCGACAAGGAATTCAAGCTGCTGCATGTCCTGATGCGGCACAAGGGACAGGCGGTGACGCGCACCATGCTGTTGGAGAAGGTCTGGGGTTATTCGTTCGACCCGCAAACCAACCTGATCGACGTCCACATGTCCAAACTGCGCACCAAGATCGACAAGGACCATGAGACTCCCCTGCTGCGGACCATCCGCTCGGTCGGCTATGTCCTCGGGTAACCGATTGCACGACCTGTTGCGAACCACCAGTTCGCGGCAAACCTTGATTTTCGCGTTTGCCTTTCTGTTGGTCACGCTTGTGGCGATCGGCGTCGGCCGACAACTCGTCGAGGATCTGGTGCTCTCCCACGTTACCGACCTGATCTTGAAGGACGTCGGAACCCAGAGCCGCTCCACCCGCCTGGAGCGCACGGACCAAGTGGCGAAGGCGCTTGAGCTGCGCGAGTATTACGATCCGCGTCCCGAGCGCCATTCGACCGTCGTGGACCCGGACGGCAAGGTGGTCCTCGGCAGCGCGGAACTCTTCCGACTGATGTCCGGGGCCATCCCCTTGTGCGCACCCGACCTCTGCGTTCCAGCTTCGATCGCGGTCGAGGACGAAGGCGTCTACATCCTCGGCATGCGGATGCCCCTGGCGGATGGCGGCCAGTATTTTTCCGCCTACGATATTCACCCGATGCTGCGCCGTCTGCGCATGATCCCCTCGTTCGTGGGGATGGGCGTGCTGACGGTCCTTCTGGTTGCCGTGCTGATCAGCGTCCGTTTCGGCCTGATCAACCTGCGTCGCGTGGATGCGATCTCCGATGTGCTGGAACGTTATGCGGGCGGCCAACGCGACGCACGCGTTCCGCAGAATGCCCGGCGCGACGAATTCGACCGCCTCGGTCGTGAGCTCAATCAGACCCTGGACCGGGTGAATCTGCTGGTGGAAGAAGTCAAAAGCACGTCGGGCCACATCGCCCACGAGTTGCGAACCCCGATGACCCGCCTGCAAAGCCGGCTAATCGAGATCGCCGAATCGGCGCAAGGACATATCCGCACCGAGGTGTTGTTGGCGGTGGAAGAGGTTTCGCACATGCACGGTCTGACCCGCAGCATCATGCGCGTCGGGGAAATCGAAACCGGCCGATGTCGCCACGAATTCGTCGACTTGGACGTCGGCGCCCTGCTTCAGGACATTGCCGATTACTATCAGCCGTTTGCCGAGGTCCGGCAGTGCCGCATCGATGTTTCGGTCGAGGAAGATTGTCGTTTGACGGGAGACCGGGATCTTCTCTTTCAGGCTTTGGCCAACCTCGTCGACAATGCGTTGAAGTATGCGCCGGAAGGCATGCCGATCCATCTCGGCGCGGAGCAGCGCGGTCAATGGATGGAACTGATGGTTTCCGATCATGGCCCGGGGATTCCCGCCGAGCTCTGGGCCGTCGCTCAACAGAGGTTTCGGCGTCTCGAGAACGCACGGGGAAAGCCGGGGGAAGGACTTGGCCTACCCCTGGTCAAGGCGATTGCGGAACTTCACCGAGGATCACTCGATCGGCTCGGTGATGGTCCCGGATTTACGGTAATCATCCGCATTGGAGATTGAATAACCCCTAGAACGGTAGATGCTTTGTCCTTTAAATTTGAGGCAAGGAGGCCGATATGGGCATTGAGCTGCTGCCGGTTTGAAGG
>DBTR01000096.1:1217-16564 GCA_002307145.1 Rhodospirillum sp. UBA1311 | reverse complement strand
GCTTGCGGCTTTGCAGCGTGACCGTCCCCGCCGACTGGTTGACGATCGGCGAGCAGACGTACTCGCCAGCGGAATCGGTGTAGATCGTCTCCTGGGTGAACACCCGCCCGGTGTCGGCACAGGGCGCGGCCTGATAGGTCACGCCGTCGCGCACGTAGGTCCACATCGACAGCTCGTAGGACTTACCCGCCGCATAGTCGTGACGCAGCGGGCACGCCGTGGTGCTTTCGGTCATCGGGATTGGAGCGGTCAACGACGAGGCGTTGCAGCCGCGCGCCTGGACGGTGGCACCGGTGCGATTGGTGTAGACCATCGCCGATTGGGGTGTCGCCAAGCTGGCGTTGAAGTCGGTCAGGATCGTGCATTGGGATTCGTCTTCCGCGATCGTGTAGGGAAGATCCTCATCCTTCGTGCATTCGCTGACCGTGTGGTTTTCCGCGCTTCCATCGGTGTAGTACCAGGTGAACTGCGGCCACGCCGTCATGGCTTCGATATCCACCACGTCGTCGCAGGCGAGGTAGGATTTCTTCAGCGGGTAGCTGACTTCCGAATCCGAGCATTCCGATTCCGCCGAAAGCGCGCCGTCGCTGAAGGTCTGTTCCTTCGACTGGACGAACGCCTTTTCTTGGGCGAGATCGACGCGAACCGGGCATCCGTCCGTCGTCGATGAGACGGTAATCGTCGGATCGTCTTCGGTGGCGGCCGCCGTGGTGGACGTGGGCGTCTTGTAGCTTGAGGCGAGATCGTTGCCGCTCGCATTCGAGCCGACCGCGTTCTCATCGGTCGCGTCCTTGATCTCCTTTTTCTCGTCGTCCTTCTTCTCGGTGGTCGCGAGCTTTTCCAGCGCCGACACCAGGGCGGCCTTGCTCCCCTCGACGTTGAGCGAGGTTTCGGGGAAGAGTTGCGAGGTTTCCGAGGCGTCGAACTGCGCCGACATCCCTTCGTTGGAGATCACCTCTTCCTTGCCGTCCTTGGCGACCGACATCACCAGGACTTGGCCGATGCTCTGGCCTTCGACGGCCACCTTGCGAGCGTAGCCGTTGGCCGTCACGCCCGAGATCAGCTCGGGCTTGATCCCTTCGACCTGGCCGAGGGCGAAGCTGGTCGCCACCGGCTGCTGGCCTTCGGGGAGCGCGACGATCGACTTCGGCCAGACCGGCACGTCCACCAGGTCGGACTTGCTCAAGGGCGCCGCGCCGGTCGATTGGGCGGCATTGGCGCCACTCGCCGCAGTCGGCGCGGTTTGCGCTCCGGCGATCGCCGAGAGCAGGGTTAAGGAGACGACGGCGCACGCCGTCATGAGCTTGATGCGCATGGCGCTATTCCTCTTCGGAGCCGATTTTTCGGATGTACCAATCCGTGTCCGGACGAATCTGGACACGGGTGCCCTGGGCGACCTTGAGGGTCGGATTGAGGTTGATGAATTCTTTGAGGCTCGTTGCGGAGATGTCGCCGAACCGCTGCGACAGCTCTTCGCCGCCGGTCTGCAAAGCCGAGCTTTGACTGGCGAGGGATTCGTTGGTCGTAGTGCTGGTTGAGGCAGCACGAACGGCCGTCGAGATGCCGGCGAGAATGAAGGCGGTGCCGTACCGCTCCCAGAAGCGGTTATCCACCTCGCCGGAAACGCCAAGCGCGCCCTGCATGTCGGTGACGTTCGCCTTCATCCCGAAGATTTCCGCGCGATCGCCGCCGCGCAGGATGCGCGAGCAGCGGAACGGCGCGCGGCTGCTCCCCACCTTGTCGAGCGGCTTGAAGCCGCAGACCAGGCGCGACCCTTTCGGCATGAGAAGATTGCGGCCGTGGTAGCCGAACACGTCGCGGGTGACTTGCAGCACCACCGGACCACCCGTGCCGCCGTCCAACTGCGTGTTCACGCTGGTTTCGACGATCGCGCTGATGTAGCGGTCGGTGGTGATGATCCGGCTGTTGTCCACCGGCATGGTCGAGGTCAGGGATTTCTCCTGGTACTCGGCTTCGGTCTCGGACTTGACCGCCGCAGCGAGATCGAGCGGCCCGGCAGCCATCTTCGGGATGTTGCCCTTCGCACCGAGCGATGCGGCGGAGCCGGTACGCGGCAGCGAGGCCGGGATCGCGACCGACTGCCACGACGGCAGTCCATGCGAGCGGCTGGCATACGCCGCCCGCGCCGCCAGCTCGTAGGGATCGGGCTGCTTCGGCGCTTCGACCTTGGGGGCGGGGGCTGCAACCGGCTTCGGGGCCGGAGCTGGTGCCGGGACTTCCCGAATCACCTCCTGCTTGATCACTACCGGGGGAAAATTGGGTGTTGCGGGCGGAGCCGCCGGAGGTGGCGGCGGCGCGGGCTGGCGGAATGCCCACGCGGCCGGATCGTCTTGCGGCATCGGTTCGGGCGCGGGGGCCGCCGGATGGCAGTTGCCCGCCAGCGTCATCCCGAAGGCCAGGGCCAAATCGCAAAGCGCGGACATCAGGGGGTCTCCCCGGTGTACTCGACGCATATGAACGACTTGCCGTTCTTGAGGCTGATCACCTTCGCCGTGGATTCGACGATGAAGGTGTTGCCCTGGACGCGGCTGTTGACCAGTTCGTCGATACCGTCGCGCACCACGTAGGCCGTGGGCAGTTCGAGACCGTCGAACTTGCGGCCGTACTGAAGGTAGGTGAAGAAGTCATCGCGGTAGACCATCACCGGCTTCAGCTCACGCTCCGCGTCGCCGCCACCCCAGAGCTTGTAGTCGTTCCATCCCCGCAGCTTCGACGGATCGAATGGCACGGTGCGCACGAAGTCGCCGGCCTGGGGCTTCGGATTGGTCAGGTCGGCGACGGCCGCCGCGACCTTATCGCCCGGTTTCGCGGAACCGGCAGCGCCGCCAGCCTGCGGATCGGGCGCAGCACCAGGTGCGGCCGCGTTCATCGGCACCGCGCCGGCGATCGCGTCCGGCGTCTCGCGACCGAGAACGCGCACCATCAGATCCGGGACGTTGATCGAGTTGAAGGATTCGGCTCGCAGATAGAACGGATAGACTTTGCCCGACTTGGTGTAGACGTTGAGGTTGGTGTCGACGCCGTAGGTCGCCGGGCGCACCGCGACCATGTTCGAGAACTTCACCGTCGCCTGGAACCCGGTGGTATCGCCGAGATCGGCGGCGGCGATCACCGCGTCGGGCGGTAGCATGATCGTGGTGGTCATGAACTCGCGGACGCGGACCTTGTAAACGCAGTCGTCGCACATCCGCACCGCGTACACGCCCTCGCGCGGCTCGCTCACGTTCCAGGCGTCCTGCACCTGACCGCCAGCGCCGGCGCGGGCCATCTGCGGAAATATCCCCTCCGACTGGTCCACGGCCTGGAAGACCGCACTCGCAGGCATCGGCGGCGCGGCGGGAATGGTCTGCGCCGACTGGCCTCCTTGGGTGCCGACATTGCCCTGCCCGGTCTTTCCGGGCGGCGACATCGGCACTCCGTTGCGGTTGCCGCCGATCGCGGTTTGCGCCAAGGCCGGCGCGATCAACGACGAGGACAGCAGCAGCGCCAGGGCGAGAACCCGGAACGTCAGGGGCTTCCAGTCTGTGTCCGCATCGAGCGCTTTTTCCCCGTCGTCCGGTTCTTCCACGACGGTCGCCTTGCCAAAATCGGGGAGGCGCGAGAGGAACAGGCTTTCGGAGTGCTCCCAAGCTTCGGACAACGGCGGAACCCCGCCGAAATGGATACGGGTCATGAGTTCCCCCTGAGTTTGACGGCAACGTCCAGAACCCGCAGGCCGAGCGGGTTTTCATATTTTTCGGCTTCCCGCATCAACTGCGGCCGCGCGGTGACGGCGAGGTAGGCGTGGAGCTTCTTGGCCTCGACCGTCTTGCCGCTGCGCGTGTCCACCTGGTCGAAGGCCACCAGGTAGCGGACGACGCCGTTGCGCTCGGAGATCCGCGACGAGCTTTCAATCGCGATCGAGCGGTTGAGGCCGCTATCGACCGCCGAGGTGATTTCCTTCGAGCGTTCGTTCATGAACCGCTTCCAGAACTCGGCATCGGAATAGCTGTTGGCCTCCCGCATCCGGTCGGACTGGCTGGCACTGTCGATTTCGAGAAGGAGGCGGGTGTAGCGCCTGGCGAAACTGTCGAGCACCAGGTCATAGCCGGGCGTCTCTTTGGTGATCGGAAGCACGCGCACGAGCGACGCCGGATCGACCTTCACCGTCCGGTCGGTGGACGGTTCGACCCGCACCAGGCCGAGTTGCACCTTCTGCAAGGGCACGAGCGTCGCGATCGCCGACGCCTCGACGAGGACGACGGCGAGCAAGCCGATGTTGGTCATGGCGGACAGCCGGAACATCCATGCCAAGCGGCGATGCGCGACCTCGAAGCTGTAGGGATCGGCGGCGCGGCTGGCGTCGTGGTTCACCAACTGCGCGCCCACCAGCTCGTCGGTCTGCCGCCGCCCGAAGAGCGGCGTGCGACGCTCCTTCGGTGACGGATCTCCGTCACGTCTGAACAGTCCCATCAGCCGCGCCCCCAAACCAACCCGGGCACGGAGTACGGGATCGGGCTGCACGGGCTGCCGGCCGCGCCGACGCACGGCGACGGACGCGGTTCATCGGTGCCGGTGCCGTCCTTCTGCAATTCCACGTCCTGGTCGGTGGCGCAGGCCGAGAGCGCCAGCGCGAGACCGAGCGCGAGAATGATCTTCTTCATCGGAATCCCCCTTGGAGACGTTTGAGCGTGAGAGGCCGAGGCGGCGCGTTATGACGCGTCGCCACCCGGCTTGTTGATGTTGTTGAACTTGTCGACCTTGTCCTGGACGCCTTTGGACTTGTCGTCCCCGCCGCCCCACATCCGGTCGTGGTTCTTCATCCCGAGATTTCCGAGGAACCCCGCGCCCGTGCGGGAGGCCTTCAGGACAGCGGCCCCCGTCGCAACTGCACCTGCGGTCATGATTCCGGCGGCGGTGTTGGAGAGCATGGTGCCAGCGATGCTGTTGGCCATCGATGTGCCCTCGGTCATGAGCGCGGTGCCCATCCAGCCGAGGAACAGGATGACGAGGAAATCGGGATTGCTCATGCTGGCGAACTTGTTGAGGGCGTCGCCGGTCAGCGTCTCGGGCTGCAAATTGACGGTGTTGACGCCGTAGATCGTCAGCGCCAGCGCCGCCGTGCAGGCGAACAGCACCATGATCGCCGCGAGCAGCGTCTTCGCGCCGGAGAAGGCCATCTGCCGTCCCCACCCGAAGGCGAAGCTCATGAACAGGAACGGCGCGAAGATGCCCACCATCATCGCGCGGAAGATCGCGACCACGACCTGGCTGGAATAGGCGACGATGAGCAGGAAGTACGGGACGACGAGGACGATCGCGTAGATATAGTTGGCGATGTTGTAGAGAGCGCCGGCACGCGCGATCGCGGATGCCGCCTGGATCACCTTGGCGATCGCCAACTCGCCGTTGGCCGCAAGCGCGACCAGGCCGGTTTGGCCGGTGCTTTGAAGCTCGCCGGACGCGACCGAAAACGCGGTGTTCGCCGACCCCGACATCACAGTCAAAGCGGAGGAATAGACGTAAGAAATCAAGCCGTTCGATTGACTTGCAAGTATTACGCCTGTTATAGTGATGTAAATGAGGTCTTTAATCAAATCCATGATATCCGCTTGCTTGAGTGCAAGACGATATCCGGCAACAACCGCCCAAAGCCCAAAGAGAGAGGTAAACAAAATGAACATCGGCTCATTCAGAGCGCTGCTCAGTTTGTCGGAAAAGTCTGTGGTGAGGTCCACGTACTTCTGCAACGGCTCGCACGTGAAGCAGCTCGCGATGAGATCATTTGCCGCGCCGGTATCACTAGTTGCGCTCATGGGTATTGCCTCGTTTCTGGCAAGTGGCGACGCATTCGCCGGAGAAATCAAAAGCGACCAGGAGCGGGCCGTTGCCTCCAAGTACTTCGACTGGGGCTACGCGCAGAAAGTCTGGTTCGAGATGAATACGGTCGACCAATTCGACGCTGAGTGGACGAAGTACGCCGCTGACTTCGAGCCGTGGCTTGCGCAGTACAAGAAGAACCCACGCAAGGCGTTCGCCGAGATGGACAAGATGCCGAAGGCGAAGCGCGCGAGAGTTCAACGCGGGTACGACATGCAACTGGCTTATGACCAGTGGCGAGATCACGTTTACTCGTCGTGGTACAATGGCTATGCCAACGACGCGTGGTTCGCGGTGTCCTATGACAACAAGAAGAAGGGCTTGAAGGCCCCGACCTTCGACGACTATCTGGCGTCCTACGGCAGACGTGCGCCGTGCGAGCCGCAAGCCATGCTCGACGAGT
This sequence comes from Rhodospirillum sp. UBA1311, assembly GCA_002307145.1. Lineage (GTDB taxonomy): Bacteria > Pseudomonadota > Alphaproteobacteria > Rhodospirillales > Rhodospirillaceae > Oleispirillum. The sequence goes on along the minus strand of DBTR01000096.1, from coordinate 10,281 downwards.
GCGGCCCGGTTCCCGACTGGCGTTCGCCAGGACGAAGGGCAGCAGAACAGGCGATGATGCAGAAGGTTCAGGCCGACCTGGCTGCGAAGGGGAAGTGAGGTGACGATCATTCCCCGTCGTCCTCTACGCCCGTCGTATCTTTGACCTTGTTCGGCGGCAGACCCTTCTTGATCTCGGCGATGCTCAACAGCTTGAGCTGCTGCGCCATCATCTGGTTCTGCGAGGCCATCGCCTGGACCTGAAGGATCTGCGCCTGGGCGGCGATATGCTCGCGCTGCTGTAGCGTCTGCGCCTTCGCCAGTTCCGCCTGAAGGTCGTCCGCCGCCTTGTTCAGCTTGTCCGCCTGCTGAATCTGGATATCGCCCTGCGCCAGGCCGCGCACGGCGGTATCCTCCAACAGCGCGTCGCGGCGCTGCTCGACCTTCCCCCAAGCCTCTTCCGACTTGGCGAATGGCTGGCCTTTTAGATCCTTCTCATTGACGAACAGCGCATCGCGGTACTTCGACGAGGTTTCGCAGATCGACGCGAGGTTGAGGTCGGTGAACTTGATCCCCCAACCCGGGCCATCGGGCGTCAGGCACTTCAGGTCACTCTTGAGCTGCGCCGACGCCTGAAGGATGTTCGGAATCGGCAGGCTGATCGTGGTGATTTCGCCGATCGCGTCGCTCACGTCGTTGATGAAGCCGGTGATGTCGCTCAGGAACGAGAGCTGTTCCTTCAGCACGCTGATCTGCTCGAAAGCCGCCGCCAACTGTGCCTTGGCCTCCTTGATCTGCTCGATCGCCTTGCCGACGAGCGTGCCGTCGAACACCGCCATCGCGGCGCTCGCAGTCGGCGGCGCGGCCAGGACCAACGCCCCGGCAAGCGCCATGGTGGCTACACGTGAGCGAGCCATTCGTTCCCCCATTTAGCTTGGATGGATTGGAGTTCCCGCACCGCGTCGGGACCGCTGCGATAGAAGCGCAGCGCGTCGCCGAGCGGGCTGAGGTCAATGTCGAGGATGACGCTTTCGTCGAAGCCCGTGGCGGCCTCGCGCTTCACCAGGAGGACCTTGCGGCCCTCATGTCCGCCCCCGAAAATGAACTGATGATGTTCCTCGTTCAGGTTGAACACGTCGTAGGCGGCGCGATTGCCTTGCGGGTTCGGGAAGAAGAAGAACGAGGCGGTGTTCTCGATCACCGCGTCCGCGATGCCGGACTTGTGGAGCGCGGCCGGGTCCTGGAACGCCATGCCCACCGAACCGAACAGCTTCCGATACTCGCGATACATCTCGACCGCGAAGTCGCAGAACGCCCGGTTCGAGAGCAGTTTTGCCGCCTCGTCGATGAAGATCGCGAAGCCCTTGGAATGCCCCTCCATCGCCGCACGCTCGATCGCGTTCGAGATATGCGCGACGATCGGCGGGCCGAGGTGCGGGTCTTCCAGCGCTTCGTTCATGTTGATGCCGACCATGAACGACTGGTTCAGCAGGCCGCCCAGGCTATCGCGCGGCGCATTCATCGTCCGGGCGTAGAGCCCCTGGCGTTCCTTCTCGTCCGTCACCCATCGGCTGAAGGCTTGCCGTGCCGGCGTATCGGAAGGGAAGCAGAGCGGAAACAGTTCGTTGAAGGTGCGCGCCTCGATCGGAAGGTCAAACGCGGTCTCGACGACATGGGACAGGATGTCCTCGACGCCCGCCGATTGCCCGGCGTCCCCGAGCATCGACCGGATCAGCAGCGTCAGCCGTTGCCGGGTGATGGTCGTATCGGTGGCGTCCAGGGGGTTGAGCGCCAGCTTGTCGAATGACTGGTAGACCCCGCCCATGGATTCCACCATGAACCGCGTGCCTTCCTTGGAATCGAGAACGTACGAGCGGACCCGCTCGAACTTCGCCAGGCCGCCCAGGAGGTGCATGATCAGGGTGGACTTGCCCGAGCCTGCCGGCGCGATCACCAGGAAGTTGCCGAGCGCCTTTTGCGCCGGCGAGCACTGGAGCTGCACCGCGTAGGACTGCCCCGAGCCGGTCATGAACGACCTAGTGGGGGCCTTGCCCCAATGGCTTTCGTTCAAGCCGGTGGGCGCGCCTTCGAGCGGCCAGAGCGCCGCCACGTTCTCGGCAAACAGCTTCAGCGGCCGCAACAGCGCTTCGTGATCCGGCATCCGGTTGAACCAGGCGACCGGCGTGCCCGCTGTCTCGACCGAATAGCTGACGCGCCGGTTGGCGAGGATGCGGGCGACATCCGCCAACAGGCCGTCCACCAGCTCGACGGTTTCCCCACGCACGACAATCGCAAGTTGGGTGGAGAGCAACGAGGTCTTGCCCTGTTGCAGCAGCTCGACCGCCGCAAGGGATTCCTGTGTCGCCAGCTCGGGACCGAACTGCGACTTGGATTTGCGGTTCAGCTCGAACAGCGCCCGCTCCTTGCTGATCGGAACCGATACCTCGGACACCTCGATCTCGCCCGGCAGCGCCATCAGCTCGTGCAGTAGGTAGCCGGAGACGAGATCCGGCCATTCGCGGATGGTGACGATCCGGTGATGCGTCGGCGTCGGCACGTGCGCGACAAAATCGCCGTCGCGCGTGAACACCAGATCGGCGGCCGGCAGATTGGCCGAGATGCTTGTCGAGACCGCGCGGAGGTCATCGCGGAGATCGCCGCTGACCAGGAAGTTCAGGAATCCGGTGAGTGGGCAGTCGGAATCCGCAATGGTGGGCCGCGCGAGGCGGGTTGGCTTGTAGCGGGACAGTAGCGCGAACACTCGCTCGTCTGCCCGTTCCAGTACGTCCACGTTCGCCGCCTGGATCGTCATGTACCAGCGCAGCTCGTAGGCATTACGGTAGAGTTCCGCCTCCGCCTTGCCGATTTCCGCCAAGGTGATAGACGGCCAGGTCGCCGGGTGGATGATCTCCCGGTGACGCTTCACCGCGAAGGTGCGCACAACCGCGCCGAGGGCGGCGACGGAATGCCGGAAGGCGGTGCGTCCCTCGTGCAGCGCGAATTGCTGGCTTTCGGGCTTGGTGTCGTAGCTTTCGCCGACCAAGCGGTAGACCCGCATCACCGTCGCGCCGTTGCCCTTGGCCTTGCGGAAGCGCTGGCGCAGAGCCGACTGACGGCGTGGCTTGCACCGCACCGTGATGTTGTCCGGATCGACCCGATCCAACTCGAGCTGATGGGCGAGCCAGTCGAATTCGACCGACCCGAAGGCGCTCCGCTGGACTGCCGGAACCGCGACGGTCCCGGCAGCCAAAGCGGCACTCCCCATGCCGATTGCTAGCGGCCACAAGCTCATGAGCGCCCCCTTTCCCGGGAGCGTGGGAGAGGCGCACCGGCAAGCAGACGACGGCATGGGGAGGCCCGCCAAAACCGTGCGCACGTCAGGAACACGGTTTCGACGTGGGGATCGTTCTTCGCGAGGTAGTACGACCCCGCGATTGAGAGCACCGCCGTCGCCACGGTCGCCGGGACCATGATCGCGGCGAGCCGGAAGATGATGCACCCCATGTACACCAGCAGTACTGCGGCTGCTGCGAGGCCCATCATCTTGGGCGGCAGGCCGAAGATCGTGGCCGGCGACTGGATTTGTGCGAAGACGAACGAGCGGGCTTTCATGGCGTCAGCTCTTCATCAGGCCCATGAACCAGGTCGCGAACGACGGCCCGGCCCCGATGAACAGCGCCGCGATCAGGAAAATCCAGATGCGGTTGAACTCGAGGCGACCTGTGAGCGCGGCCCACACGCCGTAGCCGCCGATACAAAGGCCGATCACCGGTCCGGCGATCGTGACCAGGTTGTCGGAAAGCGAGGTGACGCCTTCCTCGACCGGCTTGATCCAGTCGGCGTCGGCGGCGAGCGCCGGAGCCACAGTCACCAACGTGATGACCCCGCCAAGGATGGCGAGGGACAGCAGTGAACCCTTGGAAATCTTCATGATCGGAAAGTCCTAGCGAATGGCATGGGTGAGGATCGCCAGGGCGAGAAGCGCCGCAGCGAGGGAGACGACAGAGAGGAAGGTTTGATAAATCCCGAACCGCCGCATACGGCGGCGGAGGGTCTGCATCGCTTCGGCCTGCGCCGCGATCAGGGCGAACGACTGATCGAGACTGGCCTTGACGGTCTTGTCACGAAGGCTCTCGAGGGTGCCTTCCACCACGTCGGCGAACCCGTTGCCGGTGGTTTGAAGCAGCGCCTCCAGGCGCTTGGTGTGATGCGCCAGCAGCTTTTCGAGGTCGCCGCAAAACGCCTGGTGCAACGACACGGACAGCAAGATTGGATCGTTGTCGCCGATGGCGACCCGATGCTCGCGCACCAGCAGCGCGCGGGCATCGTCCAGGCTCATCGGCTGGAACGCTGGCGAGGCCGGAACTCCGGATGGGACGGTCGGCGCGGATTCCAGCGTGCCGGTCGCGGGAGCCGAAGCCCCCGCGCCGCCGATCGGCCGACCGCTTTCGTCGAAGATCGGCGGGGTGTCCATCACAGCCCCGCCCGGTTCATCGCGCCGCTGATGTCGCGCCAGTACATTTTGAGGCGCTGGCGGGTCATCACGCTGTTGTCCTGAGACACGATCGCGTCGGCGAAGGTCTGCCGTGCCGTGAGCATGGCCTTCAGGTCATGGCCGAAGGTTTCCATCTTCACGGTCGGGAGGGTGACTTGTGCGGCGATACGCGGCGCGAGCTTCCGATATTCGCTCGACTTCTCGATGCTGATGCCGCCCATCTCGATCGGGCCGAAGAACTCATTCATCCAGACGACGACCGGCGTCTCCGGGAAGTTGTTCACCAGGGACACCAGCCCCTTGAACGTGTCGCCGAGCGCCTGGCCGCCGGTGAGGACGGAATGCAGCCGGATCTCATGCCCCGCGTCGGCGAGCATGGGCAGCACCTCGCCGGAGACGAGATAAGAGCCGAGCGGAACGAAGGACGAAGCGCCGTTGTCCACCACCATCACGGCGTCCGGATCGTCGTTCGCCATGATGAGTTCGACCAACTCGTCAAAGGCCCGCTGGTTGATGTCTTCGCCGTCCATGATGTTCAGGCGAAGCACGTCAAATGGCTTGTACCCTGCGAACGTCGCGTTCACCGGGTCGGTATCGACGCAAACCGGTTTGATACCTTGTTCGCGGAAGTGCTGCGTCAGGAAGGACGCGACGACGGACTTGCCGACGCCCCCCTTGCCCTGAAGCGTGATGTTAATCTTCATGGTTAGGCTTGCTCCCTTTGGTGTTCGTGTCGTGTTCCGCGCACGGCTCGGCCATCGGCGTGAGGTGGAAGTCACCCGACGTTGAGTCGTGGACGAACTTTTGGATGCGCGTGGAGTCGCGCTCCGGCGTGGTGGCCGGAACGTCTAGGGCGGGCAGTTGGGGAGTGTTGCGGGGCGCAAGCGCCAAGGCACGTTGGACCGGAGCAGACACAACCATAGCGCTGCTCGATCCGGGCAAGGGTTTGCCCGGCTGGTATCCCAACTGCTTTTTGATTTGACTGTCGAAATTTCGGAGGGCGACCGTCACGCGCCCGTCGCTCGAAAGTTCGATCCAAATGGATCGAATCGAGCTTCCCCCCTCAATCCGTTGCAGTATCAACGGCTTGAGGGAGATGACTTCTTTTCTGGCTTGACCCCAATTGCCCTTGGCCACATGATCCCCGCGTCACGATGTTTCATCGTGAATCTGCGGGGATCACATTTTAACGTTGCTCCGGGCAGGACCCCTGGACGGTCTTCGGTCTTATCGGTTGTCCAACTGCGCGCGGACGCTTTTCCGGCCTTTTCCCGAGATGCGGTAGGGGCTGGAGGATCGGGATTCGATCAGGCGTTTGCGGCGGAGTTTGGCGAACACGTCGAGGGTGCAGTCGGCGAGGCGGTAGCCGTCGCGGGTGAAGCAGTCGACGTGGAGGATGCGGCCGTTATCGCCGCGGTGGTGGCGGATGCAGCCGCCCTGCGCCAGCGCGTGGAGCACGCGCTGCTCGTCTCGGGAGATATTCATGGACTTGAGCCTGCTTGAGAACCTTGCAAGCACCCGTGCGCCGAGGACCGCGAAGGCCGTCGGCGGTGAGCGCAGCCGAGCGTCTCGTCGGGACGAGACCGTCAGCGGTTCGAAACAAGCTCCAGCATGTCCAAATCCCGTGCTCAAGTGGTTGGGCGCGGGAAGGCTAATCCAGTGGGGAGAGGGGCGTCAATTCGTGAGCGCGGCGACGGTGCGACGAACCTTGGCATAGTTGCCGATATAGCGCAGCGCGACGTAACCGACGACGACGGTGGCGATCACGAGTTCGACCATGCCCCACTGATGCAGGGGGGCGACGGCGTCTGGGGCGATGCCCGCGCGTTCGAAGTAAGCGGCAGCCTTGAAGGTGGCGTTGGCGGCGATCACGGTGGGGAAGGTGAAGGCGGCGTAGCCGGGGGAGAAGGGAAGGCGGAGGAGTTCCCAGAAGCCGATGTAGACGACCACGGCCATGAGGATGCCGAGGCCGAGGAGAACGATGGTGAGGAGGAGGTTGGGCTCGGGTGTGAACGAGAGGTAGCCCGCGAGGCAGAGGTTCGGGGGCGCGGCCATGATCGCGATGGTGGGCTTGGCGGGCGCGGCGACGCCGTCGCGGAAGATCAGGCGATGCAGCATCGCGGGGAGCATCACCGCGTAGGCGGCGATGCCGAACACCAGGAAGGCGTGGGCAAGGTCGCGCCATTCGTCGCCCGGCACCGCGATCACCGCGACGACGATGCCGATCGGCGGCACGAACCAGCTCGGCACCATGTGGGAGAGGTGGGGGTCGCGGGCGCGGTGGAGGGTGAAGACGACGAGGAACGCGGCGTGCGCCGCGACCGCCGCGAGCCAGAGGGCGAGGCCCGCCGCCGGGAGCGCCTTGCCGAGACTGACGCTGACCACCATCGCCGCCATGGCGAGGGTGGGGATCACCGAGCCGACCACCGGATGTGCGAGTTCGGTCATCATCTGGCGGGGATTGAGGGCGAACTTCGCCACCAGCGGTACGGCGATCAAGGCGGCGATCAACGCGCCGAGGGCCTGGATGCCGGAGACGCCGGGGAGTTCCGTCTGCCAGACCCAGGCGAGGCTGGCGATGCCGAGCGCGAGGCCGCTGGCGGGGGTGGGGAAGTTGGCAAGACGTTTGGCGAGCGACATGACGATCTCCGGGCTGGGGCCTGACTCCTCAGGTAATCCCGCAGCATCGGAAATTGAAACTAAACATATTGGACGTTATGTTAAACGGAAATGAACATTACCGGAATTACGCTCAGGCAACTCAGGGTCTTCGACGCGGTGGCGCGGCACGGGTCGCTCACCGTTGCAGCGCGCGACCTGTTCGTCACCAAGGCGGCGGTTTCGGTCGCGCTCAAGGAGCTTGAGGCCCAGCTCGGCTCACCGCTGTTCGACCGCACCGGCAACCGCCTGCGCCTCAACGCTTGCGGCGTGCAGCTCCGCCCGCTTGCCGACGATGTGTTGAGCCGGATGGCGACGATCGAGGCCGTGTTCGGCGGCGAGACTCTCGGCGGGCAGTTGCGCATCGGTGCGAGCGTCACCATCGGCAACCATCTCCTGCCGCGCCTGCTCGCCGCCTACGTCGGCCGCGTCGCGATGCCGCCGCCCGCGATCGCGATCGCCAACACCACCCGGCTTGCCGCCATGCTCGCCCGCTACGACCTCGACGTCGCGTTCATCGAGGGCAGCACCCACGGCGCGGCCCTCGACGTCGAGCCGCTCTGGCGCGACCGCATCCAGGTGATCGCCGCCCCCGGCCATCGCCTCGCCGACGGCAAAACCCACGCCACCGCCAACCTCTCCGGCGAGCGTTGGATTCTTCGCGAGCCGGATTCCGGCACCCGCGAGCAGTTCGCCCGCCGCCTCGAACCCGAACTCGCACGCTGGACCCTCGGCGTCGAATTCAATTCCAACGAAGCCATCGTCTCGGGCGTCGCGGCGGGCCTCGGCCTCGGCTTTCTTTCCGAACTCGCGGTCGCCGACGCCGTCGCCACCGGTCGGGTCGCGGTGGTGCCGTTGGATACCGTACACGACCGCAGCCTCGACGTGGCGACCGTGCCGGGCAAATTCCAAAGCCCGCTGTTGCGGGACTTCCTCGGGTTCTGCCGGGAGTGGGAGGGGTAAGGCCAGGGCGCTGCCCGGGATCCGCGAGGAGGCTGGCCTCCTCGACCTCATAAACTTTTTTGCGCGAAGCGCGGCGAAGCCATCACGCGGCGTGATGGTCGATTGCGCTGCGCGCAAAAAACAAGGTGAGTTATGGGAGCCAAGGGCCCAAGGCCCTTGGTGGGTGCGGGCAGAGCCCGCCAATCTTACCTTCAGGCCGCGTCGTACAGGCGGCGCTGGGCTGCGGCGACCACGGCCTGGAGTTTCGCCACGTCGATGCCGTCGCGGCGGAGCACGGCGAGCAGGGTGGGGTCGCGATAGAGTTCGGAGAGGTTGGGCTCTTCCACGCCGCTGAACGCGGTTTGGCAGTTGGCGGCAACCTGGGTCGGGGGATTGGCGATGTTCGTCATGATCGTCCTCCTTCTTCCGATTCCGCTGGGCCGGTTTAGCGCGTCGAGAGCGTGTCGTCGTTCGCACCGTGGATGATCTGGGGTGGTTGCGCTGTGATGTCCATCGCAGCACGCGGCCTTATAACCAACTCCTCACAAAAATGTTCCCGAACCGCCATGAAAAATGACGGCGGGCCAGAGGCCTGCCGTCACCCTTAAGTTGAGTATCCCGCTCGGAAATTATTTTATTCCGCTGCGGCGAGGTTGCGCAACACGTAGGGCAGGATGCCGCCGTGGCGCATGTAGGAGAGTTCGTCGAGAGTGTCGATGCGGCAGGTGACGACGATGTTTTCCTTGGTGCCGTCGGCGCGGGTGATCTCGACGGTGACGTCCTGGCGCGGCTGGATGTCCTTGAGGCCGCGGATCGTGTAGGTCTCCGAGCCGTCGAGGTCGAGGGTCTTGCGGGTCATGCCGGTTTTGAACTGGAGCGGCAGGATGCCCATGCCGACGAGATTCGAGCGGTGGATGCGCTCGAAGCTCTCGACCAGGACGGCGCGGATGCCGAGGAGCTTGGTGCCCTTCGCCGCCCAGTCGCGCGACGA
>DBTR01000096.1:779-945 GCA_002307145.1 Rhodospirillum sp. UBA1311 | reverse complement strand
GAGCCGGTGCCGTATTCCTTGCCCGCGACCACCACCAGGGGCACGCCCTTGGCTTCGTAGGCCATCGCCGCGTCGTAGATCGACATCGGCGTACCGTCGGGCATCAGGCGGGTGACGCCGCCTTCGGTGCCGGGCGCCATTTCGTTCTTGATGCGGATGTTGGCGA
>DBTR01000096.1:0-499 GCA_002307145.1 Rhodospirillum sp. UBA1311 | reverse complement strand
TCATCACTTCATGGTTGCCGCGGCGCGCGCCGTAGCTGTTGAAGTCCGCCTTGGCGATCTGGTGCTCGGCGAGGTAGTTGCCCGCCGGGCCGGCGGCCTTGATGTTGCCCGCCGGGGAGATGTGGTCGGTGGTGACCGAATCCCCGAGGATCGCGAGCGGCCGCGCGGCGACGATGTCGTCGATGCCGGGCGGGGTCATCGTCAGGCCCTCGAAGTAAGGCGGGTTCTTGACGTAGGTCGAGCTGTCGTCCCACGAGTAGGTCAGGCCTTCCGGATATTCGACCTTGCGCCATTCCTCGGGGCCGACGAACACGTCCGCGTAGCGCTTGCGGTACATTTCCGGGGTGAGGAAGTTGAAGATCGCGTCCTGGATCTCCTTGGCGGTCGGCCAGATGTCCTTGAGGTAGACCGGCTTGCCGTCCGCGCCTTCGCCGAGCGGCTGGGTGGTGATGTCGATGCCGAGGTTGCCCGCGATCGCGTAGGCGACGACGAGCGGCGG
>DBTR01000058.1:72598-79916 GCA_002307145.1 Rhodospirillum sp. UBA1311 | reverse complement strand
ATCCGGGCAAGAAGCTGTTGTTCATGGGCTGCGAGTTCGCGCAAGGCAAGGAGTGGAACCACGACACCAGCCTCGACTGGCACCTTCTCGACATCCCCTATCACGCCGGCGTCCAGACGGTGCTGAAGGACCTGAACGCGCTCTATCGCCGCACGCCCTCGCTGTTCCGCGCCGACTTCGTGCCGCAGGGCTTCGACTGGCTCGACGCCGGCAACTGGCAGCAAAGCGTGCTCGCCTACCTCCGCCGCGACCCCGCGCACCAAGGCGGCGAGGCGATCGTCGCCTGCAACTTCACCCCGGTGCCGCGCGGCGACTATCGCGTCGGCGTGCCACGCCTCGGCCACTATACCGAGGCGATCAATACCGATTCCGCGCTCTACGGCGGCAGCAACGTCGGCAACGCGGGCGGCGTCGACGCCGAGGCCGTGCCCTGCCATGGCCAACCCTGCTCGATCGTGCTGACCCTGCCGCCGTTGGCGACGTTGATTTTGTGCGCCGATCCGGCGCGTGGCGAGGGATAGCCCATGGGCGTGGTGGTTTGGCCGGGCCGCCCCTATCCCCTTGGCGCGTCCTGGGATGGCAAGGGAACGAACTTCGCGCTGTTTTCCGCCAACGCCGAATCCGTCGAACTGTGCCTGTTCGACCCCCAGGGCAAAAAGGAAACCGAGCGGATTGCGCTGCCCGAATACACCGAGCAGGTCTGGCACGGCTTCCTCCCCGACGTGAAGCCGGGGCAGCTCTACGGCTACCGCGTCCACGGCCCCTACGAACCCTCCGCCGGGCACCGCTTCAACCCGTTCAAGCTGCTCGTCGATCCCTACGCCAAGGCGATCTCGGGCGAGATCATCTGGCACCGCAACAATTACGCCTACCGCCTCGACCACCCGAAGGCCGACCTGTCGTTCAACCGCCTCGACAACGCCCGCTACATGCCGAAGGGCGTGGTGGTCGAAACCCCGACCGGCCGCCACCTCGCCGCCCCACCGGACGTGCCGTGGCAGGACAGCGTGATCTACGAAATGCACGTGCGCGGCATGACGGTGTCGAACCCGCAGGTGCCGCTCGCCAAGCGCGGCACGATCGCGGCGCTCGGCACCGCACCGGTGATCGCGCATCTGAAGTCGCTCGGGGTCAACGTCGTCGAGCTTCTGCCGGTGCACGCCTGCGCCGACGAGCAGCACCTGATCGAAAAGGGCCTCCACAACTACTGGGGCTACAGCTCGTTCAACTTCTTCGCGCCGTCGCCGCGCTACCTCTCGGGGCGCAACGTCGCCGAGTTCCGTACCATGGTGAACCTGATGCACGACGCGGGCATCCAGGTTCTCCTCGACGTGGTCTACAACCACACCGGCGAGGGCAATCATCTCGGCCCGACGCTCTCCTTCCGGGGCGTCGACAACGCGAGCTACTACCGCCTCAACCGCGACGACAAGCGCTACTACACCGACTTCACCGGCTGCGGCAACACCCTCAACCTCACCCATCCGCGGGTGTTGCAAATGGTGATGGATTCGCTCCGCTACTGGGTCGAGGTGATGCAGGTCGACGGCTTCCGCTTCGACCTCGCCACCGCGCTCGGCCGTGCCCCCGACGCGTTCGCGCAGGAGAGCCCGTTCCTCGCGGCGGTGCGGCAAGACCCGGTGCTGTCCCGCGTCAAGCTGATCGCCGAACCCTGGGACCTCGGCCCGAACGGCTACCAACTCGGCCAGTTTCCGCCCGGATGGTCGGAGTGGAACGACGTCTACCGCAACAAGGTGCGGCAGTTCTGGCGCGGCGATTCCGGCGTGATGGGCGACTTCGCCTCCAGCATCACCGGCTCGTCGGCGCTGTTCGAGCACCACGGGCGGCGGCCTCGCGCCTCGATCAACTACGTCACCGCGCACGACGGCTTCACCCTCCAGGATCTGGTCAGCTACGAGCGCCGCCACAACGAAGCCAACCAGGAAGACAACCGCGACGGCTCGGACTATAACCTCTCCTGGAACTGCGGCGTCGAGGGCCCGACCGACGACGCCCAGATCAAGGCGATGCGGATGCGCCAGAAGCGCAACGTGATCGCGACCCTGTTCCTCTCCCAGGGCGTGCCGATGATGACTGCGGGCGACGAACTCGGCCGCACCCAGCACGGCAACAACAACGCCTATTGCCAGGACAACGAGATCAGTTGGCTCAACTGGGTCGACAGCACCGACGAGGACCGCGACTTCCTCGATTTCGTCCGCTGGATCTCGCGCCTGCGCCGCGACCACCCGGTGTTCCGGCGGCCCCGCTTTTTTCACGGCCGCAGGATCGGCAAGGGCTCCTTCAAGGATATCACCTGGCTCTCCCCGCGCGGCGGCGAACTCGCCCCCGAGGACTGGGATCTCTCCTACGCCCGCTGCCTCGGCTGGCATCTCGGCGGCGAAAGCGGCCAGCACATGTCGCGGCGCGGCGTCTCATTCGACGACGACCCGTTCCTGGTGCTGATGAACGCGCATTACGGCGCGGTGCCGTTCCGCCTGCCCGGGCCGGAACTCGGTCAATGCTGGAAAGCGCTCCTCGATACCGCCTATCCGCTCCCGTTCGCCGAGGAGCGCCAGCCGCTCTACCGCGCAGGCGAGATCTATCCGTTGCAAGGCCGGGCGCTCGTCATCCTCACCCAATCCAACGTCTGCCCGCGTCGTGGCGCGTCCGATCCGTCGCTGCCGCCGATGCTTTTCGACCCACCCAAGGAGTAGGCCTTGAACCGTCCCGGCGACCCGATCGGACTTGCGGACGCGCTCAACCAACTGGCGGCGGAGGCGGGGATCCACGAATCCTATTGGGACATCGTCGGCACCCTCCACATCACGCCCCCCGAAACCAAGCGGGCGATCCTCGCCGCCATGGGGATTCCGGCGAACACCGACGCGACGGCGCTGCAAAGCCTCCAGATCTGGCGCGAGCGGCCGTGGCGGTCGCTCCTGCCGCCGGTGACGGTTCTGCGGCGCAACGGCAGCGGCAAGCCATTCGCGGTACCGTTGACGATCCCCGACGTGCGCGCCGCCGAGCCGCTGTCCTGGCGGCTCGTCCTCGAAACCGGCACGGAGATTGCAGGCGAAACCAGCGCCGATGCGCTTGCCGCCACCGCGCATGGCGAGATCAACGGCATCCACCTGTCGAAGCGCGACCTGCCGCTCCCGCCGTTCCTGCCCGAGGGTTATCACACCCTGGCGGTGCGCTTCGGCGGACGCGAGAGCCAGGCGCCGCTGATCGTCGCTCCCGCCGCCGCCTTCATCCCCGACTGGATGGCCAAGGGCGAGCGGCGATGGGGGCTGGCGGCCCAGGTCTATTCCCTGCGCCGCGAGCGGGATTGGGGCATCGGCGACTTCACCGCGCTGGCCGAATTCGCCCGCACCGCGAAGGATCTCGGCGCGGAAATGGTGGGAATCAACCCTCTGCACGCGCTGTTCCCGGTGTGGCCCGACGCCTGCAGCCCGTATTCGCCGTCGAGCCCGGAATTCATCAACCCGCTGATGATCGACATCGACGCGATCCCGTTCGCCTCGGCGAGCCCGGGCCTCGCCGCGTTCCGCGCCGACCCCGAGGTCCAGGCCGCGCTCGCCGCCGCCAAGGATTGCGAACTCGTCGACTACCCGTGCGTCTCCGACCTTAAGTTCCGCGCGCTCTGGGCGGTCTACCAGGACTTCCTCGAACAGCCCGAGAACGATCTTTCCGCGTTCGAGGCGTTCTGCGTCGCGGGCGGCGACCGCCTGCGACGCTTCGCCGAGTTCTCGGCGCTGCACGAAACCATGGGCGGACTGCCCTGGGCGACCTGGCCCGCTCCTTTCCGCGATCCCGCCTCGCCCGAGGTCGCCGCCTATGCGATCGCCAACGCCGAGCGCGTCACATTCCACGCCTTCCTTCAATGGCTCGCGGAAGGCCAACTCGCCGAGGCCGCCGCCGCCACGCCGGGCGTGGGGCTCTATCGCGATCTCGCCGTCGGGGTCAACGCCGACGGCGCGGATGCGTGGTCGAACCAGGGCGACATCGTCGCCGGAGTTTCGGTCGGCGCGCCGCCCGACGCCTTCAGCCCGGTGGGCCAGGATTGGGGCCTGCCGCCGCCCAACCCGCACCGCATGCGCGAAACCGCCTACGCCGGGTTCATCGCGCTCCTGCGTGCCAACATGCGCCACGCCAAGGCGCTCCGCCTCGACCACGTCATGGGTCTGATGCGGCTGTTCTGGATCCCGGCCGGTCTCGGCGTACCGAACGGCGCGTACGTCTCCTATCCGTTCGACGATCTCCTCGCCATCGTCGCGCTCGAAAGCTGGCGCAACCGCTGCCTGGTGATCGGCGAGGACCTCGGCACCGTGCCCGACGACTTCCGTGGCCGCCTCGCCACCGAACGCCTGCTCTCCTACCGCGTGCTGTATTTCGAGCGCTGGGACAGCGGCCTGTTCCGCCGCCCCGACGCCTATCCGCCGCTCGCCCTGGTGACGCCCACCACCCACGACATGCCGACCCCGGCAGGCAACTGGCTGCGCCTCGACCTCCGGCTCCGCACCGACATCGGCATCTACGCCGACGACGCCACCATCCTCCGCGAGAACCAGGGGCGCGCCGAGGAGACCCAGGCGCTGCTCGCCGCCCTCGCCGACCAGAACCTCTCCCCCGACCCCGCGCCCGCCGACACCCCGGACGCGCTCGCGGCGCTGACCCATTCGGTGCTGCGCTACGCCGCGCGCACGCCGTCGCGCCTGCTCGTCGTCAACCTCGGCGACCTGCTGGTCGAAAAGACCCAGATCAACCTGCCCGGCACGGTCAACGAACACCCGAATTGGCGTCGCCGGATGGCGCAAAACGTCACCGATCTGGCCAGCGCCCCCCTGATCCGGGCGGGGGTCGCCGCGATCGCCAAGGAACGCTGATTACCTGTTGCCGGGGTTGCCGCTGAACTGCACCAACAGGTCCTCGTCGGTGACGACGCACTGGCAGGCGAGCCTATAGACCGGCGGCAGGTCGGCGACGTAGGCGGTTTCCTCGTCCTGCTCGGTGAGAAGGCCGAGGCTGGACAGCACCGCGTGTTCCTTGGGCGTCAGCATCATCCCCTTGATCCGGTCGCCGTCGAGGTGAATCACCTTGACCACGCATGCGCCGCATTCGCCATCCTCGCAATCGTGCGGGATCGGGACGCCATTCTGCTTCGCCACCTTCAGGATCGTGTCGCGGGAACCGGCCACCGCCGTGACCTTGCGATTCTTCGGAAGAACCGGGGAACTGAAGTAGATATTCGCCATAAAAAGCTCCTGAGTTGGCACCAAGGCCCGCCATTCCGCAAGCCCTGTGCCATCGCCGAAAACCACGCCTTTCCGCGCGCACCGCGGTGCGAATGGGCCATCTCCGACATCGGCGCGTCGGGTTTGCATCATCTCGGGTTGACCAGGGCGCGATCCGGCGCGCCGATCCGGATCATCGGTTTTTCTGATCGAAATACCTTGGAAAACCGGTTTTTCTGGAGCTTCCCGGACTCCTAGGATGACCCCTGTTCCGAATACCCACAAAAAATTCTGGAGAGACGAGATGTCGCTGATCAACACGATCATCAAGCCGTTCAAGGCGCAGGCCTTCAAGGCGGGCAAGTTTGTCGAGGTGTCCGACGCGAGCCTCAAGGGCGGCTGGTCGGTGGTGTTCTTCTACCCGGCCGACTTCACCTTCGTCTGCCCGACGGAGCTCGAAGACCTCGCCGACAACTACGCCGAGTTCCAGAAGCTCGGCGTCGAGATCTACTCGGTGTCCACCGACACCCACTTCGCCCACAAGGCCTGGCACGATTCCTCCCCGGCGATCAAGAAAATCCAGTACACCATGGTCGGCGATCCGGCGGGCGTGCTGTCGCGCAACTTCGACGTGATGATCGAGGCGGATGGCATCGCCGACCGCGGCTCGTTCGTGATCGACCCGGAAGGCAAGGTCCAGATCGTCGAGATCACCGCGGGCGGCATCGGCCGCGACGCCAAGGAACTGCTGCGCAAGGTCAAGGCCGCGCAGTACGTCGCCTCCCACCCCGGCGAAGTCTGCCCGGCGAAGTGGCACGAAGGCGAGAAGACCCTCGCGCCGTCGCTCGACCTCGTCGGCAAGATCTGATCTCTCCAATTTCCTCGACCGTGCGGTGACAACCGCCGCACGGTCGCCTAAGTCTTGAAACGTGGGCCGCGCCCGGATGCGCGCCCGGTCGCGCGTGCGTGCCTTTACCGCCGTTGCGCAGACGCTGTGAAGGAGCCGCCAATGCTGGACGCCAGTCTCAAGGACCAACTCAAGGCCTACCTCGCCAACCTCGTCCACCCCATCCTGCTCACCGCGAGCCTCGACGACGGCGAAAAATCCCAGGAACTCCTGGCCCTGCTCGAAGATATCGCGGACCTCTCCGACAAGATTTCCCTCGAACGCGACGACGCCGCGCAGCGCAAGCCCGCGTTCACCATCTCCCGTATCGGCACCGAGATCGCGGTGGGCTTCGCCGGGCTGCCGATGGGACACGAATTCAATTCCCTGGTGCTGGCGCTGCTCCATGTCGGCGGCCACCCGTCGAAGACCGATCTCGAAACCATCCAGGCGGTGCAGGCGCTCGACGGCGACTATCGCTTCGAAACCTACTTCTCGCTCTCGTGCCAGAACTGCCCCGACGTGATCCAGGCGCTCAACCTGATGTGCGCGCTCAACCCGAAAATCCACCACACCGCCATCGACGGCGCGCTGTTCCAGGAGGAAGTCGCGATGCGCCAGGTGATGGCGGTCCCGGCGATTTTCCTCAACGGCCAGCCCTTCGGCCAGGGTCGGATGACCCTCGAACAGATCCTCGCCAAGCTCGATACCGGCGCGGCGGACCGCACCGCGCAGGCGATCGCGGCGAAGGCGCCGTTCGAAGTTCTGGTCGTCGGCGGCGGCCCGGCAGGCGCGGCGGCGGCGATCTACGCGGCGCGCAAGGGCATCCGCACAGGCGTGCTGGCGGAGCGGTTCGGTGGACAGGTGCATGATACACTTGGCATCGAGAACCTGATCTCGGTGCCCCACACCGAAGGCCCCAAGCTCGCCGCCACGCTCGAAGCCCAGGTCAAGGCCTGCGACGTCGACGTGATGAACCTGCAGCGGGTCGAGACGGTGATCCCCGCCGCCCGGCCCGGCGGCATGATCGAGGTCAAGCTCGCGGGCGGCACCGCGCTCAAGACCCGCTCGCTGATCCTCGCCACCGGCGCGCGCTGGCGGCTGATGAACGTGCCGGGCGAATCCGAATACCGCAACAAGGGCGTTGCCTTCTGCCCGCACTGCGACGGACCGCTGTTCAAGGGCAAGCGCGTCG
>DBTR01000058.1:62391-72328 GCA_002307145.1 Rhodospirillum sp. UBA1311 | reverse complement strand
GCGGTGATCGGCGGCGGCAACTCGGGCGTCGAGGCGGCGATCGACCTCGCCGGGATCGTCGGCCACGTTACCCTGATCGAGTTCGACGCCAAGCTCCGCGCCGACGCGGTGTTGCAGGAGAAGCTCGCGAGCCTCGCCAACGTCAGCGTGATCACCTCGGCGATGACCACCGAGGTCCACGGCGACGGCGACAAGGTGACCGGCCTCACCTACCAGGACCGCCTCTCCAACGGCCTGTTCCGCCAGGACCTCGACGGCATCTTCGTCCAGATCGGGCTGGTGCCGAACACCGAATGGCTGAAAGGCACGGTCGCCCTCACCCCGCGCGGCGAGATCGAGGTCAACCCGCGCGGCGAAACCAATATCCCCGGCGTCTTCGCCGCGGGCGACGCCACCACCGCCCCCTACAAGCAGATCGTCATCGCCATGGGCGACGGCGCGAAGGCCTCGCTCTCCGCCTTCGACTACCTGATCCGCAACCCGGTCGCCGAGGACGCTTCGGCGGCGGCGTAAATCCCGCTTTTCGCGGCACGGCTCCGGGCCTATATTGGTTGCACCGTGCAACCGATATAGGCCCTTGCCATGTCCGAAGCCCTCGTCGAACCGATCCGCGACGCCTCGCGCCGTCTGGTGCGCGAACTCGGATTCATGAAGCCGGTGCTTGCGGGAACCGGGATGCCGCCCTCCGCCGTCCACGCGCTGATCGAAATCGGCGCGGGCCGCGCCGCCACCGGCGGCGAACTTGCCGACATCCTCCACCTCGACAAGTCGAGCGTCAGCCGGATGCTGCGCAAGCTCGTCGCCGCCGGAGTGTTGAGCGAAGGCAGCAGCGCCGCCGACGGCCGCGCCAAGCCCCTCTCCCTCACCCCCACGGGCCGCGAAACCCTCGCCGCGATCGACGCCTTCGCCCGTGTCCAGGTCAAGGCCGCCCTCGCGACCCTGCCGCCCGAGGCCGCCTCGGTGATCCACCGGGGCCTCGCCACCTATGCCCAAGCCCTCGCCGCCCCCGCGCCGCGCCCGGAAATCCGCATCCTCCCCGGCTATCGTCCCGGCGTCGTCGGCCGCTGCGCCGAACTCCATGCCACCTACTATGCCCGCACCGTCGGCTTCGGCGCGGCCTTCGAGGCCAAGGTCGCGGGTGGCATGGCCGAATTCGTCCAGCGCCTCGCCTCGCCCCGCAACCGCCTCTGGTCCGCCCTCGACGGCGAAACCATCGTCGGCACCGTCGCCATCGATGGCGAAGACCTCGGCGGCAACGTCGCCCACCTCCGCTGGTTCATCGTCGCCGACGGCTATCGCGGCTCCGGCATCGGCCGCAAGCTCCTGGCCGAAGCCGTCGCCTTCTGCGACGCCCAGGCCTTCGCCGAAATCCGCCTCTGGACCCTCGCCGGCCTCGAAGCCGCCCGCCAGCTCTACCTCGCCCAAGGCTTCGCCCTCGCCGAGGAATGGCTCGGCGACCAGTGGGGCAAACCCATCGCCGAACAACGCTACGTTCGGGTGGCGTAAAGCCGGGCAAGCCCGCTCTTCTCCTCAAACCTCCCCGGCCACGTCGATCACCAGCATCAGGCCGCCGCCGCCTTTGGTTTCGGTTTGGTCGTTGGTGGTGTGGTGGGGGATATGGCAGTGGATCAGCCATTTTCCGGGTTTGCGGGCAGTCCAGATCACGTCCGTGCGTTGGCCGGGGGCGATGTTGACGGTATCGGCGAGGATACGTTGCGCGGGGTTCAGGGTTTCGCCGTCCTGGGCGACGATCTGGAACGGGCCGCCGTGGATGTGCATCGGATGGATGCCGGTAGTCTGGGTGCCGATGAAGCGGACTTTCAAGGTTTCGCCGACGCGCATGTGCAGGGTGTCGGTGGCGGGATAGGCGTGGCCGTTGATGGTGAAGTAGTTCGGCTGCATGCCGTCCATCGGCATCGCGGGATAATTGAGGTCGTCGCGTTTCAGCCATTCCTGGAGCTCGATCACGTATTCGTGGTCGGCGGAAACGGCATCGGCGGGGTTGGCGGGATCGATGATCAGCGCGCCGTAGAGGCCGAGCGCCTGGGTGCGGTCGGGTGCGGCATGGGGATGGTAGAAGTAGGTGCCGTATTGCACGGCAGTGAAGCTGTAACTGAAGCTGCCGCCGGTCGGAACCGGCTTCTGGACGATCTCAGCCGGGCCGTCCATGGCGTTATCGAGGATCAGGCCGTGCCAGTGGATGGTGGTGGGCTCGGGAATCCGGTTGTGGAGATCGATGCGCACCCGGTCGCCTTGGCGGATGTGGATGCGCGGCCCGGGGACCTGACCGTTGTAGGCGTAGGCGGTCATCGCGACATCGGGAAGGATGTGCCAGGAGATCACCGAGGCGGTGAGGTCGAAGACCTTGACGCCGTCTTCGATGCGGAACGGCAGTTCGCGGTCGCCTTTCGCGGCCGCGCCGGGGTCGGCGACGGCAAGGCGCGGATCGGCGAACGACATGTCGCGCATCGCCGCCACGCCGGTGCCGCGCTCCATGATCATCCCGGGCGGCATGATCAGCCCGCCCACGTCCTCGGCGGAAAGGCCGAGGTTGACCCAATTGGCGGGCGCGACCAGCCCGGCGACGAGGAACACCGACGAGACGCCGCCGAGCGCCCACTTCTGCGTCTCGGTCGCGGCGCCCCGCATTGCGTGGCCGCCGTGTTCGCGTTCGTGCGGGTGCGCTTTCGGCTCGCTCTCGCGCTCGGTCATCAGGCCGTGCTTGATCCCCGCCGCCACCATCCAGACGTTGACCGGGTAGGCGGCGGCGAAACCGACCGCGACGCCAAGCGACATCACTCCCCAGAACACCAGCTCGGTGGGCTCCATCGCCCGCATGTCGCGGCCCATCATCAGGAAGCTCATCGTCGGCGCCATCCCCGCCATCATGCAGTTCATCGAGATGAACTCGGGCGCGAACGACTTCCGCACGTTTTCCCAATAGCTGCCGCCCATCATCCGACGCATGAACAGCGCCTGGAAGATCAGCAGGCCCACGGCGAAGCCCGCAAGGTATTCGACGACGAGGTCGACGCCCATCGGCAAGCCGAGGCTGGCGGTGATCGCGGCGGCGAGGATGATCCCGGTGGCGTCGCCCGCGACGCAGTGGATCGTCGAGCCGATCCCCTGCTTCCACAGCGGCTTGACGAAGGCCTCGTGTTCCCCGGGTCGAGGTTCCTTGTCGGCGAGGACGTAAAGCAGCAGCCCGACCGGCCCGAGATAGAGGGTGATCAGGATGAATCCCCACTTCATCACCACCGGCTCGGGGTTGTTGCGATATTGATCCACCCCGACATACGCCGTGGAGGCGGCCGCGAGGACGAACCAGATCGCGAGGGCATAGTCGATCGGCAAAAGCAGCATCGCGCGGTCTCCGAACGAACGGGTTCCGAGGTCAACGTGCCAGCAGCCGCGAAGGTTCGGAGAATCTTGTGCCATCGGCTCGGAACTCACGCGCGATGGGTTCCGTTCTATGAGACGTTGCATAAATGCAAGAAATCGGAATTGAAGGTACGGAGACTTGAATGTCCACTCGTGATCCCGCCCCCGCCAAACCGGCTTCCAGCCTTCCGCCTGCGGGAGCTGTGGAGTTGCGTCGCGGCCGGCGGTGGAGCGATCGCCTGCCCCATGCGGCGATCCTGGTGGTCGAGGACGAATATTGGGTCGCGGAAACCCTTGCGCAGGAGATCGCCTTCGACGGAAACACCGTCATCGGCCCGGCTGCGACCTCGGCCAAGGCTCTCGCTCTGCTCGACGCGACCCCCAACATCGGTGCCGCGATTCTCGACGTGCGCCTGGGCGAGGAAACCGCCTTCGCGATCGCGGAGCGGCTGCGCGAACGGGAGATTCCGTTCGTCTTCTTCACCGGCTTCGACGATATTCCCTGGCCGCCCCATTTCCGGAGCGCGCCGAAGATCTCAAAGACCGCCGACTGGCGCGACCTCAAGCGCATCCTCTTCGGACCCACCGAACGCAGCAAGCACCAACCGCAGGATTTTCGCGAGGCGCTGGTGGAGGCTCTGCCGCGCCTGCGGGCGCTCGCGCGCAAGCTGGCGGGCAACGCAACCGCCGGAGACCGCATGGTCGAGCGCGTGCTGGAAACCGCGATCACGCAGGTCGAAGCGCGTCGCCAGCATGCGTCCGTCGAGGCATGGCTGATCAGCATGCTGCATGCGCAACACACCGAAGCGGACGACCGAACCTTGAACTGACGCCTCCGTGGACGGCATCTCCGCACTCCGATCGAGGACGAATGTCTCGTCGCCCTCGACCTCCAGATCGAAATCGAACGCTCCGGCGCGACCGCCGTCGGCCCGGTCGGGCGTGCGACGCCGTCGGCCTCGCACGCCCGCGCCCTCGCCGCCGCTAAAATCCGATTTATCGCAACAAATTCCGGGCGAAGCCGCCCCGCCCTGCCTATCTCTAAAGCGATCGAAGGCCTGCAGAAAATCGGAGGAACGATGGTGGAAAAGCGCCCGTTCGGAAAAACCGGGTTGTCGGTGCCGCCGGTGGTCTTCGGCGGCAACGTGTTCGGCTGGACGGTCGACGAAAAGGTGAGCTTCGCCCTCCTCGACGGCTGCCTCGACCGGGGGCTCGATGCCGTCGATACCGCCGACAGCTACTCCCACTGGGCCGAGGGCAACTCCGGCGGCGAGTCCGAGACGATCATCGGCAACTGGCTCAAGGCCAACCCGGGCAAGCGCGACAAGATCCTGATCTTCACCAAGGTCGGCTCGATCGTCGGCGGCGCGAAACGCGGCCTATCGGCAAAATGGATCGCGCAAGGCGTGGAGGATTCGCTCCGCCGCCTCCGCACCGACCACATCGACCTCTACCTTGCCCACAAGCCCGACCCCGACACCCCCTTCGCCGAAACCCTCGAAGCCTTCGACAAGCTCAAGCGCGCGGGCAAGATCCGCGCCGTCGGCGCATCCAACCTCGACGCGGCCCAGCTCGCCGAAAGCCTCGCGGTGGCGAAGGCCAACCGCGTCCAGCGCTACGACGTCCTCCAGCCCGAATACAATCTCTACGACCGCCAGGGGTTCGAAGGCCCGTTGCGCGAACTCGTGGTGCGCGAGGACATCGGCGTGATCACCTACTTCAGCCTCGCCTCGGGCTTTCTCACCGGCAAGTACCGCACCCACCTCGACATCACCGCGAGCCGCCGCGAGCGCTTCCTCGGCAAATACATGACGCCGCGCGGCGCGCGCATCCTCGAAGCGGTGGGCGAGGTTTCCGAACGCACCGGCGCACCGCCCGCCGAGGTCGCGATCGCCTGGCTGATCGCCCAGGGCGGCGTCACCGCACCGATTGCCTCGGCCACCAGTCTCGAACAACTCGACAGCCTCGCCAACGCCGCGAGCCTCAAGCTCAGCCGCGAGGATATCGTCACTCTCGACACCGCCAGCGGAGAAGAAGGATCATGAACTCCCGGAAGACCATCGCCGTACTTTGCGGCAGCCTGCGCAAGGACTCCTACAATCGCGCCCTGGCGCGCACCCTCCCCGCCCTCGCGCCCGAAGGCATGGAATTCGACGTCCTCGAAGGCCTGGACGAACTGCCCCACTACAACGCCGACATCCAGGCCGAAGGTTTCCCGCCCAAGGTCGACGAACTCGCCGCCGCGATCGCTGCGGCGGACGGCGTCGCGTTCGTCTCGCCCGAGTACAACTACTCGATCCCGGGCTTCCTCAAGAACGCGCTCGACTGGCTCTCGCGGGTCCAGCCCGCACCGTTCGCGGGCAAGCCGGTGTTGATCCAGTCCGCATCGCCCGGCATCTTCGGCGGCGCGCGGATGCAGTATCACCTGCGCCAGGTCCTGGTGTTCCTCGACGCCCTGCCGATGAACCGCCCCGAGGTGATGGTCGGCACGGCGATGCAGAAGTTCTCCGACGACGGCAAGCTCACCGACGAGCCGACCCGCAAGTTCATCGCCGAGCAGTTGAAGGCGTTCTCTGCCTTCATCGAGCGGGTTTCGCCCTAGGCGCGCTGCGGTCCGCCCACGCCAACGTGGCGACGCACGCGCACGCCAGCGCCGCCACCCCGGTGCTGGCGAATGGCAAGTCATCGAGCGTCACCCCCCGGTCGAGGAGCGCGCCGCCGAACCATGCGCCGATCGCGTTGCCGAGGTTGAAGGCGCTCTGGTTGAAGGTCGAGGCGAGGTTGGGCGCGCCGCTCGCCCGTGCGATCACCAGGGTTTGCAGCATCGGGCAGATCGCGAACGCGATCACGCTCCAGACGAACAGGTTGCCGATCGCCGGGACCTTGACGCCCAGCGAGATGTGCAGCATCGCGAGGATCGCGGTGAGCAGCAGCATCAAGGCGCCGAGCGAGCGCATCAGACTGCGGTCGCCCAACCGCCCGCCGATCACCGAACCGATCGACAGCCCGACGCCGAACAGCAGCAGGACGTAGGTGACGCCACGCGGCGAGACCCCGGTGACTTCCCGCAAGATCGGCGTGATGTAGGTGAACACGGTGAACAGGCTCACCGAACTCAGCATCGACAGCAGCAGTCCGAGGACGACGCGGCGATCCATCAATGCGCGGAACTCCGCGCCCAGGCTCGCCCCGCCGGTCGGCAGCGCGCGGGGGATCCAGAGCAGTTGCGCCAGCATCGCGACGAGATTGATCGCGCAGATGCCGAGGAACGTGGCGCGCCAGCCGAGCGCCTGCCCGAGGGCGGTGCCGAACGGCACGCCGAGCATGTTGGCGAGGGTCACGCCCATGAACACCAGGGCGATCGCTTGCGACCGCCTGCCCGGCGCGACGAGATTGGTCGCGACCACCGAGGCGATGCCGAAGTAGGTGCCGTGGCACAGCGCGGTGACCACCCGCGCCGCCATCAACAGGCCGTAGCTCGGCGCGATCGCACAAAGCAGGTTGCCGACCAGGAACACCGCGCACAGCCCGATCAGCGTCGGGCGGCGCGGCCAGCGCGCGGTGATCACCGCCAGCACCGGCGCGCCCACCACCACGCCCATCGCGTAGACCGAAACCAGCATGCCCGCCTCGGGGATGCTCACCGACAGGTCGGCCGCGACCTCGGGTAAAAGCCCCATGATCACGTATTCGCTGGTGCAGATGCCGAAGGTGGCGAAGGTCAGGGCAAGAACGGCAATGGGCATTGAATCATTCCAGACAACACGACGACGGGCGGCAGTGAACCTCCACTGCCGCCCGCCTTCAATACCCGCGATCGCATATCTGCCCTGCGCGGCCGCGCCGGGTTCAGACCTTGCGCACGTGCCCGAGGAACGCCTCGACCTGTTGGCGCAAGCCCGCGGTCACGCCCATCAGGTCCTCGACCGCTTCGAACACCTGGTCCGCCGACTCTCCCGTCTGGCGGCTGGCCTCGGCGACCGCCCCGATGGTCTCGGTGACCCGCTGGGTTCCTTCCGCCGCGAGGTGGACGTTCCGGGCGATCTCCTGGGTCGCGGCGCTTTGCTCCTCGATCGCCGCCGCGATCGCGCTCGAACTGCCGTCGATGCCGTCGATCGCGATGCCGATGGCGCGCACCGCACCCACCGCCTCCTCGGTGGTGACCTGGATCTTCGCGACCAGGGTTTCGATCTCCTCGGTCGCCCGCGCGGTCTGGCCCGCGAGATTCTTGACCTCGCCCGCCACCACCGCGAAGCCCTTGCCCATCTCGCCCGCACGCGCCGCCTCGATCGTGGCGTTGAGCGCAAGCAGGTTGGTCTGGCCCGCAATCTGGCGAATCAGGGCCACAGCCTCGCCGATGTTGGCGGCGGCCTCGGTCATCGCGGTGACGATCACGTTGGTCCGCTCCGCCTTGGTCGCGGCATCCTTGGCCTCGTCCGCGCTCGCACCGACCCGCCCGGCGATCTCGCCGATCGACGCGTTCAACTCCTCCGTGGCCGAAGCGACGGTCTGGACGTTGCTGGTCGCGTTTGCGGCGGAAGCCGCCACGTCGCCCGCACGCGCGCTCGATTCCGCCGAAAGGTCGCGCATGTCGCCTGCTGCGCCCCGCAATTTCTCGGCGGATTGTCCGAGAGCGCCGATCGAGCCCTGGACCGATGCGTCGAATGCGGCGCACAGCTCGGCAAGCGCTTTCGCCCGTTCCGCCTCGGCGGTCCGCCGCGCATCATCCTCGGCGCGCAACCGTTCCGCCTGCGCCGCACTTTCCCGCAGGGTTTCGAGGGCTTGCGCGAGGGCGTCAAACTCGTCTTCGTGGGCCAAACCCGCCACCGGCGTGGTGTAGTCGCGATCGGCCAGCCGGCCGACGGCGCTTTGCAGCCCCGCGATCGGCCGGACGACCCGGCGACGCAACATCATCCACCCGCCGACCGCCAGCGCCAGCGACGCAACCACGCCCGCCATCGCGAGCCCCGCATTCCACAACGCCTCGGTACGCGCCGCCTCGGCGAAGTCCACGGCTTCGTCGAGGGCGAGATTGCCCACGCCGATAATCGCGTCGAACGGCGAATTGCAGCGCCGAGTCCACTCCTCCGCCGGGACGATGGCCTTGCCGCTCCCGTCGAACTTGGCGATCACGTCGTCGATCCACGCCGTGGTTTCCGCAACCTGCGTCTTGGCGGTGCCGACCGCCTGCTGGATCGCGGGCAAGATCCCGTCACCACGCATCAACGCGTCGAGGCGTTCCTGGCCGCCCGCCACGCCACCGCGCAACATGCCGACCAGCCGGATCCCTGCCGGGGTCAGGGGGCGGGCATCGGCGACGTTGGGACGCAACATCGAACAGTTCATCCCGAACGCACTCCGTACCGTCCAGGCCGCCTCGCGCACCTGCGCAAGCTGGGCGAGGTCAGGATCGACGCGCCGGATGTGGGCGGACACGCTGTCGCTGATCTCGCCGATCACCACCCCGAGATTCTGCGTCGTCGCGATCCAGGGCGCAACCTGGCGCACGTCGCGCTCGGCGCGGGGTTTGGCAACCAACTCGTCGATGAGCGTTGCCTTGGCGTCGCTATCGGCCTGGTCTTTCTTGAATTTCGCGACGAACTGCGCGGTTTCGGGAAGACGGGTCTTTTCCAGCGCCGACATTCCCGCCGCCAGCTTCGCCTTCACCCCGGCGCGCACCTCGGCGATCCGCGCCTTCGGATCGTCCAGGGTTTGAAGGGCGGTCTGGATCGCACCTCCCTGGACCCGCACGTTCTGCATCGCATCGAACAACGCGCGATCGACGCGGGTCAATTCCACGACGCCGTCGGCTTCGCGCAACTGCGCCGCCGCACCGAACAAAGACCACCCGCTGACGCCGACCACCGAGGCAATCGGAATCGCCAGCAACGCCGCGAGTACGCGGACAACCGATTTGTTCGCCACCATCCCCTCCCAACGCTTAACGCACTTCAGGTGTCCTAAATATTAGAAGTTAAATATATCCTACCATGGTACGTACGTTCGGAGTCCAACGATCCACTTCGGACAGCAAAAATCCGGCGAGGCCAATGCCTCGCCGGATGACACGGAGGGGTTCCGCTAGCCGGAACTGAGCATCCCTTAGACGTCGAGCGGCTGGATGTTCCAGATCTCCTTGGCGTAGCTGTGGATCGTCCGGTCAGCCGAGAACTTGCCCATGTTGGCGACGTTGAGGATTGCGCGGCGGTTCCAGGTCTTCGGGTCGCGATAAAGCGCGTCGACCTCGCCCTGGCAGCGCAGGTAGTCGGCATAATCCGCGAGCAGCAGGAAATGGTCGCCGCCCCTGAGCAGGCTGTCGAGCAGCGGCTTGTAGCGCACCGGGTCGTTGGGCGAGAAGTAGCCGTTGCGGATCATGTCCAGCGTGCGCCGGAGCTCGTCGTTGCCGTTGTAGTACTCCCAAGGATCGTAGGAGCCGCTTTTGAGCGCCTTCGCGCCCGCGACGTCGAGGCCGAAGATGAAGATGTTCTCCGCCCCCACCTCGTCGTGGATCTCGATGTTCGCGCCGTCCATGGTGCCGATGGTGAGCGCGCCGTTG
>DBTR01000058.1:10250-62122 GCA_002307145.1 Rhodospirillum sp. UBA1311 | reverse complement strand
TGAGGGCGAACTTCATGTTGCCGGTACCCGAGGCCTCGGTGCCCGCCGTCGAGATCTGCTCGGAAAGCTCCGAACCCGGGATGATGATCTCGGCGTTCGAGACCTTGTAGTCGGGGACGAACACGACTTTGAGCATGTCGCGGGTGGCGCGGTCGTGGTTGAGGGTTTCGCCGACGTCGAGCACGAGGCGGATGATCAGCTTCGCCATGTCGTAGCCGGGCGCCGCCTTCCCTGCGAAGATCACCGTGCGCGGCACGCTGATGCTGCCCGGATCGTCCTTGAGGCGGTTGTAGCGGGTGATCACCTGCAGCACGTTCAAAAGCTGGCGCTTGTATTCGTGGAAGCGCTTCACCTGGGTGTCGAACAGGCTGTTGGGATCGACGGTGACGCCGCAGGACTGGCTGATCAGCTTCGCCAGCCGCTCCTTGTTGCCGCGCTTGATCTCGCGGAAGCGGTCGTGGAAGCTGCCATCGTCGGCGAACTTCGCGAGCCCCTTGAGCTTGTCGAGGTTCTTTTCCCAGCCTTCGCCGATGCTCGCGGTGATCAGGTCGGCGAGCGGCGGGTTGGCCTGGAGCAGCCAGCGGCGCGGCGTGATGCCGTTGGTCATGTTGACGAACTTGTTCGGCCAGATTTTCGCGAAGTCGGCAAACAGGCCCTCGCGCAGCAGCTTGGTGTGGAGCGCGGCGACGCCGTTGACCTTGTGGCTGCCGATCACCGCGAGGTGCGCCATGCGGATGCGCCGCGTCGCGTCGTCCACCAGCGAGACGCGGGACAGGATCGCCGGGTCGCCCGGGAACATCCGCCGCACGTCGCGAAGGAAGGCGTCGTTGATTTCGTAGATGATTTCGAGGTGGCGCGGCAGGATCGCCTGGATCATGTCCACCGGCCAGGTTTCGAGCGCCTCGGGCAACAGGGTGTGGTTGGTGTAGCCGAAGGTGCGCTGGGCGAGCCCCCACGCGGTCTCGAAGCTCATCCCGTGGTCGTCCATGAACAGGCGCATCAGCTCCGCCACCGCCATCGCCGGATGGGTGTCGTTGAGCTGGATCGCCACCTGCTCGGGGAAGCCGGAGAGGTCGTCGTGGTTGCGCAGGTAGCGGTGCAGGATGTCCTGCAGCGAGGCGGAAACGAAGAAGTACTCCTGCTTCAGCCGCAGTTCCTGGCCGTCCTGGCTCTTGTCGTTGGGGTAGAGAACCTTCGAGAGAGTCTCGGAAAGGGTCTTGCTGCGCACCGCCTCAACGTAGTTGCCCTGGTTGAAGGTGTGGAGGTCGAACTCCCGCGTCGCCCGCGCCGACCACAGGCGCAGGTTCCCCACCGTCGGCGTCGAGAAGCCCGAAACCGGGTTGTCGAAGGCCATCGCCATGACTTCCTCGGCATCGACCCACTGGCAGACCTCGTTGCCCTCCGCATTGCGGAAGCAGAGATTCTTGCCGCCGAAGCGCACCCGATAGAGCACCGTGGCGCGCGCCACCTCCCACGGATTGCCGAAGCGCAGCCAGTTTTCCGGCTGCTCGACCTGCTGGCCCTCCTCGATGCGCTGGGTGAACATGCCGTATTCGTAGCGGATGCCGTAGCCGATGCCCGGATAGTCGTGGGTGAACAGGCTGTCGAGGAAGCAGGCGGCGAGGCGCCCGAGGCCGCCGTTGCCGAGCGCGGCGTCGGGCTCGTAGGACTGGATCTCGTCGAAGTCGAGGCCGAGCGCGGCGAGCGCCTCGCGGGTCACGTCCATCACGCCGAGGTCGTAGAGCACCTTTTGCAGCGAACGGCCGATCAGGTATTCCATCGAAAGGTAGTAGACCAGCTTCTTGCCCTGGTCGTAGTTCTGCCGTGAGGTCTCGACGTTGCGCTCGCTCATCACGAAGCGCAGCAGGTGGGCGAGCGCGAGGAACCAGTCCCGCCCCTTCGCGCCCTCGGGCGAGCGACCGACGCTTTGGATCATCGTCCGCGCCAGCGCGGCCTTCAGGCTGTCGACGTCGTGAAACACCGAAATCAGCGGCGCATCGCGGAAATCTTCGACCGGCACGGGCTTCTGCATCGTTACCTACCTCTCGCTCTCTGGACGGATTCGTAAACCTCGCGATACCGCACCGCCGCGGCGCGCCAGGAGAAATCCTTGTTCATTCCCCGGTCCCGGACTTCCGCCCAGGCAGCCGGACGATCGTAGAGTTCCCGCGCCCGGACCAGCGCGGCAAGGAAGTCGGCGGGGGTTTCGCCGTCGAAGACGAAGCCGGTGCCGTCCTCGCGCTCGTCGACGTCGGCGACGCTGTCGGCAAGGCCGCCGGTCCGCCGCACCACCGGAATGGTGCCGTAGCGCAGCGCGTACATTTGCGTGAGACCGCAGGGCTCGAAGCGCGAAGGCACGGCGAACATGTCGGCGCCCGCCTCAATCACATGGGCGAAACCCTCGTCGTATCCAATATGCGCCGCCACCCGGCCGGGAAAAATCTGCTCCGCCTCGCGGCAGCGGGCTTCGAGTTCGGGATCTCCCGCGCCCTGCAACACCACCTGGACTCCCATGTCGACGATCTCCGGCAACGCACCCAAGACGATGTCCACGCCCTTCTGCCACACCAACCGCCCGAGCAGCCCCAGCACCGGCGCCTTGGCGTCGGGCAGCAGCCCCGCCTGCGCCTGGAGGGCGGCCTTGCATGCGGCCTTACCGCTAACGTCGGAAGCCGAATAGGGTTGCGCGATCGCCGGATCGTTTTCCGGGCTCCAGATGTCGTGGTCGATGCCATTCAGGATGCCGCGCAGGGTTCCCGCGCGCCACCGCACCACGCCGTCGAGGCCGTAGCCGAAGCCTTGCGTCTGGATTTCCCGCGCATAGGTCGGGCTCACCGTGGTGAGGAAGTCGGAGAATACCAGCCCTGCCTTCAACAGGCTGACGTTGCCCCAGTATTCGAGAGCGTCGATGGTGAACAGCGCCGGATCGACGCCGATCCCGGGCAGGATCGACGCCGGGAACACCCCCTGGTAATGCAAGTTGTGGATGGTGAACACGCACCCCGGCCCGCCCCGCCATTGCTTCAGGTACAGCGGCACCAAGCCGGTCTGCCAATCGTGGGCGTGGACGATGTCGGGCTGCCAGCCGCCCAGGCCTCCGCCGATGCCGACGAGCGCCGCGGCGCGCGACAGCACGGCGAAACGGCGTGCGTTGTCGGGCCAGTCGCGGCCGTCGGGACCGAGATAGGGCCCGCCCGGCCGCGCGAACGCCTCGGGGCAATCCACCAGCAGGACTTCGAGCGAACTGTCCGGCATCCGCGCCGGGATGATCCGCCCGGGACCGAACCCGAAGGTTTCGGCAAGCGGCATCGGCGGACCCGCGTCGACCACCCGGGCGAGCGCCTCGGGGTAGCCCGGCAGCATCACCTTGACTTCGTCGCCCAACGCCCGGAAGGCCTTCGGCAACGCGCCGACCACGTCCGCGAGACCACCCGTCTTCGCCAGCGGATAAACCTCCCCGGCGACGAATAAAATCTTCATTTCCAGATACTACTCCGCTGCCGCCGGACCCGCCGGCCCCCAAACTATGGCACAGGCCCAAGGGCCGCAGTAGATAAAACCCACGATGACGCCCGGATGAAACTTGCACGCGATCTGGGCGTTTTCTCCTTGCGTCGTTCCCCGGATGACATAACCTCGACGGGAACAGCACAATCGAAACGCACGGGGAGGACGGTCAATGGATGCCAGTCAACGCGACCTCAATACCTCGTTGAAGAATACGCTGGCGCTGGTGCTCGCGGGCGGGCGGGGCAGCCGCCTGATGGACCTCACCGACTCTCTCGCCAAGCCCGCGATCTTCTTCGCCGGCAAGTTTCGGATCATCGACTTTCCGCTTTCCAACTGCATCCATTCCGGCATCCGCAAGGTCGCGGTGCCGACCCAGTACCGATCGCACCAGTTGATTCAGCACGTGCAGCGCGGCTGGGGATTCCTCAAGGCCGAGCTCCAGGAATTCATCGAGATCTGGCCGGCGCAGCAGCAGACCGCGGACGAAAGCTGGTATCGCGGCACCGCCGACGCGGTCTACCAGAACATGGACCTTCTGAAGCAGATCGACCCCACCTACATCCTCGTGCTGGCGGGCGACCACGTCTACAAGCAGGACTACTCGAAGATGCTCGCGCAGCACATCGAGCGCCGCGCCGAGGCCACCGTCGCCTGCGTCGAAGTGCCGATCGCACGCGCCACCGAGTTCGGCGTGGTCAAGGTCGACGAACACGAACAGATCATCGAGTTCATGGAAAAACCCGCGAATCCCGCGCCGGTTCCCGGCCACCCGGATATCGCCTTCGCCTCGATGGGCATCTACATCTTCAATGCCGACTTCCTCTTCCAGCAGCTCATCCGCGACGCTGGAACCCAGGGTTCGTCGCGCGATTTCGGCAAGGACATGCTGCCGAGCCTGGTCGGCCGCTCGCGCCTGTTCGCCCACCGCTTCGCCGAAAGCTGCGTCCGCGCCGACGACCAGGACGAACCCTACTGGCGCGACGTCGGCACCGTCGACGCCTACTGGGAAGCCAACATCGACCTCACCAAGGTCATCCCCGCTCTCGACCTCTACGACCCCGATTGGCCGATCTGGACCACCCAGGAACAACGTCCCCCGGCGAAGTTCGTCTTCGACGACGACGACCGCCGCGGCGTCGCCCTCGATTCCGTGATCGGCGCGGGCTGCATCATCTCGGGCGGCACGGTGCGTGGCTCGCTGATCTCCAACAACGTGCGGATCAATTCGCACTCGCTGGTCGAGGATTCAGTCCTCCTGCCCAACGTCGACGTCGGCCGTCACGCAGTGATCCGCCGCGCAATCATCGCCCAGGACACCCGCATCCCGCCCGGCATGATCATCGGCGAAGACGCCGAACTCGACGCCAAGCGCTTCTACCGCACCGAAAGCGGCATCGTCCTCGTCACCGCGCAGATGGTCGAAGACCTGGACTAAGCGGGCAAATGGAATTATATTAGAGAAATCGAATACGGCGACCCGGTATTGGGTCGCCGAGGTCTTCATGTCCGATTTCTCAACCCAAGGACCCCACCCATGGCAATCCTCACCGCGCGCAACGACGGCGTCTGCCGTTTTTCCGCGACCTTCACCAAATACGGCAAGATCGTCGAGACCGACGCCACGAAAGACCACGGCGGCGAAGACACCTCCTATTCGCCGATCGACCTCACCGTCGCCGCTCTGGTCAACTGCACCGGCACGTTGATGGCGATCAAGGCAAGATCCCTCGGCCTCGACACCACCGGCATGACCCTCTCCGCCGACTACTCCATGGTCCCGGGCCGCATCGGCGCCATCGCGATCTCCGCCGCCGTCCCCTGCGACACCGACGAACGCGCCCGCCAGGGCATGATCCGCGCCGCCAACAACTGCCCGGTGCGCAAAAGTCTCCACCCCGATATCGGCATCACCCTCACCATCAATTGGGCCGACGGCACGATCGAGACGGTAAAGGAATAAAGGTCAGGGCTTCCCTCCGGGGGATTTCCACTCTGAGGAACGCCCACCGGGCGTTCCTCTCGCCTTCGGCGACCGAGTTCCAATCCCTGAACCCCGCACAGGGCCTTAGGCCCTGTGTACCCCTTAGTTTTCCGCGCGCCAGCGCAATCAACCATCGCGCCGCGTGATGGTTTTATGGCGCTCCGCGCGAAAAACTTATGGGAGGTTCGGAGGGGCGAGCCCCTCCGAACGGGGCGCGGGGCGGCGGCCCCGTTACCCTTACGCCCCCACCGCCTCCGCCACGCTTCGGAACCCGCGCATCGAGCAGAACGCTTCGCCGCACATCGTGCAGTGGTGATCGTCGCCCGCGTCGCCGCGATAGGCTTGCGCGGTGAGCGGATCGAGACCGAGGGCGATCTGCTCGTTCCAGCGGAAGGCATAGCGTGCGCGGGAGAGAGCGTCGTCGCGCGCCTGGGCCGAGGCGAGGCCCTTGGCGAGGTCGGCGGCGTGGGCGGCGACGCGGAAGGCGGTGACGCCCTGGCGGACGTCGTCGCGGTCGGGCAGGCCGAGGTGTTCCTTGGGCGTGACGACGCAAAGCATGGAGGCCCCCATCCAGGCGATCATCGCGCCGCCGATCGCGCCGGTGATGTGGTCGAAGCCGGGGGCGGAATCGGTCACGAGCGGCCCGAGGGTATAGAGCGGCGCTTCGCCGCAAGCGGCGGCGTGGCGGGTGAGGTTTTCGGCGATCTTGTGCATCGGCACGTGACCAGGGCCTTCGATCATGGTTTGGACGCCGTGTTCGGCCGCGATTTTCGCGAGTTCACCCAGGGTGTCGAGTTCGGCGAACTGGGCGGCGTCGTTGGCGTCGGCGGTGCACCCGGGGCGCAGGCCGTCGCCGAGCGAGACCGCGACGTCGTAGGTGCGGAGAATTTCGCAGACTTCGGCGAACCGGGCATAGAGGAAGTTTTCCGCATCGTGGGCGGCGCACCAGCGCGCGAGGATGGCGCCGCCCCGGCTGACCACGCCGGTGACGCGCTTCGCGGCGAGCGGCAGGTGGGCGCGACGCAGCCCGGCGTGGATGGTGACGTAGTCGACGCCCTGGCGTGCGTGGTCGAGCAGGGTCTCTGCGAAGATCTCCCAGGTCAGGTTTTCCGCCTTGCCGCCCGCGCGCAAGAGCGCTTCGTAGAGCGGCACGGTGCCGATCGGCACCGGCGACGCACGCAGGATCGCCTCGCGGGTGGCATGGAGGTTCCGGCCGGTGGAGAGGTCCATCACCGTGTCCGCGCCGTGGCGCACCGCGTCGATCATCTTCTCGACTTCGAGGCCAAGGTCGGAGACTTCGCCCGAGGTGCCGATGTTGGCGTTGACCTTGACCCGGAAGGCACGGCCGATCGCCATCGGTTCCAACTCGGGGTGATTGAGGTTGGCGGGGATGATCGCCGCGCCGCGCGCGACTTCGTCGCGCACGAACTCCGGCGTGATCCGCCCCGGCCCGCCGAGGGATTCGCGGATCGCGACGTATTCCATCTCGGGCGTCACCACCCCGGACAGCGCCCATTCGCGCTGGGTCTTGCGGACTTGCTGGCGGGCAAGCCAGGTGCGCGGCATGGGCGAAGGCGCTGCGTGAGCGTGGCGCCCGGCGGTGAGATCGAGGCGGAACGGCCCCTCCTTGAGCGCGAGTTCGGCGAACGGCACTGCGATTTCAGGGTGGAGGGTGCCGCGCACGAACACCCGGCGAGCGTCGTCGAGCGGGTTGCGGCAGGGTAGCGTGGTGGACATGGTGGGCTCCTCGCGGACAGCGGTGGAGACCCGGGGCGCGAGAAGACGGCGCGGAGCCACTCCGGGCATCCGCAATCCCATCCCTTCGCCGGAATGACCCGGATCAGGTTCAAAGGGTCATCGCGCATAGCAGCGATATCTCAGCCCCCTGACGGGGCCCCCCTTGGGCTGGCGACGAGGCTGCCGAAGTGCGCGGAGGTTGTCAAACCGATCCTGTCCGATTTGTCAGGAATCTCCTGGACGCGAGCCCGTAGCGCGTGCTTTGCTTGAAAAAATACCGCAATGGAGGCGCAGAAGATGACCCGGTCCCGTTTCACCGTCACCGTGGTTGTCGAGAACACCGCGCGCGAGGGTTTCGCCACCGAGCATGGCCTGGCCTTCTGGATCGAGACGCCGCACGGCTCGATCCTGTTCGACACCGGTCAGGGCGCGGCGCTCCGCCCCAATGCCGATCGTCTCAACCTCGACCTCGCCGCCGCTCACTTCCTCGTCCTCAGCCACGGCCATTACGACCACACCGGCGCGGTCGACCAGGTTCTCGCGCTCAACCAGAGCCTGATGGTGGTGCATCACCCGGAGATCTTCCGCGAACGCTACAGCGTGCGCCCCAACGACGTCCGACCGATCGGGATTCCGCCCGCCGCCGCCGCCGCGATGCGCAGCCTGCCGCCGCAGCGGAGTTGCGCCTCCCGCGCGCCGATGGAACTGATGCCCGACGTCGGCACCACCGGCGAGGTGCCGCGCGCGACGCTCTACGAAGACACCGGCGGACCGTTCTTCCTCGACGCAGCAGGCACCATCCCGGATACCATTCCCGACGACCAGGCGCTCTGGTTCCTCACCGAGAAAGGCCTGGTGGTGGTGTGCGGCTGCGCCCATTCCGGGCTGGTCAACACCGTCCACCAGGCGCGGCGGGTCACCGGCGAACATCGCATCGCCGGGCTCGTCGGCGGTTTCCACCTGATCTCCGCGTCCGAGCATCGCCTTGAGGAAACCGCACGGGTGCTGATCGACTGGAACGTCGGCTTCGTCATGCCCTGCCATTGCTCGGGCAGCGCCGCCACCGATTTCATGCGGCAGGCGCTGGGGGCGCGGGTGCTCGCGCCGATGGCGGGTGACACCCTCGAATTCTAGCGTCCTAGACGACCAGGGCGGTCCACGCCCACGACACCGGCATCACCAGCAGCAACGCCGGGATCATATCGGCCACCGGAAACGGCTTGATGCCGCAGATGCGGAACCCGGTGGCGAGCATGATCAGGCCGCCGCAGGCGGAAAAGTCCGCCATCATCTCGGGCGTGGTGAGCGGCACGATCTGTGTCGCGCCGAGATACAGGAGCGCCTGCACCGCGAATTGCGGGATCGCGAGCAAGCACACCGCGAACCCGAGGTTGGAGGCGAAGATCAGGGCGGTGAAGAAGTCGAGGATCGCCTTGATCACCAGCAACGAGAAGTCGCCGGTCATGCCCTCGGAGAGCGAACCGTAGACGCCCATGCCGCTGACGCAGAACAGCACCACCAGCGCGACGAACTTGTCGAGGAACTCCTCCTGGCCGACACCCGCCGCAGGCTTCGCGATCCTGTCCACCAGCTTGCGCGAATAGCCGGAGAGCCTCTGCACGCGGTCTTCCACCCGCACCAAAATGCCGAACGCCGCGCCGAGAATCAACGCGAGCACCACCGGCGCGAAAGCGTGCACCTTGGTGATCATCACCACGCCGATGCCGAGCGCCGCGCACCCGAAAACCTGGGGAATCTGCTGACGCAGGTTTTTGTTCAACTTCGGGCCGATCGCGGCCCCCAGCAGGCTGCCGAGAACCAGCGCCCCACCGTTAATCGTAGGTCCAATCATCCATATGCCTTTGCGTGATCCGCCAGGGAAGCGGACAGGTGGGAACCTCAAGCTTCGGCGGTAAAGCCGAATTCCACCCGAGACTTGGTGTAGAAAATCCGATGTCCGTGCGCTGCGATCGCGGCGAACAGGCGATCGCTTTCTTCAGGGGACATCGCCATGACCACTTGAAGCGGCGAATCTTCCATGTCGAACAGGCTGTTGGAATGGAAGCGGCCATCGTGGCCGAACCCCTCGCTTCCGGAAAACACCGTCGCGCCGCGCACACCGAGCGCCCGCGCCTGTTCGAGAATCCAGTCGGCGAGCGGCGCGCCATCGTGGGTTCTGCTGCGTTGGGTGAAGAACGTAACCAGATATCCGTCCATAACCTCCTCCTGAATGCCCGGACCCGCCGGGAACGACCCAGGAGGCTTCCCGCCCCACGATCCGGATGTCAACGACGACGACGGAATACGCGACGGAAAGCGCTGCCCCGCGACCGTATCGCCACAATCAGGCCTCGGCGACGGAGGGGACTTCGGCGGGGCCGCGGTGCGCGGCGCCGAAGCGGTTCGGCCCCGGCTCACCCGGCTTGGTCGCCAGCACGAAATACCACGCCCAACCGATGTAGGGCACCTGACTGACCAACAGCCACCAAGCGGACCGGCCGCTGTCGTGATACCGCCGCAACGCCACCGCCAGACCGGGGACGACCATCACGACTATCAGGACCATCGCGCCCCACACCACCAAACTCACGAACTGCGGATAGGCCTCGCCGAAAGCGGCCGCCCCGCCGTAGAGAATGACCTTCGCCAGCACATCGAACGCCTCCCACCACCAGAATTAGGAGCGCGACGCACGGCCTGAAAACTGCGCGTACTTGCGGAAACAGGCGGCTATCGCTTGCGGCAGCGTCATGGATGGGCGTCAGTCCAGCCGCGCGGAAGGCGGAAGCGGGCACGGGCCAAAGCGGTTCGGCCCCAGATCTCCCAATTTCACCCCCCACCACACCACCAGCACCCAGCCGAGAATCGGCACGAAACCGAGCAACTGCCACCAGCCGGAACGGCCGATGTCGTGAAACCGGCGAGCGGTGACTGCGAGATCGGGAATCGCAACGGCAAGAATCAAGGCATACGCAAACCACCCGACATAGGGCGCCAATGCGGGAAACGCGAAGACCAACACGCCGACCACAAAAAACGGAACAATGTTCACCAGCAGGAAAAACAGCTGCCACCACCAGAACTCGGAGCGCGTCGAACGCCCCGAAAACTGCGCGTATTTACGCAGACACGCACCAACCGCTTGAAAGAAACCCATAAGTCGCCATCGCCCCGAGATTGAAATCGGCGCGACCCTATGCCTGCGCAGACCGGCAATCTGTGACGACGGTCACATCCCCATCGGATCAACGAAGCTCGCGTCGGCGGCGGCGAACGGCGAGACCGGATCCGGGCCGAAGCGGTTCGGCCCGGTTTCGCCCGGCCGGGTCCACCAGAACAGCAGGATCACCGGGCCGATCAGCGGGATCAGCCAGAGCAGCTGCCACCAGCCCGACTTGTCGATGTCGTGCAGGCGGCGCGCCGCGACGGCGATGCTCGGCAGGAACGCCGCGAGCGACAGCAGGCCGGAGAACAGCGCATTGCGATGGCCGAAGGCGGCGGCGTCGAAGATGATCGCCACCGTCGAGGCGGCGAGGTAGGCGAGAACCCACCACCAGAACTCGCCGCGCCGCGCGCGGCCGGAGAAGGTCGCGTATTTCTGCAGGCACGTCCGGATCGCGGTCGCCAGATCCATCGCTCGTCTCCGATTTCGCCAAGTGTCTTCAACACATGGGGAAAGCCGGGCGCGCGGTCAATCAGCCGCGGCCGCGATACGGCGGCACGCCCTGGTCGGGCACCCAAACGCCCTCGGGCGTGGGTCCGGTTTGCCAGAACACGTCGATCGGGATGCCACCGCGCGGGTACCAATAGCCGCCGATCCGGAGCCAAACCGGATCAAGAGTCTCCACCAGCCGCCGCGCCACCATCACCGTACAGGATTCGTGAAACGCACCATGGTTTCGG
The DNA here is from genome assembly GCA_002307145.1 of Rhodospirillum sp. UBA1311. Classification (GTDB taxonomy): domain Bacteria; phylum Pseudomonadota; class Alphaproteobacteria; order Rhodospirillales; family Rhodospirillaceae; genus Oleispirillum. The sequence continues at coordinate 50,991 of DBTR01000058.1, read as the reverse complement.
AAAGACTGAAGAAACAGTTTCAAAGACTTCGATTCCACCAGCCACTTCGCCGGCACGTAGTCGATCACCAGATGCGCGAAATCGGGCTGACCGGTGACCGGGCAGAGCGAGGTGAACTCGGGGCAGACGAACCGCACCACGGTGCGCGGCAGATCGTCGCCCTGCCACGGCACCCGCTCCAGGGTCGCGGCCTCCGGGGTGTTGGCGGCGAAGGCGGTTTGGCCGAGCTGGGTCAGGCCGGTGGGATTGTCGGAACTCATGGCGGAACTCTCCTTGCGCGGGCGTCGAACACACGAGATAGCGGATTTCGCCTTGCTCCGCATCCAGAACTCTCCCCCGAAGCCTTGCCGTATCCCTGTTCCTGCGCCTTTGGACTGTTGCCGCATGCCTGGGGGAAGCGTATGTTACGCTCCTGCGTCAAAGCCCTAAATCAGGGCGCCCATCCTGCGAAAGGATGAGGTGGGGGACTGGGGGCACCATGCGAATCTCCGATGCGTCGATCCGGGGCAAGCTGTTTTCGTTCTACGTGCTGGCGGGGATCGTGCCGCTGGTTCTCGTGGTCCTCCTCTGCGTCCATTTCGCGGGCGACGCGCTGCTCGACAAGTCCTTCAACCAGCTCACCACGGTTCAGAGCCTGCGCAAGAACCGCATCGAGCAGGATTTCGGCCTGCGCATCGAATCCGTGCGACGGCTGAACCAGCGAAACGACATCATCAACCTGTTCACCGAGATCGGCAATCTGCCGACCTTGCCGGGCAACGGGGCGATCAATTTCCTTTCCCCCGAATACCAGGCGATCATCGACCGCTACACGCCGTCCCTCAGGCACTATCTCTCGACCTTCGGCTATGCCGACCTAGTGCTGGTTTCCGCCTCGGGCCGGGTGCTCTATTCGATCGAATCCCAGCACCTGCCGGGCGTCCAACTGGATACCGGCGCGATGCTGGACACCGGCCTCACCAAGCTCTGGCAGCGGATTTCGGTCACCCGCCAAACCGCGATGATCGACTTTCTCCCCTATGCCGACAACGGTCATGACGACTACGCCGCGTTCATCGGGCAGCCGTTCTTCGGCGCCGACCGCAAGATGGCGGGGATCATTGCGATCCGTCTCGGTCCGGACTTGATCGACAAGATCGTCGATTCCCGCGACGGCATGGGCAAGACCGGCGAGTCCTACATCGTCGCCTTCGACAGGTCGAACGCCCACTACGAGTTCCGCACCACCGTGCGCACCACCGGCGAAACCCGCTGGCACATGGGCAAGACCATGCCGTCGCTCCCCTATTGGGAGGCAGCACGCACCGGCAGCGGCCACACCATGGGCGAATACGTCGACAGCGCGGGCAATCCGGTGCTGATCGCGCTCGACACCCTCTACCTGCAGGGTGTGGACTGGTTCCTGGTATCGAAGATCGACCGCGACGAAGTCCTCGCCCCGGTGCGCAGTCTCGCGATCGACATGTCGGCGCTCGGTTTCTTCATGGCGATGTTCATGGGGATCGGCGCGCTGCTGTTCTCCAACAACTTCACCGCACCGATCTTCAAGGCCACCGGGATCGCCGAATCCATCGCCAAGGGCAATCTCGACGTCGCCATCGACACCACCCGCAAGGACGAACTCGGCGTGTTGCTGCGCGCCCTCGACGCGATGGCGCAGCGCCTGCGCGCCCACGACTGGCTGCGCAGCGGATCGGAGCGGATCGATTCCGCCCTGCGCGGCGAACACGACCCGACGATCTTGGCGGAAAAGTTCCTCTCCACCATGGTCCAGCATTTCGGCGTGCCGCTCGGCGCGGTCTACCTCACCCGCAACGATGCAAAGATGCTCAACCTGAGCGCGCGCTACGGCTGGACCGAGCGCGATGCCGAGCGCTTCGGCCACGTCGGTTTCGGCGATGGCATGGTCGGCCAGGCCGCCGTCGAGCGCGAGCCGATCTACTTCTCCACCAGCACCGGTGACACCCCTATGCTGGATTACGGCGCGGGCGAGGTGAAGCCGCAGTGGTTCGCCGCGGTGCCCCTGCTGTTCGAAGGCGCGACCCTGGGCGTGATGCTGCTCGGCGCATTCGCGTCGTTCACCGAAAACCAGCGCAGCTTCATCCGCGACATCGCCCGCAACGTCGGCGTGCTGATCGCCGCCGCCGACAGCCACCAGACCATCGAGGTGCTGCTGCACCGCGCGCAGGAACAGGAAGTCGAGCTGCGCGCCAACAACGCCGAGCTGCACCGCCAGGCCCAGGCGCTGATCGAAAGCGAGCGCGAACTCCAGACCCAGCAGGAAGAGCTGCGGGTGATCAACGAGGAACTCGAAGAGCAGACCCGTGCGCTCCGGAAGTCGGAGAGCGAGCTCCAGGCGCAGCAGGAAGAACTGCGCGTCACCAACGAGGAGCTTGAGGAGCGCACCCACGAACTCGAAGAGCGCAGCAAGGCGATCCAGGCGAAGAACGACGCCCTGGTCGCGGCGCGCGACGAGATTCGCCAGAAGATCAAGGAGCTCGAAACCGCCAACCGCTACAAGTCGGAATTCCTGGCGAACATGAGCCACGAGCTGCGCACGCCGCTCAACAGCATTCTCATCCTCTCCCAGCTGATGGGCGAGAACCGGGGCGGCAACCTGACCCAGCGCCAGATCGAATCCGCCCGCACCATCAACGCCTCGGGCAGCGATCTCCTGAAGCTGATCAACGACATCCTCGATCTTTCCAAGGTCGAGGCGGGCAAGATCGAGATCACCATCGAGCAGACCGCGATCGACGGCTTCATCGCCGACCTCGAACGGGTGTTCCTGCCGGTTTCGGAAGCGCGCGGCATTCCCTTCGGCATCAAGGTCGAGGCGGACGCGCCGCAAAGCCTGATGACGGATTCCCACCGCCTCCAGCAGGTGATGCGCAACCTCCTCTCGAACGCCTTCAAGTTCACCGACCCGGGCGGGGAAGTCAGCCTCACGGTGAAGCGCCCGACCGCAGCCGAACTGCCGCAGGGCTCGACCCTCGACCCCGCCGACGCGGTGGCGTTCGTGGTACGCGACCAGGGCATCGGCATTCCCGCCGACCGCCAGGCGGAAATCTTCGAGGCGTTCCGCCAGGCCGACGGCGGCACCAGCCGGAAATACGGCGGCACCGGCCTCGGCCTCTCGATCTCGCGCCGCCTCGCCGAGGCCCTCGGCGGGATGATCACCCTCGAAAGTTCGCCGGGCAAGGGCAGCGCGTTCAGCGTCGTCCTCCCCGCCTCCGCTCCTGCCGTGGCGAGCGCGGTCGCCACCGTCCTCGCCGCCGAGCCCGAGGCGGCGGTGGCCGGGTTTGCGCCGCCCGACGTGGTCCTGCCGCCGCCGGAGCGGCCGAAGCCGAAGGCGAGTTCGCAAGGTCTCCAGATGATCCCCCCGCCGCCCGACGCCGTCTCCGACGAGGTTCCCGACGACCGGCGCAGCATCTCGTCCGACGACAAAACCCTCCTGATCGTCGAGGACGACGCCAACTTCGCCGCAATCCTGCGCGACCTCGCCCACGAACGCGGCTTCAAGTGCCTGATCGCGTCGGAAGGCGAAACCGGCCTCCACTTCGCCGACTACTACCGCCCGAGCGCGATCATCCTCGACGTCGGCCTGCCCGGCATCGACGGCTGGGAGGTGATGTCGCGGCTGAAGAGCAATTCCGAGACCCGCCACATCCCGGTCCACTTCATTTCGGGCGCGGACAACTCGATGGACGCGCTCCGCATGGGCGCGGTCGGCTTCCTCACCAAGCCGATCAACCTCGAACGCATCGAGGAGGCGTTCACCAAGATCGAGGACGTAATCAACAAGCCGGTATCGAACCTCCTGGTCGTCGAGGACGATGCGGTGCAGGCCGACGCGATCCGCCAGTTGATCGGCGACAACGACGTCGCCTCGACGATCGCGTCCTCCGGCGGCGAAGCGCTCGAACTCCTCGCCCACAAGCCGTTCGACTGCATGATCCTCGACCTCGGACTGAAAGACATCTCGGGCTTCGAGCTCCTGGAGCGGATGCGCTCGATGCCCGGCTGCGCGCGCCTGCCGGTGATCATCTACACCGGCCGCGAACTCACCAAGACCGAGGAAGAACAGCTCCAACGCCACGCCGAAAGCATCATCATCAAGGGCGTGCGCTCGCCCGAACGCCTGCTCGACGAGAGTGCGCTGTTCCTCCATCGCGTCGAGGCGGCCCTGCCGGAACGCCAGCGCGCGATGATCCGCATGGTCCACGACCGCGACGCGACCCTGAAGGAGCGCACCGTGCTGCTCGTCGACGACGACATGCGCAACGTCTTCGCGCTGTCGAGCGTGCTGGAGGACAAGGGCCTGACCGTGGTGATCGCGCGCGACGGACGGGAAAGCCTTGACCGGCTGAAGGAGCATCCCGAGGTAGATCTGGTGCTGATGGACATCATGATGCCGGAGATGGACGGCTACGAGGCGATGCGCGAAATCCGCAAGGACCGCACCCACGCCAAGCTGCCGATCATCGCGCTCACCGCCAAGGCGATGAAGGGCGACCGCAACAAGTGCATCGAGGCGGGCGCCAACGACTACCTCGCCAAGCCGGTGAACACCGAGAAGCTTTTGTCGCTGTTGCGGGTGTGGCTCTACAAATGACCGACGACGCCGCGATCCTCGAAAACCAACGCCTGGAAATCCGCCTCCTGCTGGAAGCGATCTACCAGAAGTCGGGCTACGACTTTCGCGGCTATGCGAGCGCACACATCAAGCGAAGGCTTGAACACGTACGGGCGCGCAACAGCATCCCATCGTTCTGCGAGATGATCCGGCGCCTGATCTACGACGCCGGATTTTTCGACGAAATCCTCCAGGCGCTGTCGATCAACGTCACCGAGATGTTCCGCGACCCCGAATTCTATCGCGCGGTGCGGGATAGCGTCGTGCCGCACCTCAAGACCTATCCGTTCATCAAGGTCTGGCACGCGGGCTGCGCCGCCGGGCAGGAAGTCTATTCCATGGGCATTCTCCTCAACGAGGAGGGGATGCGCGAGCGCGCCCAGATCTACGCCACCGACATCAATCCGCAGGTTCTGGAGTCCGCCCGGCGCGGCATCTATCCGCTCGAATCGGTGCGGCAATACACCGCCAACTACCAGAAAGCGGGCGGCCACGCCTCGTTCGCCGACTACTACACCGCCGGATACGATTCCGTCGCGATCGCGGCGGACTTGAAGAAGAACGTGCTGTTCTCGCCGCACAACCTCGTCACCGACGGCATTTTCGGCGAAATGAACGTGATCTTCTGCCGCAACGTGCTGATCTACTTCGGCGACGATTTGCAGGACAAGGTGATCAAGCTGTTCCTCGACAGTCTGTGCAACGGCGGCTTCCTCTGCCTCGGCACCAAGGAGAGCCTGCGCTTCTCCGCCCACGCCGACGCCTTCGATGTGGTCGATGCGCGGGAGAAGATCTATCGCAAGCGCGTCGTGCGCGTCCCGAGCGTCCAGGGTGAGCCTTGAGAATGCGGGGAATCGCGATCGGCGCGTCGGCGGGCGGCCTCGAAGCGGTTGGCCGGGTGCTCGAAGCGCTGCCTGCGGATTTCCCCGCCGTGGTGATCGTGGTGCAGCACATCGCGCCGCACGCCAACGACACCCTCGCCCGCCGATTCCAGCGCCATTGCCAATTGCCGGTGCGGGAGGCGGAGGACAAAGAGCCTCTGTTGCCGGGCATAGTGTTCATCGCTCCGGCCGACTTTCACCTAATGGTCGAACCGGAGCTTCGCTTCAGTCTCTCGCGGGAGGAACGCGTTAATTATTCGCGTCCTTCGATCGACGTCTTGATGGAAACTGCGGCTGAGGCCTTCTGTTCCGATCTCACGGGTGTTATCTTGACCGGTGCCAGCGTCGATGGGGCTGCCGGGCTGGTCGCGATCAAACGCTTGGGAGGGCGCACCATCGTGCAGTCTCCGGAGACCGCCGAGGTCGATATCATGCCGCGTGCCGCAATCGCCGCCTGTGCCGTCGACGCGGTTCTGGAACTGGCCGAGATCGGTCCGTTCCTCGCCCGCTTGGGGTTTGAAGATCCATGCTAGCCGATATCCTGATCGTCGACGACAATCCCAACAATCTGTTCGCGCTGGAGAATCTCCTCGCCGGGCCAGACCTCAACATCATCACCGCGCTCTCCGGCAACGAAGCCCTGGCGAAAACCCTCTCCCACGAATTCGCAATCGCGCTCCTCGACGTCCAGATGCCCGAAATGGACGGCTACGAGACCGCCGCGTTGATGCGCGGCAACAGCCGCACCCGCCACATCCCGATCATCTTCGTCACCGCCAACCGCACCGAGCGCGAACACGTCTTCCGCGGCTACGATTCCGGCGCGGTCGATTACCTGGCCAAGCCGCTCGACGCCGCGGTGCTCAAGAGCAAGATCAATGTCTTCCTCGAACTCCATCGCCAACGCCGCGCGCTCGAAGAGAAAACCGAGGAGCTCGACGCGAAGATCGTCGAAATGGAGCGCCTGCAGAATCTCCTGCAGGAGCGCAACGAACAGCTCCGCGTCCTCTCGCGCACCGACCGGCTGACCGGAATCTTCAACCGCCTGTCGTTCGACGAAACCCTCGACTACGAGTGGCGGCGCTGCGCCCGCACCGGCAAGCCGCTCACCCTGATCATGGCCGATATCGACCACTTCAAGGCCTACAACGACCGCCTCGGCCACATCGCCGGCGACCACTGCCTGAAGCAGGTCGCCTGGGCGCTCTCCGCCGCGCTGATGCGCCACGTCGACACCCTCGCGCGCTACGGCGGCGAGGAGTTCGCGGCGATCCTGCCCGAAACCGACGAGGGCGGTGCGGTCGCGGTGGTGACGCGGATGCGCAACGCGGTGAAGGCGCTCAACATCACCCATCCGGCCTCCGAAACCGAGCGCCACGTTACCGTCAGCCTCGGCGTCGCCTCGCTGATTCCGGGGCCCGACCTCCACGCGCTGCAACTCATCGAGCGCGCCGACGCGGCGATGTACCGCGCCAAGACCTTGGGACGCGACCGCTACGCCCTCTACAGCCAAACGCTTTAATCCGTCTTCAGTCTGGCCGCGTGCCAGGCGAGGTGGTCGGCGACGAAGCTCTGGATGAACCAGTAGGAATGGTCGTAGCCGGGCTGCCGCCGCAAGGTCAGCCGCTGGCCGCTTTTGGCCGCCGCGGCTTCCAAGGCGTCGGGGCGAAGCTGGGTTTCGAGGAAGGGATCGGCCTCTCCCTGGTCCACCAGGATCTCGCCCGGATAAGGCGACTTCGCCATCAGCAGGCTAGCGTCGTAAGCCGACCAGGCTTCCCGACCAGGCCCGAGATAGGCGGCGAATGCAGTCTCGCCCCAGGGCACCGCCACCGGGTTGGCGATCGGCGCGAAGGCGGAGACCGAGCGCCACGCCTTCGGCTCGCGCAGCCCAATCACCAGAGCGCCGTGGCCACCCATGGAATGGCCGAAGATGCCGCGTCGCGCCGGATCCTCGGGAAAGTTGGCGGCGATCAAGCCGGGCAGTTCGCGGGTGACGTAGCTGTACATCCGGTAGTGAGCGGCCCAAGGCGCCGTGGTGGCGTCGACGTAGAAGCCCGCGCCGGTGCCGAGCGTCCAGTCGTCGCCTTCCCCGGCGATCCCCGCGCCGCGCGGGCTGGTGTCGGGCGCGACCAGCATCAGGCCGAGTTCGGCAGCGGCTCGTATCGCTCCCGCCTTGATCAGGAAGGTTTCTTCGGTGCACTCCAGCCCGGCGAGGTAGTAGAGCGCCGGAACCGGCCCCGCCTCCGCCTGCGGCGGCACGAACACGCCGAAGCGCATCGTCGTCCCGGTTTCGACCGACGCGTGGCTGCAGAACCCGACGGTGCCGCCGAAGCAAGCCTGGGTGCGCAGGATGTCGAGCGCCGCCATCAGTAGATCACCACGCTGCGGATGGATTCGCCCTTCGCCATCAGGTCGAAGCCCTCGTTGATCCGTTCGAGCGGCAGGGTGTGGGTGATCAGGTCGTCGATGTTGATCTTGCCGTCCATGTACCAGTCGACGATCTTCGGCACGTCGGTGCGGCCGCGCGCGCCGCCGAACGCGGTGCCCTTCCAGGTGCGTCCGGTGACCAACTGGAACGGGCGGGTAGAGATTTCCTTGCCCGCCGCCGCGACGCCGACGATCACGCTCATCCCCCAGCCGCGGTGACAGCATTCGAGCGCCTGGCGCATCACGTCGGTGTTGCCGATGCACTCGAAGGAATAGTCCGCGCCGCCCTTGGTCAGCGCCACGAGATGGGCGACGAGGTCGCCCTCGACCTCCTTCGGGTTGACGAAGTGGGTCATGCCGAATTTGCGTGCCAGTTCCTGCCGCGCCGGGTTGGTGTCAACGCCGACGATCATGTCCGCCCCCGCGATGCGCGCGCCCTGGACGACGTTGAGCCCGATGCCGCCCAGCCCGAACACCACCACCCGCGCCCCCGGCTCGACCCTGGCGGTGAAGATCACCGCGCCGATGCCGGTGGTGACGCCGCAGCCGATGTAGCAGACCTTGTCGAACAGTGCGTCCTCGCGGATTTTCGCCAGCGCGATCTCGGGCAGCACGGTGAAGTTGGCGAAGGTCGAGCAGCCCATGTAGTGCAGCAGCGGCTTGCCGTTGAGCGAGAAGCGGCTGGTGCCGTCGGGCATCAGGCCCTGCCCCTGGGTGGTGCGGATCGCGGTGCAGAGGTTGGTCTTCCGCGACAGGCACGACGGGCACTCGCGGCATTCCGGGGTGTAGAGCGGGATCACGTGGTCGCCCGGCTTCAGGTGCCTCACCTCCGGCCCGACCTCGACAACGACGCCCGCGCCCTCGTGGCCGAGGATCGCCGGGAACAGGCCTTCCGGGTCCGCGCCCGAGAGGGTGTACTTGTCGGTGTGGCAGATGCCGGTGGCCTTGATCTCGACCAGCACCTCGCTCGCCTTCGGGCCATCGAGTTGAACGGTTTCGATGGTGAGCGGCTTGCCCGCCTCCCACGCCACAGCCGCGCGCACGTCCATGTCCCTGGCCCTCCGGTTGCTTTTGCTTCCCGTCGGATGTGCGCAATTGCAAACGGTTTTCAACCCGCTCGGGTCACCAGCAACGCCGCAAGGCTGGAGAAACTCACCACGCCGACCGCGGTGGAGACGAGGATCGCGGTGGAGGTGCGCGCCGCGTAGATGCCGAAGCTCTGCGCGACGACGAAGACGTTGCCGCCGATCGGGAGCGCCGCCAGCAGCACCGCCATGGTGATCCGCGCCGGGTCGTGGAGAAACAGGCTCATCGCCGCCAGGATCGCGAGCGGATGCAGCACGAGCTTGCCGAGGGTCATCAGCCCAACCTCGGCGACGCCCTCCGAAACCGGCTGCCCGGCGAGCTTCGCACCGATCGCGAACAGGGCGCAGGGCCCGGCGGCGCGGCCGAGGATTTCGGTGAACGCGTTGATCGGCGCGGGCAACGGCAGCTTCGCCGCCGCGACCAGGCCGCCCGCGACCACCGCCAGCACTAGGGGATTGGCTGCGAAGCCCCTCAACACCTTGCCCGCCACCGCCGCCGGATGCCCGCCCCGGCTCTGCGCGACTTCGAGCAGCGCCATCGTCGGGGTCTGCACCAGCACCATGTCGGTGAGCATGGCGAGGACGGCGGGGACGGTCGCCGCGTCGCCGAACAGGGCGATCATCAGCGGCAGGCCCATGTAGCCGATGTTGGACAGCTCCGCCGCCTGCCCCTGGAGCAGCGCGACGCCGAGCGGCGCCTTGAACAGGATACGCCCGAGCAGGCCGACGAGCGCATAGACCGCCCAACCGCCGAGCGCCCAGGCGGCGATGTAGGGCGCATCCAGCATTTCGGCGAGGGGCCTGAGCGCCAGCGCGCGGAAGATCAGGCACGGGAGGGCGAAGTACCAGACGAAGGCGTTGAGCCCGGCGATGCCGCTGTCGGGGAACACCTTCAGCTTCACCGCGACGTAGCCGCAGCCGATCAGGGCGAAGAACGGCAGGGTGACGTTGAAGATCGTGCCCACGGCGAACTCCCCGAAAAGGACGGGCGGACCGGAGGGTCCGCCCGCGCCGCGTCACGGCATGATCTGGCCGCCGTTAACGTCGATCACCTGCCCGGTGACGTAGGCCGAGAGGTTGTCGGAGGCGAGGAACAGATACGCGCCGACGAGGTCCTCGGGCGTGCCGAGGCGGCCCAAGGGAATGCCCTTCTTGAAGCCTTCCATCGCGTCCGCCGGCGTGGTCTTGTGGAACGGCGTGGCGATCACGCCCGGTGCGACCGCGTTGACCCGCACGTTGCTGCCGACGAGCTCCTTCGCCAGGCTCTTGGTGAAGGTATGGACGAAGCCTTTGGTGCTGGCGTAGATCGAGACCCCCGCACCGCCGCCGTTGCGCGCCGCGACCGAGCCGGTGCTGATGATCGCGCCGTGGTTCTGCTTGACGAAGTACGGGATCGCGGCGCGGCTCGCGGCGACCACCGAGCGGATGTTGAGGTCGATCACCGCGTCGATGAAGTCGTCTTCGTTCTCGGTCGGCGGAGTGCGCTTGACCAGCCCGCCCGCGTTGTTGACGAGAACGTCGATGCGGCCGAACGCCTTCACCGTCTCGTCGACCAGCCGCTTGGCTTCCGCCGACTTGGTGACGTCGCCCTGCACCAGGATCGCCTCGCCGCCCGCCGCCTTGATCGCCGCGACCACCGCCTCGCCCTCGGCGCGACTCTTGTTGCAGTGGACCGCGACCTTCGCGCCGCAATCGGCGAAGCCCTTGGCGACAGCCGCGCCGATGCCGGTGGAGGAGCCGGTCACCAAAACCGCCTTGCCCACCAGATCCTCAAGATAGTTCTTCATCGCAAAACACCTTTCCTGGAAATGCTCACACGAGAACTCACTTCTCCTGGCTGACCGGCAGGCCGTGCTGCTTCATCAGTTCGATGTAGTCGTCGCGCGGCGGCACGAAAATGTCGATGCCCTTGAAGCCGGTGGTGGTGGTGCCGCCGTGCTCGACGTTGGACGGATGGATGCAGACGTCGCCCGCCTCCATGTGGAAGGTCTCGCCGCCGCAGGTGTGGTCTTCCGTGCCTTCGAGGATGATCAGGATCTGCATCGCCGGGTGGCTGTGCATCGGGAACACCGAACCGGGCGGATTCTCGATGAAGCTCAACAGCACTTCGTCGGCGGCGACGAAGCGGGTCAGCGACGACGCGCCGATCGGCAGTTGGGGAATGTCCTTGAGCGTGTAGCAGTACTTCGACTTCGTCTTGGCTGCATAGGTCATCACGTTGGCTCCCGGTTTTTGACGATTCAACCCTTGACCAGTACTCCCGAAATCTCGGCCGCATGGCGGCGCACCGCGCCGATTTCGGGATCGATGCTGCGATCGGTGTGGATGTAGGCGGGAAAGGCGATGCTCACCGCGCCGACCACCGCCTCCTGCGCGCCGAAGATCGGCGCGGCGACGCACATCACGCCGCGGGTGATCTCCTCGCGGTCGAGCGCGTAGCCCTCCTCCCGCACCCGTTCGAGTTCGAGGCGCAGAAGAAGCGGATCGACGATGGTGTTGGGGGTGAGCGCGTCGAAGCCTCGGGTCAGGTAACCGTCGCGGTCGGCGACCTTGCCGAAGGCGAGCAGCACCTTGCCCATCGCGGTGCAATAGAGCGGGAAGCGCTTGCCGACCTCGGAGAACAGCTTGATGCCGTAGTCCGGGGTTTCGATCTTGTCGATGTAGACGCCCGCGTCGCCGTCGCGAATGCCGAGGTTGACGGTGTGGTGGGTCGCCTCGTGCAGCGATTGCAAATAGGAATGCGCGAGGGTGCGCAAGTCGAGGTTGGCGGTGACTTCGCAGCCGAGGTTCGCGAGCTTCAGGCTGCCGCGATAGCGGGCGGTCTGGGTCGCGAACGTCAGCACCCCCAACTCGACGAGTTCCTTCAATATCCGATGCGCGCTCGCCTTCGGCATGCCGGTGGCGGCGATGATCTCGGCGAAGGTCATTCCCGCCGCTTGGCGCGAGACGATCGTCTCGACGATGGTAAAGACTTTTTGCAGGCTGCTCATCGCCCCCTACCAGTTCCTCTGCTCGTGCTGAACCCCGGCCAACCCGTCCGCGCGGTTGCGGCGGCAGCCCTCGACCACCGCACGTATCCCCTGGACCACGTTGCGGATTGCGTAGACTACCATGATGAACCCGGCGATGGGCATCGGCGCGTACCACCATGTTACCGGCCAGGAGAGCACCGGCGAAGTGCGCCCGACGCCGAGGGTGAGGTCGAGGCTGTATTGGGCGAACAGGGCGATGAAGATCGCGGTCAGCACCTCAAGAACCAGGGTGAAGACGCGGCCGCCCTGGGTTCCCGCGAGCCGCTCGCTGATCATGGTGATCTTGAAGTGGTCGTTCTCCCGCCAGAGCGCGGCGGCGGCGATGAAGATCAACGATGCCATCAGCCATTCGACGATCTCGTCGGACCAGCTCAGCGTCGCGACCGGCACGAAGCGGATGAACACCACCGCGGTCAGCACCAGGGTGAGGGCGAGCATGTTGGCGATGCAGAACCAGCGCAGCGCGAACCCGAGCGCTTTGTCGAGGGACTTGAGGAGCGCGATCATCGTGCCGCCTCCGGCATCAGGAGGTTGGGGAGCCAGAGCCCGACCTCGGGCACGTAGGCGATCAGCAGGGTGACGAACAGAATCCCGAGGAGATACGGCCACAGCTCGCGGGAGAGGCGGCCGATCGGCACGCCGCTGATCCCCGAAACCGCGTAGAGACACATCCCGACCGGCGGGGTGAGCAGACCGATCATCGAGCAGAGGATCATCACCACGCCGAACTGTACCGGATCGATATGGAAGCGTTCGATCAACGGCATGAATACCGGAATGGTGATCACCAGCACCGCGATCCCCTCCATGAAGCAGCCGAGGACGAGCAGGATCAGGATGATCATCCCCATGATCACCGCAGGCGTCTCGCTGATGCCGGTGAGGCTGACGATGACCTGCTCGGGGATGCTCTGGTGGATCATCAGCCAGCTGAAGAACCCGGCGGAAGCGATGATGAACAGCACCCGCACGCTCTGCTTCACCGATTCCCAGACGATCGCCGGGATATCCTTCAACCCGAACTGGCGGTAGACGATGCCGCCGACGACGAAGGCATAGAGCGTCGCCACCACCGCCGCCTCGGTCGGGGTGAAGATCCCGCCGAGGATGCCGCCGATGATGATCACCGGCATCATCAGGGCGAGCGCCGAGCCCTTGAACGTGGTCCACATCCGGCAGAGCGAGGGCGGACCGTCAACCGGATAGCCGCGCTTCCGCGCGATGAAGTAGACCGCGACCATCATCGTCAGGCCCATCAGGATGCCGGGCACGAAGCCCGCGATGAACAGCTTGATGATCGAGACGCCGGTCATGCTGCCGTAGATGACGAAGGGGATGGACGGCGGAATCACCGGCCCGATGGTCGACCCGGCGGCGGTGAGCGCCGCGCTGAACTCGCGGTCGTAGCCGTTTTCGGTCATCGCCTTGATCTCCACCACGCCGAGGCCGGCGGCTTCCGCCACCGCCGCCCCCGACATGCCGGAAAAGATCATGCAGGCGACCACGTTGACGTAGCCGAGGCCGCCGCGCAGGTGGCCGACGAGGGCGCGGGCGAACTCGAACACCCGCTGGGTGATGCCCCCGAAGTTCATCAGGTTTCCGGCCAGGATGAAGAACGGGATCGCGAGCAACGTGAATCCGGTGGTCGAGACGTACATCCGCTGCGCCATCAACGGCAGGATATCCGCCTCGCCCAGCAGGATGAAGGCTCCCGCCGCCGTCAGTCCCATCGCCGCGAAGATCGGCACGCCCAGGAGCACAAGCCCGATCAATACGGCAAAGATTGCAAGCGTCAACATCGTCCGAACTCCATCCTGGCCCAAGGTTTGGCGAAACCCTCAGTGGGTTTCCGCGACCATTTTCAGGAACGCGTCGACATTGGCCTTGCCCGCGTATTCGGCGATCTGGTCGTAGGCGGGCTGCATCTTCGCCTTGAACGCGGCGAGGTCCGGATGGCTGACCTTCATCCCCTTGGCTTCCAGGTCGGCGACGAGGTTCTTCTCCGCTTCGAGGTTCTGGTCGCGGAACCATTGCCCGGCCTTCTGCGCCTCTTCCTGGACGATCATCTGCTGAGGCTTGCTGAGCTTGGCCCAAGCCTTCTTCGAGATCACCGCGGTCATCGAGTTGTAGGAGTGCTGGGTGAGCGCGAGGTAGGGCTGGGTTTCGTAGAGCTTCAAGGAGGCGATCACCGCGAGCGGGTTCTCCTGGCCGTCGACCACGCCCTGCTTCAGGGCCATCGGCAGTTCGGGGAAGGCGATCTTGGTGACGATCGCGCCGGCGGCTTCCATCGCGGCCTGGAGCTGGATCTCGCCCGGAGTGCGGATCTTCAGGCCCTTGACGTCGTCAGGCGTCATGATCGGGCGCTTGCTGTTGGTGAGGTTGCGGAAGCCCCATTCCCAGTTCGCCAGCCAGACCAGCCCGAGGCCGTCGAGGCGCGGCGAAACCCACTGCGCGAACGGGCCGTCGAGGACGCGCCAGGCATGCTGGTAATCGCGGAAAACGAACGGCAGCATCACCACGCCGAACGGCTTGTCGCCCTTCGGGCCGTACTTGTCGAGCATCGGCTGGGTCGGCAGGGTGATGTCGATCGCGCCCTTCATCTGCTGCTCAAGCACTTCGTTGCCGTCGCCGAGCTGGTTGGCGGGATAGAGCTTGATCGTGACCGCGCCGTTGGTGCGCTTGGCCACCGCGTCGGCCATCATCATCGCCGCCTTGCTGGCGGGATGGTCGACCGGCGCATAATGCGCGAGTTTGAGTTCGAGCGCGGATGCCGGAGCCGCGACCATCGCCAGCAGCGATGCGCCACCCACCATCCCAAGCACGCGTTTCAACATGGCTGTCCTCCTCGAAAGCGGGGTTCTTGGCAAATCCCACTGAGATTCCGGAGGGCCGAACGGCGCGGGCGGCTGCGACTGCGGTGAGGGTGGATCAAAGGACAGCGAACAACTCAGAAAAGAGGCTCACCGAGGGAGACGAACTGGGCTGGGGCGGACCGGTTTCGGCGGGAAGCACTCCTGTTCGTTTCGTTTTTTAGAATTATGGAACTAAGTTCCGAAAAAACCATGCCGCACCCAACCCCCGGTGTCAACCCCGACGCTGGAGTCGATTCTAGATTGATTTTTGATGGCCCTGGGTTGATCGCCACGAGAGATCGAACGCTTCTACGTTGCTTCTCGGGGAAAACCCGCGTGCCGGACCTTAACCGCCGAAGTGGCGGGCGCGGATCAGGGCGACGAGGGATTCGAGAGCGATGCGGTCGGTGGCGTCGAAGGCGTCGAGGTCGGCGCTGTCCACGTCCAGCACGAGGCGGGTTTCGCCCGCCGCCACCAGCGGCACGACGATCTCGGAACGGGACAGACTGCTGCACGCGATATGGCCGGGAAAGGCGTCGACATCGGGAACGAGCTGGGTTTGCCCGCTCGCCGCGGCGGCGCCGCAGACGCCCCGGCCGAAGGGAATCCGCACGCAGGCGAGCGGTCCCTGGAACGGCCCCAGCACCAGCATCCCCGGGGCGAGGGTGCGGTAGAAGCCGACCCAGTGGAAATCGAAGGCGGACTTCAGCATCGCAGCGACATTGGCGAGATTGGCGATCAGGTCGTCCTCGCCCGCGATCACCGCCTCGACCTGCGGCAGCAGGGCGGCATAGAGTTCCGTCTTGTCGGCGGTTTCGGGCAGGCTGAGGATTTCGGTCACGGTCATCTCCGGAAATGGGGGGTCTTCGATTCTGAAATTCCAAATTCCCATAGCGGCGATTTCCCTGCCGGATGCAACACAAAACTGCAATCTGGCGCATTTTTCAGCATGGAATCACTCCGACCGGCGAGAAAAATGACTCGTTCGTTGCTTTTGCCGCAAAATCCGGCTTGTCGTTGCATTTTGAAACTTCGACCGTTATAAATCCGCATTTGCTGCACATAATATAGCCTAATTGCACATATATTAGACTTTCGGCTCGATCAAGGTAAGCAGCCCTGCCCCATTTGTCGGGTTTATTCCATGTCACCGGATTTCCGCCAGAAAATCCGGACGGGATCTGTTTTGTCATTACGCCAACGGAGGCGCTCATGCTCGAACGGCTGACCGGCAACGAACTCGTTGCCCTGATCCAGCGGGTGTTCCACCCCCGCCCCGGTGAAACCCGGCTCGCGATCCTCGTCGATCTTCCCGACGCAAAGGTTTCCGACACCGCCGAATGGGCGACCCGGCGCGAGATCGCGCAAGGCTGGCTCGCCGAGCTTTCGCCGCGCGCCGCCGAACTCGGCCTGACCCCGGCGCTGGTCGCCTACCGCAACGCCCACACCAACAACGGCGACTTGCCCGAGCGCTGCTGGATCGTCACCGGCGAGCCGCTCCCCGCCACCGCAGAAGAACTCGACCCGGCCCGCTCCGTGCCCTTTGCCGAGGTCTTCGCAAGCCACCCGATCCTGCTCGCACCGACCCAGTTCTCCGCCACCGCGCCGCTCAAGATGATCGCGAAGTCGATCCCGATCCGCGCCGCGACGATGGGCGGCTTCAACCCCGGCATGATCCCGGCGCTCCGCATCGACTATGCCGAGGTCAACCGCCGCGTCGCCTGGCTGAAGGATCGCCTCGACCGCGCCGTCGGCGCCGACTTCGCCTTCGCCTGCCCGCACGGCGAGGACACCCTGCACCTCGACTTGCGCTTCCGCGAGGCCCACGCCTCGGGCGGACTGCTGCACCAGACCGGCGCGGGCAACCTTCCCTCGGGCGAGGCCTACATCGTGCCGTTCGAGGGCGAGACCGAGCCGAGCCGGAGCGCAGGCATCATGCCGGTGCAGTTCGGCAACGAAATCGTCCGCTACCGCATCGTCAACAACCGCGCCGTCGAAGTCCTGAGCGAAGGCCCGGCCTCACGCGCCGAGGCCGAGCATCTCGCCGCCGAGCCCGCCTACGGCAACATCGCCGAGCTTGGCCTCGGCGTCCTCGCCGCCTTCGGCATCAAGCCGATCGGCAAGGTGCTGCTCGACGAAAAGCTCGGAGCACACATCGCCTTCGGCCGCAGCGAACACTTCGGCGGGCAGGTCGGGCCGAACGACTTCTCCAGCGCCGACGCGGTGATCCACATCGACCGCGTCTACGTTCCCGAGACCCAGCCCGACGTCAGCGTCGCACGGCTCGACCTCACGATGGCCGACGGAATCACCCTGCCGCTGATGCGCGACGGCGAATACGTGGTCGATTTCAACTAAACGGATTCAGCAAGACCAACAAGAGCGCCGGCAAACGGCGCCGTGTTCCGTGGTCGCAATACAGCCAGTTGGGGGGACCAACATTTTGGGAATCGTTCTTTCACTCATCGTCACCTTCTGGGCGGGTTATCTCATCGTCAAGAAGTTCAAGCCGCAGCCGGTGCTGATCATCGCCGGGCTGGTGCTGATGTTCGCCGCGACCTACCTCGGCCTCGGCACGATCCTGCCGGAGAAGGAAAGCACCGGCCTCGCCCTCTTCGACGCCTTCGAATTCATGAAAAAGACCTTGAGCTCAAACCTCGCCGGGCTCGGCCTCAACATCATGGCGGTCGGCGGCTTCGCCCGCTACATGGACCACATCGGCGCGAGCCGGGCGCTGGTCAAACTCACCGTGCGGCCGCTGCTGGCGTTGCAGGCGCCCTATCTGGTGATGTCCGCCACCTGGGTGCTCGGCATGTTCCTCGGCCTCGCGATCAATAGCGCGTCCGGCCTCGCAATGCTGCTGATGGTGACGGTGTTCCCGATCCTGATCAGCCTGGGCGTCAGCCGTCTCTCGGCGGTCGCCGCGATCGCCACCACGCTCTGCCTCGACTGGAGCCCGAGCGACACCGGCACCCTCCTCGCCGCGACCACCGCCGGAATCGAACCGGTGGTCTATTGGGTGAAATACCAGATCCCGATCGCCGCGGCGGTGATCCCGGTGGTCGCCATCCTCCACTACTTCACCCAGAAAATCATGGACAAGAAGGCCGGCCACGTCGTCGCGCCGGGCGAGATCGTCGCCTCGACCGACAAGGACCTGGTGCCGGAGAAGCCGGTGCCGATGTACTACGCGATCCTGCCGGTGCTGCCGCTCGGCCTGATCCTGGCGTTCAGCCACCTGTGGATCTCGTGGATCAAGATGGACATCATCAAGGCGATGTTCATCGGCCTCGCGATCGGCATGATCGTCGACTTCGTCCGCACCCGCGACGGACGCAAGGTGCTCGCCGACATCCAGGTGTTCTTCGAAGGCCTCGGCATGCAGTTGGCCAATGTCGTCACCCTGATCGTTGCGGGCCAGACCTTCGCCAAGGGCCTGGTCGCGATCGGCACCATCGACACGATCATCAACTCGGCGCAGACCTCGGGTTTCGGTGCGATCGGGATGATCCTGGTGATGATCACCATCATCGCGGTGTCGTCGGTGCTGATGGGCTCGGGCAACGCGCCATTCTTCGCCTTCGCCGCGCTCACCCCGACGGTCGCGGCGAAGATGTCGGTGGCGCCGGTGGTGATGCTGCTGCCGATGCACTTCGCCGCATCCGCAGCGCGCGCGATGTCGCCGATCACGGCGGTGATCGTGGTTGCATCGGGAATGGGCGGGGTTTCCCCCTTCGACGTGGTGAAGCGCACCGCGATCCCGATGATCGGCGCGCTCGTCACCCTGGTCGCCGCGAACTTCGTGCTGTTCTACTAAAAGCCAACGCGCGGACCGGGCCTCCGGTCCGCGCGTTTTTCTCGCATCCTCAACGCCTTCGGGTGTAACTTCGAACGTGTCCCCGGAACCTCACCGAAAGGCACTTCGATCATGAGCCGCATCGCGGTCTGCGCGCCCCACTTCACCCGCGTTCCCGAACTGCGCGCCGAGATGCTCGCGCGCCACCCCGAAGCCGACTTCAACGACGAGATGCAGGACCTCCAGGGCGACGCGTTGATCGCGTTTCTGAGAGGCCACGAACGCGCCGTCTCCGGCACCGAACGCATCGACGACGCGGTTCTGGCGGCGGTGCCCGAACTCAAGCTGATCGCCAAGATCGGCGTCGGCCTCGACGCGGTGGACCTCGACGCGATGGTGCGGCGCGGCGTGCTGCTCGGCTGGACTCCCGGCGTCAACAAGCGCTCGGTCGCCGAACTCACCCTCTCCTACATCATCACCGCGCTGCGCAAGGTCCCGACCGTCAACACCGAAATGCGCGGCGGCATCTGGCGGCGGCAGGTCGGCAACACCCTCTCCGGCAAGACCGTCGGCATCGTCGGCTGCGGCCACATCGGCAAGGAACTGGTGCCGTTCCTCAAACCCTTCGGCTGCCGCCTCCTCGTCCACGACATCCGCAGCTATCCGGAATTCTACGCCGCAAACGGCATCGAACCGGTCGACCTCGACACTCTCCTCGCCGAGGCCGACGTCGTCACCCTCCACCTTCCGTTCACGCCGGCGTCGAAACACATGATCGGCGCGCACGCGCTCGGCCTGATGAAACCGACTGCCGTGCTGGTGAACCTCGCACGCGGCGGCATCGTCGACGAAGCCGCGCTGAAAACCGCGCTTGAGGACGGCGCCATCGCCGCCGCCGCCTTCGACGTCTTCGCCCACGAGCCCTGGCCCGACCGCGACCTGATCGCCCTGCCGAACTTCTGGTCCAGCACCCACATCGGCGCGTCGACCCACGAAGCGATCACCGACATGGCACGCGCCGTCATCGACAACCTCGACTTTTCCAGAGGCCGCATTCCCGACCCGTCCTGGATTCCCGACTGGGTCCCAAAAGCAGCCATGGCCTAGCGCGGCGGGCGGGTTCAGGAGCCCAGCGGCTCCATCCGACGAACCTCGTCAGCCATCTCCGCCCAGGCGCGCTGATGCGAAATCGCCAGCACCGTCAGCCCCGTCTTACGCGACAGCTCTTTAATGTTGCGACAGATTTCCGCCTCGGTCACGGGATCGAGCGCGCTCGTCGCCTCGTCGAGAATGAGCAGGCTCGGCCGGTGCACCAAAGCGCGCGCGATGGCGATGCGCTGCCTCTGCCCGCCCGAGACCAAGGTGCCTCGCTCGCCGACGGTGCTCTCCAGTCCTTCCGGCTGATGCTTGACGAATTCCCACGCCTGGGCGGCTTCCAAAGCCTCTTGGGCCTCCGCCGGACCGAACTCCGAGGACCCGAGGGTCAAGTTGGTGAGAATGCTGTCGTGGAACAGCATGACGTCTTGCGGAACGTAGCCGACCTGGCGGCGCAACTGCTCGACGTCGAGGTTTTCGAGCGGCACGCCGTCGATCTCGATGCTGCCGGAGTCCGCCGTGTGCAACGCGAGCAGCAGGTCGACCACGGTGGTCTTGCCCGCGCCCGACGGCCCGATCAAGGCGGTGATCTTGCCCGCCGGGATGGTCAGCGAGAAGTCGCGCAGAACCGGACGCACGCCATAGGATTTCGAGACGTTGCGGAAGACGATGTCCCGCGCGATCGTCGGGATCTGCACGCCCGGCCAGGTTTCGTGCTCGGTTTCCGCGCCTTCGATGGTTTTGTGCATGGACCGGAACGCGCTCTCCGACAGCACCGCCGCCTGATAGGCCTGCTGCGCCTTGCCGACGCTCGCGAGAATCCGGGCGAGCAGGAAGCCGGTGACCAGGACCTCCTGGATCGGCATCTGGAGGAACGTCGTGGCGTAGTAGAACGCGCCGACGAGGAAGATGCCGATCATCGGTTCCTGCAACAGCCGGTTGGCCTGGCGGGTGACGATCTGCTGGCGCTGGTTCTGGTGCAGGTTGTGGACGTCGGCGATGAAAAGACCGCCGACGGAGGTATGGCGGGCCATCGCCTTCAACGGCTTGATGCCGCTCAAGGTGTCGGTGAGGCGGGCGGAAAGCTCGCGGGTCTGTTGGGTCTGCTCGCGTCCGGCGCGCTTGGCGGCGCGCACCAGCCGCCCCAGCGCCACGACGATCAGGCTGCCGAGCCCCAGCGCGACTAGGCTGAGTTGCCACGACAGGAGGAAGCTGACGCCGATCAGCACGACGCTCTGAATCACGCTGGTGAGCAGGTTGGCCACGTCGAGGTAGGCAGTCGCGACGCGCTGCGCCTCGTTGTTGATCGCGTTGGCGAAGCGCCCGACCGGCTGGCGGGTGAAATAGCCCCAGCGCACCTTGAGCAGCGCATCCAGCAGCCGCAGCCGCAGGTCGGTCGCCACCTGCGCGCCCGCGTAGCCGGCGTAGTTCATCGCCAGCAGCATCAGGGCCGCCTTGACGATCAGGGCGACCATCACGACCGTCAGCAGCACGCCCAGGGTTGCCGGGAGATGGAGGACGTCGAGCACGGCGGCGACCGTGCGCTGCGCCGGGCTGTCGCTGCCGGCCTGGCCCGAAACCAAGCCGATCACCGGCAGCAGCGTCGCCAGCCCGAGGCCGTCGGCAATGCTCGCCAGCAGCAGGCACAAGACCACGGACACCTGCCGCGGCACGGAGGTCGAAAAGAAGATTGCGAGCAGGCGGGAAGCGGGAAGCTTGGCTGCATGCTTCGCGTCGGTGGTTTTCCTGGACATCGTCGGAAAGCTATACCCCCGGCCGAGACCGCGCAGGCGCGGTTCCGAGCATTATGGACAAATACCGTTCTATGGCAGGATCGGCGGCGAAGTCCAACCCCTTATTCCGCAGCAGCGCCCGATCGACGGGAGACTGGAGGGTGTGGAGGATCGCATCCGCCAGTGCCCGGTCGTCGCCGACCGGCACCAGGGCCCCGAGGCGACCGTTTTCGAGAATCTCCGCCGGACCGCTCGGGCAATCCGTGCTTACCGACGGACAACCGCAGGCGAGCGCCTGGATCAGGACGCCGGGAAGCCCCTCGTAAGCCGAGGACAGGACGAACACCCCCGCGCGGCTCATGTAGGAGAACGGATTGGCGACGAACCCCGGCAGGCGGACGTCTTCGGCGATGCCCAGCTCTCCCGCCAGGCGTTCGAGCCGCCCCCGCTCCGCGCCTTCGCCGAGAACAATCAACCGCAGCGGCCGGACGGCGCGCGCCCGGGCGAACGCCCGCAGCAGCGTCGGAAAATCCTTTTGCGGATGCAGGCGGCCCACCGCCAGCACCACCGGCGGATTGCCTTCGGCGAACCACGGATCCGCATTCGGCTCCTCGGCCTTCGCCAGCAGCTCCGGCGTCACCACCGGATTCTGGACGGCGACGGCGCTGCCGGGAGCGAGATCCGCCGCCCGCATCAGGTCGTCCGCGACCCCCTGCGACACCGCGATGATCCCGTCGGCTTCCGGATAGTTGACGTGAATCAGGCCCGGCAGGTGACGCCAGCGCCATTTGCCGTTGAGTTGCGTCACCCGCTCCGACAGATGTATGCGCTCGCTGACGACGATCCGCGTCTCCACCGCCGCCAGCCGCCGCGCCCAGAGCGCGACGAGATTCGGCCAGCTGTTCGCCGACAACATCGCGACCGGCCGCCGCTCTTCGAGATACCCGGTCAACGCCGGAAGATAGCGCAAAGCCCAGGACGACTTGGCCGGGAGAATCACCGGCTTCAGCAGGTCGGGCCACGCCTTTCCCGCCGCGGCCGCCGCCATCGCCCGGCCGCGCATCTCCGAACACCGGGCAAGCCGCACCGGCGCGAGGTTGGAGGGAAGCCCCTCGTCGTGCGTGCCCTTGACCCGCGAGAGCAGCAGGTCGACCTCATAGCCGCGTTCGGCAATCCCGCTCGCCACCTGCAGCAAAACCCGCTCGGCACCGCCGCCGGTCAGCGACGGCATGAACACCGCGAGACGGGGCTTGCGGTCGTTCCCAATTTCCGATGAGCCCATACATTCCATTTTCTACACGCGTGCTATCGGGCGATGAAGTGTCTTCCGGCAGAATGCCGACAGGCTCGGAAGAACGAAAGGGGCGCGTGCAAACGTCCGCCACATCGGCCAACCATGCTGCCGCGCCGCGCGACGACACAATTCGAACCAAATCTCGCCGCACGTCGATCGCAGGGCTTTCGGATGATAGAGGGATTGTTTCCGATTGGCACGCTGAAGGCCAGCGATCCAGTTCTCCGCCCAGTCCAGGTAGCTGGCATCCAAGTTCGCCTCAAGCAATTTCGGCCTGGTCAGGAAGAAATGACGCTCGAGATCGGAACCCGAGTATGACACCTTCAAATCTTCGAGTTGCCGTCGAATAACCTCGATGTTGTTCAGCTTGACCGCCTGGCTTTTGGTTCGCGTGATCTGGGTGCCGTGCATCCGGGCGTCCATCAAGATTTCCGGCATATTGCCCAATTTGAGCGACTTTGCCATGCGGGCGAAGAGATCGAAATCCTGCGAAAGCCTGAACGCCGGATCGTATTTACAGACCTCAAACGCCTCGCGACGCGCCATGACTCCGCGTTGGCTGATGCAACAGCGGAACAGAAGCCGGGCCCGGACCTCGTCCGGCGCAATCGGATGCCGCCTGACCCGCCCCAGCGGCCGCCCTGCCTCGTCGACGATCCGGCTCCACGAGCCGATCAGGGCAAGATGCGGGTTGTGCTCCATAAACGCCACTTGGCGGTCGAGGCGCTGCGGATAGGCGCGATCGTCGGCATCGACCAGGGCGACGTAGCGGCCTCGGGCTGCCTCGATGCCCCGATTTCGCGCAGCCGCGCTCCCCTGGTTGATGGGCTGGGTGATCAGGCGAAATCGCTCGTTTCTGACGCTTCGCAAAACCGCCGGCGTCTCGTCGGTCGAGCCATCGTCGATTGCGATCAGTTCGAGGTCGCGCAAACTTTGGCCGAGAACGCTGTTCACGGCGTCCATCACATACCGCGCGTCGTTATAGACCGGCATGATGACGCTTACTAACGGAGAGGGCATGAGTTCGTTTCCGGTGCCGCATCGGGCGGCTTAGACAAGGAAGGGAGCGGTGGAATGCGCCCTCGAACACGGCGACGTATCGGATGATAGCGCCCCGTCGAGAGCTGCTCGGGCCTTTCCCGAGTCCGTGAGGGCTCATGAAGGGCCTAAGATCTTAGGGGAGCGTTGATAGGAGAGGGATGGTGCGGTGCATTGGGTAAACGAAAGATGAGAGATAGCTTGAATGCGATATGTTTTTCAACAAGCAGCGTGGCGGCCCGATCTACGATGGTATGTGCCGCCCCGTACGCCGCACACGACCATACGAGGTCATATTCCCCGTCGACGCCCACGCCGTGGCACGAGCGCTGCGAGACGGTGGGGAGGCACGCTCCCGGCGTCGCTCATGCGTCGAAAGCCTCGGCGGCCCGCCTGAGCTCGTGCGCGGTTTCCCCGTGGTTCGTGCTGATGAAGGTCGGTCCACCTTCCAGGCAGTACGGGACGGCTCCCCCAAAGAAACGCAGCATTCTCGCGAAGCGCGAGTGCTTCAAATGCTGGATCGAGACGTTGTGCTGGAAATTCGTACGCAGGAAGCGCTCGAATCCGATCCTGGTGAACCTCCTGAGATGCGGGTCCGTCCACTCTTCCTCGCCTTTGTGGAAGTACATCGACGTACTCCGGCCCATCATCACCGACAGCGTCTTGCGGAGGGAAAACTCGTTGGGAACGTGGCTGATCAACACCCCTTCGTCTCCGACCATCGCGCGGATGTTGGCAAGGGCGAAAGCCGGATCGATCAGATGTTCAAACACGTCCGAACAGATGACGATATCGAAGCGGCCGAGATCGGCAAGGGTGTCCGTGCTCAGATCCCTCTTGTGGAAGTCGATTCCGCTTTCACGGAATTCTCCGGCGTACCGATCGCCGATATCGACCGCCGCCTTACGTACCTGCGGCACGCTGCGCAGGAAATCCGGACTTCCGCTCCCCAGCTCGACGAGGCTGGTCATCGCCCGGAGCGGACTTGCGCGCAGGAAGTCGAGGTAGAGCGTCCGCCAGCCGCCGATTCCCTTGGACTGGAACGACGCGTTCAAATACTCGCCGGGGCCGCTCCGGTTGGGACCGTGTTCGATTGCCACTTTCATTGCGTTCCTCTCTCGCGCGCCCGGATCGGGGCGATGGTCACAGCCGGGTCGCCGGGGGCTCGCCCTCGATCAGGGCGACATAGCGGTCGAGCGCGTTTCCGATCGAGAAATGCGCGGCGCGCTGCTTGAGAATTGCGGGATCGGGCGGAGCGTCGAGGACCGCTGCCATCGCCGCCGCGAGGGCGCGGTCGTCGCCGACTGGCACCAGCGGCCCGAGACGGCCGTTTTCGAGGATTTCCGAAGGACCGCTCGGGCAGTCGGTGCTCGCCACCGGCGTGCCGCAGGCGAGCGCCTCGATCAAGACCCCGGGCAGTCCTTCCCAGGCGGAGCTGAGAACGAAGAGCCCGGCGCGCGCCATGTAGGGGATCGCTTCCGGAACCGCGCCGGGAAGATCGATGCAGTCCGCCATGCCCAGCGATGCCGCGAGTTCCAGCAACTCCGCGCGATCCTTCGGCGCTTTGCCGTCGCCGAGGATCACCAGCCGCGCGGGCCTGCCGTCGGCGCGAAGGCGGGCGAAGGCGCGGATCAGCGTCGGAAAGTCCTTCTGCCGCCCCAAGCGGCCCGCCGCGAGGATCACCGGGGGCTCGCCGGGGGCGAACCACGGATGCGTCACCGGCCGTTCCATCGCGGCGGCGAGTTCGGGGCCGACCAGCGGATTGTAGATGGTTTGGACCATCGCCTCGGGCAGGCCGATGCCGACGAGATCGCGGGCGACGCCTTGCGACACCGCGACGATGGCGTCGGCCTTGGGATATTCGGAGCGGATCGCCGCCACCAGTTGCGGCTTGCCGGCCGCATAGGTCGAGGTGTGGTTCCGCTGGCTGACCACCAGCCGCAACGGCTTGCGGGCGGCGCTTCGGGCCGCGATCGCGGTGAGGTTGGCGTAGTTGTCGGCGGAGATCAGGACCGCCGGGGCCGCCTCGTTCAGGTAGCGCACCAGCGCGCCTTGCGCCGCCCGGAACTGCCAGCGCCGCTTACGCCGGAGCACCGGCAGGCCAACTCGCCAGCCGCCGACGTCGACGACCCGCACCTCGGCGTCGACCGCTCCGGCAAGTTCGCCACGGGGATTCACCAGGATCAGGTCGACGCGATATCCCCGCGCCGCCAATCCGTTCGCCAGCGTAACCATCCGCCGGGCAACGCCGCCGCCGGTCAAACCGTACATGAACAACCCAACCCGCTTCGACGGCATCGTCATCAGATCTCCAACAGGCGTCTGGCGCACTCGGCGGCGCGTTCAAGTTCGCGTTTCTGGCGTTCGGCAGCGGCCGCTCCACCATCGAGCAGGCCGGCGGCTCGAAGTTCCCGGTGATAGGCCCCGAGGTCGCGCACCGAGGTCAGGAGGCCAAGATCGACAAGCCGCTCGAACATCGGGCGAAGGAATGCGTGGCGTTCTGCCGCCCGACGAAATGCCGCACCGAAGGCACCGCGAAGATTGCGCCGTGTCGGAAGCTCGAAAACGTCGACCGGCTTTCCGGCACGGACGGCGTCCGCCAGCATCGATGCGCTGTCGCCGGTGACGATGAACCGATCCGCCAGCGCCAAGACCGCGGCATAGGGGTTCTCACCGCTCCCCCAGGCATGAAAAGACGCGGGGGCTTCGATGGTTCGCCGCAACGCATCGAATGCCTGAGCCCCGGTTCTCGGCGCGGAAATCACCAGAAGCGAGCCCTTCGACGCCGCCGCCCGGGCATTCGCCTCCCGGCCCAGGAGAACCGCCGCCGCATCGTCGAGAACGTAAGGGCGGCTGTTCCCGCCGACGAGAACAGCCGTCCACGGTCGCGGCAATTCGGCAAAGCGCTCCCGCCAGGCGTCGCAGGACGGGTGATCGCCCACCGCACCCGCTTGGATCATCGGCATCAGATTGGAGAGCACGTTCGGGCGTTTTGGCAAACCGTACTGTGGGGTGGTGATCACCAGATCGAACCAGTCGAGCGGTGCCCAGGTCCGCCCGACATGAATGAGCCGGGTCGTGCCGCCGGATTGCTCCCTGATCCAACGCGCCGCGGGCACTCCCCGCCGACCGGATGCGATCACCGCAGTCGGCCACGGGGGCGCCAGAAGTCGCCGCGCGTCGGGCGTTACGCTGCAAGGCCTCGCCCCAAGAAGAACGTTCGGAATCGCGCTGGCGCGAGTAAAGTGCAACTGCTTGACTTCAAAAGGAACGCCTATAGCCTCCGCAAGAGCCAGAATTTGCTTGTTGTCGCCCGCCTTTGCGCCCAGCAACAGCCATAACTTCATAGGTGCGCCTCGAATTTTTACTGTCCATAACTCTAAACAGCGGACCCACTATTCAACATTCATCGTGTGAATAGCCGCCGCCCTCGCCGATTGTCAAATGCTATCCGCACTTCCCGAACCCCGACGAAGACGTAAGCACCCATGCGCGGAATTTTCCAAAGCACAAGCCCTGCCCGCACGCGCGCCCCGGGATAATCCAAGCATGATGTCTGGCGAAGAAAACTTGGAGCGGGTAAAGGGAAACGAACCCCGCAGCAAACCTGGGAAACCGTTTTTAAACGCTTTTCTCCGTCAATACGTTTGATATTATTTATTAACTATCAATAAGTTGCGCCACATCGCACACGCACCGCCGCACTGATTTTCGAGCCTCGCACCACAGTGTGTCACATGTGACACACCAGTGTCGTCGCAAGCTTTGGCAGAATATCGAAATTTTTTGCGTGTGGGCACGCATATTCCCGATCGTGGGGTCGAAGCATGTCCGCCCCGACCCGAGCCGTCACAGACGCCCCAGACACCCCCCGTCCGCCCGTGCATCGTGGGCACCTGGAATCGCAGGCCAAGTGATCCCGATCATCCGCGCCGGCGGAAAGCCGACCCTTCGGTGCGACGACATTCAGAGTTGTCTCGACACGATCCGATCACCGACATGGCACGCGCCGTCATCGACAACCTCGACTTTTCCAGAGGCCGCATTCCCGACCCGTCCTGGATGCCCGACTGGGAGCCTGACGCAACCTAGGCGTGGGGCCAGGGGTCGAGCAAGGTGCCATCGCGATCGAACGCCATCTGCCGCGCCGGGGTCACGATCTCGATCCCCGGGCGTTCGCGCAGCGCGGGAAGCAACGCTTCCGACGCATAAAGGTATTCGAGGTGCAGGGTGTTCGGGATCCGGATCAAGGTGATCGCATCGGGCGTATGGGATTCGCAGGTCTTGACCACCGCCCGGATCACCGCCTGATCGTCGGGCAGCGCCATCGGCAGGGCGGCCGCGCTCAGCACGCCCGAAGTGATCGAGTTGATATAGACGGACTCCCGGTCGAACTTCTGGAACAGGCGCTCGGTGATCGCATCGGCACGCGCCACGCCGTTCGCGTTGCCCTCGCTCTTGTCGGTGACGTCCAGCACCGCGATCCGCGAGACCGAGGGCCCGCCGCTGATCGCCTTGGTCGACGGACGCCCGGTGATGTTGGGGTCCATGCCACTGCCGGAAAACTCCTTTCCCACCGCGTCCACCACCAGCACGTCGAGCGACCCCGAGGCGAGAGGCTCGTCCCGCGGCCCGAGCGGCAGGCGCGGCATGTTGCGCATCGCCTCGGCGAGAAACACCCGCTCGCGTTCGATCATGCCGTCGGGCGGAATCACCACCACCTTGGACAACCGGTCGTAGGCGTTCTCCATCGACGCGATGCCGAACAGGATCTTGCACCGCGCGAGTTTGACCCGCGCCATCTCGACGATGAAACGGCCGACGTAGTTGAAGCCCCAGGCGTGGCAGTTGTCCGCGCCCGATTGCTTACCCAGCCCGATCGCGAGCATTTTCACCAGGCCGCTTTCGTTCGCCGAACGGAAGGCGCTGTGCGGCTTGATCCGATTGAAGAGAACGATGCCGTCGGCCTCGTAGGCGAGTTTGTCGATATGGACTTCCATGCCGTTGTCGAGGCTGCCGAGATTGACGGTTTCCATGCTCGACCGGATCGGACAGCCCACGCTCTCCTCGGTGACGCCGAGGTGGGCGAGAACCTTGGCTTGCCCCTCGGCGGTCGCGCCGCCATGGCTTCCCATCGACGGCACGACGAACGGCTCCGCGCCCCGCGCCCTAATCTCGCCGACGATCGCCCGCACCAGCGCGGGCAGATCGGCGAGCCCACGGCTCCCAACGGTAAGCGCGATGCTCATGCCCGGCTTGATCGCGGCGACGCACTCCGCCCCGGCCAGGGCATCGCGCACGGCCTGGGCCGGATCACCGGCATCGACGGCCTCGAAAATCTGCCGCACCAGCGCGACCGGCGGGAGGGGAACGTTGGCAAGCAGTTGGGCATAGCGGGGTACGGACATTTCGGCATGCTCCGAAGACATCCGGCGCGGGAGCGAATCCTCGCCCCCGCGCCGCGGCGGTTGCGACAGGCTTACTTCTTGGCGTTGATCTGGTACATGTCGAGCGAACGGATCACCTTTTCGGCGGTCACCGAATCGGACTTCGCGAGCGCTTCATAGCCGGCGCTGGGGCGATAGTCGATGTATTCGCCGAGTTCCTTCATCTTCGCCAGATAGGTCTCGTCATGCATCGCCTTGTCCAGGGCAGGGAGCAGCTTGGCGCGCACGTCGGCCGGAAGCCCCTTCGGCGCGATCACGCCCTTCCACGACGACCAAGTGAAGTCGACGCCGAGTTCCTTCGGCGTCATGGTGTCCGGATACTCCTCGATGCGCTGGTCTTCCATCACCAGGACGGCCTTCATGTTGCCTGCCCTGACGTGACTCAGAAGTTCCGCCGGGCTCGCCACCACCGCCTGGATATGGCCGCCGAGGCAGGCGGTGATTGCCGCGATCGCGCCGCCGAACGGCATGTCCTTGACCTTGATGTCGGCGGCGAGAGCGAACCCTTCCATCGCGATCTGGTTGGCCCCGCCCGCGCCGGAATTACCGACCGTGAGTTCGCCCGGATGGGCCTTTGCATACGCGAGGAAGCTCTTGCCGTCCTGGAACGGCGCGTCCTTCGAAACCCCGACCACCATCAGGTTGCGCCCCATCAGAGCGAGATAGTCGACGTCGTTCACCGTGTAGTCGATGCCGCCGTAGTGCGGCAGCATCGCGAGCGGGCCCTGCGACCCGGTACCGAGGGTGTAGCCGTCGGGCTTCGCATGGACGATCGCGCTGGTGCCGATCGAGCCGCCGCCGCCGGGTTGATTGCGGACGATCACCGAACCGCCGAGTTGCTTTTCGAGAGCCTGCGCCAACAGCCGCGCCGACAGGTCGGTGCCGCCGCCCGCGCTGTAGGGCACGACGATCTGCACCGGACGGGCCGGATAATCCGCCGCGGCGGCGGTCGAGACGGATTGCATGCCGCCCAATGCGCCGACTGAGGCGATGGCGATGCCAGCGATCAAACGCTTCATGATGTGACTCCCTGTGATTTTTTCAGACGAGCTTGACGCCCTTACGCGACTTTTGTCCCGACCACACTCTTGGGAAGAAACCTTGAATTCTCACGATCGCAATCGGGGAAACGACAGCACGCGGAGCCGCGTGCGGAAGGAGGTTTTACGGTCGACGATGCCGGTCCGACGTCCCATTTGGGCGTTGCTCCATGGAGGCCGCCGCACCGCGCGGAAACGGCAAAGTCGCCTCGGCAGAACCGCAAGAGGAACGCCACGCGTCCGCCGATCCTCAAGATTGAGCTGTCGACGGAAAATTTGTCAAGATGTTGTTTGGATGCCGAGGTAAAACCACGCCGGAACAGCCGGACAAGCACTCGGTCACAAAATCATCCTCTTGATTTACATCAAATAAAACTTCACGCACCACCCGACGGGTGTAAAACCGCGAAGCCAAAGACACCTTTACAAATCTGACAACATCTCCCCCGACGACCGCAATTTTTCCAGACCGCCCCGAAGAGAGGCGGCGAAATTCGGTCAATACACATTTGGGGAGGGATTGGAGCGGGTGAGGGGAATCGAACCCCCGTCGTAAGCTTGGGAAGCTTCTGCTCTGCCATTGAGCTACACCCGCGAAGCGCGCTTCCCGGCGGTGCGGGGCGGCTTGGAGGGCGGATATTAGGCCAGCGGGTTTTTCCTGGCAAGGGGGCTTTTCCATTGGCCGCGCGGCACCATTTCAGGCCTTGACCCATGGCCGCGCTCTGGGGCAGCATGGGTCTCGTGGTGATTTGAGCGACCAGCTTGCGGCCACGTTAAATATTCCGCTAAACGGTCGAGAGCGCGTTTCGCGGCCCCGACCATTTTGGCGGGGCTTTTTTCTTTGGTACCCTTGCGGCGATGAGCCGAACCGACGGAGCGCCTTTCATGACCACCCCCTGTTTCGACCCCGACGACCTCGACCTCTCCACTCGCCTGATCCGCGCCGGGCAACTGCGCAGCCAGCACATGGAGACTTCCGAGGCGATCTACATGAATTCGGGCTTCGTCTACGCCACCGCCGAGGAGGCCGAGGCCGCCTTCGACGGCAGCAAGCCGCGCTTCGTCTATTCGCGGGTGAGCAACCCCACGGTGAAGATGTTCGAGGATCGCCTCGCCGCCGCCGAGGGCGCGAAGGTCTGCCACGCCACCGCCTCGGGCATGGCGGCGGTCTACGCCGCGATCATGGGGCAGTTGAAGGGCAACGACCGGATCGTTGCGGCGAGCGCGCTGTTCAGTTCCTGCCGTTGGATTTTGGGCGACCTCCTGCCGCGCTTCGGCGTCAGCGTCGAGTTCGTCGAGGGCACTGACCTCGCAGCCTGGGAAGCGGCGCTTAAGGAACCCGCCACCGTGGTGTTGCTCGAAACCCCGACCAACCCGACGATGGACATCGTCGACATCGCGAGCGTCGCCGCGCTCGCGCACAAAGCGGGCGCGAAAGTGATCGTCGACAACGTGTTCGCGACGCCCTTGCTGCAGAAGCCGTTCGCACTCGGTGCCGACATCGTCGTCTACTCCGCGACCAAGCACATCGACGGCCAGGGCCGCTGCCTCGGCGGCGCGATCCTCTGCAACGACCAGACCTGGGCCGACGAGACCCACGGCATCTTCCTCCGCCACACCGGCCCGGCGATGTCGGCGTTCAACGCCTGGACCCTGCTGAAAGGCCTCGAAACCCTGGAGCTGCGGGTGCAGCGCTCCTGCGCCACCGCCCACGCGCTCGCGGAATATCTCGAAACCCGCTCCGAAATCGGCCGCGTCCTCTATCCCGGCCTGCCCTCCCACCCGCAACACGACCTCGCGATGCGGCAGATGAGCGGCTGCGGCGGCCCGATGCTCGGCTTCACCGTGAACGGCGGCAAGGATGCGGTGTTCCGGATGATGAACCGGCTCCGGATCGTCGACATTTCCAACAACCTCGGCGACGCCCGCAGCCTGATCGCCCATCCCGCGACTTCGACCCACCAGAGCCGCCCCGAGGCCGAGCGCCTCGCCATCGGCATCACCGCCGAACTGGTGCGCCTCTCCGTCGGGCTCGAAAGCGCGAAGGACCTGATCGCC
Source organism: Rhodospirillum sp. UBA1311 (assembly GCA_002307145.1). Classification (GTDB taxonomy): domain Bacteria; phylum Pseudomonadota; class Alphaproteobacteria; order Rhodospirillales; family Rhodospirillaceae; genus Oleispirillum. The sequence continues at coordinate 18,577 of DBTR01000058.1, read as the reverse complement.
GACTTCGCCCAGGCTCTCGACGCCTGACCGAGCCCCCAAGCACGGCTTGCATTGTCGGGCCGGACCGCCAACATTTGGGAAATCGCCCGGGTGTCCTGCCGCGCGACCAAGCCCTTAGGAGATGCCAAGTGAACACGCTTCCGAAGACGTCGAAACCCGAGCTTGCCGCAAACGTCGCGACGACGCGGCCGAGCCGCGAAGAGGCCGAGGAAGCGATCCGCACCCTGCTGCGCTGGGCTGGCGACGACCCGACCCGCGAGGGCTTGCTCGACACCCCGGCGCGGGTGGCGCGCTCCTACGAAGAATTCTTCGCGGGCTACGCCATCGATCCCGACGAGTACCTCTCGCGCACCTTCGAGGAAGTCGAAGGTTACGACGAGATGGTGATTCTGCGCGATATCCGCGTCGAGAGCTATTGCGAGCACCACATGGTGCCGATCATCGGCCGGGCGCACGTCGCCTACATGCCGAAGAAGCGCGTCGTCGGCATCAGCAAGCTCGCCCGCGTCGTCGAGGCCTATTCCAAGCGCTTCCAGATCCAGGAAAAGCTGACGGTGCAGATTGCCGACACGATCAACAAGGTGCTGCAACCCTCCGGCGTCGCCGTGGTGATCGAGGCGAGCCATCAGTGCATGACCACGCGCGGCGTCCACAAGCCCGGCGTCTCGATGATCACCAGCCACATGCTCGGCGTGTTCCGCAGCAATTCGGACACCCGCAAGGAGTTCATGGCGCTGCTGGGATCCTCCGGCGGCAACCCGTTCCATCCCTAACCGGTTCGATAAGGCGGAAAATACTTGAACCGGCCAAGGTTAGGCCGGACATTCAGGGCTTGTTCAAATCCCTGCCGGAACCCGCCATGACCGAAGCGCCGATTCTCCCCGAGCTCAAGCAACTCCGCGCCAGCATCGACAACATCGACGCGGCGCTGATCTACCTGCTTTCCGAGCGCTTCAAATGTACCAAGCGGGTCGGCACGCTGAAGGCCGAACACGCGCTGCCGCCCTCCGACCCGGCGCGCGAGAAGGAACAGATCGCCCGCCTGCGCACCCTCGCGCACGACGCCGACCTCGACCCGGAATTCGCCGAGAAGTTCCTCAACTTCGTGATCCGCGAAGTGATCCAGCACCATCAAGCCGCGCAGAAGGGCTGACCTGCCATGCGCCGTTTCGCCGATCGCAATCGCCATCGCCTTGCCGTGGCTTTCGCAATCCTGGGGCTCGTCCACCTCGCCCTCGCCTTCGCGGTGCTGTTCTCGATCAAGGTCGGCATCGGCGGCAAGACCACGATCGCGATCCAGGGATTGGTTCTCGAACGGCGCGCGACCTACGCCGGGCTGTTCGTCCTCGCCGGAGTGCTGCTCGTCGGCGCGGCGATCGCGGCGTTCCCGAGCCTGCGGCTGCGCGTCGCGGCGGGGGTGCTGGTGGCGTTCGGCTACGGCACGCTCGCGACCCACTTCTACCACATCGGCGCCGACCGGCTGGAAGAACTGACCGAGACCGCCGTCGACACCGCGACCGCGTTCTATCAGCGCCCGCCGACCGCCTATCCCGACGCCGCGCGCATCAGCACCCTGATCGACATTCCAAACCCGGGCGCGCTCGCGGCGCGGCGACAGGCGCTGGTGCGCTACATCTGGAAGGCCGACGCGCTGCCCGACGCGCTGCCCACCCGGGTCGAGCGCAACATCCCCGATCCCACCGGAGGCCGCCTTCCAGGCCTGGTGCGCACCACCGCGCTCACCATCGGCATGGAGCATGGCTTCGCGGCGGTAGCGCACTATTTCGAACCCGCCAACATCACCGGCGCGCCGGTGCTCTACAACCACGGCCACGTCGGCACCCATCTCGCCGACGATTCCCTCAAGGTGATCGCGGCGCTGCTGGCGGAGGGCCGCCCGGTGGTCGCCTTCACCATGCCCAACCGCGCGCCCAACATCTCGCCCGCGCGGATCGAGACCGCGCACTCGGGCGCGATCCCGCCCGCCTTCGACCACGAGATCTACCGCTACCTCGAAACCGAGAGCTTCTCGCCACTGAAGCTGTTCGTCCACCCGCTGGTGGTGGCGGTCAACTGGCTCGAAACCGCGCCCGACGGCCCGCACGCCGAAGCCGTGGATGCGGTCGGCTTCTCCGGCGGCGGCTGGACGGTGACCGTCGACGCGGCCGTCGATCCGCGCGTCCGCCTCTCGATCCCGGTGGCGGGCAGCCTGCCGCTCTATCTGATGGTCGCGCCGCCCAATTCCCGCCTCGGCGACTACGAGCAACTCCACCCCGGGCTGCTCGCCCGCGCCAACTTCCTCGAACTCTATGTGATGGGCGCGGCCGGCCAGGGGCGGCGGCAGGTGCAGATCCTCAACCAGTTCGACGGCTGCTGCTATCGCGGCACCGGCGCGCGCGACTATGCTCCGGTGGTGGCGGAAACCGTGACCGCGCTGGGCGAAGGCGGTGGCTACGACCTCCTGATCACCGGCGGCGACAAGCACGAAGTCAACTCCGACGCTCTCGCCCGGATACGGGATGAACTGCGAAAGCCCTGAAGAGAAAAGGCCCCGGAAACCGGGGCCTTTTCTCTTGCCGGGTTCGCGCAGATCGCGTCAGGCGATGCGGACGCGGGCGATGAAGCCGTCGACTTCGGCGGTGAGCTTTTCCGCCTGGGCGGTGAGGTCGGTGGCGGCGTTCAGGACCTCGTTCGCGGCTTTGCCGGTTTCGCTCGCGGCGCGGCTGACGTCGATGATGTTGGTCGAAACGGTGCGGGTGCCGGTCGCCGCCTGTTCGACGTTGCGGGCGATCTCGTGGGTCGCCGCGCCCTGCTGCTCCACCGCCGCCGCGATCGCCGACGAGATTTCCGAGATTTCGCCGATCGTCGCCGAGATGTTCTCGATCGCGGCCACCGCCTCGCGGGTCGCGCCCTGCACGCCGGTGATCTGGTCGGATATCTCGCTGGTCGCCCGGCCGGTCTGGGTGGCGAGGTTCTTCACTTCGCCCGCGACCACCGCGAAGCCCTTGCCCGCGTCACCGGCCCGCGCCGCCTCGATCGTGGCGTTCAACGCCAGCAGGTTGGTCTGGCTCGCAATATCGGTGATCAGGCCGACGACGTCGCCGATCCGCGTCGCCGCCTTGGCGAGACCCTCGACGATCTCGCGGTTCGCCCGCGCCTGCTCCACCGCGTCGCCCGCGATTTTGCTCGACTGCTCGACCTGGCGGCCGATTTCCGCCACCGAGGCGGACAGTTCCTCGGTCGCCGCCGAAACCGTCTGGACGTTGGCGGTCGCCTGTTCCGCCGCGACTCCCACCGCCTCGGACTGACGCGTCGCTTTCTCGGAAACCGACGACATCGACGCCGCCGAATCCCGCATCCGCACCGCCGCGCCCGCGACCGACCGCACCACCGCCTTGATCGAGGCCTCGAAGCTGTCGGCCAGCGCGTTCATCGCCGCCTTCTGCTCGACGGCAGCTTGGTCCTTCTGCCGTTCCGCCGCCTCCTGGAGGCGACGGACTTCCTGCCCGCGTTCCTTGAACACCTGGACGGTGCGCGCCATCGCGCCGATTTCGTCGCGCTGCTCGGCATAGGGGATGCCGACCTCAAGGTTGCCCTCGGCGAGCTCGGTCATGGTATCGCCGAGCCGGGCGAGCGGCCGGGTGACGCCCCGGGTGATCGCGAACGCAGCGCCGCCGGTCAACAGCAGGATCACCAGTCCGACCAGCCCAAGGGTGCGCGCCTCCTGCCAGAAGGTCACGCCGACGTCGTCGATGTAGATGCCGGTGCCGATCACCCAGTTCCACTGCGGCACGCCGATCACGTAGGACACCTTCTCGCGCGGCTTCGGATCCTGCGGCGTCTGCCACCAGTAGTTATAGAAGCCGCCGCCCTCGCGCTTCACCAGCCCGATCATGTCGGCGAAGAACTTGTTGCCGTTGGCGTCCTGCAGGTCGGTGATCTGGGTGCCGACAAGCTTCGGATTGGTCGGGTGCATCAGCATCTCGCCCGAGAGCGAGTTGATCCAGAAATACTGGTTGCCGCTGTAGCGAAGGCCGGAGATCAGCGCCATCGCGCGCTTCTGGACCGCCTCGGTCGGCAGGCCTTCCGCCTTCCCTTCCGCGATCAGCGCATTGACCAGGGAAACCGCAGTCTCGATCTGCTCGTGGGTCTTGGTCTGGCGCTCGTGCAGGAGATTGGCGTTGAGGCTGCGGAGGCTGACGGTCGCGAACACCATCAGGCCGAGCGCGCCCAACAGGACCACGATCATCAAACGGAGCATGACTTTGGTATTCTTGAACATTCGAGGACCCTTGCGCACGCGGTGATGAACGAAAACTTTGAAATCCCAAGTATCTCGACGCTTCGGCCGCCAAGATCGACAGTCCGCGATCGCCGGACCCGTCACAAGCGGGAGAGCCATACGGGAATTCTACGCAAACGCAAATAAATAAATCGCAAACGCGCGCGACGATGAACGAAGATTGATGAAATCTGTCCTGCGCGCTGCAAAGCGCCGATGAGATTCCGTCTCCCGGGAACGAAGATTGGCGAATTCGCTCCACCCCACGCCTTCGCCAAAACCGGCGACGGAGGCGGAAAGGCCCCCGGGAGCGCACAAAAAAAGACCCCGGAAAACCGGGGTCTTTTTATTGGCTGGGGGACGAGGATTCGAACCTCGACTAACGGAGTCAGAGTCCGTGGTTCTACCGTTAAACTATCCCCCACCAGGGCGTTACCATGGTTGCGGTAACGTGTGAGGGCGGCTGTATAGCACGGTCGGATCGGCCTGTGTACCCTTTTTTTGCACATCTGCCGGACGCCGCCGTCATCGGGGTTTCATCCTCGACGGATTGCATTTTCCGCCGTCATCCCCGAAACTGCGCGAAGCCCGCCGGGCGCAAAACTCATCAGCATCGGACGTTCCCACCATGGTCATCCTCGTCACCGGAGCCGCCGGATTCATCGGCTTCCACACCGCGCAGCGGCTGCTGAACGACGGGCACGAGGTCGTCGGCATCGACAACCACAACACTTATTACGATCCGACGCTGAAATCCGCCCGCACCACCCTCTTGAAGCAGCACAAGGGCTACACCGACGTGGTCGGCGACGTCGCCGACCTCGCGACGCTGCAAAAGCTGTTCGCCGACCGCAAGCCCGAGCGGGTGATCCACCTCGCGGCACAGGCCGGGGTGCGCTACTCGGTCGAGAACCCGTTCGCCTACGTGCAAAGCAACCTCGTCGGCTTCGCCAACATCCTCGAATGCTGCCGCCACGCCGAGGTCGCCCATCTCGTCTACGCCTCGACGAGTTCGGTGTTCGGCGCCAACGCGGCAATGCCGTTTGCCGAGTCGCAAGGCACCGCGCACCCGATGAGCCTCTACGCCGCGACCAAGAAGTCGAACGAGATGATGGCGCACTCCTACAGCCACCTCTTCGGCCTGCCGACCACCGGGCTCCGCTTCTTCACCGTCTACGGTCCGTGGGGCCGCCCCGACATGGCGCTGTTCAAGTTCACCAAGGCGATCCTCGCCGGCGAACCGATCGACGTGTTCAATCGCGGCGAGATGACGCGCGACTTCACCTATGTGGACGACATCGTCGAGGGCGTGGTCCGGGTTGCGGCGAAACCCGCCGCGATCGCCCCGGACTGGATCGCCGACGCCGCCAACCCCGACCCGTCGGCGAGCGGCATCGCTCCCTACCGCATCTTCAACATCGGCGGCGGCGCGCCGGTGCCGCTGATGGAGTACATCCGCACCCTCGAACATTGCCTCGGCAAGACCGCGACCCTAAACCTGCTGCCGATGCAGCCGGGCGACGTCCCCGCCACCGCCGCCGACACCTCGGCCTTGCGCGCATGGGTCGGCTACGCCCCCAACACCCCGGTGTCCGAAGGCGTGGCGCGCTTCGTCGACTGGTATCGGGATTACTTCGCGGCCTAGGCTCGTCCGCCGCCCGTGCCATGGCGACGCGACAGCCTGAGCGGTGGTCTCTTGATCGCCGCGATCAACCGCCACCGTAACCGCCCGCACTTGAAACGCAACGGAACCCGAAGCCGCCTCTTTTTTCCCGGCACCGATGCGCCTATGTTGGATTGCGAGGAACCGCCCCCCGGTCAGGAGAGTCCACCATGCGTGTCGCGTTGCAAGTCCTGGGATTTTTGCTGCTGGCGGTGGTCGGCTTGGCGGCGGTGGTCGGCACGGTGTTCTTCCACCTGTCGTTCGTGATCTACCTCGCGCTCGCGCTCACCGGCCTAACTCTTCTCGGGATCATCACCCTCTGCTTCGGACGCGTCGGCGAGAAGCCGTAACGCCCCCAGCCCACTCCTTCAGCCGACGATGGTTCCGGTATCGATGCCGTGGACGTTGGATTCGCGTGCCCGCGCCTTCGCCCGATACATCGACTGATCGGCAGAGCGGATCAGGTCTTCGGCGCGGATATGCACGCCTGGCGTCGCCTGCGCCAGGCCGACGCTGACGGTGACGCCGCCTTCGCCCGCCGGACGATGGCTCCAGCAGGCGGTGAGCCGGTCGAGGAAGGCATGGCCTTCGGCGAGCGCTGTGTTGGCGAGAATCACGCAGAATTCGTCGCCACCCAGGCGATAGGACAGATCGCTCGCGCGACAGGCGCGATTGAGACAGACCGCGACCTCGCACAGCGCCGCGTCCCCCGCTTGATGACCGAGGCTGTCGTTGAGCGCCTTGAAGCGGTTGAGGTCGAGGAAAACCAGCGTGAGCGGCAGATGCTCGCGCTCGGACCGTGCCATCTCGCGGCGCAGATCCTCGTGGAAAGCGCGATAGTTGCCCAGGTGGGTGAGCGCGTCGCGGCGCGATTGCTCGTGGAGCTGGCGGGTGCGCTCCTCGATCACTTTCTCCAGGCTGTCGGCATAGCGTTCGAGGTTGTACTTCGCCGCCTCGACTTCGGTGGTGACCGCGAGCAGATAGGTTTCCATCACCAGATGGAGGTCGAAGAGCATGGCGCGGTGCAGCGCGTCGAGCCGCGCCGCCGGGTCGCCGTCGACGGCCGCGATCACCCAGGGCTGGAGCTGCTTTTCGAGCGTCAGCACCGAAGCGACGTAAAGTTTCGACGGTACCCCGATGCGACTGTGGACCATGCCGACGCGCAGGCGCGTGTCGCAATAGCTCGCATCGAAGCGTCCCTGGAAGAGTTCGGTGAGGTAGCTGCGCATGGTCTCGTGCAGGCGGCGCATGGTGTCGCTGTCGCCGACGATCTTGGCGATCTCCGGGATCGACGCCTGGATGGCGTAGAAGCCGGAAACGATTTCATCGAGATTGGCGCGGATATGCGCATGGCAGGCGCGCAGCGCCGCAGCCTCGACGTCCCCCAGCCCGAACAGCTCGCGCCGGCGCAACCGATCGAAATCCGTAATCCGGAGTTGCTGCGCCAAGCTCTGGTGGAGATCTCCCACTCCCCCGAGCCCCCGGTCTTCCCCTTGATCGTTCATACGCCCTCAACTACCCCTAACGCACCCCGCGGGCGTTTGCCGCCCGTTCGATTTGGAGGACCATCCCCATGGCATCCGAATTTGCTGCTACCACATTTCTCGAAATGTCGCGCGCAGGATTTTGGGATAATCCTAATTTTCTTATGGGTTTTACCGAGCGGCGTACGAAAAGAACGCGCCAGGGACAACCCTGGCGCGTTTTTCGCTCCGAGTACGGGAATACTCAGTCGTTCGGGCGCGACCAGCGCAACACCGGCTTGCGCGCCGCCAGCGTCTCGTCCAGCCGCCGGCGCGGAGTCAGGCGCGGCGCGGCATGGAAGAATTCCGAGTCGCCCGCCTTCGCCTTGGCGGCCAAGGCCTGCATCGTGTCGATGAACAGGTCGAGGGTCTGCTTGCTCTCGGTCTCGGTCGGCTCGATCAGGAGCGCGCCGTGGACGACCAGCGGGAAATACATCGTCATCGGATGATACCCCTCGTCGATCAACGCTTTGGCGAAGTCGAGGGTGGTGACGCCGGTATCCTTCAGGAAGCCGTCGTCGAACAGCGCCTCGTGCATGCACGGCCCGGCGAACGGCGCGGAGAGGGTATCCTTCAGCCTTGCCAGGATATAGTTGGCGTTCAAGACCGCGTCGCCCGAGGCCTGGCGAAGTCCGTCCTTGCCGAGCGCCATCGCGTAGCTGAGCGCGCGCAGGATCACCCCGAACTGGCCGTGGAAGCCCTTCATCCGGCCGAACGGCTGAACGTCGGCCCCGGCCTGGGCGCGGTTTTCCACCAGTTCGAAGGCGTCGCCGGATTTCCGCACGAACGGCAGCGGCGCGAACTTCGCCAACGCCTCCGAGAACACCGTCGGACCCGCGCCCGGCCCGCCGCCGCCGTG
>DBTR01000058.1:9804-9947 GCA_002307145.1 Rhodospirillum sp. UBA1311 | reverse complement strand
GTGCATCGCGTCGACGCCGAGATCGGCGACCTTCACCCGGCCGATGATCGCGTTGAAGTTGGCGCCGTCCATGTAGAAGAACGCCCCCGCCCCGTGCACCAGCTCGGCGATCTCGCGCACGTCGCGCTCGAACAGGCCGCAGG
>DBTR01000058.1:9404-9540 GCA_002307145.1 Rhodospirillum sp. UBA1311 | reverse complement strand
GGTGTTGGGGTTGGTGAGCATGATCCCCGCGACGTCGTCGTTGAGCTTGGCCTTGAGCGCGGCGATGTCGACGCGGCCCTCGGCGGTCGCCGGGATCGCCACCACCGAATAGCCGCAGAGCGCGGCGGTGGCGGGG
>DBTR01000058.1:8861-9022 GCA_002307145.1 Rhodospirillum sp. UBA1311 | reverse complement strand
GCGGCGGGCGACATCGCCACCCCGGCCATGCCGGTCAGCTCCATCAGCCATGCCGCGAGGGTGTGGATCACGTCGAGCGCACCCTGCACCGTCGAGACCGGCTGGAACGGATGCAGGTCGCCCAACCCCGGCGTGCGCGCGATCTTCTCGTTGAGGCGCGG
>DBTR01000058.1:7897-8594 GCA_002307145.1 Rhodospirillum sp. UBA1311 | reverse complement strand
GGGTTGTACTTCATCGTGCACGAGCCGAGCGGATAGAACCCGGCGTCGATCGAGTAGTTCTTCTGCGACAGGCGGGTGTAGTGGCGCACCACCTGGGGCTCGGCCAGGCCCGGCAGGCCGATCGGGCCTTTGCGGCGGAACTCGCCGAGACGGTCGGGCACATCGAAGGGTTCGGGCAGATCGACGCCCGAGCCGGTGTCGGTGCCCTGCTCGAACAGGAGCGGTTCCTCGACGATCAAGCCACGATTGCCGGTAACGGTGCCGACCGGCGCGGAGGCGGCCACATGGATCTCGTTCATCGCAGAACCTCCGTCAGCGCCGCGACCAGGGCGTCGATATCCTGCTCGCTGTTGGTCTCGGTCGCCGCCAGCAGCAACAGGTTTTCAAGCTCCGGATACGACGGATAGAACCGCGACACCGGCACGCCGCCGAGGATGCCCTTTTTCGCCAAAGCCTCGACCACTTCCGCCGCAGGCTTCGGCAGCATCACCGCGAACTCGTTGAAGAACGCCGCGGCGTGGACCTTCACCCCCGGCACCGTCGCGATCCGCTTCGCCAGCAGCGCGGCGGTCTTGTGGTTGACCTCGGCGAGCCTGGTGTAGCCCGCCTCGCCCAGCATCGCGACGTGGATCGAGAACGCGAGCGCGCAAAGGCCCGAGTTGGTGCAGATGTTGGACGTCGCCTTCTCGCGGCGGAT
>DBTR01000058.1:4909-7625 GCA_002307145.1 Rhodospirillum sp. UBA1311 | reverse complement strand
GCTCGCGGGTGGAGAGCGTCAGCACCCAGCCGCGATGTCCGTCGACATCGACGGTCTCGCCGACGAGGCGGCCGGGCATGTTGCGAACGTATTTTTCCCTGGTCGCGAACAGGCCGACGCCCGGGCCGCCGAACGACAGAGGCATGCCGAGCGAGGAGCCGTCGACGACGACGATATCCGCGCCCATCTCCCCCGGCGGCTTCAGCGCGCCGAGCGACACCGGCTCGGACACCGCGACCACCAGCAGCGCGCCGACGGCGCGGCACTCGGCGGCGAGCGCGGTGTAGTCCGCGAGGCGGCCGAAGAAGTTCGGGGTCTGCACGACGACGCAGGCATGGCCCTGGCCGACCCGGCCGATCAAATCCTCGATGCCGACCGGATCGGGATCGAGGCGTTCGACGGTAAGGTCGGTGAAGCCCAACTGGGTTTCGATCACCTCGGCGTAGTGCGGGTGCACGCCGCCCGAGATCAGCACCGACTTGCGCCGCGTGACGCGCGCAGCCATCAGCGCGGCTTCCGCGCATCCGGTGGCGGCGTCGTACATCGAGGCGTTGGCGACCTCCATCCCGGTGAGCAGGCACACCTGGGTCTGGAACTCGAACAGCGCCTGCAGCGTGCCCTGCGAGATTTCGGGCTGGTACGGCGTGTAGCTGGTGAGGAATTCGCCGCGCTGGATCAAGGCGTCCACCGCCGCCGGAATGTGGTGGCGATACGCCCCCGCCCCCAGGAACGACGGCGCGCAGCCGGGCGAGATGTTGCGCATCGCGAACTTGGTAAAGGTGCGCTCGATCGCGATCTCGCCCTGGTGGTCGGGCAGGTCGAAGACCGCGCCGTCGCGCACCGCCTGCGGCACGTCGACGAACAGATCCTCGACCCCGCCCGCACCGATCGCCGCCAGCATGTCGCGGCGGTCGTCGGCGCTCAACGGCAGATAGCGCATTATTCGAGGCCTTCCAGGAACGCTTTGTATTCCGCGCGGGTCAGGAGATCGTCGAGTTCGCTGTCGTCGGTGAGGTTGACCTTGTAGAACCAGCCGTCGCCCTCGGCGTGCTGATTGACCAGGCCGGGCGCGTCCGCGAGTTCCTCGTTGATCTCGACGACTTCGCCCGAGACCGGCGAATAGACTTCGCTCGCCGCCTTCACCGATTCGACCACCGCGACGTCGTCGCCCTTGTCGATGGAAGCTCCCACTTCCGGCAGTTCGACAAACACCACGTCGCCGAGTTGCTCCTGCGCGTATTCGGTGATCCCCACCGTGCCGACGCCGCCCTCGACCGAGATCCACTCGTGTTCTTCGGAGTAGTAAATCTTTGCCATTTTCGTCAGTCCCCTCTGCTCAACTTTTATAATAACGGTGCGGCGCGAACGGCATCGTCACCACCTCGGCCGTCAAGGCCTTGCCCCGCACGGAGCAGGCGACCCGCGTGCCGGGAGCGGCGTGCGCGGCGTCGACATACCCCATGGCGATGGCGGCTTCGACCGTCGGGCCGAAACCGCCCGAGGTCACCTCGCCGATCTTGTTGCCGCTCGCATCGACGATCGCGGTGTGCGCGCGGGCGGGCTGCCGCCCGTCCAGACGCAAACCGACGCGGCGGCGTGCGGTTCCCTCAGCCAACTGCTTCAGGATCGTCTCCGCTCCGGGGAAGCCCGCCTCGGCGCGGCGGCGTTTGCCGATCGTCCATTTGAGGTCGGCCTCGATCGGCGTGGTCGCGGTGTCGATATCGGAGCCGTAGAGGCACAGGCCCGCTTCGAGGCGCAGGCTGTCGCGCGCGCCAAGGCCCGAGAATTCCACTTCCGGCTCTTCGAGCAGGCGGCGGGCGAAGGCTTCGGCCCGGTCGCCCGGCACCGAGATTTCGTAGCCGTCTTCGCCGGTGTAGCCCGAGCGCGAGGCCCAGACGGTGAAGCCCGCGACATCGAGCTTCCGCGCGGTCATGAACGCCATTCCGGCGGCCTCGGGGCAGAGCCGCGCGAGAACCTTGGCGGCTTCCGGGCCCTGGAGCGCGAGCAGCGCGAGGTCGGGCCGCTCGGTGACGGTGCAGCCTTCCAGACCGGCGTGCATGTGCTTGAAGTCGTCGACCTTGCAGCCCGCGTTGACGACGACGTAGAGGTGGTCGCCGGCGTTGGTGACCATCAGGTCGTCGAGGATGCCGCCTGCTGGGTTGGTGAACAGGGTGTAGCGGATCTGGCCGGGTTTGAGCGCCATAAGATCGCCCGGCACCAGCGCCTCGAAGGCGCGGGCGGCGGCCTCGATACCCTCGGGATGGCGGACTTCCGCCTGTCCCATGTGGGAGACGTCGAACAGCGCGGCATGGTTCCGCGCCTGTGCGTGCTCGTGGAGGATGCCGGAATATTGCACCGGCATCGCGTACCCCGCGAAGGGCACCATGCGCGCGCCAAGCTCGCGGTGGAGCGCATCGAGCGGCGTGGTCAGCAGGTTTTCGGGGGTCGGATCGCCCATCGGTTCCCTTTCAGAGATCTCGCGCCCGCTGGAAAACGGTCGCGAATCGGCCACGGACCAAGCCTTGGTCCAACGGCCCCCCTCTGTCTTCGGAACCTGAAAGATTCGCCTGAGGACGAGGGATCAACCACGCACGAGGCTTACATCTTCGGTGAGGCTCGCCCGCGAACGGATCTGCCTGCTTTCCAGAGGTTCCCCTGGCCGACGCGGTTCTGGGTGCCTGAGAGTTTCCGGGGGCGGTTGCTCCTTCGGCGGCGG
>DBTR01000058.1:0-4631 GCA_002307145.1 Rhodospirillum sp. UBA1311 | reverse complement strand
CCGCTCTCTCCCGCGACGGCATTCGGGAACGACACCCACTTTTACGGAGCCCCGGGATTTGGTCAACTGTTCCCGGTGATGCCCTCGCGTTTTTCCCGCTTTCGCAAGGGCTGGCGGCGGCGGAGGCGCGCCCCCGCCGCCGTGGGCCGGTCTACGCCACCGCGCCGCGCGCGCCGACGAGCGCGATCAACGCCCGCGCCTCCGCCGAAGGACGGCGCTCGACGCGCCGATAGACGCTGCCGTCCGGGGTGCGCTCCAGCATCCCGAGGTCGACCATCCACCGCCGGATGAGCGCGTAGTCGCCGAAGTCGTGGCGCGCGGTGATGTACGCGTTGACGGTCTTTTCGCCAAGATCCCGACGCGCCGGGATCGCCGCCCACACCACCCAGAGGCAAAGCTCCCGTTCCCGGAGCTTGGGCGGCCAGCGCAGCAGCATCCCGTCCGCGCCGAACAGCCGGAGCGTGCGGCGCAGGCGCAGGTAGTCGACCGCAGGCTCCGTCACCGGCGGGGTTTCGAGCGCGGCCTTGGCGTCGGCCTGCGCCTTCAGGTGCTGGAAGTTGCGGCAACCGCCCGCACGGGCGAGCATGTTCAACAGCTCGACGTGGCCGGGCGGATGGCCGCAGTCGCGCAGTTCGCCGCCGAGAGCCTTGGCGAACGCGGAAAGGTCGTGGGTTTGGAACGGCAAAAGGGTCCTGGACATCGCTTATCCTCGCAATGTGCCGCTGGTCCTTGGATCAAGGTCGGGGGTCGTCGACTTGCCGGGAGCGGCACGGGACAAGGGTGTCGGGCACGGATGCGAAACGCGGCAGGTTTAGCTCCCCGATCGAACGGGGCGACGACGCCTGGGTGAACTGCCGACCGGAGCCGAAGCTAGTCCAATCCCAGGCGTGGCGCAATGGGTCAGAGACCCGCGTCGAAGTCGTCGTCGTCTTCCGCAGGGGATTTGCCTGCGGCTTCCACGGCAGCGCGGCGGCGGTACATGTTGTAGCTCACCGGGATGGTGCCGAGGTAGACGAGGCCGAGGGTCGCCATGGTCAGCCACGGCTGGGTGACGAGGAACGCCGCGATCGCGACGATCACCAGCATCAACGGCAGGACGCCTTGCACCGGCACCCGCCCCTTCTTCATCGCGAAGGTCGGAATGCGGCTGACCATCAGGAACGCCACGCCCGCGAGGAAGGTGCCGACCACGGCGGGGTGGGAGAAGATGCCGTGCTCGAACTCGATCGACAGGGTGAGCGGCGTCAGCACCAACAGCGCCGCCGCCGGGGCGGGCACGCCGGTGAAGTAGTTGTAGGCCCAGGCGGGCTGGTCGGGGTCGCCGATCATGGTGTTGAAGCGCGCGAGGCGCAACGCCATGCAGGCGGCATAGCCGAGGCACAGCGCCCAGCCGAAGCCGGTCTGGCCCTGCATCGCGAAGCAATAGAGGATGATCGCGGGTGCGACGCCGAAGCAGACCATGTCGGAAAGCGAGTCGAGTTCCGCGCCGAACTTCGAGGTTCCGCGCAAGAGCCGCGCGATGCGGCCGTCGAGGGCGTCGAGGATCGCCGCGATCAGGAGCGCGATCACCGCCCGCTCCCACTTCGCCTCGATGCCGAAGCGGATCGCGGTGACGCCCGCCGAAAGCGCGAACAGGGTCAGGACGTTCGGGATGATCACGTTGAACGGCAGGGCGCGAATGCGGCCGCGACGGTTCTGCGGAGTCGGCTCCATCACCGGGTTTCCCCCTGGCGAGCGAGGCTCTCCGCGCCGATGCGCAGGTCGGCGAGGATGGATCCCCCCGCCAGCATGCGTTGCCCCACCACCACCAACGGCGCGACGCCGGGCGGCAGGTAGATGTCGAGGCGGCTGCCGAAGCGGATCAGGCCGAAGCGCTCGCCCGCGTTCACCGCGTCGCCGACGCGGACGAAGCAGACGATCCGGCGCGCGATCAGGCCCGCGATCTGCACCACGCCCAGGGTTCCGCCGACGAGGCCGTCGCGCTCGGGCAGATCGATGCGCAGGCTGTTGCGCTCGTTGTCGACGCTCGCCTTGTCCAGCGTCGCGTTGAGGAACTTGCCCGCCGCGTAGGCGATCACGCCGATGCTGCCCGCCGTCGGCGCGCGGTTCACGTGCACGTCGAACACGCTCATGAACACGCTGATCCGGGTACGGGCGCCCTCGCCGAGTTCAAGCTCGGGCGGCGGCGCGACATCGGTGATCGCCTGGACGATGCCGTCTGCCGGCGAGATCACCCAGTGCGCGCCCACCGGCGTCACCCGGTCCGGGTTGCGGAAGAAGTAGAAGCACCAGATCGTAACCACCGCGCCCGCCAGCCCAAGCGGCAGCCACAGCAATCCGAGCAATACCGCGATCACCGCGAAAATCGCGACGAAGCGCTTACCTTCAGGATGGATCGGCGGCATCACAAAGCGCCGCCAAGACAAATCAACCGTGTTCATTCCTCGATCCCGCTGGTTTTTTCCGGCCCCACAGTATGCCGGAACAGTTTTCGGGGGAAGGGCAAACCGCCCCGCGCACCGCTGCCGCCTTGGCGCTGCCGCGCCCCCATGCTAAGGTATCTGCCGCTATGGTTTCGCGCGGGGCTGCCTCAAAGTGACACGTCTGGTCAAAATCGGTGAACAAGTGCTGCCGCTCCGCCTGCAATCGGTGGGCGTCGAGGACGGCGAAGTGGTGATCGTGCCACCCGAGCCGCCGATGACCTACCGCGCCCCGATCAGCTTCGGCTTCCGCTACCTCGACACCGAGTTCGCGGTGCGCTTCCTCGAAATCGGCAAGGCGGCGCGGATCAAGGTCAACGGCGAGATCGCCCGCCTGCCCGACGCCGACGACCGCGCCAAGCGCAATCGTGTCCTGGCGTTGATCGACATCATCCAGGAAGACGTGGGCGGCGGCCTCAGCGTCACCGACGACGGCGCGATCCTGTTCGCCGCCGAGGCGCCTCTACCGACGCCGGTTTCCGCCGAACGCCTGATGGTCGGCCTCACCCGCGTCCTCGCGTGGCATAAGCCGCTCCTGCGGCTGATCCAGGATCACGCCCACGCCGCCTGAAACCCTTTTCGGGTTTCAGGGCTTGGTCTTCGGCGCGACGAAGTTCTGTCCCGGGTAGATCTTGTTGGGGTCCTGGATCTGGCCGCGGTTGGCCTCGAAGATCTGGGTGTACGACATCCCCTCGCCGTAGATCCGCCGCGCGATCCGCCACAAGCTGTTGCCCGGCTGCACCACCACGACGATATCCCCCGCCCCGTTCGCGTCGCTCAGGTTGATCTCGAACCTGACCTCGGCGCGGCGAATCACCTGGCCGCTCGCGTCCACCTGGTCGGCGCGAACGGTGTGCTGGCCGTCGGTGAGCGCGCGGGAGGCCTTGACCCGCCAGTCGCTGTTGGCTGCGGCGGTGGTGCGGCCCGCCTCGGCGTCGTCGAGGTAGACGATGATCTTGGCATTGGGCTCGGCCGAACCGGAAACCCCGACGCGCCCCTTCTCGTCGTAGTCGATGGCTGCGATCGAAAGCCCCGCCCCGGCATCGCCCGGGCGTTGCAACACCCGCGAGGTGCCCCCTGCGGTCTTCGGCACCTGCACCGCGATCACGCCGCCGGCGCCGGGCTCGGGAACCACCAGGACCACGTCGCCTTCCGAGCGCAGAGGCTCGCCCTTGCCATCGGGCGGCAGGGCGGACAGGCTCAATTTGCGCGTGCCGGGCGGCAGCGCCTTCTGGGGCAGGAACACCCATTCGCCCCGCTCGTCGGCCTTGGCATGGCCGAGTTCCTTGTCGCCGTCGTAGATCGTCACCTGCGCACCGGGCGCGGCGCGGCCGGCGATCACGGTGTCGCCCTCGGGGCTGATCCGTACGATGTCGAACGACGGCACCACCGGCATTTGCGTCGCGGCGGCGCCGGGTTCCGACGGAGCGGAAGCCGCAGGCGCTGCGGGCGCGGGTTCTTCGCGGTCGCGCAGCATCCACAGCGCAGACCCGACGAGCACCAAGCCGAGCAACAGAATTCCGTAAAGTCCTGCCCGTTTCACGTTCGACCCCAATCGCTTCCCATCGCCCGATGTCTTCCGCACCCCCCTTCCCGAGAGCCGCGGGGCGCCTCGCCACCCTACGTCCGAACCGCTTATCGCGCAACGACATAGCGCGGCTGTGCGGTCCGCATTGAAACCCGGTCCAGGGGGTTCTATCTTTGCGGTTAAGGACATTCGTCACTTCCCGGGGCGCTCCCCGGCAGGGGCCAAATCGCTTCCCTGAACGCTCTCTGCACCGCAAACCCAACGGGAAACCTTCGTCATGAAAAAAATCAAGGTCGCCAACCCCATCGTCGAACTCGACGGCGACGAAATGACGCGCATCCTTTGGTCGTTCATCAAGGAAAAGCTGATCCTGCCGTACCTCGACGTCGAACTCCTCTACTTCGACCTCGGCATCGAGCACCGCGACGCCACCGACGACCAGGTCACCATCGACGCCGCCGAGGCGATCAAAAAGCACCGCGTCGGCGTCAAGTGCGCCACGATCACCCCCGATGAAGACCGGGTGAAGGAATTCGGCCTCAAGAAGATGTGGAAGTCGCCCAACGGCACGGTCCGCAACATCCTCGACGGCACGGTGTTCCGCGAGCCGATCATCTGCAAGA
>DBTR01000083.1:25638-32516 GCA_002307145.1 Rhodospirillum sp. UBA1311 | reverse complement strand
CGGGTGGATGAAGCTCTCGTAGAGAATCCCCAGCACGATGTAGACGACGACGATCGCGAGCAGGAGCAGCAGGCCGAGGCCCTTGGTCGAGCTTTCGAATGCCTTGGCGGTGCCCTGGAATGACGTTTGGGTGGTGCTGGCGATGCCGATTTCGGACTTGATCTGCTCGATCCGGTTGACCGCCTCGCCGAGCGAGAAGTTTTCGCCGAGGTTGAACGCGACGGTGACCGAGGGCAGCTGGCCCTGGTGGTTGACGGTCTGGGGCAGCACGCCCCGGCTGATCGCGGTAACGGCGGTGAGCGGCACCAGCGCGCCGTGGCTGGAGCGGACATAGAGGCGTTCGAGCGCCGAAGCCTCCTCCTGGAACTGCGGCAGGAGTTCCAGGATCACCTGATATTGGTCGTTCGGCGTATACATCGTCGAGACCTGGCGCTGGCCGAAGGCCGAGGCGAGCGCATCCTCCACCTGCATCACCGTGACCCCGAGCTGGGCCGCGCGCTCGCGGTCGATCACGATCGAGACGGTGGGAGCCGAGATGTCCATGTCGTTGGTCACGTCGGTGAAGCCCGGCTCCTTCGCGAGGCGCTCGGTGAGGCGCTCGGCGCCGCCATAAAGCGCGTCGAGGTCGAGATCCTGGAGCGCGTATTGATACTGCGCCTTGCTGACCGAGCCGCCGACGCGGATGATCGGCGGATTCTGCATGTAGACGTTGATGCCGGGGATCTTGTTCGCCGTCTTGGCGCGCAGCCGCCGCACCACGTCGTCTGCGGTGTCGGTGCGCTCGTCCAGGGGCTTCAGGTTGATGATCAACAGGCCCGAATTGGTGGTCGAGCGCGAGCCGCCCGCGCCCACCGTCGACATCACCTCGGCGACCGCCGGGTCGGCGCGGACGATTTCCATCGCCTTGGCCTGGTTGCGGACCATCTCGTCGTACGAGGTTGCCGACGTGCCTTCGGTGTAGCCGAACACCCGGCCGGTGTCGTCGGAGGGGAGGAAGTCCTTTGGCACCACGGTGAACAGCCAGCCGGACAGGCCGAAGCTCACCAGGAACAGGATGAAGACGAACGGCTTATGGCCGAGGCACCAGGAAAGCGAGCGGCCGTATCCGGCCTGTAGCCGGTCGAACGCCGCTTCGCTCTTGCGATACCACTTGCCATGGGTCTGGTGGCCGGAGCGGATCATCCGGCTGCACAGCATCGGCGTCAGCGTCAGGGAGATCAGCCCCGAGGCGAGGATCGCGAGCACGATGGTGAGGGCGAATTCGTGCAGCAGGCGTCCGACGATGCCGCCCATGAACATCACCGGAATGAACACCGCCGCCAGAGACACCGTCATCGAGACGATGGTGAAGGCGATTTCCTTCGCGCCCTTGACCGCCGCCTCGAACGGCTTTTCCCCCGCCTCGCGGTGGCGGACGATGTTTTCGAGCATGACGATCGCGTCGTCGACGACGAACCCCACCGAAAGGGTGAGCGCCATCAGCGAGAGGTTGTCCAGCGAGAAGCCGAACATCGACATTCCGGCGAAGGTGCCGACGATGCTGATGGGGAGGGCGAGCGACGGGATCAACGTCGCCGATGCGCTCCTCAGGAAGACGAAGATCACACCCACCACCAGCAAGGCGGCGAGGACGAGGGTGAACTGCACGTCGTGGATCGAATCGCGGATCGTCAGGCTGCGGTCGTAGAACACCGAGAGCTTCATCGACGGCGGCAACTGCGCCTCGAAGGTCGGCAGGATTTCCTTGATCGCGTCCACCACTTCGATGGTGTTCGAGCCGGGCTGGCGCTGCACCGCGAGGATCACCGTGTGGGTGTCGCCCACCCAACTGCCGAGGCGGTCGTTCTCGACGCTGTCGACCACCTGGCCGAGGTCGCCGAAGCGCACCGGCGCGCCGTTGCGGTAGGCGATCACCTGGTCGACGTAGGCATCCGCCGAGAGCAACTGGCCCTTGGTGTGGATCAACGCGGTGCGGGTCGGGCCCGAGAGCGAGCCGGTGCCCTGGTTGACGTTGGTCGAGGTGACCGCGGCGGCGACCTCGTCGATGCCGATGCCGCGCGCGGCCATCTTGTCCGGGTCCATGCGCAGGCGGACGGCGTATTTCTGCGAGCCGTAGACGTTGACCTGCGCGACGCCCGAGACCGTGGAAAGCCGGCGCGCGAGCTGCCCTTCGGCGAACGCGGTGACCTTCGACATCGGCTCGGTCGGCGAATTCATGAAGATGTAGAAGATCGGCGAATCGCCCGGGTTGACCTTCCGGAGCGTCGGCGGCGTATCCATGTCGGAGGGGAGCTTGCGCAGCGTCGCCGAGATCGCCGCCTGGACGTCCTGCGCCGCGGCGTCGATGTTGCGGTCGAGGGTGAACTGGAGGGTGATCCGGGTCGAACCCTGGCTCGACGTCGAGGTCATCGAGTCGATGCCGGCGATCGTCGAGAACTGGTTTTCCAAGGGTGTCGCGACCGCCGAGGCCATCGTCTCCGGGTCGGTGCCGGGCAGGGTCGCGGTCACCGAAATCGTCGGGAAGTCCACCGCCGGAAGCTCGCTCACCGGCATCCGCATGTAGCCGATCACGCCGAAGATCATCAGCGCCACCATCAGGAGCGTGGTGGCGACCGGCCGGCGGATAAACATCTCGACGTTCATGGTTTCGCCTTGTCGGCGACGACCTTGGTCACCGCGACGTCGGGGGCGAGGCGGAGCTGGCCGTCGATCACCACCGCGTCGCCGGGGGCGACTTCGCCCTCAAGGGCGGCAATGCCGCCGTCGGCATAGAGAACCCGGACGCTGCGCGTTTGCGCCTTGTTGTCGGGGTCGACGATGTAGACATAACTGCCGTGCTGGCCGGTGTTGACCGCCTCGAACGGCACCACGATCACGTCCTTGAGGATTTCCAGCACCAGCGATGCGGTGACGAACTGGCCGGGGACCAGGCTGTGGTCCGTATTCGGCACCGTCGCGCGCACCGCGATCGTGCCCGAGAGCGCGTCCACCGCGTCGCCGACGAAGTCGACCGCGCCGGTGAGCGTCGCGCCGTGTTCGCCCGGCACGTTGATGAGGAGCTTGGTGCCGCCTTCCTTCATCCGTTCCTGGAGGATCGGCAGGAGCTGCTGCGGCAGCGTGACCGCCACCCGCACCGGTTCGATCGCCGAGACCGTCACCATCGGGGTGTCGCCGTTGGCCTTGACGAGGTTGCCGGGGTGGATCTGGATCGCGCCGGTCTTGCCGGTGATCGGCGAGCGGATTTCCGAATAGCCGAGCTTGAGCTTGGCGTTGGCGGCGAAGGCGGCGTCGGCGGCGACCGAGGCGGTGAGCGATTTCGCATCCGCCTGGGCCTGCTCGTAGCGCTGGGTGGAGGCGACGCCGCGTGCGCTCAGGTCCTTCTGCCGCGCGAGTTCGAGCTTGGCCTGGTCGAGCAGCGCCTGGTCGCGGGCGAGCAGCGCCTGCGCCTGTTCGAGTTCGGCCTGGAAGGGTCGGGGGTCGATGCGGAAGAGAAGATCGCCTGCCTTGACCATCTGGCCTTCGGTGAAGGGCGCTTCGAGAACCCGGCCTTCGACCTGGGATTTGATCTGGACCGTGGCCGAGGCGAGGACGTTGCCGACGGTGCGGGCGAGGCGCGGAACGTCGTGGCGCTCCGCCACTGCGGTGATGACGGGCGCGGCGGCAGTCTGGCGCGGCTTGGTCGCAGCCTCGGCCGACGGGGCCGCGAGACACGACAGAGCCAAGGCGATCAGGATGCCGGGAGGGCCAAGGCGAAACTGCATCGCGCGGTCTTTCCCAGAAAGAGGGTATCCGCGCGCAGTATACGCAGAACAAGCGGGTACTCAGAAGCCTCTTTCGTATGAATAAGTGTATCAAAGTTTATCAAATCGGAGGCGTGGGGTATAACCCGCCGATGGAGGAGACGGCGGTGTGGATTGAGGTTGGGGTAGGTCTGGCTTTCGTAGCCGTGTATGTGGGCATGGGCCTCGGGCGCTGGCCGGGGTTGGCCATCGACCGTACCGGAGTCGCCCTGGTGGGCGCGGTGTTCGTGTTCGCCGTTGGCGCGGTGGACGGACCGGGCATCGTCCGCGCCGTCGATTTCCCGACCCTCGCGATCCTGTTCTCGCTGATGGTGGTCTCGGCCCAGGTCGAGGCCTGCGGCTTCTTCGCCTGGGCGGGGCGGGCCTTGAGCGAGGCGGCGCTGTCGCCGCCGTTGCTTTTGGGCCTCGTGATCGGTGCGAGCGGCGCGCTTTCCGCCTTTCTCACCAACGACGTGGTGGTCTGGGCGCTGGTGCCGGTGGTGGTGCAGGGGGTGATGGCGCGGGGGCTCGATCCACGCCCGTTCGTGATCGCCATCGCCTGCGCGGCGAACGCCGGGTCGGCGGCGACGCTGATCGGCAATCCGCAGAATCTTTTGATCGCGCACGTCGGCGGATTGACGTTCTGGGAATTTTCGCGCACCTGTGCGGTGCCCGCGATTGCGGCGATGCTCGTGGTGTTCGCGGTTTCGGTCCTGGTCTGGCGCGGACGCTGGCATGCGGAGGCGCGGGTGGGCGAGGTTTCCGACCGCGGCCTCGACCGGCGGCGGGGCGCGAAGGCGCTGGTCGCGGGGGTGGCGCTGATCGCGGTGTTCTCGATGCCGATCGCGCATGCGCCGTGGGCGCTGGCGGTGGCGGCGGCGCTGCTGCTCAACCGCCGCCTCGGCACCGAGCGGATGCTCGGCATGGTGGACTGGCACCTGCTGCTGCTGTTCACCTGCCTGTTCGTGGTTACCGGCGCGCTGGTGGACAGCGGGCTGGTGGAGCAGTTGCTGCCCGGCGTGGCGGCGGGGGTGTCCGCGCCGCCGATGACCCTGCTGCTCTCGCTGGTGGGCAGCAACGCGATCGGCAACGTGCCGTTGGTCACCGGGATTTTGGGCCTCGCGCCGCACTTGGGCGAGGCGACGCTGCTCCGGCTGGCGGTGTTCTCGACCCTGTCGGGGAACTTCCTGATCGTCGGCAGCATGGCGAACATCATCGCCGTCGAGCGGGCGCGGGATGCGGGCGTGGCGGTGGGCTTCGGCGAATATGCGCGGATCGGCGTGCCGGTGACGGCAATCAGCCTCGGTTGCGCCTATTTATGGTTGGGGATTTGAAAGGAAGTTTCCGGGTGGCGGAAAAAGCACTGTTCTCGTATCGCAAGTATTGGGCGCACCGCTTCGGGCGGGCGCCGTTCCTGCCGATGAGCCGCGAGGAGATGACCGCGCTCGGCTGGGATTCCTGCGACGTGATCATCGTCTCGGGCGACGCCTACATCGACCACCCGTCGTTCGGCGCGGCGGTGATCGGCCGGGTGCTGGAGGCGCAAGGCTTCCGCGTCGGCATCATCGCCCAGCCCGACTGGTCGGGGCCGGACGACTTCCGCAAGCTCGGCAAGCCCAACCTGTTCTACGGCATCACCGCCGGGAACATGGACAGCATGGTCAACCGCTACACCTCGGACCGCCGCATCCGCTCCAACGACAGCTACACGCCCGACGACGAGGGCGGCAAGCGCCCGGATCGCGCGGTGCTGGTGTATTCGCAGCGCTGCCGCGAGGCCTACAAGGACGTGCCGGTGCTGATCGGCGGCATCGAGGCGAGCCTGCGCCGCCTCGCGCACTACGACTATTGGTCCGACAAGGTGCGCCGCTCGGCGCTTCTCGATTCCAAGGCCGACGTGCTGGTCTACGGCAACGCCGAGCGCGCCTGCGTCGAGATCGCGCATCGCTATGCCAAGGCCAAGGGCGCGGCCCCCGACTTCCGCGACGTGCGCGGCGTCGCCGTGCCTACCCATGGCGTGCCGGAAGGCTGGGCGGTGAAGGACGAAACCCGCCTCGCCGACGAAGCCGAACCGCAGGATCTGCCGAAGGACGTTCCCTTCGCCATCGAACTGCCGTCCTACGAGGCGGTGGTCAACGACAAGGCGATGTATGCCCACGCGGCGCGGATCATCCACCAGGAGGGCAGCCCGCTCAACGGCCGCCCGCTGATCCAGCGCCACGGCGACCGGATGATCTGGGTGTCGCCGCCGCCCGAACCCCTCACCACCGAGGAGTTCGACGGCGTCTACGACCTCCCCTATGCCCGCGCGCCGCACCCGGCCTACGACGGCCACAAGATTCCGGCGTGGGAGATGATCCGCCATTCCCTGGCGATCGTGCGCGGCTGCTTCGGCGGCTGCGCGTTCTGCGCGATCACCGCGCACGAGGGGCGGGTGGTGCAGAGCCGCTCGGAAGATTCGATCATCCGCGAGATCGAGGCGATCCGGGATTCGGACTGCGGCTTCACCGGCGTGATCTCGGACCTCGGCGGAGCGACCGCCAACATGTGGCGGCTCGGCTGCAAGAGCCCGAAGGCCGAGGCGGTCTGCCGCCGTGCTTCCTGTCTCTATCCCGACATCTGCAAGAACCTCAACACCGACCACGGCCCGTTGATCAAGCTCTACGAGCGTGCGCGCGGCGTGCGCGGCGTGAAGAAGATCCTGATCGGCTCGGGCGTGCGCTTCGATCTCGCGGTGAAGAGCCCGGCCTATATCCAGGCGCTGGTGGCGAACCACGTCGGCGGCTATTTGAAGATCGCGCCGGAGCATTCCGAGCCCGGTCCGCTGTCGCTGATGCTGAAGCCCGGCATCGGCGCGTTCGACCGCTTCCGCCAGATGTTCGAGAGCGCGGCGAAGAAGGTCGGCAAGGAATACTACCTGATCCCCTACGTGATCGCGGCGCACCCCGGCACCACCGACGAGGACATGCTCAATCTCGCGCTGTGGCTGAAGAAGAACGGCTTCCGCGTCGACCAGGTGCAGAACTTCCTGCCCGCGCCGATGGCGCTTTCCACCGCGATGTATCACACCGGTTTCAATCCGCTGAAGCCGGTGCGGCG
>DBTR01000083.1:13792-25440 GCA_002307145.1 Rhodospirillum sp. UBA1311 | reverse complement strand
CAGACCTTCCTGCCGTCGCCGATGGCGCTGGCGACCGCGATGTACCACACCGGCTTCAACCCTCTGAAGGGCGTCCGCCACGGTCGCTCGGAAGAGGTCGAGACGATCAAGGGGCTGAAGCAGCGCCGCCTGCACAAGGCGTTCCTGCGCTACCACGACGCCGAGAACTGGCCGATGCTGCGCGAGGCCCTGATCCAGATGGGCCGTGCCGATTTGATCGGGGCGGGCAAGGCGCATCTCGTCCCCGCCTGGCAGCCGCGCGGCACCGGCTTGAAAAGCGAAGGATATCGGGGCGCGCGGCCCGATCCTGCGCCCGCTCCGGCGGTCCCCGGCCACCAGCAGCGCACGCCGCCCGGCCGCCGTCGCCGGTGATACAGTGTAACGTCGCCTTGACTCCAGGTCGGGGCGGCGTTAAACCGACCCTCTCGGTTCCCCGTTGTCGCGCCCGTTGGCGCCTGGGGTGAAAAGGGAATTCGGTGCGGCGGAAAACGCCAATTCCGAAGCTGCCTCCGCAACTGTAAGCGGCGAGCGTGGATCGCATGGGCCACTGGGAAACTGGGAAGGCCGATCCCCCGCGTCGACCCGCGAGCCAGGAGACCTGCCGGGACCGTTGACCGTTTTCGACGTGCGGGGGCACGGGGAGACCGCGATTTCCGGGGTGTTCCCCGGGCCGGATTTCCCAATCGATCGCCCCATCGCGCCAAAACGGCACATGCAACCGCATGCGTCGCGGCGGGCGACGCGAAGGGGCCGGAATTGGATAGCATCGTCACTCCCGCGAGCGCGGCGCTCAGGCGCCCGGCAGCCCGGACTCTCCTGTTCGCGGGGCTGGGGCTCGCCATCGCGGTGCTGTTCGTGATTTCTCTCGGCCTCGGCACCGTGCATATCCCCGCCGGCCGGATTTTTCCCGCGCTCGTCGCCGCCGACGATTCCCCGTTCGCGATCATCATCCAGGAGATCCGCCTGCCGCGCGCGATTTTGGGCGCGCTGGTCGGCGCGTCGCTCGGTCTTTCCGGCGCGGCGCTGCAAGGTTTGCTGCGCAATCCGCTCGCCGAGCCCGCGATCATCGGCACGTCGTCGTCCGCCGCGCTCGGCGCGGTGGTGGCGCTGTATTACGGCTTCGCCGCGCTGACGCCGCTCGCCTTGCCGATTTTCGCGATCAGCGGCGCGGTGCTGGCAACTCTGGTGCTGTTCGCGCTCGCCGGGCGCGATCCGGGCGTGCTTACCATCATCCTCGCGGGCGTGGCGTTGTCGAGCCTCACCGGGGCGTTGATCTCGGTGGCGATCAACCTCTCGCCCGATCCGCACGCCTCCCTCGAAATCGTGTTCTGGCTGTTGGGCTCGCTCGCCGAGCGCAGCATCGACCACGTCTGGCTGGCGCTGCCGTTCATGCTCGTCGGCTGGGTGCTGTTGCTGCGCTGCGGCCCGGCGCTCGACGCCCTCACCCTCGGCGAGGAAACCGCCGCCAGCCTCGGCTTCTCGCTCCAGCGCCTGCGCCTCGCAGTGGTCGTCGGCACCGCCTTCGCGGTCGGGGCGGGGGTGGCGGTGTCGGGTGCGATCGGCTTCATCGGCCTGGTCGTGCCGCATCTGCTGCGGCCGTTGGTCGGGCACCGCCCCGGCCTGTTGCTGCCCGCGAGCGCGATGGGGGGCGCTGCGTTGTTGCTTGCCGCCGACATCGGCGTGCGGCTGATGCCGACCCATGCGGAATTCAAGCTCGGCGTGCTCACCGCGCTCTTGGGCGCGCCGTTCTTCCTGGTGCTGATCCTCAACACCCGCCGCCGCCCGCTTTGAGAAGGAGACGCCCGATGCCGCTCGCCCTCGATCCCGACCCGATCTTCGCCGACGGTTTTTCGCTGCGCGGCGTGCGCGTGTCGCGCGGAGGGCGCGGCGTGATCGACGGCCTCGACCTCGACCTCGGCGGCGCGGGCATGGTCGGCCTGATCGGCCCCAACGGTGCGGGCAAGACCACGCTCCTGAAAACCCTGATGGGTTTCCTCGAACCGAGCGCCGGAACCGTCCACTTCGACGCCAGGCCGGTTGCGGACTGGGACCGCGCCGCGCTCGCCTGCCGCGTCGGCTATCTGGCGCAGGGCGCGCCGTGCTTCTGGCCGATGACGGTGGAGAACGTCGTTGGCCTGGGGCGCACGCCGCATCATCGCCGCTTCGGCACCGACGGTCTCAAGGATCGGGCGGCGGTGACGGCGGCGCTCGCCGCCACTGGCGTCGAACACCTGCGCGACCGCTCCGCCCTCGATCTTTCCGGCGGCGAGCGGGTGCGGGTGATGCTCGCCCGGGTACTGGCGGGCGCGCCCGACGTGCTGCTTGCCGACGAGCCGGTGGCGGGCCTCGACCCGCACTACCAACTCCAGGTGATGGAGGTGCTGCGCGCCTCGGCGGATGCGGGGCGGACGGTGGTGGTGGTGCTGCACGACCTCACCCTCGCCGCACGCTTCTGCGACCGCGTCGTGCTGCTCGACCGGGGCAAGCTCGCCGCCGACGGCGCGCCGATCGACGTGCTCTCGCCCGAGAGCCTGCACGAGGTCTTCGGCGTCACCGCGCTGGTCGGGCGTCACCGCGAGGCGCTTTACGTTCTGCCCTGGAGCCTCTCCCAACCCACCGCGCGCGCGGCGGAATAACCGAAGGGAACGACGATGATCCCGGAAACTCCCGATCTCCTCGCCACGCTCCCCCAGGCGCTTTCGCCCTGGGCGATGTTCGTCAACGCCCATGTCGTCGTCCAGGCGGTGATGGTCGGCCTCGCGCTCGCCTCGGTGATCACCTGGACGGTGTGGCTGGCCAAGACCGTCGAAGTTCGCCGCGCGCGGGCGAGCGCGGCGCGCCTGAGCGCGGCGCTGGCCGACGCCCGCACCCTGGCGGAAGCCGTGCGGCGCGCCGACGACGGCAGCGTCGAGGCGGCGCTGGTGGCGGCGGCGGCGACCGAAGCCAGGCTCTCCGCCGGAGCGGGTGAAGGCCTCAAGGATCGGGTCGCAAGCCGCCTCGCGCGGATCGAGGCGGGCGCGGGTCGGTGTCTCGGGCGCGGCACCGGCATCCTCGCCAGCATCGGCTCGACCGCGCCGTTCGTCGGCCTGTTCGGCACGGTGTGGGGGATCATGAACAGCTTCGTCGGCATCGCCCAGTCCCACACCACCAACCTCGCAGTAGTCGCCCCCGGCATCGCCGAGGCCTTGCTCGCCACCGCGATGGGCTTGATCGCGGCGATCCCGGCGGTGGTGATCTACAACCTCTTCGCCCGTTCGATCGCCGCCTATCGCGCCCAATTGGCCGATGCCTCGGCGGAAGTGTTGCGGATCGTCAGCCGTGATCTCGACCGCCGCGTCCTGCCGCTCCGGGAGGCGGCGGAATGATCGGCGGGCGCGTCGACGCGGACGACGACCTCCAGGAGGCCGCCGAGATCAACGTCACGCCGTTCATCGACGTGATGCTGGTGCTGCTGATCATCTTCATGGTCGCAGCGCCCCTGGCCACCGTGGACGTTCCGGTCGACTTGCCCGCCGCCAACGCCAAGCCCCAGACCCGGCCCGACGCGCCGCTGTTCGTTTCGGTCAAGGCGGACGCGGGATTGCTCGTCGGCGAGGTTCCGGCGCATCTCGAAACCCTCGGGTCCGCGCTCGACGCAGCGACCGGCGGCGACCATGCGGCACGGGTGTTCCTGCGCGCCGACAAGGCGGTGGACTACGGCCGCCTGATGACGGTGATGAACGCCCTGCGCGATGCCGGATACCTGAAGGTCGCGCTGGTGGCACTGGAGGACGCGCGGTAATGGGCGCAGAGGGGCGGCTCTGGGGCGGCAGTCTTTCGGCGGTGCTCGCGGCGCATCTCGCGGTGGGCGTGGCGGCGGCGCTCTGGCTCAAGCCGCCGGTCAGCGATCTGCCCGCCGGGGCCTTCGCCGTGGAACTGGCGGAATTCGGCGGCGCCAAGGCTTCGCCCGGCGCGGTCGCCGCCGCGCCGCCGCCGCCCGCCGCGCCGCAATCCGCCGAAGTCGCGCCGCCACCGCCGCCGCCCAAGCCGGTGGAGGCGGAGGTGGCGCTGCCCAAGCCGAAGCCGATCCCGAAGCCCGAACCCAAACCGAAGCCGGTGGCTAAACCCGCGCCCCAACCACCCGCCGCGCCCGCCGAAGCGCCGCAGCCGCAGGCCGCGACGTCGGCCGCGCCCGAGCAATCCGTCGCATCCGCCGCGTCCGCGTCGGGGCAGACCGCGCCGGTGGCGGTGGAAGGCGCGGCGGGCAGCCCGATTTCCGGGCGTCTCGGCGCAGGCGGAGTGGAGGCGGGCTCGCCGCTCGGGCGCTACAAGGCGCTGGTCTACCATGCGCTCTGGCAGAAGCGGAATTACCCGGCGGTGGCGCAGCGCATGGGCTACGAGGGCGAGGTCGAGATCGCCTTCACCGTCGCCGCCGACGGCAGCATCTCCCTCGTTCACGTCTCCCGCGACAGCGGCCATGGCGTCCTCGACCGCGAGGCCTCGGCGCTCCTCGACCGGGTGCGGCGTTTCCCGCCGTTCCCCGCCGATCTGACCGCGAAGAGCCTCACCTTCCGCATCGTCATTCCGTTCAAGCTTTCCTGAGGCTCGTGCCCCGGCCTTGAATATTTCGGCAAAAATCGTTATAACTGAACGGTCAGTTATGGAGATGCCGATGGCCGAGAAACTCAAAGCCCGCCGCGCCGAACGACGCCCTTCGGAGATCATCGCCGCCGCTCTCGCACTGTTCGCCGAGAAGGGCTTCGCCGCCACCCGGATCGAGGAGATCGCGGCGAAGGCCGGGCTTTCGAAGGCGGCGGTGTATCTGTATTTTCCGTCCAAGGCCGAGGTGTTCAAGGCGACGGTACGGGAAACCATCGGCCTCACCGTGACTCACCTCGAAGGTCTGGCGGCGGACTTCGACGGGTCGTCGGACGAACTCCTCGCCCGCGTCGTCGCCGAGATCTGCCGCGTCGTCGGCTCCACGCCGTCGGGTGCGATCCCCAAGATCGTCCTCTCCGAGGCCGGGAATTTCCCCGATATCGCGCGGTTCTACACCACCGAGGTGGTGGCGCGCGGGATGAAGCTGATCGCCGGCATCCTCAAGCGCGGCCAGGCGCGCGGCGAGTTTGCCGCCGATCTCGGTGAACTGACGCCGTTCATGGTGATCGCACCGGTTCTCACCCTTTCGATGTGGAACCACGGCCTGGGCCGCGCCGTCGGCGAGCCTCTGGCGTGGCAGGATTTCGCCGCCGAGATGACGCGGGTGCTGCTCGGCGGGCTCCGGGAGCGTGGGCAATGAGGGCGCGAGCGGGCATTCCCCTGGCCCTGGCGTTGCTGCTGGGCGGCTGTCTCGACGATGGACCGAAGTCGATTTCGGGCTACGTCGAGGGCGATTTCGTCGACCTCGGCGTGCCGGGTGGCGGGCGGGTGGTGGAGGTGGCGGTGGCGCGCGGCGACGCGGTAGCCGCCGGGGCGGCGGTGTTCCGCCTCGATCCGGCGGCCGCCGCGGCGGCGCTGCGGCAAGCGGAGGCGAAGCGGGCGCAGGCGCAAGCCGACACCGAAAACCTCCTCACCGGCAAGCGGCCCGAGGAGATTGCGGTGATCGCGGCGCAACGCAACCAGGCCGCCGCCCAGCTCCAACTTGCCGAGCAGGAACTGACGCGCCAGCGAGGGCTGAAGGGTACCTCCGCCGCGTTGCAGCAGAAGCTCGACACCGCCGCCGCGAACGCCACGGAGGCGCGCGCCCGGGTGACGGAATTGGAAGCCCAGCTCGACACCGCGCGCCTCGCGGCGCGTCGCCCGGAAATCCAGGCGGCGGGGCACGCCGTGGCCGCAGCGGATGCGGCGGTGGCGGAGGCGCAGACCGCGCTCGCCGATCGCACCGGCATCGCGCCGCAGGATGCGCGGGTCGAGGACGTGTTCTTCCACCCCGGCGAAACCGTCGGCGCCGGGGCGCCGGTGGTGCGGCTGCTGCCGCCCGGCAACGTGATCGTGCGTGCCTACCTGGGCGCGGATGCGCTCGCCCGCCTGCCTCAGGGTGCGCGGGCGGAGCTGCGTTGCGCCGCGTGCGGCGCGGGTGCGGCGGCGACGGTCAGCTTCGTTTCGAGCGAAGCCGCCTATGCGCCGCCGATCCTCTACTCGCGCGAGAACGCAGCGAAGCTCGCGTTTCTCGTCGAGCTTCGCCCCGACGCCGCGATCGCGGCGCGGCTCCGCCCCGGCCAGCCGGTGGAGATCGTGCCGCGGGAGGCGGCGAAGTGACCGCCGCGATTGCCGTTACCGGGCTGACCAAGCGGTTCGGCAATCGCACCGTGGTCGACGCCATCGATCTCACCGTCGCGGAAGGCCGGATCATGGGCTTTCTCGGCCCGAACGGCTCGGGCAAGACCACCACCATCCGCATGCTCTGCGGGCTGCTGCATATCGATGGCGGCACGGGCGAGTGCCTCGGCCTCGACATCCGTACCCGGGCGGCGGAAATCAAGCGCCAGGCGGGCTACATGACCCAACGCTTCTCGCTCTACGAGGACATGACGGTGGGCGAGAACCTCGACTTCGCCGCCCGCGTGCATGGGGTGAAGGACCGCGCCCGGCGGGTGGACGCTTCGCTCGAACGCATGGGTCTGACGCACCGCCGCGACCAACTGGCGGGCGAGCTTTCCGGCGGCTGGAAGCAGCGCCTTGCGCTCGCCGCGTGCATCCTGCACCGGCCCCGCCTGTTGCTCCTCGACGAACCCACGGCGGGAGTGGATCCGCAGGCGCGGCGCGAATTCTGGGAGCGCATCCACGGCTTCGCGGCGGAGGGCATGACCGTGCTGGTCTCGACCCACTACATGGACGAGGCCGAGCGCTGCCACGCCATCGCCTACATCGCCTACGGCCACCTCCTCACCGTCGGCACCGTGGCCGAGGTGGTGGCAGGCGCGGGGCTTTCCGCCGCGTCGGTGGCGGGGGTGGACCCGGAGCTGGTGGCGAAGCTGAAATCCCTGCCGAGCGTCGCCACCGCCACCGCGATGGGCGCGCGGGTGCACCTCGCCGGGCCCGACGCCGGGGCGCTCGGGCGTGATCTCGATGGCTTGCATGTCGATTGGCATGCGGAAGACCCCAATCTCGAAGACGTGTTCATCCACCTGATGGCCGCGCATCCGGAGGGCGGGCGATGAGCTTTTCCCTCGCGCGGCTCGCCGCGATGATGATCAAGGAATTCGTCCAGATGCGGCGCGACCGCATGACCTTCGGGATGATGGTGGGGATTCCGTTGCTGCAGCTCTTGCTGTTCGGCTACGCGATCAACTCCGACCCCAAGCACCTGCCGACCGCGATCCTCGACGCCGACCATGGGCCGGTGGGGCGCTCGGTGGTCGCGGCGATGCAGGCGTCGCGCTACTTCGACGTGACGTCGATGCCGGGAGACGAGGCCCGCGCCGACGAAATCCTGGCGCGGGGCGAGGCCCAGTTCGTCGTCACCATCCCGGTGGACTTCTCGCGCCGGGTGCTGCGCGGCGAACGCCCGCAGATGGTCGTCGAGGCCGACGCCACCGACCCCGCAGCCACCGCCAACGCCCTTGGCGTGCTGGAGCATATCGCGCTGCATGCGGCCGACCGCGATCTCGCCGGGCCGCACGCCGGCCTGCGCCAGGGCGCGGCGCCGTTCGACCTCGTCGTCCATCGCCGCTACAACCCCGAGGGCGAGACCGCGTTCAATATCGTGCCGGGGCTGATGGGGGTGGTGCTGACCATGACCATGGTGATCATGACCTGCCTCGCCGTCACCCGCGAGCGCGAGCGCGGCACCATGGAAAGCCTGCTCGCGATGCCGCTGACGCCGATGGAGGTGATGCTCGGGAAGATCCTCCCCTACATCGCCGTCGGCTACGTCCAGGTGGCGTTCATCCTCGGCGTGGCGAAGCTCCTGTTCGCGGTGCCGATGGTCGGCTCGCTGGTGCTGCTGTCGCTCGTCACCATCGTCTTCATCGCTGCCAACCTCGCGGTCGGCTTCACCTTTTCCACCATCGCCGGAAACCAGCTCCAGGCGGTGCAGATGGGGTTCTTCTTCTTCCTGCCCTCGATCCTGCTCTCGGGGTTCATGTTCCCGTTTCGCGGCATGCCGGAGTGGGCGCAGGTCATCGGCGAGGCGCTGCCGCTCACCCATTTTCTCCGCATCGTGCGCGGCATCCTCTTGAAGGGCAGCCCCTGGGGCGACATCGCCCTGGACGTGGGGGCGATGGTCCTGTTCACGGCGGTGGCGGGAGCGATTGCAATCAAACGTTACCGGATGACGCTGGATTAGCGCGCGGGCCTGACCTAAAATCCGGACCCATTCAAAAAACGTGCGGTGGTCGGCGATGTCGGCGGGGCGAATCTGGTTTGGCGTGGCGGCGATGGCCGCCGTTCTCGGCCTTGGCACGCCTGCGCGCGCCGATGAAACCGCGGCCCTGCCCGAGGGGCAGGACGTGATGCCGCTTTCCGCCGTCCTCGACCGGATCATGCCCGCGATCGAAGGCGAGCTTGGCGCGAGTCGGCTGATCAAGGAGCACGGTGCGTGGGTCTACGTGATCGGCTTCTTCGACGAGAACGGCAAGCCGCAGGAACTCCGCGTCGACGCCACCACCGCGCAGATCCTCGGCGTCAGGCAGTAGGCCTTACTGCGTCAGCGGCCAGAACATCGGGATCACCAGCACCGCCACGATCAGCATCAGGATGTTCATCGGCACGCCGATCTTGAGAAAGTCGACGAACCGATAGTTGCCGATGTTGTAGACGTAGGTGTTGGTCTGGTAGCCGATCGGCGTGGCGAAGCTCGCCGACGCGCCCAGCATCACCGCGACCACCAGCGGGCGCGGATTGAGCCCCGCCTGCTCGGCGATGCCGATCACGATCGGCGTGATCAACACCGCGCAGGCGTTGTTGGACAGCACCTCGGTGAACAGCGAGGTGAGCATGTAGACCGCCGCCAGCATCGCCAGCGGGCCGAAATCCTTCGCCGCGCTCGCCACCAGCTCGACGATCAGGGTCGCCGCACCCGATTTCGCCATCGCGGTCGAGACCGCCAGCATGCCGAAGATCAGCATCAGGATCGGCCACTCGATGGATTCGTAGGCGCGCTCGACGGTGAGGCAGCCCGCCAGGATCGCGACGATCGCGCCTGCGATCGCGAGCCCCGCGATCGGCATCACGTCGAGCGCGGAGAGGCCGACGACGCTTAAGATCACCGCGACGGTGATCGCGGCCTTGACCGGTTGCAGCGGGCGGGCGGGCAGGTGGGTGACCGGCAGGATGTCTTCCTGCGCGAACATCCGGTCGAGTTCCTCCGTCGGCCCCTCGAACAGCAGCACGTCGCCGCGGCGCAGGCGGAAGGTGTCGAACTGGGTGGTGACGCTGCGGCGATCGCGGCTGACCGCGACGATGTAGCTGTCGTAATGGCGGCGCAAACGCAAATCGGCGGGCGAGCGGCCGACGAAGCGGGAGTTCGGGCCGACCACGCCTTCGCGCACCGTGGTTTGGCGCGGCATCAGCGAGCGATAGGTTTCGGTGCTGCCCTCGATGTCGAAGGTGATGCCGGTGCTGTCCTTCAGCTCCAGCAGCTCCGCCTTGTCGCTGCGAAACACCAGCCGGTCGCCCGCCTGGAGCGGCAGGTCGCGCATCGTCGATTTCGGTTTGTTGTCGCCGGGGTCGGCGCGGAGTTCGCGCATCGTCTCGCGCAGGCCCGCGAGCGCGTTGCGGTTGCCCTTGCGCTCGCGCACCAGGTCGAGGATCGCGTAGCCCTCCTCGCTGGTCAGCACCACCTCGTTCAAGGTCTTGCCGATCAGGTGCGAGCCTTCCGGGATCACCGCCTCGGCGATGTAGCGGGTGCGCGGCGATTCGGCCATTACCTCGGTGTCGAGCAGTTCGTGGCGGGGCAGGAGGAAACGCCCGCAGCCGAGGACGAAGCTGATTCCCGCCAGCGCCATCAGGCACGCCGCGGGCGTGACCTCGAACATGCTGAACGGCGCCTGGCCGTTGGCGGTGGCGACGCCATCGGTGAGGATGTTGGTCGAGGTGCCGATCAAGGTGCAGGTGCCGCCCAAGATCGCCATGTACGATAGCGGAATCAGGTAGAGCGTCGGGCTATCCTTGAGCTGGCGGGCGACCGCGATCACCACCGGCGCCATGATGATCACCACCGGGGTGTTGTTCATGAACGCCGAGACCGCCGCCACCCCCAGCATCATCGCGGCGATGGTGACGAAGCGGCTGCGGTCCGCCATCGCGATCAGCCAGCGGCCGAGCACGTCGATCACGCCGGTGCGTTCGAGCGCGGCGGAGAGGATGCACATCGCGGCGATGGTGGCGGTGGCGGAGTTGGAGAACACGCCGAGCGCGTCGTCGGTGGAGATCACCCCGGTGACCAGCAGCACCGCCATCGCGGTCATCGCGGTGAGTTGCGGCGGCATCCGGTCGATGACGAACAGCACGAACGCGCCGATCAGGACGGCGAAGGCGATCAGCATGTCGAACGAAACCGGCGAGCCGTCGGGCACTGTGCAGTCCTCTGGAAATTAGGTCAGGATACGAGCCTAACATGGAAAAGCGGCGAAACCCCTGCAAGGGATTTCGCCGCCGATGTTTTTCCGATCGGGATGGAACCGTCAGCGCGCCGTGTTGGGGAAGGCGAACTGGGTCTTCTCGGCGATGCCAGAGGTCGGCCAGCGCTGGGTGATCGCCTTGCGGCGGGTGTAGAAGCGCACCGAATCCGGCCCGTAGATGTGCAGGTCGCCGAACAGCGAACGCTTCCAGCCGCCGAAGCTGTGGTAGGCCACCGGCACCGGCAGGGGAACGTTGACGCCGACCATGCCGACCTGGATCGCGTCGGTGAAGTAGCGCGCCGCCTCGCCGTCGCGGGTGAAGATGCAGGTGCCGTTGCCGAACTCGTGGGCGTCGATCAAGTCCATCGCCTCGTGCAGGGTCTTCACCCGCACGATGCAGAGCACCGGGCCGAAGATTTCGTCGGTGTAGACGCTCATCCCGGGCGTCACCTTGTCGAGCAGGCAGGGGCCGACGAAGTAGCCGTCGGCATGGCCCTCGACCGCGATCTTGCGGCCGTCGACGACCAGCTCCGCGCCGTCCGCCACGCCCGCGTCGACGTAGCCCTTGATCTTCTCCTGGCTCGCCTTGGTGATCACCGGGCCCATGTCGATGCCATCTTGCGAGGCGGCGCCGACCTTGATCGCCGCGATCGCGGGCTTCAACTTCGCGATCAGGTCGTCGGCGACGGTATCGCCGACGCAAACCGCGACCGAGAGCGCCATGCAGCGTTCGCCCGCCGAGCCGTAGGCCGCGCCGATCATCGCCGAGACCGCCGCGTCGAGGTCGGCGTCGGGCATCACCACCGCGTGGTTCTTCGCGCCGCCCAAGGCCTGGACGCGCTTGCCGTTGGCGGTGGCGGTCTTGTAGATCAGCTCGGCGATCGGGGTGGAGCCGACGAAGCTCACCGCCTTCACCTTCGGATGCGCGAGCAGCGCGTCGACGGCTTCCTTGTCGCCGTTGACGACGTTGAACACGCCTGCCGGAAGCCCGGCCTCGGCGAGCAGCTCGGCCATGATCAAGGCGGCGGACGGGTCGCGCTCGGAGGGCTTCAGGACGAAGGTGTTGCCGCACACCAGCGCCATCGGGAACATCCACATCGGCACCAT
>DBTR01000083.1:0-13485 GCA_002307145.1 Rhodospirillum sp. UBA1311 | reverse complement strand
ACGCCGAGCGGCTGGAATTCGCTCCACGCGTCGATGCCCGGGCCGACGTTCTTCGAATGCTCGCCCTTGAGGAGTTCGCCCGCGCCGCAGGCGTATTCGACCACCTCGATGCCGCGCCCGAGTTCGCCCCGGGCGTCGTCGACGGTCTTGCCGTGTTCGCGCGCGATCGCCTCGCAGATCCGCGTCGCGTCGCGTTCCAGCAGCACCTTGAAGCGGAACATCACCTGGGCGCGCTTCGCCACCGGGGTTGCGGCCCAGTTGCGGTAGGCGGCGTGCGCGATCTCGACGGCGGCGTCGGTCTCGGCCTTGCTCGCGAGCGCGAGGCGGGCGACGGCGCGGCCGAGCGCCGGATCGAACACGTCCTGGGTGCGGGCCGAGGTGGCGATCGCCTTGCCGCCGACGACGTGGCCGATCACCGGCAGGGTTTGGGTATCAACGGTCATTCACACGGACTCCTTGAGCGCGTCGGCGACGATGCCGAACAGCCGGTCGACATCCGCCGTTTCCGCGACGAACGCGGGGGCGAACTGCAGGGTGTTGCCGCCGCAGCGGACGTAGGCGCCCTTGTCCCAGCACTTCTGGAACACGTCGAAGGCGCGCTTGCCGGGCAGGCCCGGAACCTCTTCGAGCTGCACCGCGCCGGCGAGGCCGAAGTTGCGGATATCCTCGACGTGGGGCAGCCCCTTCAGGCTGTGGATCGCCTCCTCGAAATAAGGCGCGAGCTTGGCCGCGCGGGCGACGAGGCCGTCGGACTTGATCACGTCGAGGGTCGCCAAGGCCGCCGCGCAGGCCACCGGGTGGCCCGAATAGGTGTAGCCGTGCGGGAACTCGATGGCGTGCTCCGGCCCGCCCGCTTCCATGAAGGCGTTGTAGATGCTCTCGGTGGCCAGTACCGCGCCCATCGGGATGGTGCCGTTGGTGATCATCTTCGCGAGGGTGATGATGTCGGGCGTCACGCCGAGGGCCTGTGCGCCGAACATGTGCCCGGTGCGGCCGAAGCCGGTGATCACTTCGTCGAAGATCAGGAGAATGCCGTACTTGTCGCAGATCTCGCGGATCCGCTTCATGTAGCCGACCGGCGGCAGGATCACCCCGGCCGAACCCGAGAACGGCTCGACCATCACCGCCGCGATCGTCGAGGCGTCGTGCAGGGCGATGATGTCTTCGAGTTCTTCCGCCTTTTCCGCGCCGAACTTGGGCAGGCCCTTCGAGAATGCGTTGGCGGCGAGCAGGGTGTGGGGCATGTGGTCGGCATCGATGCCGCCGCCGAACATCTTGCGGTTGCCCGCGATGCCGCCGACGCTCATCCCGCCGAAGTTGACGCCGTGGTAGGCCTTGGCGCGGCCGATCACCTTCATCCGCTGCGGCTCGCCCTTCACCCGCCAGTAGCCGCGCGCCATCTTGATCGCGGTGTCGGCGGATTCGGAGCCGGAATTGGTGAAGAAGACGTGGTCGAGGTTGCCCGGGGCAAGCTCGGCGAGGCGGTTTGCCAGTTCGAAGGCGAGCGGCTGGCCGATCTGGAAGCCGGGCGCGTAGTCCATCGCGGTCATCTGCTGCGCCACCGCCTGGGCGATCTCGGGGCGGCCATGTCCCGCGCCGGTGCACCAGAGGCCGGAGAGTCCGTCGACCAGGGTGCGGCCGTCCGAGGTGGTGTAGGTGCAGCCTTTCGCGGCGACGATCATCCGCGGATGCGCCTTGAAATAGCGGTTGGCGGTGAAGGGCATCCACAGGGCGGCAAGGTCGTTCGGCGGGGTCATCACGTTCATATCCGTCGCTCCATCGCGAAGGGGGGGCGCGCCCGGTGCGCCCGAGGAATCTGGGTTGAGGTAGGGTAGATGCGGGTGTAGTTTCGATAAATACGAAACGAATCATCATAAGGTAAGGAAACGCTTAACTATGTCCCGCGCCTCCACCTTCCAGCTCGGCAGCGTCGCCGATGCCGATTTGCGGCTGCTGCGGGTGTTCCGCACCGTCGTCGAGCGCGGCGGCTTCGGCCCCGCCGAGGCGGAGCTGAACGTCACCCGTTCGGCGATTTCGCTGTCGATTTCGGATCTGGAGAAGCGCCTGGGCCTGCGCCTCTGCCGCCGCGGCCGCGCCGGGTTCGCGCTCACCGACGAGGGGCGGCGGGTCTACGACGCCCTGGTGCGGCTATTGAACGGCGTCGAGAATTTCCGCGCCGAGGTCTCGGCGATCCACGCGCGGCTGAAGGGCGAACTCGCCATCGGCCTCACCGACAACCTCGTCACCATGCCCCGGATGCGCGTCACCCACGCCCTCACCGCGCTCAAGAAGAGCGGCCCGGAAGTGGTGATCCGCATCCGCATGGCGCCGCCGTCGGACGTCGAGCAGGGCGTGCTGGACGGTCGCCTGCACGTCGGCGTGATTCCCGAGCAGCGCCGCCTCCAGGGCCTCGACTATCAGGAGCTGTATCACGAGAACGCCCACCTCTATTGCGCCGACACCCATCCGTTGTTCGGCCGACCCGATGCCGGGATCGGCGTCGACGATCTGGCCGCCGCCGATGCGGTGATGCCCGCCTACGTTCCGGCGGGAGAAATCGCGCCGTTGTTGCAGCGGCTCACCTCCAGCGCGATCGCCACCGACCGCGAGGGAATCGCATTTTTGATTCTCACCGGGCTCTACGTAGGCTTCCTTCCCGATCACGTGGCGGCGAAATGGGTGGGCGAAGGCCGGATGCGGGCGATTCGCGCCGACATAACCGGTTACGTTACACGCTATGCGGTTATCACGCGAAGGGGCGGTCGCCCAAATATGGTATTGGATACGTTTATGGAAGAGGTCGCCCGAAACGCCGAATCCTAGATCGCCCAGAATTCGGGCAAAATATGAGAAAACCGGCATAATCTTGCTTTTTCTAAGGGTTCGGAGCTATAAGTCCGATCAATCGAGGGAAACCGTCGGACCTTCCGTGAGAGAAGGCCGGCGCGGGCAGACGGAAGCGATACGCCGGCGATCGGGCGAAATCGCATGCCCGTTGGATACGCGGAAACGACTTTGGCGACTGTCCACGAGAGCCGCAGTACCGATGCCGGCGAGCCCATGCGCGCTCGCCGCAGCAGCCTCGTGCGCCGCGTGATCGCAGGCTTCAGCCTGATCCTTTCGCTTTCGGGCGCTGCGCTCGCCGGGCTGCTGGCCGCGCGCGATGAATCTCCGCTCAAGTTCCTCGCCCAGTTCGACGAGCGCACCTTGCGGATCGCGGGCCTGAGCGTCATCGCCACGATCGCGGCGATTCCCCTGGTGTTCCTTCTCGCCGCATGGCTGATGGGCCTGCGCGAGCGGCGTCAGGCCGAAGCGCTCGAACTCCTGCGCCACAACCGCGAGGCGCTCCGGATGTCGCGCGACCAGATGCGGCGGGTGTTCGCTTCGCTGCCGGTCGCCTATGTCCTCGCCCATCCGGACGGGCGCCTGGTCCAGGCGAACTCTCAGGCGGTGACGCTGTTCGGCATCCAGGGCAAGGATCTCGCCGACATCAATCTCTTCGAATTCTGCGAGGACGACGACTTTCGCGAGGAACTGAAGGGCTACCTCGTCGATGCCGGGCGGATCGAGAACTTCGAGATCACCATGCGCCGCCACGATGGCCGGACCTTCTGGGTGCTCTATTCCGCCGCGCAGGTGGAGATGGACGGCGAACTCCTGCTGTTCGCATCGTTCTCCGACATCACCGAGCGCAAGCGCGTCGAGCAGGCGCTGCAGAAGAACGAAACCGCTCTCCGCGCCATCATCGACGCTTCGCCGATCCCGGTGACGCTCACCAACCACGCCAGCGGCGAATTGGTCTACATCAACCAGGCGGCGGCGAAGTTCTACGGCCAGCCCGCGCCCGACCTGATCGGCGAGCCGACTTCGGCACTCTGGGAATCCGTCGAGCAATACGCCGGAGTGCTGGTGGAACTGAACGCGCGCGGCCACATCGAGGATCGCGAAGTGCGGATGATCCGGGGCGACGGCCGGGGCTGCTGGGTCCAGGTGTCGACGACGGTGCTGCGGCTCCAGGACAACACCCTGCTCTATACCGCGTTCACCGACATCACCGAGCGCAAGCGCAAGGAAGGCGAGCTGCAACGCCTCGCCACCACCGATCCGTTGACCGGCGCGCTCAACCGCCGCGCCTTCACCGAGCGCAGCGTGATCGAGGGCGACCGGGCGCGGCGCGGCAATTATGCAGTGTCGGTGGTGATCTGCGACCTCGACCACTTCAAGGCGATCAACGACAGCCATGGCCACGCGAGCGGCGATCGGGTGCTGAAGACCTTCACCGCGATCGTCCAGGAAATGATCCGGCCGTCGGATGCGCTCGGGCGCATCGGCGGCGAGGAATTCGCGATCCTGCTGCCGGGGTCGGACGCCGCCGCCGCGATGCGGGTGGCCGAGCGGGTGCGCGCGCGTTTCGGCGCGACCCTGGTGCCGGTGGCGGACGGGGCGGAACTGACGGCGACGGCGAGCTTCGGCGTCGCCGCGTGGTCGGGGGATCAATCCCTCGAAGCCGCGATGCAGGCCGCCGACGCCGCGCTGTACGCGGCGAAGGCGGGCGGCCGGGATTGCGTCAAGCTCTCCAAGGAGCCGACGGCGACGGCTAAAATCGTGCCGATAGGGTCAGTGTCCCGAAGCGGTCGTCGGAGTCTTGGCCCTTGAACTCCTTGGTTCGCAGGGTTTCCGCGAACTCCAGGCGCCACCCGGAATAGACCACTGCCACGCCGAAGCGCAGGTCGCCGACGAACACCTCGCGGTCGACGCTCGGGCTGTCGACGAAGGTGTTGCCGTCGAGGAAGATGTTGTGCGCGACGGCGCGGCCGTTGACCGCCGCGAAGCCGTACCACGCGAAGTCGCGTTCCGGGTTGATCACCGGCGCGGCGGAGGACGACGGCGGATTGCGGCTCGGGCCGTAGTCGACGTCGAGGCCGTGGCCGAAGCGCACCATGCCGCCCGCGCCGGCGTGGGTCGAGACGTTGCCGAGGCTGGCGTCGACCTGGGGCAGAACGTCGAAGTCGACCGGGCCGACGCCGAGCGGCGCGGAACGCCAGGTGCGCGATGCGAACACCACCGCCGCCGGTTCGTTCTTCAGCTGATACTTCCAGCCCTCGGCTTTGCCGAACCCGGCCATCGCGTGGTAGCCGTTCTGGACTTCTTCGGCATAGGACTGCGGCCCGACGATGCCGACGTCGAGTTCGACGGAATCGAGGGTGTCGAAGCTGCCGCTCTCTCCGCGCGGGGTCTCGCCGTGCAGGGACGCTCCGACGTAGGTCCAGCCCGCGTAGGGGCGGTCGTCGGGGTCGGGCACTTTGCGGCTGGTGTCGGCGGCGGTGTAGATGTTCTGGCCGACGGCGAAGCCGATCCGGCCGTTGCGAATGTCGGAGAACGGGAAGAGAAACTGGAGCGTGTCGCGGACGAAGTCCGGCCCGCCCGCGCCCGCCTTGTCGGAAACCCAGTCGAGCCGCGAGCCGTGGGTGTAGTGGCCGTCGGTGTCGCCGACGAAGTCGTTTTCCAGTCTGAGGGAAAAGGTGCCGCTCGCATCGTCGGCACGCGCGGCGGAGGTCGAGGCCAGGAGACTCACAAGAACAAGCGCGGCGGTCGGCGCGGAGCGAGACATGATCATGTGAAAACATCCGAATTCGTGAAAACATCCCCCCACTTGAGAGAATGCGGCGCACGGACCCGGATTTCAACCGCTTCCGGATTGTTTAATAACCGGAATTCAGGCTTCCGCCGCCTCCTGCGACTGCGCGGCGGCCCGTATGGCGGCTTCCTGCGCGGCGTGCAGAGCCTCGGCCCAGCGCGGATCGGGCAGGGTGTCGAAGATCGTGCGGAGGCCGTCGCCCCAGATCTTCGCCACGCGGTCGAAGTAGGAATCGCCGAACGCGAAGGTGTGGCGCATCGTCACCGTGTAGGTGTCGCGGAGGATGATGGTGAGATCGAGCGGCGGGCCGACCGAGAGATTGGCGCGGATCGTCGAATCGAACGACACCAGGCCGCACTTGGCGGCGTTCATCAACGGCGTGTCGGGGCGCAGGACGCGCTCCAGGATCGGCTTGCCGTACTTGGTCTCGCCGATCTGGAAGTAGGGGGTCTCGCGCGAGGATTCGATGAAGTTGCCCGCGTTGTAGATGTTGAACATCCGCACCGGGCCGCCCTTGATCTGGCCGCCGAGGATGAACGACGCGGCGAACTCGACGCCCTGCGCCGCCAATGCCGGGCCGTCCTGGTCGTGGACCTCGCGCAGCACCGCGCCGACGATCTTGGCGGCGTCGAACATCGTCGCCGCGGCGTAGAGGTTGCGGCCGGTTTCCGATTCGTTGAGACGCTCGGTCAGGAGGGTGATCACCGCCTGGGTGATCGCGAGGTTGCCGGCGGAAAGCAGAACCAGGACCCGATCTTCGCGGTCGTCGAAGATGTAGGTCTTGCGGAATGTCGCGACGCTGTCGATTCCGGCGTTGGTGCGCGAATCCGACAGGAACACCAGCCCGTCGTTGAGGCACATGCCAAGGCAATAACTCATACTTTCAGCTCTCCACCTGACGCACCTGCACCGCCACCGAGACCGCTTCGCCGCCGCCCCCGGTGCGCACCCCGATCACCGGCGCGACCGCCGCGTAATCCGGGCCCACCGCGAGGCGGACGTAGGCTTCGGTCGCCGACTGGCGATTGGCGACGTCGAAGCTGACCCAGCCGAGGTCGGCGATGAAGGCTTCCGCCCAGGCATGGGTGGCGACGTCGCCTTGTCCTGCTGCCAGATAGCCCGAAACGTAGCGGCAGGGCAAGCCAAGGACGCGGCACGCGGTGATGAAGATGTGGGTATGGTCCTGGCAGACGCCCACTCCCTTGGCGAACGCTTGGGCGGCGGGAGTGGTGACGTTGGTGTAGCCGCCTTGGAACGCGACGGCGTCGGCTTGCGCCGCCATCAGGGCATGAAGGCAGCCGATGTCGCCGAGACTGGCGCGCAGCTTGGCGAACGGCATGGCGAAGGCGGTGATCGCATCCGAACCGGCGGTGAGTTCGGTCTCGCGCAG
This sequence comes from Rhodospirillum sp. UBA1311, assembly GCA_002307145.1. Classification (GTDB taxonomy): domain Bacteria; phylum Pseudomonadota; class Alphaproteobacteria; order Rhodospirillales; family Rhodospirillaceae; genus Oleispirillum. Next base: position 6,457 of record DBTR01000083.1, on the reverse strand, counting down.
GAACATGCCGGGGGGCAGGCCGTCGTCGAGCGGCAGGACGCCCGCGGTGTCGCGGGTCGAGACCACGCCTTGGACGGTGATCGTCATGGTGTCGTGGGATTCGACCTCGGTGGCGACGTGGACGGTGTTGCCGTAGCCGTCGGTCCACACGCGCAGGCGATCGGGCCCGGTGATCGCCCAGGTCTCGGTGCGCTGGCAGCGGTCGATGCGCGGCGTCAGACGCAGGTATTGGACGCTGCGGGTGGCGGCGTGGGTGAGGGAGTAGACGGTCTCGTGAGAAATCTGAAGTCGCATGGCTCTGCTCACTGCACCATCATGAAGTCGCGCTGGATCTGCGCCGAGATCTCATCCAGTTCCTTCGAAAAATCGAAGAGGAAGGCGCGCAGTCCGACGCGGCGGACATGGCCGATCTGGATGGTTTGCAAGCGATACTGCAACTCGTAGGCGGCTTTGAGCGAATCCGCCGCCGGGTTGAGCGAGCGCAGCGAGACGACGATTTCGTCCACCGCGCCGCGCAACGAGCGCGGCACCGTCGCGTGCAGGATCATCAATTCGGCGATCCGGGTGAAGTCGAGGTTGCTCGAAAACGTCTCGCGGTAGGCGCGATACGAGCCGAGCGCCTTCAGCAGCGCGGTGCCTTCGTAGTACTCCCGCACCTTGGTCGCCGGGTCGTCGGAGGCGGCGGCGCGGTCGGGTTGGCTGGCGAGGAAACGCGCGGTGTGGTCGCCGCGTTCCAGGTAGAGCCCGAGATTGGCGAATTGCAGGCCCTCGTCGCGCCGCATCGAACCGAACAGCGCCCCCCGGAACAGGAAGCAGCGCTCCGACAGCCAGTCGAGTTGATCCTCGACGGTGCTGCGCTGCAGCGAGACGTAATGCAGGTCCTTGATCGCGAGCCAGGTCTTGTTGAGGCATTCCCAGATTTCGTTGGTGAGCAGGTGGCGGGTCGCCCGCGCGCTTTCCCGCGCGTTGGCGAGCACCGACTTGACGCTCGCCGGATTGTCGCGGTCCAAGAGCATGTAGGCCATCACCCGGCCCGAGGTGAGCTGCTCGTAACGGGCGAGGAAGTCGTCCATCCGCCCGGTGAGGAGCAATGGCCGCGCCCACACCGTGTCGTCGTCCGCTCCGTCGGTGGACGAGGTGAGCAAGGCGTTCAACGCCGTCGCGCGCAGCAGGCGGACGATGTTCTCGACGCGCTCGACGTAGCGCGCCATCCAGAAAATGTTGTCAGCGGCGCGCCCGAGCATTCGGCTTCTCCAGTACCCAAGTGTCCTTGGTGCCCCCGCCTTGCGAGGAGTTGACGACCAGCGAGCCCTTGCGCATCGCGACGCGGGTGAGACCGCCCGGCACCACCGAGGTCTTCTGCCCCGAGAGCACGAACGGCCGCAGGTCGACGTGGCGCGGCGCGATCCCCTGGTCGACGAAGGTCGGGCAGGTGGAGAGCGCGAGCGTCGGCTGGGCGATGAAGCCCTCCGGGTCGGCGATGATCTTGGCACGGAAGGCGGCGATCTCGGCCTTCGAGGCCGCCGGGCCGACGAGCATGCCGTAGCCGCCCGAGCCATGCACTTCCTTGACCACCAGTTCGGGCAGGTGATCGAGGGCGTAGGCGAGGTCGTCGGGCTTCCTGAGGGTGTAGGTCGGCACGTTCTTGAGGATCGGCTCCTTGCCGAGATAGAAGCGGATCAGCTCCGGCATGTAGGCGTAGATCGCCTTGTCGTCGGCGATCCCCGAGCCTACCGCGTTGCAGAGCGTGACCCGGCCCATGCGATAGGCGGCGAGCAGGCCCGGCACGCCGAGCGCGGAATCGGCGCGGAAGGTGAGGGGGTCGATGAATTCGTCGTCGACCCGGCGGTAGATCACGTGCACCCGCTTCGGGCCGCGCGTGGTGCGCATGAACACGTCGCCGTCGTCGACGAACATGTCCTGCCCCTCGACCAGTTCGATGCCCATTTCCTGGGCGAGGAAGGCATGCTCGAAATAGGCGGAATTGAACTGGCCGGGGGTGAGCAGCACCACCGTCGGGTCCTCGATTCCCTTCGGCGCGACCGAGCGCAGGGTGTCGAGCAGCATCTCGGGATAATGGCTCACCGGCGCAATCGCATAAGCGCCGAACAGGTCGGGGAACAGGCGCATCATCGCCTGGCGGTTTTCGAGCATGTAGGAGACGCCGGACGGCGTCCGCGCGTTGTCTTCGAGCACGTAGAAGGTTTCGGCGTCGACGCGCACGATGTCGATCCCGGCGATGTGGGCATAAACGCCGCGCGGCACCCGCATGCCCAGCATTTCCGGGCGGAAGGCGTCGTTGGTCAGGACCAGTTCCGGCGGCAACAGCCCGGAACGCAGGATTTCCTGGTCGTTGTAGACGTCGTTGAGAAAGGCGTTGAGCGCGTCGACACGCTGGATCACGCCCGCCTCGACGATCGCCCATTCCTCCGCCGAGATGATCCGGGGCACGATGTCGAAGGGGATCAGGCGTTCGACGCCGCCTTCCTCGCCGTAGACGTTGAAGGTGATGCCGACGGTGCGAAACAGCGAGTTCGCCTGATCGTGGCGTTGTTGCAGAATTTCCTGCGGCACCGAGTGCAGCCAGGCGGCATAGCGGTCGTACGCCTGGCGAACCCCGCCGCCGCTGTGCATTTCATCGAAAAAGGCGGGTTGGCTCAAGGGCATCCTCCACTCAATGGGTACTCGAACCGGTGCAATTTCGGGGCCAGTCGAAGTCGGCGGAGAGCTTGGGGAAAACCCAGCGATACCCTTAAAGAAATGGCGTATTTTTCATCCGTGGTCCAGATTTTGCTTAGGGAATGGTCGTTTTTGTTCACCTGCCGAAGAGGACGGTTTCCATGGATGCGACCCAGCCCGACCGCTACGTGAGTTTCTGCAACATCGACTGCGACGGCATGGCCGCGCGGCTGTTGCCCCTGGCGCGGCGGCGGCTCGCGGTGGGCGGCTATCTCGCCAATCCGTTCTGGCAGCGCTTCGCCGACAAGGCCGAGGGGCTCGCCTCCGGCGCGGATGGTGGCGGCGCGGACGCGCTCTATCTCGTCTGTTCCCATGTGATGTATCTCGCCGAGATTTTCGAGGCGGACGGCGAGGCCGAGGGCCGGGCGCTGCTGGAGCAGATCGAGCTCACCTGCTGTTGAGGCGATGACGGATTCGTGGCGGGCTTGTCGGCTTTGCCACATGGGTCTAAATCTTGATCCCTCACCATCAGGGAGTTGGGTTCATGGTCGGGTTTGCGATCGGGTATACCGGCGGGGTTCATGACCGGGCGGGGGAGCGTCGCCTCGACGCGACGTGGCTCGCCGCCGAAATCGCCGCCGGTCGCGGCCGGGTGCTGCCGGTGTGGCAGGACCGTAACCTGATCGCGGGCTTTCCCGGAGCTTCGCCCACCGCCGCCTACGTCAACGGCGCGACCGCCGCCGCGCTTCTCGGCGCGGACCCCGCCGCGATCTTCCTGGGGGTCGCCGACGGCGGGCCGGTGTTCGCGGTCGACCTCTCCGACCGCGTCGAGATCGAGGCTGCCTTCGGCCTTGGCGCGTATGCCGAGATTCGCGGCCTTTCCGCCCTGCTGCCGCCCGGCGACGCCGCCCTGCTCGCCACCGCGCGCGGGCTATGCCACTGGCATCGGACGCATCGCTTCTGCGGTGCGTGCGGGTCGCCGACCGAGAGCCGCGAGGCCGGGTATTCCCGCGCCTGCCTCAATCCGGATTGCGCGCGGATGCACTATCCCCGCCTCGACCCGGCGGTGATCATGCTGGTGGAGAGCTTCGACCCGGTGCGCAATCGCCCGGTCTGCCTGCTCGGCCACAACGCGCGCTTCCCCGAGGGGGTGTATTCGACCCTCGCGGGCTTCGTCGAGATCGGCGAAACCCTGGAACAGGCGGTGCGCCGCGAGGTCCGGGAAGAGGTCGGCGTCAGCGTCGGCGACGTCACCTATCGCGCCTCGCAGCCGTGGCCGTTTCCGTCGTCGATCATGCTGGGCTTCCGCGCTCAAGGCGTGTTTGCCCTGCCGACGCCCGACGGCATCGAAGTCACCGACGCCCGCTGGCTGACGCCCGAGGATCTCGACGCCGCCGCCGACTGGGAAGCGGAAGGCGAACCGCTGCGCCTGCCGCGCAAGGATTCGATCGCACGCTTCCTCGTCGAGAGCTGGCGCGCCGACCACCGAGGATAAAAAAAGGCCCGGATTGCTCCGGGCCTTTTTTCTTCTGGAAGAAGCGAGTCGCTTACTTCTGGAAGGTCACGGTGACCTGACGGTTTTCCGGTTCCTTCACGCCGTCGGCGGTCGGCTTCGGCAGGTTGGATTCGCCAACCGCCTTTTCCTTCACCACGGTCGAGGGCACGCCCTTGTCGGCGAGGGCCTTGACCACGGCGTTGGCGCGGCGTTCGGAAAGCGCCTGGTTATACTGGTTGGTGCCCGAAGCGTCGGCATGGCCGGTGACGGTCACGGCGTTCGGCTTCTGGTTGCCGTAGGCGGCGACGATGCGGTCGACGAAGGTCTTGGCTTCATTGGACAGCGTCGCCTTGTCGAACGGGAAGAAGATCCGCCAGACTTGCTCGCCGGCCTGGTTGGCCTGGGCGACCGGCTTCGGCGCCGGGGCGACGACGCAATCCGGAACCGCCTTCAGGAATTCGGCGCGGGTCCAGGCGATGTCGTCGGCCTGATGGCCTTCCTCGGACTGTTCCATCCAATGCTCGAACCAGGCCTGCGAACGGGCGCAGGCTTCCGGAGCGACCTTCGCCGCGCCGGCGGCGAGAGCGGTGCTCAGGCGCTGGTAGCCGGAACCGATTTCGGCAACGTCCTTTTCGAGGTGGCGCTGCGACGGCATCTGCAGGGCCGGCGGCTGGCCCTTGGCGGCCAACTGGGCGCGGCTGGTGAAGAAGTCGACCGAGATCCAGTCTTCTTCATGGCGCTCGTACTTGGCGCGTTCCAGGTACTGCTGCTGCAAGGCCTTGGCAAAAGCGTCGCCCTGGTTCGGCATCTTGGCGGTGCCGTCGATGTCCCAAGCGCAGCCGCTCAACATCAGCATTCCGGCTGCGGCGATCGCTGATCCGGTGTGAATTCGCATTAGTTATCTCCCTGATTTGGTCTGGTTCCGAAAGCGGCCCTGGCGGATCGCCGGACTCGGCCGTGGCTCGACAAAGTAAACCCCTGCCCGGATTGTCTTTGAAGTTAGTCACGGGTAAGCGCGCCGCAAGGGCTGCGACGGGAAATATTCATACCACGGAACAGTTTGGCAGGCGATGCGTTAACCTCATCGCGCTCAATCTTCGATGCGCACCGCCCACAGATCGTAATCCTCGGCGTATTCGACTTCCGCCGCGACGATGTCCCCCGCCGCCACCTCGTGGTCGCCATTGAGAAACACCGCGCCGTCGCCGTCGGGTGCGTCGCCGGTGGAGCGGCCAATCGCGCCGTCCTCGTCGACCTCGTCGACGAGGACCTCGATGACGCTGCCGATCTTGGCCGCCATCCGCTTCGCGCTTGCCGCCTGCTGTTCCTGCACCAGGCGCTGCCAGCGCGCCTCCTTCACCGTCTCGGGGACTTGCCCCGGCAGGGCGAACGAGTCCGTTCCCGCGACGTTTTCGTACTTGAAACAGCCGACGCGGTCGAGTTCCGCCGCCTTCAGCCAGTCCAGCAAGGCCTCGAAGTCGGCATCGGTCTCGCCGGGGAAGCCGACCACGAACGTCCCTCGCAGGGTCAGATCCGGCACCTGGTCGCGCCAGTCCTCGATCCGGTCGAGCATCCCCTCCCGGTCGCCCGGGCTTCGCATCGCATGAACCAGATGGGGTACCGCGTGTTGGAAAGGAATATCGAGGTAGGGAAGAATCGTCCGGTCGGCCATCAACGACACCAGATCGTCGAGGTGCGCGCCGGGGTAGGCCGATTGCAGCCGGACCCATGCGCCGAACTTGCCGAGGGTGCGGCAGAGGTCGACGATCCCGGCCTTGAGACTGCCGCCGCGCCAGGAACTCTCCGCGTGGCCGAGGTCGCTGCCGTATGCGGCGGCGTCGTGCGACACCACGATCAGTTCCTGCACGCCCGCGTCGACGAGGGCCTCGGCCTCGGCGATCACCGCGCCCGCGGGGCGGCTGGCGAGCGGGCCGCGCAGGCCGGGCACCGCGCAAAACGCGCAACCGTGGCCACAGCCCTCGGCGATCTTCAGATAGGCGTAGTGGCGCGGCGTCAGGCGCACGCCCTCGGGCGGCACCAGCGCGGTCGGCGGGGCGGCGTCGGGCGGAGCGGCGGCGTGGACTGCGGCGACCACAGCTTCGTATTGCTGCGGGCCGGCGATCGCCAGCACTTGCGGAAACGCCGCGCGGATCGCTGCGGGGTCGGCGCCGAGGCATCCGGTGACGACCACCCGGCCGTTTTCCGCCAGCGCCTCGCCGATCGCTTCGAGAGACTCCGCCCGGGTGGTGCCGAGGAATCCGCAGGTGTTGACGATCACCACGT
>DBTR01000105.1:35788-60042 GCA_002307145.1 Rhodospirillum sp. UBA1311 | reverse complement strand
GCGGTGTCGATCAGGGTCTCGCCCTTGGCCACCGAGCTTGCGCCGGTCTGCATGTTGACCACGTCCGCGCCGAGGCGCTTGGCGGCCAGCTCGAAGCTGGTGCGGGTGCGGGTGGAGTTCTCGTAGAACAGGTTGACGACGGTGCGCCCGGCGAGGACGTCGAGCTTTTTGTTGGCCGAGCGATTGACCGCGACGTAGCGGTCGGCCCGGTCGAGAAGGTCGGTGATCTCCGGCGCGGTCAGCGACCGCGTGCCAAGGAGGTGACGTTGGGCGAAAACAGGAGTCATTGGCGCGTCCAGGTGAAGCGGAGGACGGGCGCGCGAAAACCCTCCGGTACGGCGGAAGGACTCTCGGTGCGCTCGAAGACAAACGCCTCTTTATGGATCATTCGTCGTTGACTGACTACCGCTTTCGTCAGGTATCCGGGCGTTCGCCGCAGAGTTCTTCGGGCACCGCCGCGGCGGCCTTGCGTACCAGTTCGGGTGCGGCCGGGCCGTTCCATTCCGGCAGGCGCGCGTCCTCGCCGAGCATCCGACGCCAGACCTTCGCGCCGGGGCAGCCGTGAAACAGGCCGAGGACATGGCGGGTGAGGCGGGCGAGGGGAATCCCTTCCGCCACGACCTCGGCGGCGAGCTCGGCCAAGCCCTCGACGATCTCGCCACGGGTCGGAATCGTGCCCGCGGCGCCGAACACGCGAGTGTCGGCTCCTGCGAGGATATAAGGGGTTTCGTACGCGGCGCGGCCGATCATCGCACCGTCGAGCGGGCCGAGGTGTTCGAGCGCGTCATCGAGGGTGAGGAGGCCGCCGTTGATGATGATTTCGAGATTGGGGAAGTCGGCCTTGAGGCGATGCACCACGTCGTGGCGCAGTGGCGGCACGGTGCGGTTTTCCTTCGGCGAGAGGCCCGAGAGCCAGGCCTTGCGCGCATGGACGATGAAGGTTCGGCAGCCCGCGTCCGCGACCTTCGCGACGAAGGCGTGGAGGTCGTCGTAATGGTCGGTTTCGTCGACGCCGATGCGGTGCTTGACCGTCACCGGCAGGTCGGTGGCCCCGGCCATCGCCGCGACGCAGGCCGCGACGGTGTCGGGTTCGGTCATCAGGCACGCGCCGAAGCGCCCGGCGGAGACGCGGTCCGAGGGGCAGCCGACGTTGAGGTTGATTTCGGCGAAGCCGCGCCCGGAGGCGATCCGGGTCGCCTTGGCGAGCAGGTCCGGTTCGCCGCCGCCCAACTGCAGCGCCAGCGGTTCCTCGATCGGTTCGAAGGCGAGCAGGCTCTCGACGTTGCCGTGGATCAGCGCCTGGGCGGTGACCATCTCGGTGTAGAGCAGGGTGCGCTTGGTGATCAGGCGCAGGAAACGGCGGTCGAGGCTGTCGGTCCAGTCCATCATCGGGGCAACGGACAGACGGCGGTCGGGTCGGGTCATAAGCTGCGGTTTCAACTGTTGCTGAGGGGAAAATCGGGTCGCGTCGGCGCGACCCCATAGCAGATTGCTTCGCTGATGTAATCATCGCATGAACGGTTTTCCACGCTTTGACGTCCAAGTTTCTCGGGAACGACTCCCAAGACCCGACGTTACCCCTCCCACACTCCAAAAACCGATCGACGGCCACCGCCGCTTAAGAAGCGGAGGTCGTGGGCAACTCCAGGGAAGGAGCTATCCAATGGGACTTTTCTCCAAAGATATCAAGACTATGGATGACCTGTTCGTCCACCAGCTGAAGGATGTCTATTACGCCGAGAAGCGCATCCTGGGTGCGCTCGAAGACATGGTCGGCAAGGCATCCTCGGGCGAGTTGCGCCAGGCGTTCGAACGTCATCTGGTCCAGACCCGCAACCACGTCGCCCGCGTCGAGCAGGTGTTCCAGCAGCACGGCGTCGAACCGGAAACCACCAAGTGCCCGGCGATCGACGGCATCATCGACGAAGCCGACGACGTCAGCGGCGAGGTCGAGGACAAGCGAGTCCTGGATGCCGCCTTGATCGCGGCGGCGCAGGCGGTGGAGCATTACGAGATCGCGCGCTACGGTACCCTCGTCGCCTGGGCCAAGACCCTCGGCCGACCGGACTGCGCGAGCATTCTCCAGCAGACCCTGGATGAGGAAAAGGCGACCGACGAAGCGTTGACGTCCCTGGCTGAGCTGCATGTGAACGCCACCGCGCGTTAACCGCCTCGTCGCCGCACCCGACCCGCCTACCCGGCATCGGGCCGGAAGGCGACGCAAGAAAGCCCCCGCGCATCCGTGCACCGGGGCTTTCTTTGTGTTTGTATGGGTGGACGATGTCCACCCGTTTCCAGAGGCCTGGATGCAGTTTTTCGATATCATCACGCCCAACGAATTGGACGGACTGTTGCGGTTGCTGGTGGCGACCGCCGTCGGCATGGTGATCGGCGTCAACCGCGACCTTTACGGCAAGCCCACCGGCACCCGTACTCTCGGATTGGTTTGCCTCGGCGCGGCGCTGATTTCCCTGGTCGGCACCAATGTCGACGGGATCTCCGGCGACGCGAACGCCCTCAGCCGAGTGGTGCAGGGGGTGATTCAGGGCGTCTTGACCGGGATCGGTTTCGTCGGTGCGGGGGTGGTGGTCCACGACCGGAAAAACATGCTGGTGCATGGGCTCACCACCGCGGCGACGGTGTGGGTGACGGCGGCGCTCGGCGTCGCGTGCGCGCTGGCTTCGTGGACCCTGGTGGTCGGCGGCGTGGCGATCACCCTGATCCTGCTGGTTCTTGCCAAGCCCCTCGACCATCTGCTCGACACCAAGCATCGTCGCGAGATCGCCCTGAAAAAACTGCTGGCGGCGGACCAATCCGAGATCTCCGACCCGACCATCGACGCGCAATGAAGGAACCGGGGGCGGCGTCGGGCCGTTGACTCCCCAGAACCCGGCGGCGCGTGTCAATCGGACGCGACGGCAAGGGGAACGGGGCGATTTTTCCGATTTCTCGCCTTGACCAACGAAGCGGTAGACGAGCCTCTGTCCCGTCCGCGCCGTCTCGGGTTCGTCTTCCCGATTTTTTCCAAGGTTCACAGCGAGGAGGTTTTACCATGGCTCGAACCGTGCCGGGGCAGACCCAGGATCGTCAGCCCGGAATCGAGGCGGAGATGTCGCCATCCCCCGACTTCATGCCGCGTTTTCCAGGCAGCGGCAAGTTGGCGGGCAAGGTCGCTCTGGTCTCGGGCGGCGACAGCGGCATCGGTCGCGCGGTTGCGGTGGGGATGGCGCGCGAGGGTGCCGACGTCGCGTTTCTCTACCTCGACGAACACGAGGACGCGCAAAAGACCGTCGCGGCGATCGAGGCGGAGGGGCGCGCCGCGCTCGCCATTGCCGGGGATATCGGCGCAAAGAGCTTTTGCGAAAGTGCGGTGGAGGAAGTGATCCGCACGTTCGGGCGCCTCGATGTTCTGGTCAACAACGCCGCCGAGCAGCACCAGCGGGAAAACCTGGACGAAATATCCGAGGTGCAGTTGACCCGCACCTTCCGCACCAACGTCTTCGGCGTGTTCTTCCTCACCCAGGCCGCGATGAAGCACCTGGAGCGTGGCGCGACGATCGTCAACACCACCTCTGTCACCGCCTACAAGGGCAGCCCCGCCTTGATCGACTATTCGGCGACGCGCGGCGCCATCGTCGCGTTCACCCGATCTCTGGCGGGGCAGTTGGCGGAAAAGGGCATCCGGGTCAACGCAGTCGCACCCGGGCCGATTTGGACGCCATTGATTCCGGCATCCTTCGACGCGAAGCGGGTGTCGGAACACGGCGCGTCGACGCCGATGGGGCGGCCGGGGCAGCCCAACGAGGTCGCGGCCTGCCACGTCTTCCTCGCCAGCGGGGAAGCCTCCTACATCAGCGGCCAGGTTCTCCACCCGAACGGCGGCACGATCGTCAATTCCTAAGGCTCAGAGTGCGTCGATGCGGCAGTTGAGGCCGAGTTCGCCTGCCGTATTGGCGACGGTGTTGAGGCAGGATTCGGTGCAATCGGCGGGGATGTGCGCTGCGATCCGCACCGCGTAGGATGCGCCCGCGCCGCTGCCGCTGCGGGTACTGTTGAGGCGCACGATGTTCGCTCCGTATTGCTGGAACACTTCCGCGAGGCGCGCCACCAGCCCGGGGCGGTCGCCACCGCCGACTTCGATGCGGTGGGTGATCGCGCCGCTGTCGCCCTTTTCCTGGTCGTAGGCGAAGGCACGCACGGTGATTTCGCCATTGCCGGTTTCGGGCAGGCTCTTGAGAGCGTCCTCGATCTCGGCGGGGGTCACGCCGTCCGGCACGTCGCAGACGGCGGTGAATTCCGCACCCTTGCCGAGTACGGCGAACGCGGCGTCGCCGAGGTTCGCGCCGAGATCGAAGAGGCGCTCGGCCACGGCGGCGATCAGGCCCGCGCGGTCGGGGCACACCACGGAAACCAGGAAGAGTTGGGTCATCGGCGACACTCCTTGAATACCGGGCTCAAGGGTGGCGCGTCGGCCGCCGAAAATCAACCGTCTCAGAGGGTTTCGTGGCCGAGATGGGGGCAGGCGCGAATCCAGCGGACGATGTCGCCCAAGGGCGCGAGGCTCTCCAGGCGGGCGAGGTCGCCCCCGGTATTGACGAGATCTTCCGACGCCTTGCGGTCGAGCGCCATCGCCATCCGCGCGATGTGGACGAAGTCGGCGGTCGTCGGCAGGTTGGGCAGCGCGCCGAGCCGCGACGGGAACGGCCAGCCGATCACCCCTTCGACCACAGCGTCGGGGAACCCCCAGAGGTGCAGCAGATAGCCGCCCGCAAGCGCATGGTTGAAGCCGAACAGCTTCTCCTCGGCGTCGGTGAGGCTCATCTTCCCCGCCGTGGCGGCGGCACGCGCGGCGTGGTGGCGGCGCGGGTCGTTCATCGCCATCAGCAACTGGCCGATGCCGTGCAGCATCCCTGCGAGCGTCGCCTCGTTGGCGAGTTCGGTGGGGGCGCGCATCGCAAGCGCCATGTGGCGGGTGACGGTGCCGCACTGGATGCCCTCGCGCCACAGCGCCTCGATCGGCAGGCCGCCCAATTCCACGCCTTGGAGCGACGCGACCATGCCGTGAGTGAGCGCCAGCGCGCGCACGGTGTCGAGGCCGAGCAGGCGTGTGGCGTGGCCGACGTCGGCGATCGTCATCGGTAGGGCGAAGATCGGCGAATTCGCGATTTGCAGCAGGCGCGCGGAGAAGCCGACGTCCTTGGCGACGATCCGGCTCACCGCGTCCAGCGGCGCGGCGTCGTTGCGGATCGCCTCCATCAGGCGGATGTAGATGCCGGGCGGGGAGGGAATCGCCCGCATCTTGCCGATCCGGTCGAGGAAGTCGCCGTCGCCGAGCAGTCGCCGCAGGCGCAGGGCGCGCGAGATCACCATGTCGAGGCGCTCGGCGCTGCACGGCTTGCTGAGGAACTGCGGCGCGGGGCCGATCGCCTTCAGGAGGGTTTCCCGTTCGGTCTGGCCTGAAAGGATGATCCGCACCGCGCCGGGCCAAAGCGCCGCGATCCGGTCGAGGAACTGCACCCCGTCCATGCCGGGCATGCGCAAGTCGCTCACCACCACTTCCGCGGGGTCGCGCTGCATCTCGGCGAAGGCCTCGTCCGGCGTGCCGACGAAGCGCATCTGCCAGACGTCGCCACGGCGGTGCAGCGCGCGCTTCAGTCCCTGCAACACCATCGGGTCGTCGTCGAGGAAGAGGATTCGGGTCTGGATCGTCATCGGCCAGGGCTCCCGGCGGTGGATTTTTCATAGGGCAGGATGACGGTAAACCGCGTCGGGTGTCCCGGCTGGCTTTCGCAACGGATTTCGCCGCCGTGGACGCGGGTGACGATGCTGTGCGCGATGCTGAGGCCCTGGCCGCTGCCTTGCCCCGGCGCGCGGGTGGTGAAGAACGGCTCGAATACCCGGCCGAGGTGGTGCTGCGGGATACCCACGCCGGTATCGGATACGGCGATCTCGACATGGGTGCCGCGATCCCGGGTGCGGATCAGGATCTTGCCGCGCGTCGGGTTGTTCGTCTCGGCGATTGCCTGGGCCGCGTTGACCACGATGTTGAGGATTGCCTGGCCGAGTTGGTCGGCGTGGGCGAGCACGAGCGGCAGGGTATCGTCGAGGTCGACCTCGGTGTCCGCGACCGGTTGCCAGCGGTTGCGGCTCAACAGCAGCGCGTCGCGGACCAGGGCGTTGATGTCGGCGGGGGCGGCCTCGGCCTCTGCCGGGTTGGCGAAGGTCTTGATCGCGCCGATGATCCGCCCGATGGTTTCGATCCCGCTCCGGGCCTGGGAGGCGGCGACGCCGCATTCCTTGCGGAGAAAGGCGAGATCGACGCTCGCCTCGGCATCGGCGATGCGCTGGCGTGCGGTTTCCGAGATCGCGGCGGATTCGAGGGCGGTGCGATAGGTGCCGATCAGCCCGATCAGGTCGGCGGTTGCGCCTTCGAGGAAGCCGAGGTTGTCGTTGATGTACTGGATCGGCGAGCCGATCTCGTGGGCGATGCCGGCGGCGAGGGTGCCGAGGGATTCCATCTTTTGTTGCTGGCGCACCGACGCCTGACGCCGCTCGCGGGCCTCCTCGGCGATCTTGCGGGCGGTGATGATCTCGGCGAACACCAGGATGCCGCCGATTTCACCGTCGTCGCGACGCCACGGCAGGACCTGGCTGTGAACCCATTCCTGTGCGCCGCTGTCGGGGCGCGTGAAGACCATTTCGGTGGTCGGCGGGGTCTCCCCCTGGAGCGCGCGGCGATGCCGCTCGCGAACCGGTTCCGGTATCGGAATCAGGCTGTAGTGGCTCTTGCCGATGAAGTCCTTCGAGATGAAGCTGAAATCCTCCAGCCATTTGCGGCTGGCGAGCAGATAGCGCATGTCGCGGTCGAACATCGCCACCGCGATTGGCACGTGCTCGATGAAACGCCGCAGCAGGGCTTCGGACTGGAGCAGCCGGTCCTTGGATTCGGCGAGGTGTTCGGCGAGATGGGAAAGGCCGCTGATGTCGGCGGCGAACATCGTCACCGCGCCGTTCGCGTCGACGCGATAACTCCATTGCAGCACGGTTTCGGGGTCGTAGGCGCGGGTGCAGGCGGCAATCGTGCGCCCGGGCTGCTTGCGCGCTTCGGCCACGTAGGTGACGTGGTAGAGCGGCAACAGATCCTGGGTGCTGGTGTCGAGCCGGACGGCGAGGTCGCGTGCGGCGGGGTTCGCATGCAGGATCGCCCCGTCCTGGTGCAGGTGAAGGGCGGGAAACGGGAAATGGTCGAGGGCGTCTTCCTGCGCCCGAACCGGCGCGAGACCCGCATCTCCTAGTGCGTCCATGGACATGGCGTTCCCCAGCTTTGTTCGTGAACACGGGATGCATATTGGGTGCCATTAATGCTTGTAATGAAACCACAATTGAAATCCAACAGGAGTCTGCGGAGCCTAACGGCGTGCGACCGGCGTGCCGGTCCCCTAAATCAGTGGCGCGTCGCGTCGGTCTGCTGCATTTTGCTTTGCAGAATGCGAATCTCCGGGAGGGGGTCGATGAGTTTGCAACGCCTCGCCTATGTCGACGACGACGCGGACATCTGCGAGATCGTCCGCTTCGCATTGAGCGAGGTGGGCGGCATCGAGGTACGTTGCTGGAACGACGGCGCGACCTTCCTCCGCGATGTGGAGGCGGGGTGGACGCCGCAGCTGGTGCTGCTCGACGTCAACATGCCGGGAATGAACGGCTGGGAGATCCTCGCCGCGCTGCGCGCCGGGCCGCGCACCCGCGAGTGGCCGGTGGTGATGCTGAGCGCTTCCAGCGGTACGGGCGACGATGCCGCGTCGGCATGCGCCGACGTCCTCGGCTGCGTCGCCAAGCCGTTCGATCCGTTGCGGCTGGCGGAAGATCTGCAAGGGATGTGGTCGCGACATCGCGCCGGGGGGAATGGAAAATGAGCGGATTGACTGCGGTGGTCGAGAGCTACGTCGCATCGATGCGGCCGAAGGGCGAGGCATTCGTCGCCGCACTCGACGCTTGGGTGGCGGCATCCGAAAGCGAAACGGCGGGGATCGTCGCCGACGTCCATAAATTCGCCGGATCGGCAGGGTCGGCGGGGTTCGCCAGGCTCTCGGCGGTGGCGACGCTGCTGGAGATCGGCCTGCGAGCGCTTGGGAGCCCCCGCGATCCGCTCGATGTCGCGCTCCTGGAAGCCCTGGGCGGGGATTTCGCGGCGGAGATCGCGGCGCTCGCGCCCGCCGCGTCCAGTTTGGTCAGCGGCGAGGAGCGCACGCCCTATACGCCATTCACCCGTCCGGCGCGGGTGATACTTGCGGGATTGCCGCCCGCGAGCGCGGCAATCCTCGGGCACGTGATCGAGCAACGCATGGGGATGGCATTCCCGATGCCCGATGCCGCGATGCTGGCCGACGTGCCCGCCGGGCGCGCGCCCGACCTCGCGGTGGTCGCCCGGCCGACGGCGGCGGGGTTCCCGGTGGTGGTGCTGACGCCCGCCGGGCTCGACGGGATCACCGCCAACTGGCCTTTGAACTGAGAGGGGAATGGATTCGGTATGCGTGACGATGTTTTGACCATTCCCGATCTCGGGACTCCGCTTGAAGCTTCTGCCGATCGTGCCGTCGCCGTGGTCGGCGGCGACGTCGGCGCGGTGATCGTCGCATCGGTGCTGGCGCGGCGCGGCCATCGCGTCGTCTGGTACCGCGGCGACCAATCCAATCCCCACGCGGCGGGCGGCGTGATCCGAGACTTCTTCATCGACCCGGTGGCGTTGCCGGGCTACATCCTCGCCCTGCCGGGCCTGATGCTCGGCAATGCGGTGCGCGGCGGCTTACAGCCGGTGGCCGGGCCGGAGTTCCTTGCCTGGGCGCTGCGTGCGATCGCTGCGAGCCGACCGCGCGCGGTCGAGGCGATCGCCGCCGACCGGGCGTGCCTGCTCGCCGCCGCCCAGCCTGCCTTCGCCGCGCTTACCGAGGCGGCGGGATTCGCCGTCGGCCATACCGATGCCGTGACCCTCTATCGCGACGCCAAGAGCTATGCCTCGGGCTGGGCCGCGCACGACGTTCGCCGTCGCCACGGCTGCGCGGTCGAGGACCTCGGCTTCGCGGATGTCGCGCAAATGTTCCCGCACCTTTCGCCCCGCTACGCGCGCGGCATGCGGGTCGCCAACGTGCCGGTGGTGACCGATGCGGAAGCCTTCGTCGAGGCGCTGAAGGCGGACCTCGAACACCGCGCGCAGGTGAAGCGGCACTGGCCGGAGTCGGTACGTCCGATGGGCGGCGAGGTGGAGATCGGCGACGAAGGCAAGACCCGCCGCTTTGATTGGGTGGTGCGCTGCGAGGACGGCGGGCCGGAAGCGATCTGGCCGCGCCGTCGCCGTGGCGGTCTCTCCGCCTGTCTGCCGTACCGCGAACGCTACCTCGTCCGCGAGCAGGCGGTCGAGCCCGACATGCCGCCCGGTCTCCAGGGAGTGCTGATCGACGGCGCATCCGGCGCGTGGCTCGAATACGACGCCGAGCGGATCGTCGCGGCGGGCGCGCATCGCCTCGGCGGCGAGCCCGACGATGACCTGAGCTACCTGATTTCCGCCGCCTACGTGCGGATCTGGCGCGATCTCGCGGAGCGCGGCTGGCGCGACGAAGGCGGCCGCGTCGATACCATGCATGGCTGGCTCGCGCCCGATTCCCGGCCGTTGCTGGGCGATTGCGGTTCGCGGGTCCTGATGTCCGCCGGATACGGGCCGCTCAATTGGACTTTGGCGGCAGCAGCGGGATTCGGAATTTCGGCGTTCGTTGAGGAAAATGCCGCAGAGACCAGGAAACTCAGCGCATTTTCGCCAAGCCGGTTCGACTAACGGCGTAGCGCCGCGGCGAGGCGGATGCCGAGGAACAGCATGCCGCCGACCGCGACGATCGCCGGGCCGCTCGGCCAATCGCAGGCGAAGGACAGCCCGAGGCCGCCGATCACCGCAAGGCCCGCGAGCACCGCGCTTTGCGCCGCCGCGCCTTCGGGGGTGCGGGCGAAGGACTGGGCGGCGGCTGCAGGGATCACCAGCAGCGACGTCACCAGCAGGACTCCCACCAGTTTCATCGCCAGCACCACGTAGGCCGCGAGGCCCGCAAGGAAGAGGATGTCGAAGGCGCGCGCCGAAATCCCGGAAACCCGCGCGAGGTCGCGGTGCAGGGTGAGGAACACCAACGACCGCCAATACCAGCCGAGGAACACCCCGCCGATCGCGCAGGCGGCGACGGTGCCGATCACGTGCGCATTGGAGAGCGCGAGGATGTCGCCGAACAAGAGCGCCATCGGATCGAGGCGGATGCTGCCGTTGAGCGCGAGGATGATCAACCCTGCCGCAAGGCCGATGTGCGCGAGCGTCGCCAGCACCGAATCGTGCCCGGCCTCGCCCTCGCGGGAGAGCAGCGCCAGCAGCGCGGCGGTGATCGTGGCGGCCAGCGCCGCGCCCAAAAGCGGCGGCAGGCCGGTGAGCAGCGCGATCGCGATGCCGGGAAGTGCCGCGTGCGCCAGGGTCTCGCCGAAGAACGCGATCCGTCGCCACACCACCAGGCAGCCCAAGGGCGCGCCGAGCAGCGCCAGCGCCAGCCCGGCGACCAGCGGCCGCAGGAACAGCGGGTCGTCAATCCAGGTGGGCATCATCGGCGTGATCTTCGTCGTGGCGGTGCAGGTGGGGGCGGTGATGGTAGAGCGCGAGGTTGGCGGTCTCGGGGTCGTGGAAGAGCTGCGGGAACGACGCCAGCGCGTCGATGTCCTTGGGCGAGCCCTGGCAGCAGATGTGCTTGTTGAGGCAGACGACGCGGTCGGTGGCGGCCATCACCACGTGGAGGTCGTGGGAGATCATCAGCACGCCGAAGCCCATTTCGTCGCGCAGGTGCGGCAGGCGGGCGTAAAGGTCGTTTTCCGAAATCGGGTCGAGGCCCTTCGCCGGTTCGTCGAGGACGAGGAGGTCGGGCTTGGCGGCGAGCGCCATCGCGATCAGCACCCGCTGGCGTTCGCCGCCCGAGAGCTTGGCGAGCGAGCGCTTCGCCAGATGTCCGGCGGCCATGCCGTCGAGGGCCTTCGCGGCGTCGGCGTCGGAGAGGCGGCAGGGCAGGTCGAGGAAGCGGCGCACCGAAATCGGCAGCGGCGGCGCGGACGGGAAGTCCTGCGGCACGTAGCCGACCTTCAGGCCGGGGCGGCGGGTGACGCTGCCGCGATCGGGCGGCACCAGCCCGGCGGCGACGCGCGCCAGCGTGCTCTTGCCCGCGCCGTTGGGGCCGACCACGGTGACGATCTCGCCGGCGTGGATGTCGAGGTCGATGTGTTCGAGAATCGATTGCCCGCCTCGCGCGACCACGATGTCGCGAAGGGCCACCAGGGTTTGCGAAAGCGGGGTCATCTCCGGGGAAAGATCCTTAATCCTGGTCGCCCCGCGCGCACTCGGAGCAGACCCCCATGATCTCGACGAGGGGGTAGCTGACGCGGAAGTTCGCGGCCTTCGCGCCCTCGGCGATCGCCTTGTCGACCGCCGGATCGGAAATTTCCGAAACCGAGCCGCACGACTGGCAGATCAGGAACTGGGCGGCGTGCGGATCTTCCGGGGTTACGCACGCCATATAGGCGTTGATCGTCGCGAGACGATGGACGAACCGCTGTTCGATGAGGAAATCGAGAACCCGGTAGACCGAGATCGGAGCCGCGATCTTGCCGTGATCGCGCAACTTTTCGAGAATGTCATAGGCGCCGATCGGTTTGCCCGCGCGCAGGATGATCTCGAACACCCGCCGCCGGAGCGGCGTGAAGCGCACGCCGGTCTTCTGGAAGAAGGCGTCGGCGGCGGCGAGGGCGGCGTCGGGATCGGATGCGAAATCGTGCGTATGATGCGCGAACACGGACATCACGCGACAGTCCTTACGGTTTGAAGCAACGGAGGGGGAGTCCGGAGCAGGGCCAATGTGAGCCCCCGCGCTTCGTTCGGCCTTGGCCCTGGAGTGCCCTATGGGTGGGGCGCATTCTTAGTGCATTCCACCGGATGTCGTTGTGTGCGATCTTGCCCGGTATGGGCCGGACTGTACCCCGAGGAGAACGCCGATGCAACGACGCGGGTTAAGAATTCCCACGCTAGGACTGGGCTTGATCCTGTTCGGCGCGCCGGTGGCGGAAGCCGCGCCCAAAGTCGTGGCGAGCATCGCTCCGCTGGCCGGGATTGCGGCGGCGGTGCTGGGTGAGGGGGCGACGCCGACGTTGCTCCTGCCCGCCAGCCAGTCGCCGCACCATGGTGCGCTCAGGCCTTCGCAAGCACGCGCCCTCGCCGATGCCGACGTGGTGCTTTGGATCGGACCGGAGCTGGAAACCGGCCTCGACAGCGCCCTCGACGCAATGCCGGAATCCTGGGTCGGCACCCACGCGCTCTCCGCGATGCTGCTCCCCAAGGTGGTGCGCAAACCCTTCCGCCACCTCGAAACCCTCGACCCGGAACCGGCGGCACACGGCGCGCACGATACGCATGGTGGCGGCGACGCCCACCAGCATCACGGCGACATCGACCCGCACCTGTGGCTCGACCCGGCCAACGCCGCCGCGATCGCGAATGCCCTCGCGGAACGTCTGGCGCTCCTGGAGCCGGAGCGGGCGAGCGTCTATCGCGCCAACGCCCAGCGCTTCGGCGACGCGATGACGGCGTTGAAGGCCGATCTCGACACGCGGCTCGCCCCGGTGCGAGGCCGGAACTTCGTCGTCTTCCACGACGCCTACCAGTATTTCGAGCAACCCTTCGGCCTCGCGGCGGTCGCGGCGTTGACCCTCGATCCGGCGCAACCGATGGGCGGGCGGCACCTCGTCGGTGTGCGGGAGAAGGCGCGTGCGTTGAAGGCGGCGTGCGTGTTCGCCGACGCGCAAGCCCCGCAGGACGCGGTCGCGGGGATCGCGCGGGATCTGGGGCTGAAGGCGGGGAGCCTCGATCCGCTCGGGCGTGATATCGACCCGAGCGCGAACTCCTACGTGGCGCTGCTGAAGCGCCTCGCGGACAGTTATCGTGCCTGCCTGGAGTGAAGGCTCAGTTGGCGGCAGAGCGGGCGTTGGCGAGAATTACCCGGACGGCGACGAACAATTCCAAGGACTTGGAATAGAGTTCCTCAAGATCTTGGGGAAGATCGGGAACGATTTCCGGAGCGTCTTCGTCGCGTGCGCCGATGTTGACGCAAAGCGCGGCGGCTTCTTCGAGCAGGGCGTCGAGGGGAACCTCGGAATTGTTCACCGCCTTGTTGAGCAGCAGCCACGACATGGTTTCCGCCAGCAGTGCGGTGAGACGCGAGGCTTCGCGGGTGGCGGTGAGTTTCGCGATCGGGTCGTCGGTGGCGGGCTGGCCGCGCGCGAGGTTGCGCTGCAGGTAATCGCGGGTCTCGGTGAGCAGCGCGAGATTGGTGTCGTACGCCGCAGCGAACTGTTTGCTATCGACCCATTCGGCGGCCATGCGCGGTCTCCTCGGTGCGTGTCTTGGGGGTTGCCGGATTGTCCCCTCCGGCTATGCTCAGGATCGGCGGCAGAACTCCTGACCACCCAATGTCAATGTGATCGCTCGGGCCGACAATGACAAGCAGTTCAGAGGATTTCCCGACATCCGATGCGTTGAATCGGCACGACAAAACCGGAGGCGATCGATCTCCGGCCCGGGTCTTGGGCGACGCGCGGCTGGCTGCGGGCGACGCGCCTGCCGCGCTTGAATATTATCGTATGGCGATCGCGGCCGACGACGCATGCCCGGATCTGTTGTACGCGGCGGGCGTGGCCGAACATCGTTGCGGCGACCTCGCTGCCGCGCGGAGCTTCTGGCGGCGCGCGCTGGTTCTTCGTCCCGACCACCCCGATGCGGCGATCAACGCCACCCTGGCGGCGATGCAGGCGGGCGACTGGGCCGAGGCGGAAGAGATCGCGGCGGCGGCGATCGCGGCGGGGGTCCCCGACGTACGCCTGCTCCTCTGGCGCGGCCACGCGCTCGCCAAGCAGTTCCGCGAGGTCGAGGCGGCGACCGCCTATCGCGCGGCGGTGGCGGCCGATCCGGCGTCGGTGGAAGCCTGGTTCGCCCTCGGCCTCGGTCTGCGCGATCTCGGCGCTCACGATGCGGCGCGCACGTCCTTCGCTCAAGTTCTCAAACTCGCCCCGGAACATGTTGAAGCAGCTTTCGAGGCGGCGCAACTCGACCTGATGGCGGGGCGCTGGCAAGCGGGTTTCGCGCTCTGGCCCGCGCGCCTGCGCCGCCGCACAACGCTGCTGCCCGAGGCGATGGAGGGAGAAGCGTGGGATGGTGCGCCGCTCGCCGGAACCTTGGTGCTGCAGGCTGAGCAGGGGATCGGCGACTGCCTCCAGTTCCTCCGCTATGCCGGACTGGCGGCGGAACGGGTCGGGCGACTGGTGTTGCGGGTGCATCCGCCGTTGCTGCGGTTGTTGAACCGGTCCGATTTTCCCTGGATGGCGGTTCCCTTCGGCGAAGCGGTCGCCGCAGACGCCCACGCGCCGCTGCTCGACCTGCCGCGCCTGCTCGAGTGCGCCGACCCTTGCGCCGGGCGTGCCGCCTGGCTCGCGGCCGAGCCTTGGCGGCGGCGCGACAACCGCGTCGGGCTGGTGTGGTCGGGCAATCCGGCGCATCACAACGACGGTCGCCGCAGCGCCGGGTTCGGGCCGTTCCGCGAATTGAAGCGGGTCGCGGGCGTGTCGTTCTGCCATTTCCAGTGGGGTGGAGCCGCCGAAGCCGCCGCCGATTGGCCCGAACTCGTCGACGCCACCGCCGAAGCGATCGATTTCGCCGATACCGCCCTGCAAATGGCGAAATGCGATCTCATTGTCTCGGTCGATACCGCTGCGGCGCATCTCGCGGGGGCGCTCGGGGTTCCGGCGTGGGTGCTGGTTCCCGACATTCCCGACTGGCGTTGGGGAGGCTCGGGAGACGCCACGCCTTGGTATCCCCGGGCGAGCGTGTGGCGGCAGGCGTCGCGCGGCGGTTGGAACGAACTCCTCGACCGGGTTGCCGAGGCATTGATCGAATGGCGGGCGTAATCCGGGTGTGGAGTCGGGACGGCAGGCGCGCTACAGTCGCCTCGCTGCGGTCACTCAAGCGAGAGGTTGCGATGACGAAGAGGAATGTTCTGCGTTCGGCGCTTGCCGCCGTGGTGGTGTCGACGGCGCTCTGCGCTCCGGCTCGCGCCGAGGACGGGCAGGTTTGGGCTGCGGATACTCTGACGTCGCGCGTCCTGACGATTTATGCCGATGGCTTCGCCCAGGTCGAGGAGCTGCGCACCGGCGATATCCCCAAGGGGCCGTTCCGCCTGCGGATTTCCGACGTCGCGTCCGGCATCGTGCCGGAATCCGCGATCCTGCGCGGCGACAAGGTGACGGTGCGCGAGATGTCGATGCGGCCCTCGCTGGTCGATCCGCATGCGCTCCTCATCGGTGCGCTCGGCAAGACGGTAAGGGCGGTGCGGCAAGACCCGCGCACCGGGGAGGACAAGGTCGAGAACGCCACCCTCCTGGTGTTGGAGCCGCGTCCGATCCTTCGCATCGGCGACCGCATCGAGGTCAACTACCCCGGCCGGATCGTCCTTCCCGCCACGTCGGACATGCCGATGCCGGGTTCGGCGCAGCTCGATTTCGGTCTCGACAGCGGTCAAGCCGCGCATCGGGGGCTGACCCTGCAATATCTCCTGCCCGGTTTGCGCTGGCAGGCGGATTATGCCGCGCTCTACGACGAAGCGAAGGATCAGGTCAGTCTCAACGGCTGGATCAGCGTCGCCAACGGCAGCGACGACAGCTTCCGCAACGTTTCGCTGCGGGTGGTGGCGGGCAACGTTGCCCGGTTGACCGAGTCGAACGACGTCGCGACCTTCCGTGCACAGCCCAAGATGGCGATGCTGGACGAGTCCGCACGGCCGCCGGCGGTCGCCGGGTATCGCCTCTATCCGGTGTCGAAGTCGGTCTCGATCGACGCGGGCGAGCGCAAACTGGTCGCCTTCTTCGAGCGCTCGCCGATTTCGGTGCGCCGCACCTACCGTATCGTCGATCCGGTCGGCGTGTTCCGCGCCGCGCCCGGCAGCTGGCCGCGCCGTGGCGCATTCCTGCGTCTCGCCTGGGACAATGTCGCGGGGGCCTCGGGCGTCGGCATTCCGATGCCTGCGGGCACGGTGCGGGTGATGGCGCTCAGGAACGGAGACGCCGACCTGTTCCTCGGCGAGGACCGAATCGACCATACCCCGGAGGGCGGGGAAGTGGTGGCGCAACTCGGCCGCGTCGTCGATGTCGGCTACGAGGCGCGCCGCCTCGACTATCGCGACATCTCGCGCGGCGCGAGCGAGCAGCGCTTCACCCTGACGCTGTTCAACGACGGCGATCATCCGGCGGAAATCGAGGTCGCCCAAACTTTTCCTGGGCAATGGGTGATTTTCGAAGAGGATGCGAGCCACACGCGCCGCGATGCGCAAACCGCGGTGTGGAAGGCCGTGGTCGAACCGAAACAGCGCACGAACATTACTTTTTCCGTCCGGATTACCACCGGAAATTAGATCTTTTACGTCAGGTTGCAGAAATCTTTCGATTTGAACGCAAACGAATAGGCCTACCGGATGGACTTCGGCCAGGGGTTGGAGTATGGATTTTCGGGGGGAACTGTCTCTAAAGGTGGGGAAATTGGAAGACAAGAACGCAATGGCCTGGACCGACGACATGGTCGCGGAACTGGCGCGTCTTTGGGAGCAGGGGCTTTCCACGGGCGAAATCGGGAAACAGTTGGGGGTTTCCAAGAACGCGGTGGTGGGCAAGGCCCATCGCCTCGGCTTGACCGGCCGTCCGTCGCCGATCAAGCGCACGGCGCCGAAGGCGAAGACCGAGAAGCAGGCGTCGCTCGTCGATCTCGGCCCGAACTGCTGCCGCTGGCCGATCGGCGATCCGCGCGACGCGGGTTTCCACTTCTGCGGCAAGAAGGCGCTGCCCGGCAAGCCTTATTGCCCGGAGCACGCCGGCGTCGCCTACGTGAACACCAGCAAGAAGTCCGAACCCTCTCCGGAGTAGGCTTTCAAGAGGCGTTCGTGGAGCCACGGGCGAGGGATAGGGCGGCGGTTGCCCCCGTTGCCGCGAGCACGGCCATGCTCAGGTACCCGAGCCCGCCGAAGGCTGCATAAATCCCACCCGACGCCACCGTTGCAACTCCCAGAACCACGCCATTCCCCATCGCCGCATAGAGGCCGAGCGCACGCCCGGTCAATTCCGGCGCGACCTGCCGTGCGAGGAAGTGCATCGCGCCCAGGTGCGTCGCGCCGAAGGTGAGGCCGTGCAGGCATTGCAGCGGCAGCAGCAGCCAGGGATCGACGACGAACGGCATCAGGGTCCAACGCGCCACCCCGCCGAGCGCACCGATCAGAATCAGCCGCACCGCGCCGAATCGCCGCACCAGAACGGCACTCCATGCGAACACCACCACTTCCGCCGCGACGCCGATGCCCCAGAGCCCGCCGATCCAGGTGTGGTCGATGCCATGTCGCTGCCAATCGAGGGTGCCGAAGCCGTAATACATCGCGTGGCTCGCGCCGATCGTCGCGGTCGCCGCGAGAAATCGCCAATAGCGCCCCGAGCGCAGCAGGTCGCCCCAGCCCGGTCGCGGCGTTTCGGCGAGGGCGGCGGGGGCGGGCGGCGCATCGGGCAGGGTGAGGATGGTGAAGCACAGCGGCACCAAGGCGGCGGCAAGCAGCCAGACGATCGCGCCGTCGCCGCCGATGCGGTCGAGCAGGCCGCCCGCCGCCACCGACATCGCAATGAAGCTGAGCGAGCCCCAGAGCCGCACTCGGCCGTAATCCATGCCGTGCGCGACGACATGGCTCAGGGTGAGATTGTCGCCTACCGGCATGATCGCCGAAAACGCCGCACCCGCCATCAGCGACAGGCACAGCAGTGGCGCGAAGCCGTGCGCCATGGGGAACGCCAGCATCACCGCGAGAGTGGTGAGCGCAAGCCCGAGCAGAACCGGCCGCCGCCGCCCGGTGCGGTCGACGATCTGGCCGACGAGGGGATTGAAGCCGACCTTCACCCAAAGCTGGGCGGCGACGAGGATGCCGATCTCGGTGGCGGAAAGGCCCCGGCTTTTCAGCCATACCGGCCAATACGGCAACTGCACGCCGACGACCAGGAACAGCGCGGCGTAGAACCCCGCAAACCGCAACATTCCGGGCTTGGGCGCCGGGTTGATCATGACGGAGACGGAATGAGGCGCACGCCGGGCCCGTGGGCGATGAAGAACGGGTTGGAGAGCCCGGGCTTGCCGTAGCGGAGCGGTTCGCCGGTAATGAAGTCGACGGTGCTGCCGCCCGCAGCCGCCAGCACCGCGTCGGCGGCGGCGGTGTCCCATTCCATGGTCGGCGACAGGCGCGGATAGAGGTCGGCCTCGCCTGCCGCGAGCAAGCAGAACTTCAGCGAAGATCCGGCGTGGATCGCGTGGGCCACCGCGTATCTGGCGATGTAGGCGCGGGTCGCCTCGTTCATGTGCGAGCGCGACAGCGCCGCCGTGATCGCGCCGTTGTCGGCGGTGCGGCAGGCGAGGGAACGCAGGTCGCCGAGGGCGTCGGCGGCAAACGGCGGGGTTTCCTCCACCGCGTCGCCCGGACCGCGCACCCACTGCAGGCGTTGCGAGACCGGCGCGAACACCGCGCCGAGGACCGGCTTGTGGCCGACGACCAGGGCGATATTGACGGTGAAGTCGCCGCTGCCCCGAATGAATTCCTTGGTGCCGTCGAGCGGGTCGAGGAGGAAGAATGGCGCGGCCCAGTCGGTGGGAACGTCGCTGCCGACCTCCTCGCTCACCACCGGGATCTCCGGGAAGCTCGCCCGCAGTCCCTCCATGATCACCGCGTTGGCCGCGAGGTCGGCGGCGCTCACCGGACTGCCGTCCGCCTTGCCGCGCACGTCGAGGGCGTCGGTGCGGAAGTATTTCATCGTTTCCTCCCCTGCGAGCAGCGCGAGATCGCGCATGCGCCGGGAGATGGCGCGCGTCCGGGAGGCGTCGAAGGTGGTTTCGGTCATCGTAGGGGGCAGCCTTGTTCGATCGAGCGCGGCATTATCGCCAGCGGATGGGGGCGTGGCAATCCGCCCACGCGGTTTCTTTTGGACAATCGCGCCCGGCCTCGGTATCGCTTGGGCATGTCGAATGAACTCACCGCATTGATGCTGCCGTTCGAAACCGGCGCATTGCCGCCGCTCCCCTCGGGGCGGACGGTGTTCCTGCGCGCGGAGGCGGATGCCGCCCTCGCGCCGCTCAAATCCACCCTGGTGTGCGAGCAGGGCTTCCGCCCCGCATTCAACGCCCTCGTCGCCGCCGGGCTCGACGCGCGGCCGGAGGTCGCCGAAACCGGCTTCGACCACGCCCTGATGCTGATCTCGAAGCACAAGGCGGTGGCGCTTGCCGATCTCGCACGCGCCCATGCCATGCTCAAGCCGGGCGGCGTGCTGGTTGCGGCTGGGCGTGGCGACGCGGGCGGCCATGCGATCGCCAAGACCGCCGCCAAGGCGTTTCCCGAGGTCGCCCAGGCGTCCAAGCACCATTGCCGGGTGTTCTGGCTGCGCCGGGGCGAGGCGACGCCGCCGGTGCTCGCCGAATGGCTGGCGGCGGCGGACTTTCGTCACGTCGCCGCGATCGACGCGGTTTCGGCTCCCGGGGTGTTCGGCTGGGACAAGATCGACAAGGGCTCGGCGTTGCTGGCCGAATCTCTCGACGCGCGGATCGTCGGGCGAGTCGCCGACTTCGGCGCGGGCTGGGGCTACCTCAGCCGCGAACTCCTCAAGCGGTGCCCGGGCATCGCCAAGCTCGACGTGGTCGAGGCGGAGCAAGCCGCGCTCGCCGCGGCGCGGCGGAACCTGGCGGGTCGCGAGGACGTCGCGATCGCCTTCCGCTGGCATGACGTCGCGGTCGAGCCTGGGCTCGGACTCTACGACTGGGTGATCACCAACCCGCCGTTCCACGAGGGCAAGGCGGACGACCCCGATCTCGGCCGCGCGTTCATCAAGGCCGCGCGCCGGGCGCTCGCGCCGAAGGGACGGATGCTCCTCGTCGCCAACCGCCATCTCCCCTACGAACCCGCGATTTCCGCGGCGTTCCGCGCGCAACGGTGCGTCGCCGAGACGCCTGCGTTCAAGGTTATCGAGGCCCTGGCATGACCGGTACCGCCGAAGACTGGCCCGCGTTCATCAAGCATCACTTCGCGACCGTGCCGTTCCTGCGCTTCATGGACGTAACGGTGGAGAAAACCGCGCCGGGCAGCGCGGAGCTGAGCTTGCCGCTCAAGCCCGAGTACGCCAATTCCTACGGCATCGCCCACGGCGGCATCGCGGCGCTGCTCGTCGACATGGCTGCGGGAGTGGCGCTCCGTACGCTGAAGCTCACCGTGGTCACGATCGAGACCGCCACGGTCTACCTCGCGCCGCTGCCGGTCGAGGGCCGGGTGCGGGCCGTGGCGAAGGCTGTCCACAAGGGGCGGCGGATTCTCCATGCGGAGGTTTCGGTGCTGGCTCCGGACGGCACGGTCGCGGCGACCGGCCGCGCGATCATGGCGGTTACCGGCACCGATACCGGGGTCTATTCCAAGGCGGATTAATCGGCGGCCCGCAGGTCGGGCGTGGGGGCGTGGGCGAGCGGAAGCTCCAGGCGCGCGACCGCGTCGACGACTTTCGCCAGCACCGCCGCGACGCGCTGCAGCCCGGTCGACGGGGTGAGGGTTTCCTCGTCCATGTAGAGGCAGCGGGCGATCTCGATCTGGAGGGTGTGGACGCCGACCTTGGGGCGGCCGTAGTGCCGCGTGGTGAAGCCGCCGGCGTAGGGGCGGTTGCGCTCCACCTTCAAGCCCGACATCGAGAAGATCCGTTCGGCGGTCTCGGCGATCTCGGCGGCGCAAGTCGCGCCGAAGCCGTCGCCCAGCACGATGTCGGGGCGCGCAAATCCCGCCGCGCTCGGCGTCGGCATCGAATGGCAATCCATCAGCACGCACACCCCAAAGCGCATTCGGGTTTCGCGCACCAGGCCTTCGAGGCGGGCGTGATAGGGATAATAGAGGCGGTCAATGCGCCGCTGGGCGTCGGCGAACGAGAGCTTGCCCGCGTAGATCGGCTGATCGTGCCCGACAATCCGGGGAATCGTGCCGAGGCCGATCGAGGCGCGCGGCGAAATCGCGTTGACGAACGGCGGCAGGGGGTCGTCGAACATCTCGGGATCGAGTTCGTACGCCTCGCGATTGACGTCGAGATAGGCGCGCGGGAACAGCGCCTTGATCAACGGGGCACCGTGGCGCGGCCCGACCGCGGCGATGCGGTCGACGTAGGCATCCTCTGAGCGGCGGATCGCGAGCGGCCCGAGGCGCGACGCGCTCAGGAATTCCGCCGGATACTCGCAACCGCTGTGGGGCGAGGCCAAGACAATGGGCAGGGTGTGGAGGTCCGGGTGGACAATCTCCAGCACGCCGGGGATGCGTTCCGACCACGCAGTATCGTGCACACGCGCTCCTTCCAACGAAAGTGGCGACACCTTGGCACAGGCTTCATTCTAGCAAACCTGCCTCGCCGAGGCGACCCGCAACGCGCGCGGGCAGAAACGGGAAGATGGGGTGAAAAATAGCCTTGCCAACCCCGTGCGGTTTGGGTAAAAGCACCACCTCCGGCGCACACCGGAGCGGCTTTCGAAAGCCGAATGGGCGGTTAGCTCAGCGGGAGAGCACTACGTTGACATCGTAGGGGTCACAAGTTCGATCCTTGTACCGCCCACCATCGAAGCCCCAAGGGAAACCTTGGGGCTTCGTCCGTTTCCGGGATCTGTTCGGCTTTGCGACGGCGCGGTGGGCGCGAGCGATGCGACGCACGCATAGAACACAAACTTAGAGTATAATTATTCTATATTGCATTTAGAGGTGTAAATCATAAGCTATGGGCACCCCCAATTTGTTGGATAGGTCCCATGGCCACAGTTTTCGCATCTTCCCCTGTTACGGCGGGGCATCTTCCTCGCGCGCTTCCCCGGACCAACGCCGCGCCGCTCGCGGCGGCGGTGGCGTTGCTGGCGATCGGCGCCTGGTATCTCGGCGAAACCGTGAGCGGCAAACAGGCGACGCTCTATCTCGTCGGTGCGGCGTTGGGTGCGACGCTCTATCACTCGGCGTTCGGCTTCACTTCGTCGTGGCGGGTGTTCATCGCCGATGGGCGGGGCGCGGGCTTGCGGGCGCAGATGTTGATGCTCGCCGTTGCCTGCGCGCTGTTCTTTCCGGCCCTCGCCAGCGGCTCGCTGTTCGGCACGCCGGTGCAAGGGTTCGTCTCGCCGGTCGGCGTCTCGGTGCTGGCGGGCGCATTCCTGTTCGGCATCGGCATGCAGCTTGGCGGCGGCTGCGCCTCGGGCACGCTCTACACCGTCGGTGGCGGCAGCACCCGGATGATCGTCACCCTGGCCGGGTTCGTCGCGGGCTCGCTGATCGGCAGCGCGCACCTTCCATGGTGGTCGGCCCTGCCGCACATCGCGCCGATCTCGCTGGTCACGACACTCGGCAGCCTGCCAGCGCTTGGGCTCAATCTTGCGGTGTTCGCCGCGATCGCCGGATTGACGGTATGGGTCGAGCGTAGCCGCCACGGCAAGCTCGTCCGCAAGGAAACCGCCATCGTCGCCGGTTGGCCGCGCTGGCTTCATGGACCCTGGCCGCTGGTCGTAGGTGCGCTGCTGCTGGCGGGGCTGAACTTCGCCACGCTCGCGCTCGCCGGACGCCCGTGGGGCGTGACCTCGGCGTTTGCCTTATGGGGCGCGAAGATCGCGGGCGGCGTAGGGCTCGACGTCGCATCCTGGCCCTATTGGCAGGCGGCGGGCAACAAGGCGGCGCTGGCCGCTCCGATCGGTGCGGACGTCACCAGCGTCATGGATATCGGCGTGATCGTCGGTGCGTTGGCCACCGCAGCGCTCGCGGGCAAGTTTGCGCCGGTATGGAAGCTGCCGCTGAAATCCTTCGTTGCCGCGATCGTCGGCGGCGTCCTGCTCGGCTACGGCGCGCGCCTCGCCTTCGGCTGCAACATCGGCGCGTACTTCTCGGGCATCGCATCGGGGAGCCTGCATGGCTGGCTGTGGCTGGTGGCGGCATTCGCGGGCAACGTCATCGGTACGCGCTTGCGGCCGCTGTTCGACTTGCCGGTGGAGCGAATTCCCCGCGAAACCGCCTGTTGAACGCCGAAACCGTTCAGATCTCCAGGCGCAACTGACCGGCTGTTGCGCCGTCGCTGTCGAGCGAGGAGAGGGTGATGCCGAGGAGGCGGATGCCTTTCGGCGTGGGGAACAACGGCGCGAGCAGCATTGCGCCCAGGGCTTCGCATTCGGCGCGGGAGGTTATGCCCGTGAGGATGGTGTGGCTGCGGGTGATCTGGCGGAAGTCGGCATACTTGACCTTGACCGTCGCAGTGCGGGCGCGGAGATCGAGCGCCTCGCAATGCGACCAGATCTTCGCGACCAGGGGGCGTAGCGCGGCTTCTGCGTCCGCGAGGGTGGCGAGGTCGATGGTGAAGGTGGTTTCCGTGCCGATGGATTTGCGGACCCGGTCGACCCGCACCGGGCGTTCGTCGACGCCGCGCGCGATCCAGTAATAGAACTGCCCGGCCTTGCCGAAATGCTGGGTGAGGAAGGGAAGAGTGCGGGCGGCGAGGTCGGCGCCGGTCTCGATGCCGAGCGCCTGCATTTTTTCAGCGGTCGCCGGGCCGATGCCGTGGAACTTCCGCACCGGCAACTGGGCGACGAACGCCCGGCCATGGCGCGGCGTGATCACGAACTGGCCATCCGGCTTGCGCGCGTCGGAGGCGATCTTCGCCAGGAATTTGTTATAGGAAATCCCGGCGGAGGCGGTGAGGCCGGTCTCGGTGCGGATCGCGGCGCGGATCGCTTCGGCGATCTCGGTCGCGAGCGGGATGCCGGGAAGGTTCTCGGTGACGTCGAGGTAGGCCTCGTCCAGCGATAGCGGCTCGATCAGGGGCGTATAGCGGGCGAAGATCTCGCGGATCTGCTGTGACACCGCGCGATAGGCGTCGAAGCGCGGCGGCACGAAGATCAGTTCCGGGCACTTGTGCTTCGCGGTGACCGAAGGCATCGCCGAATGCACGCCGAACTTCCGCGCCTCGTAGCTCGCGGTGGCGACGACGCCGCGCATCCGGTCGTGTCCGACCGCGATCGCCTTGCCGCGCAGCGCCGGATTGTCGCGCTGCTCGACCGAGGCGTAGAAGGCGTCCATGTCGATATGGATGAT
>DBTR01000105.1:35107-35541 GCA_002307145.1 Rhodospirillum sp. UBA1311 | reverse complement strand
CATGTCGATATGGATGATCTTGCGCTGCGGGCGGGCTGCTTCGTCCGTTGTGATTTCCGCTTCCGCCATGACGTCGACCCAGGTTGGAACAATATAGGAACATTAGCATCGCGGGGGTGCGATTGCCAAGTGAAACCCATGGCGAACTGCCGAGCGCCGCCCCATATCCTGTCGAGCGGCGGCACTGACGTCGCCCGCTATGAAAAGGCATTCATCATGTCGTTCAAGAGCTTCTCGACTACGCATCACGATGCGGCAAGTCCGCATACGGGCGCCGCGAAAGCGGCTCCGGTGAAACCGGCCCAGGCAGCGCAGGCCGCCAAGGACGCCAAGCAAGGGCAGGCCTCGGCCGCTCCGAAGTCCTAGGTTGAAACGCGCGCTGACCGGACGCATGCCCGGAATGCGAACGAAAGCCCCAAGGGAAACCTTGGGGC
>DBTR01000105.1:0-34858 GCA_002307145.1 Rhodospirillum sp. UBA1311 | reverse complement strand
CCCAAGGGAAACCTTGGGGCTTTGTACGTTTTGGCGCTTGCCGTGGCGCGCGGATGCATGGAAAAGCAGGTTTTACCACCCACATCTATGGTTGTGGAGTCGGATTTGCCGCGACCTTACCGGGTTGGGTAACATGCGAAGACGGACGATGATAGCTCCGGGTTTTGTCGCCAATATATGAGACGGCATCATCATGCAAGATGTTATAGAATCCCTAGTAATATTTAAAGATATACTTGGAAGTTGTCCTGTAGGAATCGCAGTCATAGATTACACGGGACAATACATAACAGTGAATCCGGCGTATTGCGCGATCTATGGTTACACGCAAAGCGAAATGGCTGGAAAAAATTTCCTCATGGTGTTTCCTGAAGAGGTGCGAGCCGAAATTCTTGGGCGGCATCAGGCGTTTCTTGATCAAGGCGGGACGCTCGGAGGCGAGTGGACCGTGGTTCGGCGCGACGGCAAGCGGATTTGCGTGTTTTCGGAATCGGTGCCGTTTTCTATGGGTTCGGACGTTCCTGCGCGTCTCGTCTACGTTCTCGACATTACCGACCGGAAGGCCGCCGAAGAGAACATGCAGATCGCGTCCACGGTCTATCAGACCAGCCACGAGGCGATCCTCGTGACCGATCGGGAGAATTCCATCATCGCCGCGAATCCCGCATTCTCGCGGATGAGCGGCTACGGCCTGGACGAGATCAGGGGAAAGAATCCGAACATCTTCAAGTCGGATCGCCACGACCAGAAATTCTATGAGGACATGTGGCGAGATATTGCCGACAAGGGAATCTGGATCGGCGAAGTCTGGGATCGCCGCAAAAATGGCGAACGTTACCTGAAGGAAATGGTAATCAGCGTCGTCAGGGACAGTTCCGGGAATGTATTCCGGTACGTGGCGATGTTTTCGGACATTACCGCGCGGAAGAAAAACGAAGAATTGATCTGGCGCCAAGCGAACTTTGACGCATTGACCAATCTGCCGAACCGAAACATGTTCCACGACCGTCTGGAGCAAAGCGTTGGCAACGCGCATCGCGAAGGCACGAAAATCGCGCTGATGTTGATTGATCTCGATCGTTTCAAGGAGATCAACGATTCCTTCGGCCACAGCGTTGGCGATGAACTCCTCGTCGAAGTATCGAAACGGATCTCCGGCTCGATGCGGGATACCGACACGACCGCGCGCCTGGGCGGCGACGAATTTGTCGTGATCATCCCGAGTTTGCATCAGGTGAGCGATGTGGACCGGATCGCCGAAAAGCTGCTCCAGAACTTGCTTCGTCCCTTCCAGGTGCAGGACGAAGCGATATTCGTGTCTGCGAGCATCGGCATCTCGGTCTATCCCGACGATACCGAGTGCCTGGAAACACTGTTCAAGTACGCCGACCAGGCTATGTACGTGTCGAAGGGGACCGGGCGGAATCGCTTCAGTTATTATACTCCGGCCTTGC
This sequence comes from Rhodospirillum sp. UBA1311, assembly GCA_002307145.1. GTDB lineage: Bacteria > Pseudomonadota > Alphaproteobacteria > Rhodospirillales > Rhodospirillaceae > Oleispirillum. Next base: position 33,404 of record DBTR01000105.1, on the reverse strand, counting down.
AGCAAGCCTCGCTCAACCGCATGCGTCTGACGTCGGAGCTGCGCACGGCGCTGGCCGAGGGAGAGTTCGAGGTCTTCTATCAGCCCATCGTCGACTTGACGACCGGGCGGGTTGCGAAGGCGGAAGCCTTGGTGCGATGGCATCATCCGTCACGCGGCTTGATCTATCCGGGGGAGTTCATCGCCCTCGCCGAGGATACCGGGTTGATCACCCCACTTGGCGACATGATCGCCCGGCAGGCTGTAGCCCAAGTGGGGCATTGGCGAGCGAAATACGACTCGGAGTTTCAGGTCAGCATCAATCAATCGCCGGTGCAAATCCGTAATCGCGACGCCGGCGCTCTCGACTGGATGTGCGATCTCGATAACCGTCAGGTGGATGGGCCAGCGGTGATCGTCGAAATCACCGAAGGACTGCTGCTCAATGCCGAACCGTTGGTGAACCAGAATCTCGGCTGCTTCCGCGATGTAGGTGTGCAGATCGCGATCGATGATTTTGGCACCGGCTATTCGTCTCTTGCATACCTGCGAAAGTTCGACATCGACTATTTGAAGATCGACCGGAGTTTCGTTGGCGATCTGGAAGGCAGCGGACTCGATCTCTGCGAGGCGATCGTGGTCATGGCGCATCGCCTAGGCCTCAAGGTCGTGGCCGAAGGCGTGGAAACCACATGGCAACGGGAGGTGTTGCAAAACATGGGGTGCGACTTCGCTCAGGGATTCCTATTCTCCCCGGGCTTACCGGTGGATGAGTTCGACTCCCAGTTCATGTCGGTTTCGGCAGTCATCTGACGATTGTTATGAAAAAGCCCCAAGGGAAACCTTGGGGCTTTGTGCCGATGGGCTCTCGGGGCCGCTTCGCGGTCAGCGATGCTTCCGGCCTTCGCCGTAGAACATTTTTTCCCACGCCTTGTGGGCTTTGTAGCCCTCGCGGATGAATGGCGTGAACACCGCCATGTTGAGGACCGCCTTATTGGTCAGGGTGGCGGGGAACTTGGTCGGCTTCTCGAAGTCGACGAACAGAACGACGCGGACCTTGTCCGAATGATTCCAGGCTTCGTGCTCGTAGGCGTCGTCGAAGATCAGCGCCTTGCCTTCCTCCCAATGGCAGACCTGGTCCGCGACGCGGATCGCGATCTTGTCGGGTTCGGGCGGGACGATCAGGCCGAGGTGGAAGCGGAGCACGCCGTTATATGGGCCGCGATGCGGCGGCAGGTGCTTGCCCGGTTCGAAGATTGAGAACATCGCCGACTTCAGGCCGGGGATCTTCTGCAGGATTCTCCAGGTTTCCGGGCATTGCTTGATTGCTTCCTCGGATTTGATCCCGTAGCCGCAGAGGAAGAAGGTCTTCCAGTTCTTGTCGGCGGAAATCGAGCGGACTTCCGCCGAGATCTCGTGGAATGCCGGGAGCTCGCCCTTGCGCACCATGATCTTGTCGAGTTCGGCGCGGATCAGTTTCCACTCCGCCTCGACTTCGCGCGCCCAGGGGAATGTGTCGGTCGGGAACACCGGCGGGTTGCCCACCGACGAGTATTTGAGGTTGAGGCGCTCCGCGCCGTCGACGAGAGTCTGCACCACCCGCGCAGCGGGGCTGGCGCGCGACATCGTGTCGTCGAGACCCACGGTTTTGGACTGCTGCTGGTTTTCCACCTGCACCTCCATTGGGTATCGCATTGGGTCCGGCCTGGAAGACGGGCATTCGACTTAGTCTGCGGTTTTTATAATGTAATCATGGTTTCCTCGCCGCCAATACGGCGCCAGGAAGCCGGGGCGACCGGCACCAGCCGCCCATACGCCTAAAAAACGTCGGGCCTTTGCGCGGGTTCCCGATGCGGTGCGAAAATTTTAACCGTGGCGCAACGGCCTAAGCAGGATTATCTCCGGCTGATCTTCAGCATTTATGCGAGCGACAGAGAATGCCCGATTCCGCGTACCATTCGGCCAAGTTCGGCACCATCCTCGGCTATGCGCCGGGCGGCGTGCCCGCCTATTCCTCCGACTACGACACCGTCGACAAGGCCGAACTGCCGAACCGCGCGTCGTTCCGCAACTCGGTGGACGGGATCTTCATGGGGTACAAGTGGCAGTGCGTCGAATTCGCGCGCCGCTGGTTCTACGTCAACAAAGGCTGGATCTTCGGCGACGTCGCGATGGCGTACGACATTTTCCAACTGAAGACCGTGCGCAATATTGCAGACGGCACCGAGCTGCCGCTCCGGTCCTTCCGTAACGGCGCGAAGCGTCGGCCGGAGCCCGGCGCGCTCTTGATCTGGAACGAGGGTGGCGAATTCGTCGTCACCGGCCACGTCGCGGTGATCACCGAGGTGTTCCCCGACCGCGTGCGGATCGCCGAGCAGAACGTCGAGAACCGGGTCTGGCCCGAGGGCCGGGACTATTCGCGCGAGTTGAAGGCCGAAATCGGCGACGACGGGTCGTATTGGATCGAATGCACGTTCGGCGATGCCACGGTGCTGGGTTGGGTGATCCAGACCGAGGACGACGCCGATGCCGAGACCATCGTCGACGCCGACCCGCGCCTGTTCAACATCCAATCCTTCGAAGCGCCGCCTGCCGTCAAGCCGGGCGAAACCTGGCTCGACCCTGGCGTGCCCGCCGAGGCCGCGTACATGGCGAAGATGGGCGGCAGCCGGATGGCGAACAATCCGGCCAACGAGCGGCGCTACTTCCGCATCGGCGAAACCGCCGAGCGCGAACTCCGCCGCGCCACCAATGAACTCCACGCGATGTTCCTCCATGCCACCCACGCGGTGCTGGAGGACGACGCGCTGCTCGCCCGGTTCGGTTTCCCGGAGGTGTTGCTGCCCCGAATTCGTCAGTCCTGGGAGGGCCGCCGCAGCCGGATGATCACCGGGCGGTTCGATTTCTCGCTCTCCGAGCGTGGCCTCAAGGTCTACGAGTACAACGCCGATTCCGCCTCCTGCCATATCGAGTGCGGCCGCATCCAGTGCTCGTGGGCGCAGCATTACGGCATCCACGAAGGGCATTGTTCGGGTGGCGAGCTGTTACCCGACCTGATCGAGGCGTGGCGCACCGCAGGCGTCGTCGGCACCCTCCACATCATGCAGGATGCCGACGCGGAAGAGACCTATCACGCCCAGTACATGAAGGAAGCGATCGACAAGGCGGGCGTGGCCTGCAAGGTGATTACCGGCGTCGAAGGGCTCGGCTGGGACGGCGAGGGGCGGGTGGTCGATGCCGACGGCGTGCCGATCAACTGGGTCTGGAAGACCTGGTCTTGGGAAACCGTGATCGACCAGATCCGCTGCGAGTGCGATGCCGACGAGGAGGATCGCCGCCTGCACCGCACCCGCGACCCGAACCGCCCGCCGCGCCTCGCCGACGTGATGCTGCGGAAAGACGTGAAAGTGTTCGAGCCTCTCTGGACTTTGATTCCGAGCAACAAGGCGATCCTGCCGATCATGTGGGCGATGTACCCGAACCATCCGTATCTCCTCGATGCGCAGTTCGATCTCACACCAGAGCTTGAGCAGAAGGGCTACGCGGAGAAGCCGATCGTCGGGCGCTGCGGCTCGAACATCCGGATCGTCGATCCGGACAAGGGCGTGATCGGCGCGACCAGTGGAAAATTCGGCGATCGCAACCAGATGTTCCAGGAGTTGTTCCCGTTGCCCCGGATCGACGGGCTCAACATCCAGATCGGGACGTTCTCGGTCGGCGGGCGCTATGCCGGAGCGATTCCGCGGGTCGATCCTTCGCCGATCATCACCGTCGACAGCGATCTCCTGCCGCTGCGGGTCGTCTCCGACGCCAAGCTGCTGGGAGACAATTAAGCCGGAGGTGGCGCGATGATTTATGCCGATCTGCACGTCCACTCGCACTATGCCTTCAATACCAGCCGCGCCCTGGGCGTCGAAACCCTGGCGGCGGCTGCGGCGCGGAAGGGGTTGAACGTCATCGGCACCGGGGATGTCCTGCATCCGGGGTGGCGTAAGGAGCTTGACGAACGGCTGGAACCGGCGGGCGACGGCCTTTATCGCCTGCGTGCCGAGGTCGCGGCGGCGGTCGCCGCGACCCTGCCGCCGTCGTGCGCCGAGTTGCCGTTGTTTCTCGCGACCACCGAACTCTCCACCGTCTACGTCAAGGGCGGCAAGACCCGGCGGGTCCACCATCTGGTGATGCTGCCGGGCCTCGAAGCCGCCGACGCTCTGGCCGAGCGCCTCGGCGCCTTCGCCAACCTCGCGAGCGACGGTCGCCCGGTGTTCAAACTCGATTCCCGGCATCTGCTGGAAATCGTCCTGGAAACCGTGCCCGACGCGGTCTTCGTTCCGGCTCACATCTGGACGCCGTGGTACGGGGTTCTTGGCGCGGGCTCCGGCTTCGACCGGATCGAGGACTGCTACGGCGATCTCTCGCCCGAGATCTTCGCCCTCGAAACCGGACTCTCCGCTGACCCGGCGATGATCCGCAGGATTTCCACCCTGGATCGCTTCCGGCTGATTTCGTCGTCCGACGCGCACGGTCCGCGCGCGGTTGGCCGCGAGGCGACGATGTTTCGATGCGAGGCGGGGTTCGCCGCGTTCCGGGCCGCGCTCAGGACTGGCATCGGCTACGGCGGCACCGTCGAGGTGTTTCCCGAACACGGCAAATACTATTGGGACGGCCATCGCGCCTGTGGCGTCGCGCGGGGGCCGAGCGCCGAGGCGGGGGATCTCTGCCCGGTATGCGGCAAGCCCCTGACCATCGGCGTCGCCCACCGCGTCGCCGCGCTCGCCGACCGCAGTGCGCCCGAGGGCACCTCGCGCGCCTCGGCCGAAACCGCGGTGCGCTCCCTGGTTTCGCTCGCCGAAATCCTGAGCCAGCTCCACGGCGTCGCCGCGACGGCGAAGGCGGTGATCGCCGCCCATGCCGACATTCTCGCCCGGCTCGGGCCGGAACTGCGCCTGCTGATCGAAATCCCGCTCGCCGATATCGGCTTGGTGAACGCGGGCCTTGCCGAGGCGATCCGAAAGCTCCGGCGCGGTCTGGTGCAGCGCCGCGCGGGCTACGACGGCCTCTACGGCGAAATTCGGGTGGCTTCCGGCGTCGGATAAACTTCGAGGGTGAGGTCGAGCCAAGCGCGGGCGGCGGCGCTCAGGTAGCCGCTCTTGCGCCAGACCAGGGCGATCCGCCAGTCGGTGTCGGGCTCGTCGAGGCGGGCGGTGGCGACCGCCGGGTGGCGATGCAACGCCGCGACGCTGCGCGGCATGAAGGCGATGCCGAGTCCCGCCGCCACCAGTTCGACCATGAAGTCGATCTGGCCGCTGCGCGCCGCGACCTCGGGCACGATGCCGTGGCGGGTGTAGGCGGTCTCGATCAGGCGGTTGATCGCGAAGCCGGAATCGAACAGCACCAGGGGCCAGTCGCGGATCGTCGGAATGTCCACCGCGTCCGCGCCGGTTACCGGATAACCGGGCGGCAACAGCGCCACCATCGGCTCGGCGCGCACCGGCTGGAAGTCGAAGGCGTCGCCGACCGGTAGGAGCGAGGCGGCGAGCTCGACCTCGCCCGCCATCACGATCTCCTCAAGCCGCTTCGATCCCTGTTCCTCAAGGCGGATGTCGATATCCGGATAGCGCTTGGCGTAGATCGCGAACAGCGGCGCGAACAGCGTGCTGCCGCCGATCGGCGAAATGCCGAGGCTCAGGGCACCGCGCTTCAGGCCTCGGAGTTCGTCGAGTTCGCGCAGCAGGTCGTCGCGCTCGGCGAGGATCGCGCTGGCGCGCCGCAGCACGATTTCGCCCGCCGGGGTGGGGGCGATCCGGGCGCGGTCGATCAACGGCAGGCCGAGTTCGTCTTCGAGTTGCTTCACCGCCTTGCTCACCGTGGATTGGGTGGCAAACACGGTCTGCGCCGCGGCGGAAAACCCACCCTGACGGATCACCTCGACGAATGCCCGCAATGTCCGGATTTCCACCGCCGTCTCCTCGTATCCGAGCTGTTAAATTCCATATAGGAATAGATTGCATTCTATCAATTCATTTTACGAATTGATCCTGCTCCCTCATATGATAACCAATCGCAAAACACGAGGTTGGTGATGACGGTTTTCTCGACGATCACGCGCAAGGTCCGCACCCGGGTGCAGGACAGCCGCATTGCCCAGGTCGGGCTGCTGGCGGCGATGTGGTTCGTCGGCAACCAGATCAGCCACGGCCTCGGCCTGCCGTTTCCCGGCGCGATCGTCGGCCTCGGCCTGATGCTCGCGCTGCTCTTGAGCGGCTGGGTCCGCCCGCGCTCGGTGCAACGCGGCGCAAAGTTCCTGATCGGCGAGATGCTGCTGTTCTTCGTTCCGGCGGTGCTGGCGGTGATGGACCATTCCGAGTGGCTCTCGATCACCGGATTGAAGCTGTTCGCGGCGGTGCTGATCGGCACCATCGCGGTGATGCTCGGGACCGCGCTTGCGGTCGACCTCTCGTATCGTTGGTGGGTGCGCCATGCCGTCCTCTGATGCCTTGGTCTCCGGCATTCTCTGGTCCGCCGTCACCATCGGCGCTTACCTGGTGGCGCGCGCGCTCTATGCCCGCTGGCACCACTGGGCGCTGTCGCCGCTGCTGGTCGCGCCGCTCGTGGTTCTTGCCTTCGCCTTTGCGGCCAAGGTCGGCTACGCCCCCTACATCGAAGGCACTCACTGGTTGATGTTGGCGCTCGGCCCGGCAACCGTCGCCTTCGCCCTGCCGATCTACGAACACCGGATGATGATCCGCAAGCATTGGCCGGTCCTGGTGATCGGCGTCGTCGTCGGTTCCTCGATCGCGATGCTGAGCGCCTGGGGCCTCGCCGCTGCGTTCGGCCTCTCCGATACGCTGCGCCTGAGCCTGCTGCCGCGTTCGATGAGCATGCCCTTCGCCCTGATCGTCTCCGACGACATCGGCGGCACGCCGGACCTCACGGCCGTATTCGTGGTGGTTACGGCGGTGATCGGCATCGCCATCGGCGACGTACTGCTGAAGTGGATGCCGGTGCGTTCCAGCATCGCTCGGGGCTCCCTGTTCGGCATGGGCGCGCATGGTGCGGGCGTCGCCAAGGCCACCGAGATCGGTGGCGAGGAGGGGTCGATCGCCGGGTTGGTGATGATCCTCTCCGGCGTCACCAACGTTCTCGCGGCGCCGCTGCTGGTTCTGCTCCTCAACTGATAAGCAGTTCACATCCGGTTCGATTTCATTGCGGCAGAGTCTCGACAAATGCCGCATCGCGTCTCACATGCTCATCCAACGCCGCGCTTCGCGCGCTAAATTGTAACCGAGAGGGTTTCACATCATGCCGAGTTTGTTCGATCCGTTGCAGGTGGGGGCGCTGACCCTCCCCAATCGCCTGATCATGGCGCCGCTCACCCGCGCCCGTGCGGGCGATGTCCGCATTCCCAACGCGATGATGGCCGAATACTACGCGCAGCGCGCCACCGCCGGCCTGATCCTGAGCGAGGCCACGTCGGTCGACCCGATGGGCATCGGCTATGCCGCCACGCCCGGCATCTGGTCCGAGGCGCAGGTCGCCGGGTGGAAGCTGGTCACCGATGCGGTCCATGCCAAAGGTGGGCGGATCTTCCTCCAGCTTTGGCATGTCGGCCGGATTTCCGACCCGATGTTCCTCGACGGCAAGCAACCGGTCGCGCCGTCGGCGATCGCCGCCGCCGGGCACGTCAGCCTGGTGCGACCGATGAAGGCCTTCGTCACGCCGCGCGCCCTTGATCTCGGCGAAATTCCCGGCATCGTCGCGGCCTACCGCAAGGGTGCGGAAAACGCCAAGGCGGCGGGTTTCGATGGCGTCGAGATTCATGGCGCGAACGGCTATCTTCTCGACCAGTTCCTCCAGGACAAGACCAACCATCGCACCGATGCCTATGGCGGTCCGGTCGAGAATCGCGCGCGGCTGATGCTCGAAGCGGTGGATGCGGCCATCGGCGTCTGGGGTGCGGATCGCGTCGGCCTCCACATCGCGCCGCGCGGCGATTCCCATGACATGGGCGATTCCAACCCGCTCGCGACCTTCGGCTACGTCGCCGAGCAGATGAAGAAGCGCGGCATCGCCTTCATCTTCGCCCGCGAGTCCCAGGGGCCCGGCCGCATCGGTCCGGAACTGAAGCGGATCTTCGGCGGCGTCTTCATCGCCAACCAGGAACTCGACAAGGCGACGGCGCAGGCGCTGCTCGACAAAGGCGAGGCCGATGCGGTGTCGTTCGGCAAGCTCTATATTGCCAACCCCGACCTGGTGCGGCGTTTCGCCGAGGATGCGCCGCTCAACGCACCCGACGTCGAGACTTTCTACGGCGGTGCTTCGAAGGGCTATATCGACTATCCGGCGCTCGTCCACGCCTGAACCGGTTGTGTCCGCGCCATCGCGATGGCATGTATAGATTCTTGCAGCGCCCCACTGTCGCGGTGGGGCGCTGACTTAACTCTGCGCTTCCCGGCGCGGACCCCCGACAGCGGCGACGGAGGAGGTGGCGCGCGATGTTTTTCCTGCCGCTGTACGACGACAATCCCGGGCGTGGCCCGGCCTACGTCACCTGGCTGCTGATCGGCCTCTGCTGCATCGTCTTCTTCTGGCAGTCCGGCCTCAACGACGGCCAGTCGCGCCTCGTCGCGTTGCAATACGGGATGGTGCCCGAACTCGTTCTCGGCGGCGGCGAATTGCCGCCGCAGTACAAGGTGATCCCGACCTGGGCGTCGCCGCTCACCTCGATGTTCATGCACGGCGGGTTGCTCCACCTCGGCGGCAATATGCTGTTCCTCTGGAACTTCGGCAACAATGTCGAGGATGCGATGGGGCGGATCCGCTACCTGGCGTTCTATGTGCTGTGCGGTTATGCGGCGGCGCTGTTCCAGGCGGTCCTCGACATCCACTCGGCGGTGCCGATGGTCGGCGCTTCGGGCGCGATCGCGGGCGTCCTCGGGGCCTATGCGTTGCTCTATCCCAAGGCCAACGTCCGCACCCTGGTGGTGGTGATCGTGTTCTTCCGCATCGTCACGATTCCGGCGGCGGCGATCCTGGTCGGCTGGTTCCTGATGCAGACGATCAGCGGCCTCCAGACTCCACCCGGCACCCAGGGCGGCGTCGCCTACTTCGCTCATGTCGGCGGGTTCCTGGCGGGGGCGGGGCTGATCTTCGTGTTGCGGCGACGCGGCGTCCAATTGTTCCATCCGGCGCGCACCGAAGCCTTCGAAATCAGTCCGATTACACTTCCTTCGCAACGCAGCAAAAAGCGCGGCGGCGTGCCCGACGCGGGCACCGATCCATGGGACAAGCCCTGGACGAAGAACTGAATTTTCAGTCTTTACATTGGTTCTAAACGATAATTTGTCTTCGGCCGATGTTGATTCGGTCTTGACCTGCGAATGACTCGCAGTATTATTCGCAGACAGACGAATTAGGACCATATCGGTCCAGGTTTTGGGAACCACGACATGTTCGTATACGGTTTGCGCCGCTGGACCTTCGCGGCCGTGGTGGGCGTTGCACTGCTTTGGTCGGGCGCCGCATTCGCCGCGCCGGATTATCGCGGTCTCGTCGACCGGATCGACACGTTGCTCCAGGCCGCCGCCGAGGATTACGCCGCAGGCCAGCCGGAAGCGGCGCGAGCGAAAGTCCAGAAGTCCTATTTCGAAATCTTCGAGAACCTCGAAGGCCCGATCCGGGTCAACGTCTCGGCCAAGCGCAGCTTCGAGCTGGAGGCCGAATTCGGCAAGATCCGCAAGCTGATCAAGGACGGCGTGCCGGTTGAAACCGTGCGCACCCGGATCGAAGCCCACGTCGCCAGCCTCGACGCCCTGGTGCCGGAGTTGGAAAAAGGCTTCGTCATCCGCGCTGAAGAGACCGCCACCGCCGAGCCCAATCCGCTGCCCGACGCGCCGAAGGCGGTCCAGCCGCACTGGGCGCAGGTGGTGGAGGGGATCGCCGCCGATCTTCGCGCTGGGGCCGACGCCTATATGAACGGCGATGCCGCCGCCGCGCGCGACCGGATTACCCACGCCCAGTTCACCGGCTACAAGAATTCCCTCCTCGAAACCGCCGTGCGCCGCAACGTTTCGCAGCGCCGCGATGCCGAGTTCAACGCCGAGTTCGGTCGCGTCCTCGGGCTGGTGCGGGACGGCGACAAGCCGTCCAAGGTCGCTGCCTCCGGCGTGGTGCTGGCCGACGAACTCCGCGAAATCCTTCCCGGCTTGCCGCTGATCGGCGCCGCCGCCGACGCCGCCCAGGCGGAAGCCGCCGCGCAACCCGACGGCACCGATTGGGCCAAGGTCGCGGCCGACGTGATGGCCGAGATCGACGCCGCCACCGCCGAGGCGGTCACCGGCAAGGCGCAGGCCGCAGTCGCGCGAGTGCAGGACGCCTACTTCGACCTGTTCGAGGCGAGCGGCATGGAAAACCGCGTCGGCGCGCGGGACTCGGGCTTCAAGACCACGCTCGAAGCTCACTTCAGCAAGATCGCCGCGATGATCACCGCAGGCCGTCCGGCAGGCGAGCTGGCCGCCGCGCGGACCGCGATGGCCGAGGATCTCGACCGCGCCGCCAAGCTGCTCGGCGGCGGCGGCGAGTCCCCGGTGGCGATGTTCATCTACGCGATGATGATCATCCTCCGCGAGGGCGTCGAGGCGATGCTGATCGTCGCCGCGATCATCGCCTACCTCGCCAAGACCGGCCACTCCGGCAAGATCGGCGTGATCCGCAACTCGGTGCTGGTGGCGCTCGCCGCGAGCGTCGTCACCGCCGTCGCGGTCAAGCTGGTGTTCAACGCCTCCGCCGCGAGCCAGGAAGTGCTGGAAGGCGCGACGATGCTTCTCGCCGCCGTGGTGCTGTTCTCGATGAGCTACTGGCTGGTGTCGAAGGCCGAGGCCGAGCAATGGATGGCCTATATCCGCGACAAGGTCGGGGATTCCCTTACCCATGGGTCGTTGAAGGCGCTGTGGTTCGCGAGCTTCCTCGCGGTCTATCGCGAAGGGGCGGAGACGGTGCTGTTCTACCAGGCACTGCTCACCGGCGCGGACGCGCAAGGCGGCTTCGCCGCCGCAGCCGGGTTCGGCGCAGGTTGCGTCGGCCTGGGCGCGATCTACCTTGCGATGCGCTTCGGTGCGATGAAGCTGGCGCTGCGGCCATTCTTCATGATCACCGGCGGCCTGCTCTACCTGATGGCCTTCGTCTTTGCCGGCAAGGGCGTGATGGAGCTGGTCGAGGGCAAGATCATCCAACCGCAGTTGGTGCCTTGGCTGCCCGAATTTACGCCGCTTGGAATCTTTCCCTATTGGCAGACCGCAGTTCCTCAGCTTGCGCTGATCGCCGCCGCGATCTTCGGCTGGATGGTGTTGGCGCGCCGCGCCGCTGCCGCGCGGGCGCGGTCGGCGGAATGAGGTTCCCTTGAGCCGGGGAGGGGAGGCTGAACGTCCCCCGGCAGGCAATTGGTTTTAAAAAAATCACCGACCACGAGGAGACAATGATGAAGTCCACTCTCGCACTGACCGCGCTCCTGTCCACCGCGTTCGCCACTGCTGCCTTCGCCGCCGACGAGTTCAAGGAATATCCGATCGGCGAAGCCCAGAGCATGGCCAACCTCGAAGTCGCGGCGGTCTACCTCGCGCCGATCGACATGGACCCGCGCGGCATCGACCTGCCGGCCTCGCAGGCCGACATCCACCTCGAAGCCGATATCCACGCGGCGGAAGAGAACCCGAACGGCTTCGGCGCCGGCGAGTGGGTACCCTATCTCACCATCGCCTACCGCCTCGAAAACGTCGACACCGGCAAGGTGCTGACCGGCAACCTGATGCCGATGGTCGCCGTCGACGGGCCGCATTACGGCTCCAACATCAAGATGCCGGGTGCCGGCAACTATAAGCTGTCCTACCACATCGACCCGCCGTCGAAGCAGGGTTTCGGTCGCCACACCGACAAGGCGTCGGGTGTTGGCCAGTGGTTCCAGCCGTTCGAAGTTGCGTATGAATTCAAGTACGTTCCGATCAAGAAGTGATGCAATAGGTGAGGAGCGCGGACGCCCAGGCGTCCGCGCTCCTGCTGAAAAAGAATTTTCAATGACAGCGGGGCCGGGGCGATGATCCTCTATCTCGCGATCGTGGCGCGGGGCGTGTTCCCCGCCGCTTGCGTTGTGGCGTTGCTGGCGTCGCGCATCGCCGCGCCGCGCCGCGCCGCACGCCTGGTCGTCTGTGGCGCGCTCGGTGCCGTCCTCGCCGGGGCGGTCGGGCACGAGGCGGCATTTGCCCGCCATGCGGTGTCCGAGCTTGCCGTGGCGCTGCGGCTCGCCGCTCTGTTCTTCACCGTCCTCGCCCTTTCCCTGGTTTCCGCTCCCCTCGCGCGGAGCGCCACGGGGCGCGTCGTGGCAGCGCTTCTCGGTCTCGCGGTTTCCGCGCTCTCCGGCTTCCAGGCGATGGAACTTGCCTCGGAGCGCAGTTTCACCGCTACCGGCGTCCTCAATACCGAGGCGATCGTCAACGCCGCTGGAGTAGGGCTCGGGCTTGTTGTGGTGCTGCTCGCGGGGGTCGCGCTGGCCCACGCCGCGTACCGCGTCCACAGGCTTGCCGACGGGGTGCTGTTCGCGGTCCTTGCCGTGCTCGCGGTGTTGTGGTGCGGTGAGCTGATGCTGGCGGCGCTGCAGCGCGATTGGCTCGAAGTCACCACCCTGCGTGTTCGCCTCGTTGCCTGGGCAACCGCCGCCGCGCCCGGCGTGGTTTATGCGCTGATGCTGGCGGGGGCGGGGCTTGCAATCGCGGCGTTCGTCCGGCGCAGTGCATCCGCGCCGCCGGTCGGACGGGTTTCCCCCGAGATCGGCCTGCGCCTGCTTGCAGCACATCGGCGCGGCGCACGGCGCTGGCGCAACCTCGGCCTTGCCTGCGTCGCCATGCTCGCAGTCGGGCTGACCTACCAGGATGTCTACGCCTCGCGCCCGCCGACCCTCTCCGAAGCGACCCGGGTTGCGCCTGACGATGCGGGGAATATCCGCATCGGCGTCGCATCGGTGGCGGATGGCAATCTTCACCGCTTCGATTTCATCGCCTCCGACGGCCATCGGGTGCGCTTCTTCCTGATCAACCGCTACGATGCCGAGCACGTGCGCCTGGGCGTGGTGTTCGACACCTGCATGATCTGCGGCGACAAGGGTTACATCCAGGAAGGTAACGAAATCATCTGCATATCCTGCAACGTTCACCTGTTCCGTCCATCCATCGGCAAGCCGGGGGGCTGCAATCCTGTGCCGCTCGACCACGAAGTCGACGGCGACGCCGTGGTGATCGCCGCGAACGCCCTGGAACGCGGAGCGAAATACTTCTCCGAGGTGGTCGAGATCGCCGTCGCCGACCCGGTGAGCGGTGCGAAGCTCCTCAACACCAAGGCGCCGTACCAGTACGAATTCCGGGGCCGGACCTTCTTCTTCGAATCCCAGGCGAACTACGACGCCTTCCGTGCGTCGCCCGAAACCTATGCCGCCGACACCGTCAGCCGTTTGTGGCGGGTGCAGGGGCACGTGGCGAAGGAGGGTTGAAGCATGTTCTGGCGACTTCTCCGGCAATCGTTTCTGCAGGGAGCGCGGCGCAAGATTCTCTCCGGTCTCACCGTGGCGTTGGCCGCGACGCTCGGCATGGCGTTGGCGACCCTTTCGGTCGGCGTCGGCGACAAGATGGCGCAGGAGATGCGGGCCTATGGCGCGAACATCCGCGTCGTGCCCAAGGGCGAGAGCCTGTCCCTCGCCGTCGGCGGTCTCGACCTCAACCCGCTGAAAGGTCGCGAGACTCTGGCGGAGGCTGATCTGCCGTTGATCAAGGACATATTTTGGCACAATAATATCATTGGGTTGTCACCGTTTCTTGATGTTCAGGTTTCTCTTGGAGATAAGGGCAAGGCCCGCCTGATCGGGACCTGGTTCCAGCATGACATGCCGATGCCGGATGGCGACGTCTTCGCCGCCGGAGTCCGCACCGTCGCTGCCCATTGGCAGGTGGAGGGTGCATGGCCGGGTGAGAATGCGGAGGATCAGGTGCTGCTCGGCAAGAGCTTGGCGCGCCGACTTGGCCTCGGCATCGGTGCGAGCTTGAGTCTCGACGCCCACCCGGTGCGGGTGGTCGGACTGCTGGAAACCGGCGGCGACGAGGACTCCGCGATCATCGGGCCGCTCGCCCTGGCGCAGGCCATCGCCAATGTGCCGGGCCGGGTGCGCGCCATCGAGGTGAGCGCGCTCACCGTGCCCGAGACCGAGCTTTCGCTGCGTGCGCGGCACAACTCCGATGCCCTCACCACCGCCGAGTACGACGTCTGGTATTGCACCGCTTATGTTTCGACCATCGCCCACCAGATCGAGGAAGCGGTGGTCAACGCGTCGGCGCGGCCGATCTGGCAGGTGGCGGCGGGCGAGGGTGCGGTGATCGGCAAGATGCAGGTGTTGATGGCGGTCGTGACCCTTGCCGCCTTTCTCTCCGCCGCCATGGGGGTTTCCGCCCTGATGACCGCGACGGTGGTCGAGCGGGCGCGAGAAATCGGCCTGATGAAGGCGCTCGGCGCGAGCCTCGCCGAGATCAACGCCCAGTTTCTTTCCGAGGCCGCCGCGATCGGCGCGGCGGGCGGGCTGCTCGGTTGCGGTTTCGGCGCTCTGCTGTCGCAGGGGATCAGCGCCATGGTGTTCGGCCAGTCGGTGCCGGTGCCGTGGATCGCGGTGCCGTTGGTGACGGTGGCGGCGATCGTGGTTGCGTTGGCGGGGGCGGCGTATCCGGCGCGCACGATCGCACGCCTCGCGCCGGTGGAGGTGCTTTATGGCCGCAAGTAACCGTTGGCCGATGTTCGCGCTCCTGCTCTGGCGTTCGCTCACCGTGCGCGCTGGGCGGGTCGGCGTTGCGCTCGCGGCGCTTGCAGTGGGGGCCGCGGTGGTTTCGGCGCTGCTCTGCCTCTACCTCGACATCAAGGTGAAAATGGCCGAGGAGCTTCGCGCTTACGGCGCCAACTTCGTCGTCGGCGCGCCGGTCGGCGGGTCCGAGCGCGGCGTCGACCAATCGGCATTACAACGCGCCATCGCGGCGGTGCCGGGCGCGCGTCTCGTCGGGGCGAGTCCGGTGCTCTACGGGGTGGCGCGCCTCGACCAGGGCAATGCGGTGATCGCGGGCGTGGATTTTCCCGGCCTGCGGCGGGTGTCGCCGTTTTGGCAGGTGTCGGGCGGCTGGATCGGCGTGAGCTTCGACGAACGCAATGCGATGATCGGCCGCAAGCTCGCCGAGACCATGGAAATCCGCCTGGGCGACACGCTCAACGTGCTGGGCGAGGCGACCGGTGAGCGGGCGCGCCTGACGGTCAAGGGCATCGTCGACACCGGCGACGCCGAGGACGAGCAGATGTTCGTGGCGTTGCCCCTGGCGCAGCGGTTGCTCGGGTTGCCGGGACGGGCGGACTTCGCGCTGTTGAGCGTCAGCGTCGAAGGCGCGGAGGCGGACCAGCTTGCAGCGTCCATCGAGACGGCTGCGCCGGGGATCGATGCACGGCCGATCCGCAAGATTTCCGAATCCGACGGCGTGATCCTCGACAAGATCGACGGCCTGATGGCGGTCGTCGCGGCGTTCATCCTGGTGATGACGACGTTGTGCGTCAATGCGACCCTGACCGCGATGGTCGCCGAGCGCGCGCCCGAGATCGGGCTGGAAAAGGCGCTGGGGGCGGGGCATCGCGCCATCGTCGCCCAGTTCGTCGGCGAGACGGTGGCGATCGGTATCGCTGGAACCCTGATCGGCCTGTGCCTGGGCTACGGCCTCGCACAAATCCTGGGACAGGCGGTGTTCGGCGGCTGGGTCGGCTTCCGCGCGGCAGTGATCCCGGTGACGCTGGCGGCGTCGTTGGTCACCGCGCTCGCCGCCGCGGTGGTGCCGGTACGTCGTGCGGTGCGGATCGCGCCCGCACGGGTTTTGAGAGGAGAGTGAGATGAACGCTGCCGTTTCCGCGATTCAGGCTTTGCCGGAACCGGAGCATCCGGTGATCGCGCTCAAGGGGCTCTCGCGCAGCTTCGGCGCGGTCGAGGCGCTGCGCGAGGTGAGCTTCAGCATTCGCCCCGGCGAGTTCGTCGCGATCATGGGGCCCTCGGGCTCGGGCAAGACCACGCTCCTCAACATCCTCTCCTGCCTCGACCGCCCGACAGGGGGCGAATATCTCCTCGACGGCATCGCGACGGCGGGGATGGACGAGGCCGAGCAGGCGCGCATCCGTCGCGAAAAGATCGGCCTGGTGTTCCAGCAGTTCCATTTGATTCCCTACCTCACCGCGCTCGAAAACCTGATGCTCGCCCAGCATTACCACAGCATTGCCGATGCCGGCGCGGCGCGGGCGGCGCTGGAACGGGTCGGCCTCGGCCATCGCGCCGACCACCGCCCGTCGCAGCTTTCCGGCGGCGAGCAGCAGCGCGTCTGCATCGCTCGGGCGCTGATCAACGAACCCGCGCTGATCCTTGCCGACGAACCCACCGGCAACCTCGACGAGGAGAACGAGCGGGTGATCATGGAGCTGTTCCGCGCGCTGCACCGCGAGGGCCGCACCATCGTCCTGGTTACTCACAATCCGGCATTCGGCAGTGTCGCGGAACGTACCATCCGGCTCGCCCACGGGCGTTTGGAGGGCCGGGCATGAAAGCTGCAATCTTCGCAGTTGCCGTGCTGGCGGCGCTCACCGGCTGCAAGGAAGAAAGTCTTTCCAGGGGCCGGATCGCGCCCGAAATCGCCGCGCTCGACGCATCGGGCGCGTCGGTGCGCCTCGCCGACGCCAAGGGCAAGGCGGTGCTGGTGAGCTTCTGGTTCACCGGCTGCGGGCCGTGCGCGGCGGAGTTACCGGTGCTCGACGCGTTCGTGCGCACCCACGGGGCGGAGAACGTCGCGATCCTGCCGATCAACATGTTCGACGACGACAACACCATCCGCGCCACCTTCCGCAGGCTGGAGGTCGAGAACCTGCCGCAACTCCGGGATTCGGTGCGGATCACCACGCGGCGCTACGCCGTGACCGGCGCGCCCGCCAATTTCCTCGTCGATCCGGACGGAGTCCTGATCGAGCGCATCGACGGCCCGCTGACCCAGGCGGCGCTCGAAGCCAAGCTCTTGCCCCTGGCGCGAAAAAAAGCGCTTTAGCCGCGCCAGTATTTTCGCGCCCGCGCGTATTTCCCGTGATTCGACCGCGCGGGAGAAGAAGACGTGGACACCAAATTCGAAGCCGCATTGCGCGCATGCGCGATGGGCAACCTTGCGGGTGCGCGGCAGATTTGCCGTGCGATCCTGATCGTAGAGCCCGAGCATCGGGAAGCCTTGATCATGCTGGCGGACTTGTGCCAACGCGGTGGCGACGCCGAGGAGGCCGCCGAAGTCTGCTTGCGTCGACTGGCGACCGCACCCGACGATCCGCGCGTCAACTTCATCCTCGGCGAGGCGCGGCTGTCGCAGAACCGCATCGCCGAGGCAGTGCAGGCGTTCCGTGTCGCCGCCGACCTCGCACCCAAGGATGGCCGCTGCCACGCACGCCTCGCGGCGGCGCTCCGCCGTGCCGAGGAAGACGACGCCGCGATCGCGAGCTACGTCCGGGCGATCATGTGCAAGCCTGCCGACCAATCCCATTTCCTCGAATTCGCGACCTTCCTCATTACCCTTGGTCGCGACGCCGAGGCGATCGACGTCCTCGACGAGGCGACCCAGCTTTATCCCGAGAACCCGCGCCTCTGGTGGATGCTCGCGGACCGGCTGCGCGCCTTGGGTCGCCGCGACGCCGCGCTTGGCGCATACCGGCGCGGAACCTCCTGCCGCCCACGGGTATTCGGAGTGCTCTACGACTACGCGACGCTGCTGCTGGAACTCGGCCGCGCCGACGCCGCGCTCGACGTGGCGCGCAATGCCCAGGCGGTCGAACCCGACCACCCGATGGCGGCCAGTCTGTTGCGCGCAATCATGCTCGGGGCGACGTCGCAAACCGCCCATGCCCACTGATGGGGCCGTCGAGGACAGGCCCGGCGGCGAAAGCCGTTCGGTCGTCGTTCGACATCCATGAACGTGCGATCGCGGACGGGAGCGCCACCGCCTCCGGGCTGACAGCTTACGCGAGACTTCTGGTCAAGGCCGGTGAGTATGCGCGCGCGGTGCAGGTGCTCGACGCGGTCCTGCGCGTCCGCTCCGACGATGTCGAGGTCTGGTGGCTGCTCGGCACGGTCCTGCGGGGCATGGGGCAACGCGAGGCGGCGATCGGCGCCTTCACCCAGGGGGCGGGATTCAAACCGAAGACTGCCGGGTTCTATCTGGATTACGGCAAGTGTCTCCTGGAATTCGGCGCGGCCGAATCTGCCGCGGATGTCGCACGGCGAGGGCTCGAAGCCGATGGTGCGAATCTCGACCTGCGGAGCTTGCTCGCGTCGGCCCTCCTGGCGGCGGGGCAGCCCGGTTCCGCCGTCGAGGAAGCTCGCCGGGTTCTGTCGCACAGGAAGCAGGACGTTGCGGCGATCAATACGCTCGGCCTGTCGCTGGCTGCGTTGGGGGATCAGGCTGGGGCCGTGGCCGCGTTCGAACGTGCGCTTGCAATCCAGCCGAACCATAAGCAATCCCTCGGCAATATGGCTCTTGCGCTTTGGGAGGAATGCCGCCACGGCGAGGCGCTGCATGCCATGATCGCGGCGGCGGACGGATCGGCGGATCCCCGAATTCATAAGCTTCTCGCAATGCTTCGGATCTCGCTCGGCGATTTTACTGCCGGGTGGGCCGGATACGACTGGCGGCATCAGGCGCGCGATCTGGGCGGCGATCCGCCGCCGCCGCCGCCACCCGCGCATTTGCCGAAATGGGATGGCGTCCACCGCCCCGGCGAACGGGTTTTGATCTGCGGTGAGCAGGGGATCGGCGACGAGATCATGTTTTCGGGGGTTCTGCCTCGGCTCTTGAAGCCGGGAGGGCTCTTTGCGTTGACCTGCGAGCCCAGGCTTCGACCGCTGTTCTCACGGAGCTTTCCGGGGCTGCAGGTGTTTGCGCGCGGCGATTACGACCGTCTTCCGGACGACGTGACCGCGTGGAGATGGCTTGGGGACCTGCCCGGAATGCTACGCCCCGATCGGCACGGTTCGCCGTGGTTGGAGCCTGGGTATTTGCAGGCGGATGGCGCGCGGGTGGCGGAGTTGCGACGTCGCTATGCCGACGGGCGGCCGTTGGTGGGGGTTTCGTGGCGCACCACGAACCGCCGTAGCGGTCCGAAACGATGCTTGCCGCCCGGTGAATTGCAGCGACTTCTCTCGATTGAGTCGGTTCGTTGGATTTCGCTTCAGTACGGCAAGCCCGCCGACTTGCGCGAGATTGGCGGCGAGAGACTCATTGTGGACGAGACGCTCGACGCATTGGCGGATCTTGACGTTTTTGCCGCGCAAGTCGCGGCAATGGACCACGTGGTGACGATCGACAACTCGACGGTTCACGTTGCCGGGGGGCTTGGGGTGCCGACCATGTTGCTTCTGCCGAAATGTGCGGATTGGCGATGGATGGTCGGCCGCGCCGAGTGTGTCTGGTACGGAAGCGTGGAACTTTGTCGCCAGGAAGACGCCGGCGCCTGGACGCCGGTGATCGACCGGGCGTGCGCGGCGATCCGCTCCTGGTGACGCCTATTCGCCGAAGCGGTTCATTCCGAGGCCGTCGAGGTCGATGGCCGGAGTCTGGCCGGTCACGACGTCGGCGATTACGTCGCCCGAGCCCGCCGCCATGGTCCAGCCGAGGGTGCCGTGGCCGGTGTTCAGCCACAGGCCCTTGACCGGCGTCGCGCCGATGATCGGCGCGGAATCCGGCGTCGAGGGACGCAATCCGGCCCAGAAGTTGGGCTCGGCGTAGTCCGACGCATTCGGGAACAGGGCACGGGTCTTGTCGAGGATCACCTGTGCGCGGCGCGGGTTGATCTCGTCGCTCCAGCCGTTGAGTTCGGCGGTTCCGGCGGCGCGCAGGCGTTCGCCCAGGCGGGAGAACACCATCTTGTTCTCGTCGTCGATCAGGCTCACCGTCGGTGCGCCGGTACGACCTTCGGTGGAGACGGTGATCGAGTAACCCTTGGCCGGATAGATCGGCAAGCCGAAGCCGACGCTCTCGGTCATCTTGCCCGAGAAGCTGCCGAGCGACAGCACGGCGGTGTCGCAGTCGATATGTTCGCCGCCGGTGACCTTGACCCCGGTGAGGCGACCGTCCGAGGCTTCGAGGCTGCGAATCGAAACGCCGAAGCGGAAGACCACGCCCAAGTCCGCCGCCGCTTGGGCAAGCTGCTCGGTGTAGATCCGCGCGTCGCCGCTTTCGTCCGACGGACTGTAGATGCCGCCGACCAGATTCTTCGTCGCGTGGGCGAGGGCGGGCTCGATCGCGACGCATTCGTCGGTGGTCTTGATCTGGCGGTCGAGACCGTGCGCGTTCATCGCCGCGTTGCTGTTGCAGGCGGCCTCGAATTCGCGCGGGTCGCGGTAGAAGTTGAGGATGCCCTCGGTGCGCTGGTCGTAGGCGAGGTTGGCGTCGATCCGCCACTGTTTCAGCACGTTGCGGCTGTGCATCGCGACGCGAAGCGCGCGTTCGAGATTGCGGCGGCTCTTCGCCGCCGGAGTGTTGCTGAGGAACAGCAGGCCCCAGCGCCAGAGCGCGAGATCGGGCTTCCAGATCGGCAGGTAGAGCGGTGCTTCCGGCCTCCCGAACCATTTCGCCAGTTGATGCGGCGTATGCGGCGTCGCCCAGGGAGTGACGTGACAGGCGGAGATCTGGCCGCCGTTGGCATAGCTGGTTTCGAGGGCGGGCGCGGGCTGGCGATCCAACACCAAAACCTCGACGCCGCGCCGAGCCAAAGCGTAAGCGGTGGAGACACCGACGACGCCGGCTCCGAGAACGATCGCGCGCATGAAAAAGCGAACCCCGAATTTTTACGAATGCGGTGCCGCGCCTTTGCGGGGGCGCGGCGGGGGTGTACTTTGAACCCAACCCCATTCCGGCGCAAGTCGCAGAGGCCCCCGTGAGCGAACCCGCGATCGAGTTTCTCCATCCCGCCCAATTGCTTCTCCTCGACCCCGCGCAGATGGGCGCGGCGGATGCCTTCGCGGTCGCGCACCGCACGCCGGGCACGACCTTGATGGCCAACGCCGGGCGTGCGGTGGCGGAGGCGATCATCGCGCGTTGGGCGCCTTGCCCGATCGCGGTGCTGTGCGGTCCGGGCAACAACGGAGGCGACGGGTTCGTCGTCGCCCGCGTGCTGGGCGAGGCGGGTTGGCCGGTGCGGGTGGCCCTGCTCGGCGCGCGCGAGAGTTTGCGCGGCGACGCGGCGTACCATGCGGCGCTCTGGGACGATCCGGTCGCCGAACTCGCGCCCGCATGCCTCGACGGCGCGGAACTGGTGGTCGACGCGATGTTCGGTGCGGGGCTCAATCGCCCGATCGGTGGTGCGGCGGCGGAAGTCCTGGCGGCGGTGCGGGTGCCGGTGGTTGCGGTGGACATGCCGAGCGGCGTGGACGGCGACACCGGACAGGTGCGCGGCGCAGCGATCCCCGCAGCACTCACCGTGACCTTCTTTCGCCGGAAGCCCGGGCATCTGCTGTTGCCAGGCCGCGACCTTTGCGGCGAAATCGTCGTGGCCGACATCGGCATTCCCGCTGCTGCGGCGCTCGCGGTCGGCGCGCGGACCTGGCGCAATGCACCGGGCCTCTGGCGGCTGCCCAGGCTCGAAGCCGCGAGCCACAAATACACCCGCGGTCACGTTCTCGCGGTCGGCGGGCCGATGACCGGCGCGATCCGGCTCGCGGTGCGCGCGTCGCGTCGCGTCGGGGCGGGGCTCGCGAGCGTCTATTGCGCGCCTGCCGACGCGGCGCTCTACGCCGCCGACGCGCCGGGCGCGATCGTGCTGAGCGGGGAAGGGGGCGACGACGCAGGCTTTCGCGCCGCCCTCGCCGATCCGCGCCGTAACGCGGTGGTGATCGGGCCGGGGCATGGCGATCCGGCGTTGCTGGCGCGGCGCGTCGACGCGATTCTTGAAGCCGGACGCGCCTGCGTCCTCGACGCCGACGTGTTCGGCGCATTTTCGGAAGCGCCGTCGCGGCTGTTCGATGCGGTTCGCGGCCCGACCATCCTTACCCCTCATGGCGGCGAGTTCGTCCGGTTGTTTCCCGACCTCGACGCCAGGGCGGATCGCCTGGGTGCCGCGCGGGCGGCGGCTGCGCGGGCGCGGGCGGTGGTGGTGTTGAAGGGCTCGGATACGGTGGTCGCCGCGCCCGACGGACGTGCCGCGATCAACGCCAACGCACCGCCCTGGCTCGCCACCGGCGGCGCGGGCGACGTTCTCGCGGGGTTCGCGGCGGGGCTGCTGGCGCAGGGGATGACGGCATTCGAGGCGGCGTGCGCGGCGGTCTGGCTGCACGGCGCGGCGGCGACCGCATTCGGCCCCGGGCTGATCGCCGAAGATTTGCCCGAGGCCCTGCCGCGCGCCCTTGCGGCGCTCTTCGCCAAGATGCGCTAGAGGGCGTCTTCTTCGCCGGTGCGGGCGTAATGCACCGCGACGCCGCTGTCGCGCAGCATCTCGTCGTAAGGCGAGGGCGGTTCGCCGTCGATGAACATCGCATCCAGCATCGAGACGTTGCCGAGCTTGACCATCGCGCGCCTGCCGAACTTCGTGAGGTCGGTGGCGAGGAATACGGTGCGCGCGTTTTCGACGATCGCCTGCGCCACTCGCACCTCGCGGTAGTCGAAGTCGAGGAGGGTGCCGTCGGCGTCGATCCCCGAGATTCCGATCACCCCGAAATCCACCTTGAACTGGTTGATGAAGTCGATCGTCGCCTCGCCGACCACCGCGAGGTCGTGGGAGCGCAATCGGCCTCCCGCCACGGTGATCTCGAAGTCGGGGCAGTCGCGGAGGGCGATCGCGATGTTGATGTTGTTGGTGATCACCCTGAGACCGCGATGGCGCACCAGGGCGCGCGCCACCGCCTCGGTGGTGGTGCCNNCGCAGCCATTGATGCCGCCGCCGATGACGAAGATGTCGTAGAGGGGAGCGTCCGCCATGCGAGCCTCTCGCGCCGCCCTGCGGCGTATGTGAAAGCCATGATGATCTAATACGAACGCAAACGAAATTCAAACGAAAGCCGCTGCCTCCACCAGCCGGACGGAATGCTCGGCGCAGATGCGCCGGATCCCCGGCTTGTCGCAGCGGTCGGTGACGAAGCTGTGGACCTGCGAGATATGGCCGATCCGCACCGGCGCCGTGCGCTCGAACTTGGTCGCGTCGGCGACCAGAATGATGTGGCGCGCATTGGCCATGATCGCCTGCGCGACTTTCACTTCGCGGAAATCGAAATCGAGCAGCGCACCATCCTCGTCGATCGCGGACACGCCGATGACGGCGAAATCGACCTTGAACTGGCGGATGAAGTCGACCGCCGCCTCGCCGACGATGCCGCCGTCGGAATGGCGCACCTGGCCGCCGGCGATCACCACCTCGATGCCGGAATAGGCACGCATCAGGTTGGCGACGTTGATGTTGTTGGTGATCACCATCAGGCCGGAATGCTGGAGCAGCGCCTGCGCCACCGCCTCGGTGGTGGTGCCGATGTTGATGAACAGCGACGCGCCGTCGGGGATATGACGCGCGACGAGGCGGCCGATGCGGTCCTTCTCGTCCTGCATCGCGAGCTTGCGTGCGCGGTAGTCGATGTTCCGGGTGTTGGGGGCGAGGCTCGCGCCGCCATGGTAGCGGGCGAGCACGCCGGACTCGCACAGGCGGTTGATGTCGCGGCGGATCGTCTGCGGCGTCACCCCGAGGCTGCCCGCGAGCGCGTCGATGTTCACGAAGCCCCGCGCCCGCGCCATCTCGACGATGCCCGCCTGGCGCTGGTTGAGGCCGGGAATGGATTCGACCGAGTCTGTGTGGATTTCGTCGTGCGACATGGTTCCGCCCGGAGTTGTGGTGCGCACTGAGTGCTCATCTTTTGGCACTGCCCCCTTGGGTAGGGGGCGGATGGGGAAAATTTCGGCATGTTCGAACCCGAAATTTTCCGAACCCAATCACAGGTTCTTTTTAGATCGTTTTTTTTCCTTTCGCGACGGAATTTTATCCCATCGCGACATAAAACTGTCATATAACCGTAACACGAAGAAGAGGGGAGATCGTCGGCCTGCACAGGGCCACAAGACCTACCCCCGAGTGTTCAGTTTTCGACCTGGATAACGCCCCAGCGTTCAAGCGGCGCGATGTGAAATCCGCATTGACGGAGATCCGGGGAGCGCCTTCGCGCAACCGGTATTTCCTGTCGTTGTCGAGAGTTGAGTGCAAACGAAACCACACGTACGCCCGACCCAGTCCCGGAATCCGAGTGCGGGAATCCACAAGAAGGACGGTGGGCGACACACAGGGAGGTTCTGATGAAAGGAAAGATCATTCTTCTCGCTTCGGCGCTCGCCGTCGGGATTCTCGGGGCCGCGATGGCGCCGAGCTATGCCGCAGAGAAGATCGTCGTCAAGATCGCCGGCATGAAGCCCGAGGGAGAGCCGGAAACCGTCGGCATGAAGCTGTTCGCCAAGTACGTGATGGAGGCGACCAACGGCAAGTACGACGTCCGGGTGTTCCCGAACAGCCAGCTCGGCAAGGAAGACGCCTACATCGCCCAGACCCGCAAGGGCATCATCCAGATGTGCGCCACCGGCACCCAGACCGGCTCGCTGTTCCCGGCGATGGCGATGCTCGAAACCCCGATGCTCTACGACAATCTCGAACATGCGCATCGGGCGATGAACGGCGAGACCTTCAAGCTGATCAACCAGGGCTTCCCTGAGAAGTCCGGCCTGACCACGCTCAACGCCTTCCCGCTCGGCTTCCGTCACTTCTATACCAAGAAGCCGGTGAACAACGTCTCCGACCTGCACGGTCTCCGGATGCGGGTGCCGAACATTCCGCTCTACATCGAGTTCGCCAAGCAGCTTGGCCAGAGCGGCCAGCCGATGCCGTTCGCCGAAGTTCCGTCGGCCCTCGACCAGGGCACCATCGACGGCGGCGACAGCCCGTTCTCCGATATCGTCGCGCTCAAGATGTACGAGATCGCGCCGAACATCACCCTCTCGGGCCACATCCTCGTGATCCACTCGCTCTACATCAACAACGACTTCTACGCGAGCCTGCCCGCCGAGGATAAGAAGATCTTCGACGACGCCGCGCACCGTGCGGCGGAAGATGTGTGGAAGCTCGTCGCCGAGGGTGAAAAGAAGTCGATCGAGACGATCAAGGCGGGTGGCGGCAAGGTCAGCACGCCGTCGCCCGAATTCCATCAGGCCCTGGTCAAGGCCGGCGAAGGAACCTGGAAGCTGTTCTACGACACGGTTCCGAACGCCAAGGAAATCCTCGCCAGCGTGAAGCAGTACCAGTAACGGCGATCCGCCTCGGGTGGGGGCGTCGCGGCGGGAGGTTTCGTCTTCCTGCCGCAGCGACGATCCGAGGCGGCATCCCTGCTCACGAGGAGAGACGAAATGAGCGAACAACTTCCGAACGAGGAAACCCGGGATTCCGGATGGGCGATCGCCTTCCAGGTATTCTGCGCCGCAGTGTTTCTCGGCATGATTGGGTTGGTTTTCTACAACGCGGTCTTGCGTTACGTTTTCCGTTCCAGCTTCGCACCGAGCGAGGAATGGGCGCGCTTCCTCTTCATGTACATCACCTTTTTCGGTGCGATCGAAGCGTTTTATCGCGGTCGTCATATCGCCGTCGACATGGTCACGGCGAAGCTCTCGGGCGTCTCGCGCAAGGCTACCGATATCGTCGCGCAAGCCCTCTCGCTGTGCGCCATCGGCTTGCTGGCGATCGGCGGCGTGAGCTTGGTCTTGCAGACCATGGATACGTATACCGTTGCCACCGGCATCAACATGATCTTCGTGAACGGCACCCTTCCTCTGATGGCGATCGTGGTGTTCGGCTTCTACGTCCGCGAATTGTTCGCGACGATCAGGAAGCCTGCCTCGGAATTCAAGGCTGACCAGAAGAGGATGGGATAATGGAACTCGTCGTATTTCTCAGCAGCCTCGTCGTCTTTCTTTTCCTGGGAATTCCCATCGCTTTGGGCCTGGTATTGTGCGCCATCACCCTGATGATCTTCTCCGGTGACGGCGACTTCATGATCATTCCGCAAGCGATGGTCGATGGCGTCAACAACTATCCCCTGATGGCGATCCCGTTCTTCGTCTTTGCGGGCGAGATCATGGCCAAGGGCGGTCTCTCGAAGCGCGTGGTCCTGCTGTCGCAGTTGATCATCGGACGGGTCAGGGGCGGCCTCGGCTACGCGACGATCGTCGCGAGCGTGATCTTTGCAGGGTTGATGGGGAGTTCGGTGGGCGAAGCGGCGGCCCTGATGGGCATCCTCTATCCGATGATGAAGGACGCGGGTTACAACTCCGGTCGCGCAGGTGGCGTGATCGCTGCGGGCGCGATTCTCGGTCCGATCATCCCGCCATCCGCCAATTTCATTCTTCTTGGCGCGACCATGGGCCTGTCGATCACCAAGCTGTTCATGATCGGGCTGGTGCCGGGTCTCCTGATCGGCTTCTTCCTGCTGGTGATGTGGTTCTTCATCGTCCGCGTCGACGGCTACACCGAAACGATCACCTTCACCCGCGCCGAGGCGATCCAGATTCTCAAGGAATCCATGCCAGCGTTCATGCTGCCGGTGATTCTCCTGGGCGGCATCCGGTTTGGGGTGTTCACCCCCACCGAAGGCGGTGCGTTCGCCGCCGTCTACGCGATCGTGGTGTGCTGCCTCTATTACCGCGAACTGTCCGTACGCGACCTGCTCAAGGTCAGCACCGCCGCGGCGCGCACCACGGCGGTGGTGATGTTCATCGTCGGCACCGCCACGGCGGTCGGCTGGTTCATTACCTCGGCGCAGATTCCGGACCAGATGGGGCAGTTCTTCGGGCCGCTGGTGGACAGTCCGCGTCTGCTGCTGGTTGCGATCATGCTGTTCCTCTTTGCCGCCGGGATGGTGATGGACCTGACGCCGAACATCCTGTTGTTCGCGCCGGTGTTCTATCCGCTGATCCTGCAGGCGGGGATCGATCCGTATTTCTTCGGGCTCCTGTTCGTGTTGAACGTGGGCTTGGGCGTGATCACGCCGCCGGTCGGCACGGTGCTGTTCGTGGTGGCGGGTTCGGCCGAGATCAATCTCGGCTATCTCGTCCGAAAGATGGCGCCGTTCTTCCTCATGGAAGTCGCGGTGCTGTTCCTGCTGCTGTTCTTCCCGGTGCTGTCGCTCGCGCCGTTGAAGTGGCTGATGTAGATGGACATGCGCACGAAGCGGTGTTTCGTGTTCGACCTGGATGGGACGGTCTACCTCGGTGACCGGCCCATCCAGCCGACCGTCGACTTCATCAAGCGCAATCTCGGGGAGAAGGAAATCTTCTTTCTGAGCAACAACACCTCGCGGAATCTCGCCGACTACGTCGCCAAACTGGCGGCCTTCGGCCTCGACGTCGGCATCGAGCGGATTCTCTCGCCGCTCGTGCCTCTCGTCGATTACCTCGGCGAAACCGGCATCGACCGGATCTATCCGGTCGGCAACGCCAGCCTGCAGGGCTACCTGCGCCAGCGCATGCCCAACCTCGTCTTCACCGCCGGGGATGACTGCCAGGCGGTGGTGCTGGGCTACGACACCGACCTCACCTACGCCAAACTCGAAACCTCGTGCCTGCTGCTGCAGCGGCCCGAGGTGCGGTTTCTCGCGACCCATCCCGACCGCGTGTGCCCATCGCCGCGCGGCCCGCTGCCCGATGTCGGCAGCTTCGTCAAGCTCTACGAGGAAGCCACCGGGCGCGTGCCCGACCGGGTGTTCGGCAAGCCCAACCCGGCAATCCTCGCGCCGCTGCTGAAGCGTTTCGCGGCGGAGGAAATGGTGATGGTGGGCGACCGCCTGAGCACCGACATGAAACTCGCCGAGAACGCGGGGATCGACTTCATCCTGGTCTTGAGCGGCGAAGCGAGGCGGGCAGACCTCGCGGAAATCGCCTATCGGCCGGCCCTGATTCTCGACCACCTCGGCGCATTGTAGAGTAGGAACCATGCAGACATCGGGAACTTACGAACTGACGATGATCCTCGGCGCGGCCACCCTCCTGTTGTGGGGCGTGCGGATGGTCCGGACCGGCGTAATGCGCACCTACGGCGCACAGATTCGCAAGATCCTGCCTCGCGCACTCAACAACTTCCTGGTCGCGCTGATGATCGGCGTGGGCGCGGCGACGGCGCTGCAAAGCTCGATCGCGGTCGCGGTGTTCACGTCGAGCCTCGCCGGGATCGGCGTGATTCCGGTCGCCGACGGCTTGCTGCTGCTGCTCGGCGCCGATGCGGGGAGCGCGGTGGTGGCGGCGCTGCTGACTCTCGACCTGAAGGCGATGTGGCCGGTCCTGATGTTCGTCGGCTACCTGTTGCATGCATTCTTCGCCGACACCGATTCCCCCTTCAAGCAATTCGGCCGGATCGCGCTCGGCGTCGCGATGATCCTGATCGCGCTCACCTTCATGAGCCAGGTTTCGAGCGGGCTCGCCTCCAGCGACCTGATTCGGGTGATCATCTCTTCCCTCGGCAGCGAGCTGCTCCTGGCGCTGCTGCTGTTCGCGATCCTCACCTGGCTCGCGCATTCCTCGATTGCGATCCTGCTGTTCTGGGCCTCCCTGGTGCAGGCCGGGGTGACCAACGATCCCGCCCTGATCTTCGCCGCGCTGTTCGGCATCAACCTCGGTAACGCCGTACCGCCGATCGTAATGACCTGGAGCCAGGCCGCGCCAGCGCGCCGGATCGTCTGGGGCAACGCCGCGTTCAAGCTCGGCGGCGTGCTGGCCTGTTTCGCTGGCCTGCATTGGATCAAGGGACTCTACGGCGTGCTGCCGGGCGAGCCCGGCTTCCGCGTGATGATCCTCCACATCCTCTTCAACATCGCGCTGATCGTGGTGTTCTCGGGGCTGGTCAAGCCGATCGCGCGCCTGCTCGACCGATGCTTCGTCGAGACGGTGAAGCCTGCCGACCTGATCGGACCGAAATACATTCCCGCCAGCGGCGAACCCGCCAAGCCCGAGCCGTTCCCGGTCACCGCGCTCTCTCGCGAAGTGCTGCGGATCCTCGGCACGATCCAGTACATGCTGGAGCTGACCCACGAGATGCTGCTCTCGGGCGAGCCAGAGAAGGCCGACGAGATTCTCCGGCAGGAGAACAAGGTCGACGTCCTGTTCAAGGCGGTGCGGGTCTACGCCGTCGACCTCACCCGCAAGGGCATGGGTGAGACCGACCAGCGCAAGGTCCTGGCGCTCCTGCGCTACAGCGCCAGCCTGGAGAACTCCGGCGACGTGATCTCGAAGACCATGGTCGGCATCCCGAAGGCGATGAAAAAGGACGGGAAGAAGTTCTCGCCGCAGGGCAGGGACGACCTCGATACCCTGTTCGAATACCTGATCGGCAACGCCCAGCTCGCCGCCGAGGTGATCATGGCGTGGAGCGCCGATTCCGCGGGCGTTCTGGTGCAGCGCAAGCGCGACTTCAAGATGATGTGCAACGACAGCCTGAGGCGGCACATCGATCGCCTCAGCCAGGACGTCTCCAACACCCAGGAGAGCAGCTCCGCGCACCTCGACCTGATCCTGGACATTCGCTGGATCAATACCCAGGTGGCGAGCATCGGCTACGACGTTCTGCCGGAAAACGAAGTTCCAGGCGACGAAGTCGCCGAAGAGTTGGCGGCCCGCCCCGAAGTCAGCCTCGATTCCGATACGGTCGCCTGAGAACCTGCGCGCGTGTGCGTTGCGTGCGGTGCGGATGTGGTAAATTATTGGTGTCGTTACGGCGGGAGCGTGTTATAGAACCCCGCTCCGGCGATTCGTCGTACATGTGTACGGGGCATTGCGGGCGTGGTGGAATTGGTAGACACGCCAGATTTAGGTTCTGGTGGCGAAAGCCGTGGGGGTTCGAGTCCCTTCGCCCGCACCAAGCAGACGCGCCACTGGCCCGCGCCCTCTGCCGTCGATGAATTGCCAGGGACAGGTTTCGCGCGACGCTCCGCCGCGCCCGGGTACTCCGGGAACCGCGTCGGCGCTGCGTCGTTTGGTCATTCTCCAAGAACAGTCACAGAGCTCCCCATGCAGGTTACCGAAACGAAGACCGAAGGGCTGAAGCGCGAGTTCACGATTCTCGTGCCGGCCGCCACCATCGAGGAAAAAGTCACCGCCCGCCTTGTGCAGGTCGGTGAAACCGCGTCGATCCCGGGCTTCCGTCCGGGCAAGGTGCCGATGAGCTTCCTCACCAAGCGCTACCGTGGCGCGGTGATGGGCGAGGTGCTCGATGCGATGATCAACGAATCCACCGCCCAGGCGGTCAAGGAGCGTGATCTGCGTCCGGCGATCCAGCCGAAGATCGAGATCGTCTCGTTCGAAGACGGCAAGGATCTGGAATTCTCGGTGGCGATGGAAGTCCTGCCGGAAATCAAGATCGGCGACCTCTCGACCATCAGCCTGGAGCGCCTGAAGGCGACCGCTCCGGCGGAAGACGTCGAAAAGGCGATGGAAAACCTCGCCACCCAGCACGCGCACGCGCATCCGATCGCCGAGAAGCGCCCGGCGGCGAAGGGCGACGTCGTCTCGATCGACTTCGTCGGTAAGAAGGACGGCGTTCCGTTCGAGGGCGGCACGGGCGACGACTTCGATCTCGAACTCGGCTCGGGCATGTTCATCCCCGGCTTCGAGGACCAGTTGGTCGGCGCCAACATCGGCGACAAGGTCGAGGTCAAGGTGACCTTCCCCGAGGGTTACCACGCTGCCGATCTCGCCGGCAAGGACACCACCTTCGACGTCACCGTCAAGGCGATCAAGGAAGTCCACAAGCACGAGATCAACGACGAACTCGCCAAGCACGAAGGCTTGGAGAACGTCGCCGCTCTCCGCGAAGCGGTGAAGGGCCGGATCGAAGCCGAATTCAACCAGGCTTCGCGCCAGCGTCTGAAGCGCGTCCTGCTCGACGCCCTCGACGAGACCCACAAGTTCGAAATTCCGGCGGGCATGCTCGACAACGAGTTCGAGGCGATCTGGAAGAGCATCGAGGAAGCCAAGACCAACGGCACCCTCGACCCGGCCGACGTCGAGAAGTCGGAAGACGCGCTCAAGGAAGAGTACAAGGCGATCGCCGAGCGCCGCGTGCGCCTGGGTCTGCTCCTGGCCGAAATCGGTCGGATCAACAACATCCAGGTGACCAAGGAAGACCTGCAGCGCGCGATGTTCCAGCAGGCGCGGCAGTTCCCGGGCCAGGAACGCCAGGTGTTCGAGTACTTCACCAAGAACCCGCAGGCGATGGAGCAGTTCCACGCCCCGTTGTTCGAGGAAAAGACCGTCGATTTCGTCCTGGAACTGGTCAAGCTCACCGATCGTGAAGTGACCCCGCAGGAACTCCTGGCCGACCCCGACGCCGAGGAAGCCGCCGCGCCGAAGAAGAAGCCGGCCGCGAAGAAGAAGGCCAAGGCCGACGACGCCGCCGAGGAGGCTCCGGCCGACGCCGAGGCTCCGAAGAAGGCGCCGAAGAAGAAGGCCAAGGCCGCAACCGAGGAATAAACCCTGCACATGCACGGTTGAACCCAGGCGACGCCCGGAAGAAAACCTTCCGGGCGTCGGCATTTCCGGCCTTGCAAGGCTCGCGAAAATGCGGATATGTCGTTAACTTATCCCTCCGACATTCCCTTCCCCCGACTGAGAGGATTCCATGCGCGACCGTGACCCCATCGAAGTCTTCAACAGCACCCTGGTCCCGATGGTGGTGGAGCAGACCAGCCGCGGCGAGCGGTCCTACGATATCTACTCGCGACTGCTGAAAGAGCGCATCATCTTCCTCACCGGCGCGGTCAACGACGACGTCGCCAGCCTGATCTGCGCGCAGTTGCTGTTCCTCGAATCCGAGAACCCGGCGAAGGATATCTCCTTCTACATCAATTCCCCGGGTGGCGTCGTGACCTCCGGTCTGGCGATTTTCGACACCATGAACTATATCCGTTCGGACGTGTCGACGGTGTGCATGGGGCAGGCGGCCTCGATGGGTTCGTTCCTGCTCGCCGCGGGCACCAAGGGCAAGCGCTACGCCCTGCCGAATTCGCGGATCATGATCCACCAGCCCTCCGGCGGCTTCCAGGGTCAGGCGGCGGATATCGAGATCCAGGCGCGCGAGATCCTTGAGCTGCGCAGCCGTCTGAACCAGCTCTACGCCGACTTTACCGGCCAGGAACTCGCGACGATCGAGCGCGCGATGGATCGCGACAACTTCATGACCGCCACCGCCGCCAAAGCCTTCGGTCTGGTGGACGAGGTCGTTGCCGAGCGTCCGGGAACCGCCGAAACCAAGAGCGCCACCTGAAGGTAGCGGGAAAACCCGCACCGAGGGTGACGTTTTTGCGGCGGCCCCCCACATCTGGGGGGAAGCCACGGTGTCACGGCTGGATCTTGGCTGGATTTAGCGGGTTGTTTGTTACGCGATTGTCCGGATAGGATAGTCGACGTGTAGTTCGGTTCCCGTCGCGTGCGCGCGGCGGGCGACCGCGATGGCAGGAGTATCGGATGGTCAAATCCTCTGGCGGCGATTCGAAGAACACGTTGTATTGCTCGTTCTGCGGCAAAAGCCAGCATGAGGTCAGGAAGCTCATCGCCGGACCCACCGTGTTCATCTGCGACGAATGCGTCGAGTTGTGCATGGACATCATCCGGGAAGAGTCGAAGTCCTCTCTGGTGAAGTCGCGGGATGGCATCCCGACCCCGAAGGAGATCCGCAAGGTNNAAGGCCTTCGGTCTGGTCGACGACGTGATCACCAGCCGCGCGGCGCTCGAATCCGCCGCCGCGGCGGGCTGAGAGCGAGGGAGGCGCCGAACGCGCCTCCTCGGACGCGAAATCGGGAGCGCGCGTCGCGCGCCCCTGGCACGAAGATCGCATCGCGACGATGTGGTGCGCCGATCCTGTCGGAATTGTCGGTGGTCCGACAGGGCGCGGGACAACAGATGAAAGGCGCGGAAGCCGGTTGGGATCTCCTCCGTTTCGTCGTCTCGTCGAAATTCGCGACGATTTCGGTGACGACGACGTGATCGTGGAGGGCCGAGAGACCGTTAAGACGGTCTTGATCTTTGGCCTTCTAGCATGATTGCATCGAAGCGGAGGGAACATGCCGTTCGCCGGACGGCTCCTCGGGAGCCGAAACGGTGGGCCGGATGTGAACCGAGGATGCCTCAGGGCATCGTCGCGGGTTCCATGAGCGACCGCGAATACGGGGTTGGCGATGAGCAAGGTCACCGGAAGCGACACCAAGAACACTCTCTACTGTTCGTTCTGCGGCAAGTCGCAACACGAAGTCAGAAAACTCATCGCCGGACCGACGGTGTTCATCTGCGATGAATGCGT
>DBTR01000038.1:11788-19550 GCA_002307145.1 Rhodospirillum sp. UBA1311 | reverse complement strand
GATGTCTTCAACCTGCTGCTGCAGGTGATGGACCACGGCCACCTCACCGACCATAACGGCAAGGCGGTGGACTTCCGCAACGTGATCCTGATCCTCACCACCAACGCCGGGGCGTCCGATCTCGCGAAGGCGCCCTTGGGCTTCGGCCGGGGCAAGCGGGCGGGCGAGGACACCGAGGCGATCGAACGCCTGTTCACGCCGGAGTTCCGCAACCGCCTCGACGCGATCATCGGCTTCGCCAGCCTCCAGCAGGAGACGGTGATGAAGGTGGTGGACAAGTTCGTGATGCAGCTCGAAAGCCAACTGAGCGATCGCTCGGTGACCATCGACCTGAGCCCGGCTGCGCGGACCTGGCTGGCGGAGAAGGGCTTCGACGAGTCCTTCGGCGCGCGTCCGCTCGCGCGGGTAATTCAGGAACATGTGAAGAAGCCGCTGGCGGAAGAGCTGCTGTTCGGGCGACTGTCGCATGGCGGCGCTGTGCGCGTCGACGTTGTGGATGGCGCGCTCACCTTCGACATCACCGCAGACGTCGCGAAGAAGTCGAAGGGGCACAAGGGCGCCGACGAAAACACCGAGGATGACGAACTGCTGACGGTTTGACGCAGCTCGCCACAGTGGGGGGATGATGAAACACCGGATCGGCGGGATCACCGCCATCGCGGCGGTGTGCCTGGGCCTCGGCCTCGGCCCCGCCGCATTCGGCGGCACGGCGGAAGGCCGCGCCGCCTTGCAGGCGGGCGACTTCGCCACCGCCCTCGGCGAACTCGGGGCTGCCGCGCGCAACGGCGATCCTGCGGCGCAAAATCTCTATGCCACGATGTTGAAGGACGGACGCGGCGTCGCCGCGCCCGACTCCGCCGCCGCGGTGGCATGGTATCGCCGCGCCGCCGAGGCCGGAGACGCGGACGCGCAACTCAACCTCGGCTACATGCTGTTCCACGGCGCGGGCGTGCCGCGCGACCGCGAGAGCGGCATCCGCTGGTACGAGAAGGCCGCCGAGGCGGGCCTGCCCGAGGCGCAATATAACGTCGCCAAGGTCTATTGGGACGCCGACGGCGTGCCGCGCGATGCGGAAAAGGCGAAGCGCCTGTTCAAGGCCGCCGCCGAGAAGGGCCTCGCCCCGGCGCAGTTCGGCCTCGGCGTCGCGCTTCTCAACCCGCCCAAGGCGGACGCGGCGGCGGCGTTCAACTGGTTTTCCCGTGCCGCGCGCCAGGGCGAAGCCCCGGCCTACGCCAAGCTCGCCGGGATGTATCTGCTTGGCTCCGGCGTCGGCAAGGACCCGGTCGCGGCGCAGACTTGGGCGCTGATCGCCGAAGCGGCGGGCGACCCGCTCGCCGCCCAACTGCGGATGAAGTTGGAAAACGATCTGACCCCGGAACAAAACGCGGCGGCGCGGTCCCAGGCGGCGGCTTTCGTCCCCCGCCCGGAACGTCCTTGAGCCGGACTCAGGTCTTGGCGAGGCCGTTCGGCCGTACCGGCACGGGGCCGAGGCGCATCGCCGCAAGCAGGTCTTCCGGCGTGTCGGCGATCGCGAGCGCCGCGCGGTGGCCGGGCTGGAGAAAGCCTTCGGTCACCATGTCGTCGAGGAACCCGGCCATCCGGTCGTAATAGCCGCCGACGTTCAGCACCGCGCAGGGCTTGGGGTGCAGGCCGAGCTGCCGCCAGGTCCAGACCTCGAACATTTCCTCAAGCGTGCCGATGCCGCCCGGCAGGATCGCGAAGCCGTCGGAGAGCTTCGCCATCATCGCCTTGCGCTCGTGCATCGATTCGACGACATGGATTTCGGTCAGGGCGGTGTGGCCGACCTCCCGGT
This sequence comes from Rhodospirillum sp. UBA1311, assembly GCA_002307145.1. Lineage (GTDB taxonomy): Bacteria > Pseudomonadota > Alphaproteobacteria > Rhodospirillales > Rhodospirillaceae > Oleispirillum. Next base: position 17,737 of record DBTR01000038.1, on the reverse strand, counting down.
CCATCAGGAAGCGCGGGATCACCCCGACCGCCTCGCCGCCCGCCGTCATCACCGCATCGGCGACCCGGCCCATCAGCCCGACGTTGCCGCCGCCGTAGACCAGGCGGATTCCGGCCTCCGCCAGAAGCACGCCGAAGCGTTCCGCCGCATCGCCGTAAATCGGGCGCGCGCCCGGACTCGAACCGCAAAACACACACACCGACACCAGTTCCGACATCTCAACTCCCAGTTCGTTTTGGATCGACGCGGGGATACTACCGCCGTCGCCGCCGCGGGCAAGGCCGGATTCCGCCGTTCGGAATGAATCGCCATGCGCGTATATGGCTAACGTCTTGATTCCCTTTTCGCCTCATGCGTAAAGTAAGGCAGGTGGCATGCCCAAAGACCACTCAACGGGGGACTTGCATCATGTGGCTCATTGCGCTCCTGGTACTGGCGATCGCGTTCATCATCTTCGCGACCGCCAAGTTGAACATGCACGCGTTTCTCGCCTTGCTGCTGACCGCGTTCGGCTTCGGCATCCTCGCCGGGCTGCCGCTCAACGACGTGGTGAAGTCGGTCAACGACGGCTTCGGCGGCACCATCGGTTCGATCGGCATCGTCATCCTGCTCGGCACGGTGATCGGTACCTTCCTCGAAAAATCCGGAGGTGCGTGGCGCCTGGCCGAGAGCATCCTCGACATCACCGGCAAGAAGAACGTGCCGATGACGATGTCGATCATGGGCTACGTGGTTTCGATCCCGGTGTTCTGCGATTCCGGCTTCGTCATCCTGTCGTCGCTCAACAAGGCGCTGGCGAAGCGCGCCGGGATCACCCTCGCGTCTTCGGCGATCGCGCTCTCGCTCGGGCTTTACGCCACCCACACCATGGTGCCGCCGACTCCCGGGCCGATCGCCGCCGCCGGCATTCTCGGCGCCGACCTCGGGCTGGTGATCATGTGGGGCCTGTTGATCGCGGCGGTCGCCGCCTTCGCCGGGTGGGTGTTCGCGGTCACCGTGGCCGCGAAAATCTACGTACCGCCCTACAAGGAAGGCGAGGAGCCGACCAACATGCCGTCGCTCGCCGACGCACCCGGCCCGCTCAAGAGCCTGACGCCGATCGTCCTGCCGATCGTGCTGATCGTGGTGCGCTCGATCGCGCTGTTCCCGACCAAGCCGCTCGGCTCCGATCTCGCGTTCAAGGTCATCGACTTCCTCGGCCAGCCGGTGGTGGCGCTGCTGCTCGGCTTCTTCTTCGCGCTGTTGCTGCCGAAGAAGCTCGACAAAACCATGCTCGCGGGTTCGGGCTGGTTCGGCGAGGCGCTGATCTCGGCGGCGACGATCATCATCATCACCGGCGCGGGCGGCTCGTTCGGCAAGGTGTTGCAGGTTTCGGGCATCGCCAAGATGGTCGGCGAAGGGCTCTCGACCTATCACATGGGTATCTTCCTGCCGTTCGTGATCGCGGCGGGGATCAAGACCGCGCAAGGCTCCTCGACGGTGGCGATCATCACCACCGCCGGGATCATGGCGCCGCTGCTCGGCGTTCTCGGCCTCGATTCCGACACCGCCCGCGCGCTGGTGGTGATCGCGATCGGCGCGGGCTCGATGGTGGTTAGCCACGCCAACGACAGCTTCTTCTGGGTGGTGACGCAGTTCTCCAACATGGACCCGAAGACCGGCTACCGCCTCCAGACCGGCGGCACGCTCGTCCAGGGTTTGGTCGGCGCGATCGCGGTTTGGATCGCTGCGGCGATTGCGATCTGAGCCTTTTCGACGCCAACGGAAAACGCCGCCCGTCCGGGCGGCGTTTTTTTGTGGCTCAGGCGGCGGGATCGACGAGGATCAGGCGGAGATCGTTGACGTTGGTGAGCGTCGGCCCGGTGACGACGAGCGCATCGAGCGCCGCGAAGTAGCTGTAGGCGTCGTTGTCGGCCTGGAGGGCGAGGGGATCGAGGCCGAGCTCCCGGGCGCGACGCCAGTGCTCGGGGGCGAGCCAGGCTCCGGCGTTGTCCTCCGAGCCGTCGATGCCGTCGGTATCGCAGGCGAGGGCGAAGATGCCGGGTTCGCCCGCCGTGGCGATGGCGAAGGCGAGGAGATATTCGGTGTTGCGCCCGCCGCGCCCGCCGCCCTTGACCTGCACCGTGGTTTCGCCGCCCGAGACGATGCAGACCTTCTCGCCGCGCCGCTTCGCCTCAAGCGCGATTTCGCCGTGCGCCCGGCCGACGTCGTGGGCGAATCCCTCGACGCCGTCGCCGAGGTTAATCACCGCGTAGCCCGCCGAGGCGCCGGTGTCGGCGGCGGCGGCGAGGGTCGCCACCGGGCTGCCGACGAGGCGGTAGTCGGATTTCGCGAGGCGCGGGTCGCCCGGCTTCGGGGTTTCGCCCTCCGGCGCGTCGAGCCGGGCGGCGACGCCCTCGGGGCAGGCGATGTCGTATTTCGTCAGGATCGCCTTGGCCTCGGCGCGGGTGGTGGGGTCGCCGACGGTGGGACCGGAGGCGATCGTCGCCGGGCTGTTGCCGACCACGTCGGAGATCGCGAGGGTCACCACCGGCGCGGGCCATGCGGCGGCGGCAAGCCGGCCGCCCTTGATCGCCGAGAGGTGCTTGCGCACGCAGTTGATCTCGGAAATGTCCGCGCCCGAGCGCAGGAGTTGCCGGTTGATCTCGCGCTTGTCCTCGAAGCCGATGCCGGGGCAGGGGAGCGAAAGCAGCGCTGAGCCGCCGCCCGAGATCAGGCAGACGACGAGATCGTCGGCGGAAAGCCCCTGGACGGTGCGAAGCATCCGTGCCGCCGCGCGCTGCCCGGCGGCGTCCGGAATCGGGTGGGCGGCCTCGACCACCTCGATGTCGCGGGTCGGGCAGGCGTGGCCGTAGCGCGTCACCACCAGCCCGTCGAGCTTGTCGCCGCGCCAATGGGTTTCGAAGGCCCGCGCCATCGACCCCGCCGCCTTGCCCGCGCCGACGACGACGGTACGGCCCGGGGGCGGCGGCGGAATGTTTCCCGCGAGGCAGATCTCGGGCGCGGCGGCTGCCAGCCCGGCGTCCATCATGTGGCGCAGCAGGCGTGGATGGGGGGTGTCGGAGGGGATCATCGGCGGGCGGCCTTTCCTGGCTGGCGCGGTCGTTCGCGGGCCGCTCAACGCGTTGACCCGTCAAGACTACGGCCGCGTCTCCGCCCCGACAAGTGACGAAAAAACCCCCGGCGCGGGCGCCGGGGGCGGGTCGGGAGCCGGTGCCGCGATCAGGCGGCGCGGATGCGCGCGATGAAGTCGTCGACCTCGCTGTCGAGATGCTCGGCCTGCTGCGCCAGCACGCCGACCGCGTCGAGCAGGTCGGCGGCGCCGTGGCCGGCGCGCCCGGCGGCGTCGGTCACGTGGGTGATGTGGGTGGCGACGTCACGGGTGCCGGCGGCCGCCTGCTCGACGTTGCGGGCGATTTCCGCCGTCGCGGCGGACTGTTCTTCGACCGCCGAGGCGATCGTCGCCTGGATGCCGCTGATCTTTTCGATGATCGTGGAAATATCCGAGATCGCCGCGACCGCCTCGCCGGTGGAGCGTTGCACCTCGCCGATCTGGGTGCTGATGTCCTCGGTCGCACGGGCGGTCTGGGTGGCGAGGTTCTTGACCTCGCCCGCGACCACGGCGAAGCCCTTGCCCGCGTCGCCCGCGCGCGCCGCCTCGATCGTGGCGTTGAGCGCGAGAAGGTTGGTCTGGTTGGCGATGTCGGTGATCAGGCCGATCACCTCGCCGATCCGCTGCGCCGCGCCCGCGAGCGCGGTGACCAGGCCGTTGGTGCGTTCGGTGCGATCGACCGCCTCGGCGGCGACGTTGGCGGCGGCGGAGACCTGCCGTCCGATCTCGCCGATCGACGCCGACAGCTCCTCCGCCGCACTCGCGACGGTTTCGACGTTGTTGGTGGCCTGTTCGGTGGCGGCGGCGACCGAGGTCGCCTGGAGCGCGGTTTCCTCGGAAATCGCGGTGAGCGACGAGGCGGTCTCGCGCATCTGCGTGGCGGCGGTGGCCACCGAGCGGGCGATGCCCTTGATGCTGGTTTCGAGGGAGTCCGCGAGTTCGTGCATCGCCGCCTGCTTTTCCTCGGCGGCGGCCCGGGTCAGGGCCTCCTGTTCGTGGTGCATTGCGTCGAGCCTGAGCGCGTTGTCCTTGAACACCTGCACCGCGCGCGCGATGCCGCCGACTTCGTCGGTCTGGTCGCGGTAGGGCACTTCGATCGCGGTGTCGCCGCTCGCGAGGCGTTCCATCATCCCGGTGACGGCGACGATCGGCTTGGCGACGAGGCGCACGGTCATCACGTTCAGCGAAATCACCACCGCGAACACCAGCATCGCCACGCCGGCCAGAACGGAAGACGCTTCGCTGAGGCTCTGGGTGGCGTCGGCGATCGCGGCATCGGATTCGCGGACGAGGTGGCCGACGGTCGCCGAGGTCGCGCGTTCGAGTTCGACGCGCATCGCGGGCGCGCGGGTCAGCCAGAGATCGTTGCTGCTTTTCGCCAATCCCATCAGCAATTGCGCCGAAACGTCGTAGGTGTCGGCGGTGTTGGCGAGGGTTTCGAGGACCGGGGCGATCGCGGTGTTCATGGCGAGGCCGGTGGCCCCGGTGACCGCCGCGCGGGTGACGCGCAACGCGGTGGTGTGGCGGTCGGCGTCCTTCGGGTCGTTGTCGAGGAGGAAGCGCATCATGTAGACCCGCGCGGCGACGAGGTTGTCGCTGGCGGTGAGCAGCGCCTGCACCAGGTCGGGGTTGCTCTCGACCGCCTGGCGCACCGCGTATTGCATCGAAGAGGCGAGCTTCGGCGCGATTTCGAAGAGCTCCTTCTTCTGTTCCACGTAGGCATGGCGCATCTCGATGCCGTCCTTGGTGAGGTCGCCGTAGGCGGTGACCTTTTCGAGGACGGTGTTGAGCAGCTTCTTCTCCGTCTCGGGGCCGTCGGCGACCACCGCCAGCGCCTTCCGCAGCGCGCCGACCGCCTGGGTGCGCTTGGCCACGCTGGTGCGCTCGTAGGTCGCGAGTTCGGTTTCGGTTTCGGCGTTGGCGATGCCGAGGTTGGCGAACGCCGCGTCGGCGATGTGGGATTGGGCGGTCTGGGCGATATCGGAAATCTGGGTGGCCTGGCGCACCGCGCGGAATGCGTTCTCGACCTTGTGGAAGGCGGACCAGGAGACGGCCGTCATCACCGCGATCAATGCGATGATCAGGATCGCACTGCCGTAGAGTTTGACCGGCATCCGCAGATTTCTCATATACCGCATGATTAACACCTATCCGAAAGTATGGGTATGTGCCCGAGGGCGTGGCGCGCATTGCGTCGGCGGGAAATCAACTTTCCGCCACAAATCCGGAAATCGCAACGCCCAAACGGCGCATCCATCCAACCCTCGGGCTTGCGCCGGTCTGCGCGCGCGGAATAGGCGAACGAAAAACCCCCGCCGTTTCGGGCGGGGGTGGGATCGGGAGACTCGGGGAGGGGAGGATCAGGCCGCGCGGATCCGGGCGATGAAATCCTCGACCTCGGTGTCGAGGCGCTCGGCCTGCTGCGCGAGTTCGCCAGCCGCTCCCAGGAGCTCTTCCGCGCCGATCCCAGCGCGCCCCGCCGCCTCGGTGACGTGGCCGATGTGGGACGAAACTTCGCGGGTGCCCGAGGCCGCCTGCTCGACGTTGCGGGCGATCTCGTTGGTGGCGGCGGTCTGTTCCTCCACCGCCGAGGCGATCGTTGCCTGGATGCCGCTGATCTGGCCGATGGTCTCGGAGATCGCGTGGATCGCGTGCACCGCCTCCTCGGTCGAGGCCTGGACGCCGCCGATCTGCTTCGAGATGTCCTCGGTGGCGCGCGCGGTCTGGTTGGCGAGGTTCTTCACTTCGCCCGCGACCACCGCGAAGCCCTTGCCCGCGTCGCCCGCCCGTGCCGCCTCGATCGTGGCGTTCAAGGCGAGCAGGTTGGTCTGGTCGGC
>DBTR01000038.1:0-11535 GCA_002307145.1 Rhodospirillum sp. UBA1311 | reverse complement strand
AGGTTGGTCTGGTCGGCGATGTCGGTGATCAGGTTGATCACCTCGCCGATCCGGCTCGCGGCGCTGGCGAGATTGGCGACCAGGGTGTTGGTGCGCTCGGTCTGGGTCACCGCCGCCGCGGCGACGTCGGCGGCGGCCGAAACCTGGCGGCCGATTTCCTGGATCGAGGAGGTGAGTTCCTCCGCCGCGCTCGCGACGGTTTCGACATTGTTGCTCGCCTGCTCGGTGGCGGCGGCGACCGAGGTCGCCTGCGCCGTGGTTTCCTGCGCGATCCCGGTGAGCGCCGAGGCGGTGTGGTGCATCTGGGTGGCTGCGCTCGCCACCGATTGGGCGATGCCCTTGATGCTCGCCTGCATCGCGTCGGCGAGCGCGTTCATCGCGGCGGTCTTCTCGGCGGCGGCCTGGGCCGCCTGGGCTTCCTGCGCGGCGGTCATCGCGTCGAGCTTGAGCGCGTTTTCCTTGAACACCTGCACCGCCTGGGCGATGCCTCCGACTTCGTCGGTCTGCTCGCGGTAGGGCACGTCGACGGATTTGTCGCCGTGGGCGAGGCGATCCATGATCCCGGTAACCTCGACGATCGGCTTCGCCACGAGGCGCACGGTGACCATGTTGAGCGAGATCACCACCAGGAACACCAGGATCGCCACGCCGCCCAGCACCGAGGAGGCGTGGGTGAGGGTGGTGGCGGCTTCGCGCGAGGCGGTTTCGGAGGCCTCGGTCATGTGCCGGATCGCCGCGTCGGTGGCGGCGTTGAGTTCGCCGCGCACGGTGCGCGCCTGGTTGTACCAGAGGTCGTTGCTCTTGATCGCGAGCGCCATCAGCACCTGGGCCGCCGAATCGTAGGCGTCGGCGCTCTCGTTGATGGTGTCGAGCGCGGATTCGAGGCTGGAACCCGTGGACACGCCGAGGGCCATTTTCACCGCCGCCTGCGCGGTCTGGAGCGCGGCGCCCTGCTTCTTCGCGTCCTCGGGATCGGTGGTGATCAGGAAACGCATCATATAGGTGCGGGCGCCCACCAGATTGTTGTCCGCCGACATCAGGGACTGGACCAGCAGGGGCTCGTGCGCGATCGCCTGCCGCACCGCGTACTGCACGGTTTCGGTGAGCTTGGGGGCTAAGGTGAAGAGTTCGGCCTGGCGTTCGAGGTAGGCGTGGCGAATCTCGATCCCCTGGTCGGTGAGCGCGCTGTAGGCCTGGACCTTGTCGAGCATGGCGCCGAGCAGCTTGCGCTCGGTCTCGCCCGCTCCGGCGGCGGCGTCCAGGGCTTTCTTGAGCGCGGCGATGCTGGCGGCGCGCTTGGCGACGCTGGTCTTTTCGTAGGTGGCGAGGTCGGCTTCGGTCTGCGCCTTGGAAATCCCGAGGTTGCCGTAGCCGGCGCCCGCCATCTCGAACTGGCTGATCTGGGCGAGCTGGGAAATTTCCGAGGCGACGCGCACCGAGGTGAAGGCGCGGCCGATGTCGCGGAACGCGGTCCAGGAGGTTGCGGCCATCACTGCGATGAGGACCATGATCAGGGCCGCGCTGCCGTAGAGCTTGACCGGCATGCGGAGGTTTTTCACGAACGACATAGCCATCACCGCCAGAAGGATTAGATGTTTGCGCAAAGGGACTATAGTGGGATGGCGGGAATGTGCAGGAAACAAGCAAAAGTTACAAATGATAAATTTTAGGCAGGATTCTGCGTGTGTTCCGGGTGCCGCCACACGCGGCGGTATGGTGCATATCGAAGCGACTCGGGGTCAGAGGTCGCGGGGCTGCACCGGAGGTTGCGCGCGGCGCACTGCCGCCACCGCCAGCCCGATCCCGACCACCGCCGCGCTGGTGGCGAGGCCCGCGTAAAGCGGCGTGACGGCGAAGCCGGGCAGCAGCTTGGAGCCCACCGCCGCCAGGGTGGCGGCGGCCATGGCGCCGATCCCCCACGCGGGCGGCAGCCGCCCCGGCGCGAACACCGCGAGGGTGAGGGGGAGGAACAGCCCCGCACCCCTGAGCGCCATGGACATGTAATTCCAATCGAGGACATAACTGTCGAGGTGGGTGAGGGCGATCCACGCGGCGACGATCGTGACCGCGACCACGCAGGCACGGTTGAGGCGGAGGATGTCCCGGTCCCGGGTGAGGCCCAGCACCGCCTGGCCGATGTCCCGCGACATCATCGTGCCGATGCCGAGGGTCAGTCCGGCGATCGAGCCCACCACCGAAAGCATGAGGCCGCCGATCGCGACGCCTGCGACGGGGGCGGGCAGGGCCTCGACGAGGTAGATCGGCAGGGCGAGAATCGGCGCGATCTCGGGGTGGAGCACGTGCATCGCCATCCCCACCGCCACCGAGGGTAGGCCCACCGGGATGGTGATCGCGGCGGCGGTGTACGCGCCGACGGCCGCGGTGCGGGAATCCGAGGCGGCGTAGAGCGCCTGGATGTAGGTCTGGGTGCAGATGATCCCGACGATCAGGGAGAAGACGTTGCCGAGGCTCTGCCAGACGCCGCGCCCGAACAGGCTGAACCACGGCATCTCGGGGAAGCGCGCGGAAAAGTCCGGCAGGCCGTGAAGGGTGACGACCGCGAGGCCGCCCGCCGCGAACAGGGTGATCCACAGCACCAGCATCTTGAACAGTCCGGCGACGCCCGCCGAGCGCAGGCCGCCGAACGCCACCATCGCAACCACCAGGACCACGATCGCGACGGCGGACAGGAACGGCGACAAGCCGGTCATCGCCGCGATCATCGGGATCGCCGCGAGCGCGCTCGCCACCGCCGAGAACAGGATGCCGAGCGACGAGGCGAGGCTGGCGATCGGCCCGGCGGCGGGGCCGTAGGTGCGCGCGAGGTATTGGGAGACGGTTTCGAGGCCGGAGCGGCGGAGCGGCCGGGCGTAGAAGGTGCCGATGATCAGGAAGCCGATGCCCGAACCCAGGGTGAACCACCAGCCCGAGAGGCCGATCGAATAGGCGAGCTGGGCGGTGCCGATGGTGGCCGCGCCGCCGATCACCGTGCCCGCGATGCCGCCCGCCACCACGCCCGCGCCCGACGACCGCCCGCCGAGGCTGAAGCCTTCCGCGGTGCGGGTCTTGCGCCCGGCGCGCGCGCCCAATCCGAGCGCGATCGCCACCGTCGCGACGAGAAAGACGAAATGGATGACGTTCATCGACATGGAGCGGCTCGACCGGTGCGGGCCCCCAGAATGGCCCGGTCCGGACGGGGTTTCCACAAGGAATTTCGCCACGGAGGCGACTTCGGGAATTCCCCTGTGGCGAGCGTGCTCCGGACTTCGTAGAGTTATTTATGGTTGTGGCGCTCCGTCATGGCGGGGCGACCGTGGAAAACGGAGGAGGTCGGCGTGATCCTGAAGTTCCGCGATTGGCCGCTGCGCTGGAAGCTCATGGTTTCCCCCGGGATCGTCGTCGCTGCGGCGATCATCGCCGCGCTCGTCGCCAATGCCGTGCTGCAGGCGCAGCGGCAGGAGACGGCGGCGCGGGCGCAGACCTTCCAGGTGCGCGACCAACGCCTGTCGATTCTCCGCATCGCGATGGTGAAAAGTGATCTCGCCCTGTTCCGCGCGATCACCTGGCGCTCGATCGGCGTTGCGCCGGATGTCGCGGCCAGCCTGCGCGCGGTCGCCGAAGCGCAATTCGCGAGCGTCGCGGTGCTGGCCGAGATGCTCGACGCCCAGACCGCCGCCGACGACGAGGAAGCCCCGTTGGTGGTGGCGATTCGCAACGCTGCGCGCACCTACGAGACCGGCGCGCGCGACGCGCTTGAGAGTTTCGTCGGCGGTACCGGCGACGCGATGGCCAAGCTCGGCGAGGCCGAGCGGCGCTACGCGGTGGCCGAAGCGGCGATCCGGAGCTGGGAAAACTATCGCGTCGAGGCGCAGCGCGACCTTGAGGAACAGGCCGAGGCCGACATGCACCGCGCCACCCTGGGGTTCCTCGCCGCCGCCGCCGCCGCGTTCGCGCTGGCCATGGTGGTTACGCTGCTGATCGGCCGGGCGATCTCGAACGGCGTGGTCGGCGTCACCGAGGCGATGGGGCGGCTGACGGCGGGCGACACCTCGCTGGTGATCCCCGCGCCCGACCGCGCCGACGAGGTCGGGCGGCTGACCCTGGCGGCGAAGGCGTTCAAGACCAACCTTCGCGCCCTCGCCCAGGCCAATGCCGAGCGCGCCGCCATCGAAGCCGCCAACCGCGCCGCCGAGCAAGCCCAGATCGAGCGCCTCGCGATCAGCGAGCAGCGCTTGCGCGACATCGCCGAATCCGCCTCCGACTGGTTCTGGGAGACCGACGCCGACGACCGCCTGACGATGGTTTCCGACCGCTTCTTCGACGTCACCGGGTTTTCCCCCGACGAGATCCTCGGCACCACCCGCCTCCAGTTCGCCGGGTCGGCGCGCAGCCAGGAAGATGCGGCGAAGTGGGTGAGGTACGCCAAGGATATTGCGGCGCGGCGGAACTTCCGCAATCTCGACTATTCGCTGCAAACCCGCGCCGGGCGTCTGCTGCACGTCCGCTCCAGCGGCAAGCCGTTCTTCGGCGAGGACGGAGTGTTCAAGGGGTATCGCGGCACCTCCGCCGACGTCACCGCCCTGGTCGACGCGCAGCGCGAGGCGCTGCAATCCTCGCGCCTCGCCTCGGTCGGCCAGCTCGCGGCGGGGATCGCGCACGAGATCAACACCCCGATCCAGTACGTCGGCGACAACCTCCGCTTCTTCGACACCTCGATCCAGGGCGTGGCGGAGGCGCTGAAGGCGGTGCAGGAGGTGGTGGCGGATACGCCGGAGGCGAAGGCCCGGGTCGACGCGATTCTCGAAGCCGCCGACGTTCCCTATCTGATGGAAGAGCTTCCCGCCGCGGTGCGCCAGTCCCTCGACGGCGTCGGACACGTGGCGAAGATCGTCCGGTCGATGAAGGAATTTTCCCACCCGGGCAGCACGGCAAAAGTGATGACCGACCTCAACCGGGCGATCGACAGCACTTTGATCGTCACCACCAATGAATGGAAACACACGGCGCGGATAGAAAAAGACTTGGACCCGGGTTTGCCGCAAATTCTCTGTCTTCCTGCCGACGTCAATCAGGTATTGTTGAACCTGATCGTCAACGCATCCCATGCCCTCGAAGGGCGAGACCAGCAAGGGGTGATCCGGATCTCTACCCGCGCCCTTGCCGACGCGATCGAGATCCGGGTCGCGGACAACGGTCCGGGGGTTCCGGAGGCCTTGCGGGAGCGGGTGTTCGATCCGTTCTTCACCACCAAGCCGGTGGGCAAGGGTACGGGACAGGGGCTCGCGATCGCCATGGACGTGGTGGTCAACAAGCACGGCGGCCGCCTGAGCGTCGAGGAGACCGAGGGCGGCGGCGCGACGTTCGTCGTGCGCCTGCCGAAGGCGGCGGCGGAGGTGGAAGGGGACAGGGGATGAAGCTCTCTATTCTGTTCGTGGACGACGACGTCAACCTTCTGCGCGGCTTGCGCCGGGTGCTGCACAAGCAGCGCGACGACTGGGAGATCACCTTTCTCGACAGCCCGGTTGCGGCGCTCCAGCTCCTCGACCAGCAGGAGTTCGATGTCGTGGTGTCCGACATGCGGATGCCCGAGCTTGACGGCGCGTCGCTGCTCTCCGAGGTGGAAAAGCGCCATCCCGGCACGGTGCGTGTCGTTCTCTCGGGCTATACCGAGGAAAAGAGCGTTCTCCGCACCATCGGGCCGACCCACCAATACCTCGCCAAGCCCTGCAACACCGAAGACATCGTCGCCCTGCTCGACCGCACCCTGGAACTGCGCCGGATGCTGTGCTCGGCGCCGTTGCGCAAGCTCGCCGCCGGGCTGCACAACCTGCCGTCGCCGTCCGGGCTCTATCACCGCCTCACCGCCGAAATGCGCAAGGAGGCTTCGTCGATGCGGGCGATCTCCGAGATCATCGGCGGCGACGTGGCGATGACCGCCGAAGTCCTCCGGATCACCAATTCCGCCTACTTCTCCCTCGGCAGCCGCGTCCACGACGTGTTCCAGGCGGTGCGCCTCCTGGGGCTCGAAACCGTGCGCGCCCTGGTGCTGACCGTCGGCATCTTCCGCGAGTTCGACAAATCTCCCGAGCACGCGGCGGTGCTGCGCGACCTTTCGTCCTACGGTCTTTCGGTCGCCGCGCTGGCGCGGCGGCTGGCGCGCGAGGAGGGCCTCGGCGAAGGCCTGCGCGACCAGGCGTTCTGCGCCGCGATGCTCGCCTGCATCGGCACCCTGGTGTTCTTCGACGCATTCCCGGCCCAGACCCGGGGGCTGCTGGCGCGGGCCGAGGAAGGCGAGGATCTTTCCACTCTCGAACGCGAGGCGTTCGGCGCGTCGCAGGCCGAGCTCGGCGGCTATCTTCTCGGCCTCTGGGGGTTCAACGACGCGATCGTCGAGGCGGTGCTCTACCAGGACATGCCGTCCGCCTGCGTCCACCCCGACCGTTCGGCGCTCACCTGCCTGCACCTCGCGCGGGTGTTCGGGCCGCGCTGGCCGCTCGGGTCGAAGACGGTGCGCCCGGTGTCGCTCGACGTGGACTACGTCCGCCGCCTCGGCATGGAGGCGAAGGTCAAGGCCTGGCTTGCCGCACTGGTCGAACAGGAGACGGAGAGCGCACCATGACCGGCGAAATTCTTCTGGTCGACGACGACCCCAACCTGCTCGCGGCGATGAAGCGGCAGTTTCGCGGCAAGTTCCCCCTCGAAACCGCATCGAGCGGCGAGGAGGCGGTGGCCCATGTCGCGGCGGGCAACATCCCGGCGGTGGTGGTCTGCGACATGCGCATGGGCGGCATGGATGGCGTCAGCACCCTCGCCAAGATCAAGGAACTCTCCCCCGACACCGTGCGCCTGATGCTCACCGGCAACGCCGACATGCAGACCGCCGTCGACGCGATCAACACCGGCAACATCTTCCGCTTCCTCACCAAGCCCTGTCCGCCGGAAATGATGGAGGCGGGCCTCGTCGCCGCGCAGGAGCAATACCGCCTGGTGACGGCGGAAAAGGAACTTCTCGAAAAGACTCTCGGCGGCAGCGTCAAGGTCTTGATCGACATGCTCGCGATGGCCTCGCCGCTTGCCTTCGGCCGCGCCACCCGAATTCGCCGCTGGGCGCGGATCGTCAGCCTCGCCCTCGATCTTCCGGCGCGCTGGCAGCTCGAAATCGCGGCGATGCTCGGGCCGATCGGCTTGCTTTCGGTGCCACCCGAGGTGATCGCCAAGCTCCAGGCGAAGGCCCCACTCTCCGAGGTCGAACGGAAGATGATCGAGGAAAGCCCGGGCGCGGCGCGCAACATCATCGCCAACATTCCCCGCCTCGCCGGAGTGGCGAAGGTCATCCACCTGCAGAACCGGGGCTTCGACGGCAGCGGTTACCCGGCCGAAGGACCGAGCGGCACGAATATCCCGCTCGATGCACGGATCTTGAACATTCTCAACGCCCTGTCCAACGTCACCGGCGGCGCCGATCCGACCCGCGCCGACTTCGCCGCGCTCCAGCCGATCGCGGCGCGCTTCGACGGCACCTTGATGGAACGAATCCGGTCGGTGCTGGAAGTCGGCACCGACCATGGCCGCGAAGGCCGCCGGGTGAAGTCGCTGCCGACCGCCTTGCTGCTGCCCGACATGGTCCTCGCCGCCGACGTCACCACCAGCGACGGACGCCTGGTCCTTTCCGCCGAGGTGCAGATTTCGCAGGCGCACGTCGAGAGCCTGCGCAACCTCGCCAAGGTCAAGCGGATCGCGGATTCGGTGTCGGTGCTGGTGGACGACGAGGTGGTGACCGCCTGATCCGGCTCAATGCCGGGCGTGCAGGCACTTGGCGTGGTCGTCGAGGGTGTCGATCACGCGGCACTCCTCGATCCGGCCATGGGTGCAGTCTCCGATCATCCGCACCAGTTCGTCGCGTTGCGCGGCGAGGCGGGAAATCTTCTCCTCGATCTCGATCAACCGTCGCCGCGCCAGTAGGTCGGCCTCGCAGCAGGGCTGGGCCGGGTCTTGCGCAAGGTCGGCGAGGCGGCGGATCGCGTCGATCTCGAAGCCGAGTTCGCGGGCGTGGCGGATGAAGCGCAGGCGGCGCACCGCCTCGGGCGGATACATCCGGCGATTGCCCTCGCTGCGCACCGGCGGCGGCAGCAGGCCGATGCTTTCGTAGTAGCGGATCGTCGGGATTTTCACGCCGCTGTCCTTCGACAAGCGCCCGATCGCCAGCATCGCCATCCGTGAAAAATCTCCCCTTGCTTCTCCAGTGACTGGAGATTGTAGCCTCACTTCAGATAGTCGCGAAACGCCGCGAAGGAAAGAGGTGAGCCATGGGATGCTGCACGCGATGCCAGGGATACGGCCCGGTCACGCCGCCGCCCAAAGAGCACGACCACGACCATGATCACGGCCACGGCCACGGGCATTCCCATTCCCATGGCGGCGGCAAGTCGGTATGGCGAAACCTGTGGGACGAAGGCCCGGGCCGGGAAGCGGTGGTCTACGCGGTGGCGCTTCAGGCCGCGGCGGTGGCCGAGCGCCTCTGGCCCCAGCTCGACCCGTGGGCGTTCCTGGTCGCGCTCGCCATCGGCATCGTGCCGGTGGCGCGGCAGGCGTTCGCGTCGGCGCGCGGCGGCAATCCGTTTTCCATCGAGATGCTGATGACCGTCGCGGCCTTGGGCGCGGCAGCGATCGGCGCGGTCGCCGAGGCGGCGACGGTGGTGCTGCTCTATCTCGTCGGCGAGTGTCTCGAAACCGTCGCGGCGTATCGCTCGCAGGCAGGCATCCGTGCCCTCGTCGGCCTGGTGCCGCAAACCGCGCTGCGCGAAACCGCAACCGGAACCGAAACCGTCGCCGCCGAGGCGCTCGCTCCGGGCGAGGTGATCGTCGTCGGCGCGGGCGAACGCATCGCCGCCGACGGCGTGGTGCGCGACGGATCGAGCGCGGTGGACGAATCCGCCCTCACCGGCGAACCGATGCCGAAATCGAAATCTCCCGGCGATACCGTGTTCGCGGGGACGGTCAACGGCGACGGCACCTTGAAGATCACCGTCGGCGCGCGCGCCGAAGACACCGCGATCGCCCGGGTGGTGCGGCTGGTGCAGGAGGCGCAGGCGCGCAAGGCGCCGGTGGAGCGCTTCATCGGGCGGTTCGCCCGGATCTACACGCCGATCATCGTCGGCGTTGCGGGTGCGGTGATGGTCCTGCCGCCGCTGCTGGCGGGCGAGCCCTGGGTCACCTGGATCTATCGCGGCCTCGCGCTGCTGCTGATCGGCTGTCCTTGCGCCCTGGTGATCTCGACCCCGGCGGCGCTCGCCTCCGGCCTCGCCTCGGGCGCGGGGCGTGGCCTTCTGATCAAGGGCGGCGCGGTGCTGGAAAGCCTCGCCAATATCGGCGCGGTGGCGTTCGACAAAACCGGCACCCTCACCGTCGGCCATCCGGCGATCACCGACGTGGTCGCGCTCGGGGTGGATCGCGCCGAGGTGCTCGGCCTCGCCGCCGGGCTCTCGCTCGGCTCCGGACACCCGATGGCGCGGGCGATCCGCGAGGCGGCGGCGGCGGAAGGCGTCGCGCCGGACGCGGTCGACGAGGTCACGGCGGTCCCCGGACGGGGCGTCGGCGGCATGGTGGGAGCCGTGGAGGTCTTCCTCGGAGCGCTCGGCGAAGCGGATGCGACGGCGGACGCGCTGATGGCGACGGGCAAGACGGTCTCCGCGCTCAACCGGGGCGGCGTGGTGATCGGCCTGATCGCCGCGCGCGACGCGCTCCGTCCCGACGCGGCGGACGGGGTGCGGCGCTTGCAGGACCTCGGCATCGGCGCGACCATGCTCACCGGCGACGTGGCTGCGGCGGCGCGGCCGCTCGCCGATCATCTCGCCATCGGTTTCCAGGCGAGTCTCAAGCCCGAGGACAAGCTCCGGGCGGTGCAGGCGATGCAGGCCTCCGGCGCGCGGGTGGCGAAGGTCGGCGACGGCATCAACGACGCTCCGGCGCTGGCGGCGGCGGACGTCGGCATCGCCTTCGGCGGCGGCACCGACGTCGCGCTCGAAACCGCCGACGCGGCGAGCCTGCACGCCCGCGTGGGCGACGTCGCGGCGATGATCGTGCTGGCGCGGCGGACGATGGCCAACATCCGCCAGAACATCGCGATCGCGCTCGGGCTGAAGGGGGTTTTCCTCGTCACCACGATCGCCGGGATCACCGGGCTGTGGCCCGCGGTGCTGGCGGATACCGGCGCGACCGTGCTGGTCACCGCCAATGCGCTCCGATTGTTACGCGCGACGCGGTAGAACCGCGCGCCGAATGACGCTATGTCTGCTCCGCCCCGAAGCGCGGGGCGGACGACGGGGGAGAGCATGCGTCATCTGATCGAGATATTGGAAAAGTCGTTCCTGGCGGTGATCGCGGTGATGACCGTGGCGGCCATGGGGCAGGAAGTCTGGCGCGTGGTCGCCGAACTCAAGGTCGAACTGAAGGATCTGCTCCTGATGTTCATCTACGCCGAGGTGCTGGGCATGATCGGTGCATACTACACCAACAACCGCATCCCGATTTCGCTGCCGCTGTTCATCGCGATCACCGCCCTGTCGCGGATGATCGTGCTCCAGGGCAAGGATCTCGACCCCGCGATCCTGCTCTACGAAAGCGGCTCGATCGTGCTGATCGCGCTCGCCTGCTGGATCATCCGGATCCGCCCCCGGCGCGACCCTTCCGAGACATGAAAAAAACGGCCCCGCGAGGGGCCGTTTCGGTATTCGCCGTGGAGCCGCCTAGCGCAACGCGCTTGGCAGGATCAGCGAGATCTGCGGGAAGACGGTGATGATCATCAGGGCGACGATCAACGCGCCGAGGTAGGGCAGGGTGGCCTTCATCACCTTTTCGAGCGGCACCTTGGTGATCGCCGAAGCGACGAACAGGTCGAGCCCGACCGGCGGCGTGATGCAGCCGATCGCGAGGTTGACCACCATCACCACGCCGAAGTGCAGCGGATCGATGCCGAGCGAAAGCGCCACCGGCAGGAAGATCGGGGTGAGGATCACCACCGCCGCCGAGGCGTTCACCAGCGTGCCGAGGATCAGCAGCAGCACGTTCATGATCAGGAGGAACAGCATCGGCGATGCGGTGAAGGCGATCACCGCCTCGCCGATGTGGTGCGGGATCTGGAGGTTGGTCATCAGCCAGCCGAAGACCTTGGCCGCACCGACCAGGAACATGATCAGGGTGGTGCCGATCACCGCCTTGAACACGATCTCGGGGAAGTCGGAGAGCTTCAGCTCCTTGTAGATGAACAGGCCGACGACGATGCCGTAGACCGCCGCCACCGCCGCCGCCTCGGTCGGGGTGAAGATGCCGCCGTAGATGCCGCCGATGATGATCACCGGCGTCAGCATCGCCCAGAACGCCTCGGCGATCGTCTTCGCGAGATGGACGATGGAGAACTTGCCTTCGGGCGGGATGCCCTCGCGCTTGGCGATAAACCAGCCCATGAAGCACATCGACAGGCCCATCAGGATGCCCGGCAGCACGCCGCCGACGAACAGGTCGCCGATCGAGACGTTG
>DBTR01000012.1:23600-28144 GCA_002307145.1 Rhodospirillum sp. UBA1311 | reverse complement strand
CGCCTCCATCCTCAACATCGACAAGACCGACCAGCAGCGCATCCTGGAGATCGTGAACGTCAGGAAGCGCATGGAGCAGGTCCTCGTGTTCATCAAGAAGGAACAGGAGCTCCTCAAGATCCAGAAGAAGATCCAGAAGGAGATCAACGAAAAGATCGAGAAGAGCCAGCGCGAATACTTCCTCAAGGAGGAACTCAAGGCGATCAAGGGCGAGCTCGGTATGACGACCGACGCCAAGTCGAGCGAATACCAGCGTTTCAAGGAGAAGGTTGACGAGCTCAAGTTCGAGGGCGAGATCAAGGAGACGGTGGAGCAGGAGCTGGAGAAGTTCAGCCTCATGGACCCGAACTCATCCGAGTTCATCGTCACCCGCAACTACCTGGACGTGATCGTGAGCCTCCCCTGGAATTCGCCGCCGCCTGAGTCCTTTGACCTGAAGCGGGCGAGGGAGGTCCTTGAGGAGGACCACTACGGCCTTGAGGACGTGAAGGACCGCATCATCGAGTACCTCGCGGTGCGCAAGCTCAGGAAGGATACCAAGGGTTCCATCGTGTGCCTCGTCGGCCCGCCCGGCGTGGGCAAGACCTCGCTCGGCAAGTCGATCGCCCGCGCGACCGGACGCAATTTCGTGCGCGTCTCGCTGGGCGGCATGCGCGACGAAGCGGAAATCCGCGGGCATCGCCGCACCTATATCGGCTCGATGCCGGGTAAGGTGATCCAGAGCATGAAAAAGGCGGGGACTTCGAACCCGCTGTTCCTGCTCGACGAAGTCGACAAGATCGGCGCCGACTGGCGCGGCGATCCGGCTTCGGCGTTGCTCGAAGTGCTGGACCCGGAACAGAACGTGGCGTTCAACGATCATTACCTCGAAGTCGACTACGACCTCTCGGATGTGATGTTCGTGACCACCGCGAACACGCTCCGGATGCCGCAGCCGCTTTTGGACCGCATGGAGATCATCCGCCTTTCGGGCTATACCGAGGACGAGAAGGTCGAGATCGCCAAGCGCCATCTGATCGACAAGCAGATTAAGGCGGCGGGACTCAAGAAGGGCGAGTGGTCGATCTCCGACGACGCGCTGAAGGATTTGATCCGCTATTACACCCGCGAGGCGGGGGTGCGTAACCTTGAGCGCGAAATTGCCAATCTCGCGCGCAAGGCGACCAAGGAAATCCTGATCAAGGGCATCGAGAAAATCACGATAACCCGCAGGAATCTGGACAAATATGCGGGCGTTCGGAAATATCGCTACGGCGAGGCCGAGCGCGAGGACCTGGTCGGCGCGGTGACCGGCCTGGCCTGGACCGAGGTCGGCGGCGAACTCCTCACCATCGAATCCGTGCTGATGCCGGGCAAGGGTGCGGTGACGCTCACCGGCCAGTTGGGCGACGTGATGAAGGAATCGATCCAGGCGGCGCGGTCGTTCGTCCGCTCGCGGTCGCCGTCGCTCGGGATCAAGCCGACGATGTTCGAGAAGAAGGACATCCACGTCCACGTGCCCGAAGGCGCGACGCCCAAAGATGGGCCTTCGGCGGGTGTCGCGATGGTGATCTCGATCGTTTCCGCGCTCACCGGCATTCCGGTGCGCAAGGATGTCGCGATGACCGGCGAAATCACCCTACGCGGCCGGGTGTTGCCGATCGGCGGATTGAAGGAAAAGCTCCTCGCGGCGCTTCGCGGCGGGATCAAGACTGTCCTGATCCCCGACGAAAACGAGAAGGATCTCGCGGACATCCCGGACAACGTCAAGCGCGGCCTGAAGATTATTCCGGTCTCGACGGCCGACGAAGCCCTTGGCCACGCCCTGGTTCGGATGCCGACCCCGATCGAGTGGGAGGAAACGTCGGACGACGCGATTGCTAAACCGCCCGCGACCGCCGAAACCGACGATGCGGTGTTGACGCACTAATCGCTGGGGTTGTAATTCAATGGTAAAAGAAAGAGGCGATATTTCGCCTCTTTTTTTATGCCGACGAATATGGATCAATTTTCTCTTGACGGGCGTCCTGCTTATCTTGCAAATGGCGGACCTTCGCCTTGTGATGACCGTCACTGCCGGCATCGGGTGAAGTGTGAAGGATGCGGTTCCTGTGGCTGTCAAGGTCGCAAATTGGGAGGAAAACCGCGCTTCTTCCGTTGACGGGTCGCGAGGATGCGTTCTAAACTGCGCGCCGTCGGGTTGATCGAATGTTTTCAAATCCAATAAAATTGGGTCTAACATAAGGGGTCTTGCCGTGAATAAGAATGATCTCGTTGCCGCCGTTGCGGCTCAGGCGGAGCTGTCGAAAGCCGATGCCGCGAAGGCCGTCGATGCCGTGTTTGCGGCGATCGGTGAAGCTCTCCAGAAGAATGACGAAGTTCGTCTCGTCGGTTTCGGCACGTTCAGCGTTGCCGAGCGCGCCGCCTCCGAAGGCCGCAATCCGCGTACGGGCGAGAAGATCACCATTCCCGCTTCGAAGCAGCCGAAGTTCAAGGCCGGCAAGGGTCTGAAGGACGCTGTCAACTGAGCCATTTCCGGCGACAGGATGAAGCCGATCACCTTTCGTGATCGGCTTTTCTTGTCTCCGGGGCCGGGGCGAGGGCGGTTAGCTCAGCTGGGAGAGCGACTGGTTTACACCCAGTAGGTCGGCGGTTCGATCCCGTCACCGCCCACCACGATCTCACGAAAAACGCCGCAGGAGCCCCTGCGGCGTTTTTGTCGTCAACTCCGCACCGCTACCGCCGCGCCGGTGCCAATCAGGAGCGCGCCCGCGCCGCGCAGCATCCAGCGGGCAAATGCCGGGCGGGACAGGCAGCGCGCAGCACGGGCGGCGAGCGCGGCATAGCCGAGCAGCACGCTGCCGACGACGGCGACGATCACCGCGACGACCGCGAGCGCATCCACCGCGTCCATCCGGGCGAGATCGACGAATGTCGGTAGGAACGCGAGATAGAACAGGATCGCCTTGGGATTGCCGAGGGTGAGGAGGAAACCGCTGGCAAAGGCTCGCCGTTTCACCGAGCCGAGCTGCGTGGCGTGGGCGGCGGCGGTTTCCCGGCGGAAGCTCGCTCGCACCATCCGCGCGCCCATCGCCAGCAGCGCCAGCGCGGCGATCAGGCGAACCGCTTCGAACACGCCGCCGAAGGCTTGCGCCACTGCCGCCCAGCCGGTGAGTGCGGCGGTGAAGAAGACGAGATCGCCGAGGACGATGCCGAGGGTCATGACCGCGGCGTCGGCGAACCCGTGCCCGACCGCGCGGGAGATCACCGCCAGCACTCCGGGGCCGGGAGTGATTGCCAGGATTGCGAGTGCCGCCGCCATGGCGACCAGACTTTCGAGAGTCATGTCGGTCTCCGTTCATATCCGCCGGGTATTGTGCCCGGCGGTCCGTGTCCGGGCAAGCCTCGCGCCGGGAGGAAAGGGGTGGCCCGCGCAGGATCAAACGTGATCGGGAAACCCGCAGTCGTCGGCTTGAATTCCCGTCCGGGTTTTCCATGTTGGTAGGACGGGTAGAGTTAGGAACTACGGGTGAATTCTTTGGGAAGCGCATTTATAACATTCGATATAATTGCGGGAGCCCCGTTCATCGTCTTCCGGTCGTTCCATACCCCTGTCGGCAGCGTTCGCAGCGCGGGGTCTATAGCCATGCCTTTCTTGACACTTCGGCGGTTGCGGGATACCAAGCTCGGGCAGCCGGAGGCCTCTACATCGAAAGTCTGGGGCATGCGTTCGGCGGGTAAAGGCGATTCGCGCGCGGCCATCCATTTGATTTCCTACCCGGCGGCGTGGGCGTACACTCGTCGCGGGCAGGGCGGCAGGGCCAAGGCGGCCATATCGCGGCACGGGGCGACGGGGAGGGGATTGCGCTAATGAACGAGTTGTTACGGGAGTACCTGCCGATCCTGGTGTTCGTCGCGGTGGCGGTCGGCCTGGCGACGGTGATGGTGATCGGCTCGTTCGTCGTGGCGCGCCAGAATCCCGATACCGAGAAGGAAACCGCCTACGAGTGCGGCTTCGAAGCCTTCGACGACGCTCGGGCGCGATTCGAAGTTCGGTTCTATCTCGTCTCGATCCTGTTCATCATCTTCGATCTTGAGGCAGCGTTCCTCTTCCCCTGGGCGATCGTGCTCAACAAGGTTGGGACCTATGGCTTGGTTTCGATGTTGATTTTCCTCGGCGTGCTTACCGTCGGGTTCGTTTACGAGTGGCGCAAGGGCGCCCTGGATTGGGAGTAGGGTGATGAACGTGGTCAACCCAGGACTCGTTGCTCCCGGCGTACCGGCGATGCCCGATGGACTGTCCCAGGACGAAATGCTGGGGTTGGTCGGCGACGAGATCTCGAATCGCGGCTTCGTGCTCGCGAAGCTCGACGACCTGATGAATTGGGCGCGCACCGGTTCGATGTGGCCGATGACGTTCGGTCTCGCCTGCTGTGCCGTCGAAATGATGCACACCGGCTGTTCACGCTACGACCTCGACCGCTTCGGCATCGTCTTCCGCCCGAGTCCGCGCCAGGCCGACGTGATGATCGTCGCCGGGACGCTGACCAACAAGATGGCCCCGG
>DBTR01000012.1:19547-23319 GCA_002307145.1 Rhodospirillum sp. UBA1311 | reverse complement strand
TGCGCAAGGTCTACGACCAGATGGCCGAGCCGCGCTGGGTGATCTCCATGGGCTCGTGCGCCAACGGCGGCGGCTACTACCATTATTCCTATTCGGTGGTGCGTGGATGCGACCGCATCGTGCCCGTCGACGTCTACGTGCCCGGCTGTCCGCCGACCGCCGAGGCGCTGCTCTACGGCATCCTGCAACTCCAGAAGAAGATCAGACGCACCCGCACGCTGTCGCGATAAGCTTAGTGCCCTTTCCCGGACCGGACATGCCATGACCGACGAATTCGCCGAATCCCGCCGCGCTGCCCACAGCGAGCTGGCCGACCATATCGAAGCCTTGGCCGGTGATCACTGCACCCGGATCGAGATGCTCGGCGACGAGCTGGTGGTCACGGTTCCGGCGGCGAGCATCCTGCAGATGCTGATGTTTCTCCGCGACGATGGTGCCTGCCTGTTCAAGCAGCTGGTCGACATCTGCGGCGTCGACTGGCCCGAGCGCGAGAAGCGGTTCGATGTCGTCTACAATCTTCTCTCGCTGCGCCACAACCTTCGCGTCCGGCTCAAGGTCGAGGTCGCCGAGGGCGGTTCGGTGCCGTCGGTGGTCGAGGTGTTCTCCACCGCGGGCTGGTGCGAGCGCGAGACCTACGACATGTACGGCGTGCGCTTCGACGGCCACCCGGACTTGCGCCGCATCCTCACCGACTACGGCTTCGAAGGCTATCCGCTGCGCAAGGACTTCCCGCTCACCGGATTCGTCGAGGTGCGCTATGACGACACCCAGAAGCGCGTCGTCTACGAACCGGTCAAGCTGACCCAGGAATTCCGCAACTTCGACGCGATGAGCCCCTGGCACGGCCCGGATCTGATGCGTGTGCGCGAGGCCTTGCCGGGCGACGAAAAAGCCGAGAAGAAGGGCTGAAGCACGATGGCCGATATCCGCAACGAGAACTTCACCATCAACTTCGGTCCGCAGCATCCGGCGGCCCACGGGGTGTTGCGCCTGATCCTCGACATGTCGGGCGAGGTGATCGACCGTGCCGACCCGCACATCGGTCTCCTCCATCGCGGCACCGAGAAGCTGATCGAATACAAGACCTACATGCAGGCGGTGCCGTATTTCGACCGCCTCGACTATGTCTCGCCGATGAACCAGGAGCATTGCTTCTCCCTTGCGGTCGAGAAGCTTCTCGGTATCGCGGTGCCGATCCGGGCGCAGTACATCCGTGTGATGTTCTGCGAGATCACCCGCATCCTCAACCACATCCTTAACATCACCGCCTACGCCCTCGATGTCGGCGCGATGACCCCGATCCTCTGGGGTTTCGAGGTGCGCGAACGCGGCATGGAGCTCTACGAACAGGCCTCGGGCGCGCGTCTCCATGCCAACTACGTCCGCCCCGGCGGCGTCGCGGTCGACCTTCCGCCGGGATTCATCGAGCGCACCGCGATCTGGTGCGACGAGGTGATGACCTTCATCGTCGACATGGAGAGGATTCTCTCCGGCAACCGGATCTTCCGCCAGCGCACCGTCGACATCGGCGTGATCACCGCCGACGAAGCTCTCGACTGGGGCTTTACCGGGCCTTGCCTGCGCGCCTCCGGCCTCGCCTGGGACTTGCGCAAGGCCCAGCCCTACGAGGTCTACGCGGACCTCGATTTCGACATTCCGGTCGGCAAGAACGGCGATTGCTTCGACCGCTATCTGGTCCGCGTCGAGGAAATGCGGCAATCCGTCAAGCTGGTGCGGCAGTGCCTGCAGAAGATGCCCGAAGGCCCGGTGCGGGTGGACAACCACAAGATCACGCCGCCGCCGCGCGCCCTGATGAAGCAGTCGATGGAAGCTCTGATCCATCACTTCAAGCTATTCTCCGAGGGCTATCACGTGCCCGAGGGCGAGACCTATACCGCCGTGGAGACGCCGAAGGGCGAATTCGCGGTCTACCTGATCGCGGACGGCACCAACCGTCCGTACCGTTGCCACATCCGGGCGCCGGGCTTCGCGCACCTGCAGGCGATGGACAAGCTCGCCCGTGGGCACATGCTGGCCGATCTCACCGCGATCATCGGCTCCCTCGACATCGTTTTCGGCGAGATTGACCGATGAGCACAAACCCGTATCCCGAGACCGCCGTCACCCAGCCGGATAGCTTCGCCTTCTCGCCCGAGAACGCCGAAGCCGCGAAGACGGTGATCGCGAAGTATCCGGAAGGGCGGCAGCGCTCGGCGGTGATGCCGCTCCTCGACATGGCGCAACGCCAGGAGGGCTGGCTCTCTCGCGCGGCGATGGACGCGGTCGCGGAGATGCTCGGCATCCCGCCGATCAAGGTCTACGAGGTCGCGACCTTCTATACGATGTACAACCTGAAGCCGGTCGGACGGCTCCACGTTCAGGTCTGCACCAACATTTCCTGCTGGCTGCGCGGTGCGCCCGAGATCGTCCGCGCTTGCCGCGACGTGTTGGGCGTCGGCTTCGGCGAGACCACGTCGGACCGCGAGGCGACCCTCGCCGAGGTCGAATGCCTCGGCGCCTGCGCCAACGCCCCGGTGATGCAGATCAACGACGACCTTTACGAAGATCTCACCTACGAGAGCGCGAAGACGGTGCTGGAAGCCCTGCTCAAGGGCGAGAGGCCCGCGATCGGTTCGCAGAGCGGCCGCCGGGGTTCGTGCCCGAGCAGCGGCCCGACGACGCTGAAGGCCAAGACCCCCGAAGCCGGGAAGGAGACGCCCTGATGCTGCGCGACGAAGACCGCATCTACACCAATCTCTACGGCTTCGAGTCTCCCTATCTCAAGGCGGCGATGGCGCGCGGCGATTGGGACGGCACCCGCGCGATCCTCGAAAAGGGTCGCGACTGGATCGTCGACGAAACCAAGAAGGCGGGCCTGCGCGGCCGTGGTGGCGCGGGATTTTCGGCGGGGATGAAGTGGTCGTTCATGCCGAAGGGCGACGGGCCGCTGCCGCGCTACCTCGTGGTCAACGCCGACGAGGGCGAGCCGGGCACCTGCAAGGATCGCGAAATCCTCCGCCACGATCCGCACAAGCTGGTCGAGGGCTGCCTGATCGCGGGCTTCGCGATCGGCGCGCACGCCGCCTACATCTACGTGCGCGGCGAGTACTACAACGAAACGGTGATCCTCCAGAATGCCATCGACGAGGCCTATGCGGCCGGGTTCCTCGGGCCGAACGCCTGCGGCTCGGGCTGGGCGATGGACGTGTTCATCCATCGCGGCATGGGCGCGTACATCTGCGGCGAGGAAAGTGCGCTGATCCAGAGCCTCGAAGGCAAGAAGGGCCAGCCGCGCTCGAAGCCGCCGTTTCCGGCGGGCGTCGGCGTCTGGGGCTGTCCGACCACGGTGAACAACGTCGAGACCATCGCAGACGCGGCGACGATCCTCCGGCGGGGCGCCGCTTGGTTCGCCGCGCTCGGTCCGGAGAACAACAACGGCACCAAGATCTTCTGCATTTCCGGGCACGTCGAGACGCCGTGCAACGTCGAAGAGGAAATGGGAATTCCGCTCAAGGAGCTGATCAAGAAGCATGCGGGTGGGGTGCGCGGCGGCTGGGACAACCTGCTCGCGGTGATCCCGGGCGGCTCCTCGACGCCGATGATCCCCAAGGAGATCTGCGACGACGTCAACATGGACTTCGATTCGCTCAGGAACGTCCGCTCCGGCCTCGGCACGGCGGCGGTGATCGTGATGGACAAGTCGACCGACCTGGTCGCGGCGATCACCCGCCTGGCGCGCTTCTACATGCACGAGAGCTGCGGCCAATGCACG
>DBTR01000012.1:19146-19271 GCA_002307145.1 Rhodospirillum sp. UBA1311 | reverse complement strand
CCTGCCGCGAAGGCACGGGCTGGCTCTGGCGCACCATGGTGCGGATGGAATCGGGCGAGGCGACGGTGCCCGAGATCGACAAGCTGCTCGAAGTCACCCGCCAGATCGAAGGCCACACCATCTGC
>DBTR01000012.1:16229-18881 GCA_002307145.1 Rhodospirillum sp. UBA1311 | reverse complement strand
GGCGACGCGGCGGCGTGGCCGATCCAGGGGTTGTTCCGTCACTTCCGGCCGGAAGTCGAGAAACGCATCGCCGCCCGCCGGGCCGATGCGAAGCACCGCGCCGCGTAGGAGAGTTCCGATGCCGAAACTGACCATCGACGGATTGGAAATCGAAGTCCCGGCAGGGACGTCGGTTCTGCAGGCAGCGGAACAGCTCGGCATCGAGATTCCGCGCTTCTGCTACCACGAGCGCCTGCCGGTCGCCGCCAACTGCCGGATGTGCCTCGTCGAGATCGAGAAGATGCCGAAGCCAGTGGCTTCCTGCGCTATGCCGGCGGGCGAGGGGATGGTGGTCAAGACCCAGTCCGAAGGCGCGCTCCAGGCGCGCAAGAACGTGATGGAATTGCTGCTGATCAACCATCCGCTCGACTGCCCGATCTGCGATCAGGGCGGCGAGTGCGACCTCCAGGACCAGGCGATGGCCTACGGCCGCGACAAGGGCCGCTACCACGACGAGAAGCGCGCGGTCTCGGAGAAGTTCCTCGGGCCGCTGGTCAAGACCGCGATGACCCGCTGCATCCACTGCACCCGCTGCGTCCGCTTCCTCACCGAGATCGCGGGCGTGCCGGAACTGGGGATGATGAACCGCGGCGAGCATGCCGAGATCACCACCTACATCGAGCAGGCACTGACCTCCGAACTCTCCGGCAATATCGTCGACCTTTGCCCGGTCGGCGCCCTGACCTCCAAGCCCTACGCCTTCGCGGCGCGGCCGTGGGAACTGCGCAAGACCGAATCCATCGACGTGTTCGACGCGGTCGGCTCGGCGATCCGCATCGACTCGCGCGGCAACCAAGTGATGCGCGTGTTGCCCCGCCTGAACGAGGACGTCAACGAGGAATGGCTGGCCGACAAGTCCCGCCACGCCTGCGACGGCCTGCTGAAGCGCCGCCTCGATACGCCCTACGTTCGCCGCGACGGCAAGCTCGAACCCGCGACCTGGGCCGAGGCTTTTGCCGCGATCCAGGAGGTGTTCGCCGCAATTCCGGGCTCGGCAATCGCCGCGCTCGCGGGCGACATGGCCGACGCCGAGTCGATGTTCGCTCTCAAGCTCCTGATGGAGTCGCTCGGCTCCGCCAACCTCGACTGCCGCCAGGACGGCGCGGCGCTCGACCCGAGCGTGCCGGTGTCCTACCGCTTCAACACCACCATCGCCGGAATCGAGCAGGCCGACGCGCTCCTGATCGTCGGCAGCAATCCGCGCATCGAAGCGCCGATTCTCAATGCTCGGATTCGCAAGCGTTACAGCAAGGGCGGCTTTAAGATCGCCACCATCGGCGCGAAGGCGGATCTCACCTATCCGGCGCAGCACCTCGGCGACGGCGCGGATACGCTGCAATCCGTGCTGGACGGCGTCCACCCGTTCCACGACGTGCTGGCGAACGCCGAGCGGCCGATGATCATTCTTGGCATGGGCGCGCTGACCAGCCCAGGCGCACTGCGTCTCCTAGGTGCGGCGCGCGCGCTGGCCGAGAAGACCGGAATGGTCAAGGACGGCTGGAACGGCTTCAACGTGCTCCACACCGCCGCCGCGCGGGTCGGCGGCCTCGATCTCGGCTTTGTGCCGGGAGCGGGCGGCCTCGGCACCGCGGCGATCCTCGACGCGGCGGGGAAGGGCGCGATCAAGGCGGTCTGGCTGCTCGGCGCGGACCAGATCGAGACCAATGCCCTCGACCACGCCTTCGTGATCTACCAGGGGCATCATGGCGACGTCGGCGCGCAGGTCGCCGACGTGATCCTGCCGGGTGCGGCCTATACCGAAAAACACGGCACCTACGTCAACACCGAGGGACGGGTTCAGCGCACCGACCGCGCGGTGTTCCCGCCCGGCCAGGCGCGCGAGGATTGGAAGATCCTGCGCGCGGCCTCGGAAGTTCTGGGACACACCCTGCCTTTCGACACTCTCGAAGCGCTGCGGGCCAAGCTCGAAGCCGCCGCGCCGTCGTTCGCGGTGCGCGACGTCGCGACGCCGGGCGAATGGCTGCCGTTCGGCGAGAGCGGCGCGCTCGACGTCTCCGGCGGCCCATTGGTGTCGCCGGTGCGCAACTACTACATGACCGACCCGATCAGCCGTGCCTCGCCGACGATGGCGGCCTGCACCCTCGAAATCGGCGGCGAAGCGACGGAAGCAAGGACGGGGACCGATGGCTGAACTCTGGGATACCGTGTGGCCTCTGGTCTTCATCCTGTTGAAGATCCTCGCCTTCGTCGTGCCGCTGCTGATCTGCGTCGCCTATCTCACCTATGCCGAGCGCAAGGTGATCGCGGCGATGCACCTGCGGCGCGGCCCCAACGTCGTCGGGCCGTTCGGCCTGTTGCAGCCGCTCGCCGACGGTCTCAAGCTGTTCCTCAAGGAAACCGTGGTGCCGACCGGTGCGAATCCGCTGGTGTTCCTGCTCGCGCCGATGGTGACCTTCAGCCTCGCGATGATCGGCTGGGCGGTGATCCCGGTCTCCGCCGGCTGGGTGATCGCCGACATCAACGTCGGCATCCTCTACCTGTTCGCGATCTCGTCGCTCGGCGTCTACGGCATCATCATGGCGGGCTGGTCGTCGAACTCGAAGTACTCGTTCCTCGGCGGCATGCGGTCGGCGGCGCAGATGGTGTCCTACG
>DBTR01000012.1:14085-15967 GCA_002307145.1 Rhodospirillum sp. UBA1311 | reverse complement strand
TCCTACGAGGTCTCGATCGGCTTCATCATCGTCTCGATCCTGCTGACCTCGGGGTCGATGAACCTCACCCGGATTGTCGAGGCGCAGAGCGGGTTGTGGTTCTGCATTCCCCACTTCCCGATGTTCATCCTGTTCCTGATTTCCGCCCTGGCGGAAACCAACCGCACGCCGTTCGACCTGCCCGAGGCGGAGTCCGAACTCGTCGGCGGCTACAACACCGAATATTCCGCGATGACCTTCGCGATGTTCTTCCTCGGCGAATACGCCAACATGATCCTGATGAGCAGCATCTGCGTGCTTCTGTTCCTCGGCGGCTGGTTGCCGCCGATGGACGTCGCGCCGTTCACCTGGGTGCCGGGGATCGTCTGGTTCGCGCTCAAGGTTTCGGCGGTTTTGTTCTTCTATCTTTGGGCCCGTGCCACCCTGCCGCGCTATCGCTACGACCAGCTGATGCGCTTGGGGTGGAAAGTCTTCCTGCCGTTGTCGTTGGGGTGGGTGGTGATCACCGCCGTCGCCCTGCACGTCTTCGGCTGGTTGCCCGCGTAACGAGGAGGGAGCGAAAATGTCGACTTTCAATCGCACGCTGCGCTCGTTCCTGCTGCTGGAACTGATCTCGGGCTTCGCCTTGACCCTGAAGTATTTCTTCATGCCCAAGGTGACCATCGACTATCCGAACGAGAAGGGGCCGATCAGCCCGCGCTTCCGCGGCGAACACGCGCTCCGGCGCTATCCGAACGGCGAGGAACGCTGCATCGCATGCAAGCTCTGCGAGGTGGTGTGTCCGGCGCAGGCGATCACCATCGAGGCGGAACCCCGCCTCGATGGCAGCCGTCGGACCACCCGCTACGACATCGACATGACCAAGTGCATATATTGCGGCCTGTGCCAGGAAGCCTGCCCGGTCGACGCGATCGTCGAGGGCCCGAACTTCGAGTTCGCCACCGAGCGCCGTGCCGAACTGATGTACAACAAGCAGAAGCTGCTCGATAACGGCGACCGCTGGGAATCCGAGCTGGCTATGCGCCTCGAAGCCGACGCGCCGTATCGTTGAACTGCCCGATGAACGACCGACGACATGAAAGACCGAACGATGGTGCCCGGGGGGATCAAGGCAAAATGACAAAGCACGGCAATGCGGCCTGCGGCGCGCCCCAGGGTGCGATGGACCTAAGGGAGACCCGGCGATGACCGCTTTCGTGTTCTATGTGTTCGCGGCGCTTGCGGTGGCTTCCGCGGTGATGGTGGTGACCGCGAGGAACCCGGTCCATTCGGTGCTGTTCCTGATCCTGACGTTCTTCAACGTCGCCGGGTTGTTCGTTCTCCTCGGCGCGGAATTCGTCGCGATGATCCTGGTGATCGTCTACGTCGGCGCAGTCGCGGTGCTGTTCCTGTTCGTGGTGATGATGCTCGACATCCACGCGGTGAGCGTCCGCGAGGGTTTCGTCAAGATGCTGCCGATGGGGACGGTGGTCGGCCTGGTGCTGTTCGCCGAGCTGGTGCTGGTGTTCGCGACCTGGGGCTTCGGCCCCGGCGTCGAGATCGCGCGCGCCGCGCCGATGACCACCGGCCTCACCAACACCGAGGCGATCGGCGTGGTCCTCTACACCGACTACATCTATCTGTTCCAGCTTTCCGGAATCGTGCTTCTGGTGGGCATGATCGGTTCGATCATGCTGACGCTCCGCGCCCGCTCCGGCGTGAAGCGCCAGAGCGCCCTCGACCAGGCGACGCGGCCCCTCGCGGACTGCATCGAGATCAAGAAAGTCGCTTCGGGGAAGGGGATCTGATCATGACCATCGGCTTGACCCACTACCTCACCGTCGCCGCGATCATGTTCACCCTCGGCGTGTTCGGAATTTTCCTCAACCGCAAGAACGTCATC
>DBTR01000012.1:13282-13719 GCA_002307145.1 Rhodospirillum sp. UBA1311 | reverse complement strand
TCGTGATGTTCGTGCTGACCGTCGCTGCGGCCGAAGCCGCGATCGGCCTTGCGATCCTGGTGGTGTTCTTCCGCAATCGCGGATCGATCCAGGTCGAAGACATCAACGCGATGAGGGGCTGAACATGACCGTCGCCATCGTCTTTCTGCCTCTTCTCGGTGCAATTCTCGCGGGTCTGTTCGGGCGCTTCATCGGCCGCATCGGTTCCCAGCTCGTCACCACCGCGCTGATGCTCGCCTCGGCCGCGTTGAGCGTGCCGGTGTTGTATCAGGTCGGCTTCGGCTCCGGTCCGTTCACCGTAACGCTGTTCGACTGGATCCACGTCGGCTCCCTGAACGCCTCCTGGGCGCTCAAGGTCGACACCCTGACGGCGGTGATGTTGTTCACGGTCAGCGTGATCTCGGCCCTGGTTCATCTCTATTCGATCGGCTACATGC
>DBTR01000012.1:12862-13035 GCA_002307145.1 Rhodospirillum sp. UBA1311 | reverse complement strand
GATCGGCTACATGCACGGCGACCCGTCGGAATCGCGCTTCATGGCGTATCTCTCGCTGTTCACCTTCTTCATGCTGATGCTGGTGACCGCCGACAACCTGATTCAGATGTTCTTCGGCTGGGAGGGCGTCGGGTTGTCGTCCTATCTCCTGATCGGCTTCTGGTACAAGAAGC
>DBTR01000012.1:12394-12562 GCA_002307145.1 Rhodospirillum sp. UBA1311 | reverse complement strand
CGATTTCGGCTTCATCCTCGGCATTGCCGGGATCTATCTCACCTTCGATTCCGTCCACCTCGATACGATCTTCGCCGCCGCCCCCGAGATGGCGACGCAAAGCCTGCACGTCTTCGGCACCGACCTGCCGCTGCTGACGACGCTCTGCCTGCTGCTGTTCGTCGGCGC
>DBTR01000012.1:2554-12079 GCA_002307145.1 Rhodospirillum sp. UBA1311 | reverse complement strand
CGCTGATCCATGCCGCCACGATGGTGACGGCGGGCGTGTTCATGGTGGCGCGGATGTCACCGCTGTTCGAGTTGAGCCAGACCGCGCTCAACGTCGTCGCTGTCGTCGGCGCGACCACCGCGCTGTTCGCCGCGACGATCGGCTGCGTGCAGAACGACATCAAGCGGGTGATCGCCTATTCGACCTGCTCGCAGCTCGGCTATATGTTCTTCGCGCTCGGCGTCGGGGCCTACGGCGCGGCGATCTTCCACCTCGTCACCCACGCCTTCTTCAAGGCGATGCTGTTCCTCGGCGCGGGCTCGGTGATCCATGCGATGTCCGACGAGCAGGACATGCGGCGGATGGGCGGCATCTGGAAGAACATCAAGATCACCTACGTGATCATGTGGATCGGCTCGCTCTCGCTTGCCGGGCTGCCGGTGTTCTCCGGCTATTACTCCAAAGACATGATCCTCGAAGCCGCCTGGGGTGCGCATTCCGCGGTCGGCCAGTATGCGTTCGCGATGGGCGCGATCGCGGCGCTGCTCACGGCGTTCTATTCCTGGCGGCTGCTGTTCATGACTTTCCACGGTCGCCCGCGCTGTGACGAGAAGACTCTGGCGCACGTTCACGAATCGCCGTGGGTGATGCTCGTGCCGCTGATCGTCCTGGCGGTCGGCGCGATCTTTGCCGGCATGATCGGATACGACGCCTTCGTCGGCGAGGAACGTTCCGAATTCTGGAAGCAGGCTCTCGCCGTCGGCGCCACGGACCCGATCGCGGCGGCGCACCATGTCGACCCGACGATCGCGCTGGCGCCGGTGGCGATCGCGCTCGCGGGCATCGCCATCGCCTTTCTCCTCTACGTGGTTCGCCCGGGTCTTCCGGCGAAACTCGCCGAGGCGATGCCGGGTCTCCATCGGTTCCTGCTCAACAAGTGGTACTTCGACGAACTCTACGACCGGATCTTCGTGCGCCCGGCGTTCGCGCTCGGCCGTTTCTTCTGGAAGTCCGTCGACGAGGGTACCATCGACCGCTTCGGCCCCGACGGCATCTCGCTGCTCACCCGCATCGCGGCGCGGCGCACCGCGCTCCTGCAAAGCGGCTTCGTCTATCACTACGCGTTCGCCATGATCATCGGCCTCGCGGTGTTCGTGTCGGCTTATGTCATGGGATTCGAAGGGTGAGCGCGATGACCGATTGGCCCCTGTTGAGCATCATCACTTTCCTGCCGCTGGTGGGAGTGGCGTTCATTCTGATGATCCGGGGCGAGGCCGAGATCGTTGCCCGGAACAGCCGCAACGTTGCGCTCCTGACCTCGTGCGCCACCTTTGTGATGTCGCTGTTCCTCTGGTTCGGATTCAATCGCGGCACCGCCGACTTCCAGTTCGTCGAACAGGCGGACTGGCTGCCCGGCACCGGCATCTCCTACCACATGGGCGTGGACGGGATTTCCGTGCTGTTCGTGCTGCTCGCGACTTTCCTCACGCCGATCTGCGTCCTTGCCGGGTGGTCGGCGATTACCAATCGGGTCAAGGAATACATGATCGCGTTCATGGTTCTCGAAACCATGATGGTGGGAATGTTCTGCGCCCTCGACTTCATGCTCTTCTACATCTTCTTCGAAGGCGTGCTGGTGCCGATGTTCATCCTCATCGGCGTGTGGGGCGGGCCGCGCCGGATCTATGCGGCGTTCAAGTTCTTCCTCTATACCCTCGCCGGCTCGCTGCTGATGCTGGTCGCGCTGCTGTTCATGTATTTCCAGGCGGGCACCACCGACATTCCGGTGCTGCTGCGCCACGGCTTCGCGCCCGCAATGCAGACCTGGCTGTTCCTCGCACTGTTCGCATCGTTCGCGGTGAAGGTGCCGATGTGGCCGGTCCATACCTGGCTGCCCGATGCCCACGTCGAGGCGCCGACGGCGGCCTCGGTGATCCTGGCGGGCGTGCTGCTGAAGATGGGCGCGTATGGCTTCGTGCGCTTCTCGGTGCCGATGTTGCCGCAGGCCACCGCCGACTTCACGCCGATGATCTTCGGCCTTTCCGTCGTCGCGGTGATCTACACCTCGCTGGTGGCGCTGGTGCAGCAAGACATGAAGAAGCTGATCGCCTATTCGTCGGTCGCGCACATGGGCTTCGTCACCATCGGCATCTTCACCCTGACGCCGCAGGGGATCTCGGGCGCATTGTTCCAGATGCTTTCGCACGGCATCGTCGCGGGCGCGCTGTTCCTCTGCGTCGGGGTGATCTACGACCGCCTGCACACCCGCGAAATCTCGCGCTACGGCGGCCTCGTCCATCGGATGCCGAAGTACGCGGCGGTGTTCATGCTGTTCATGATGGCCTCGGTCGGACTGCCGGGCACCTCGGGCTTCGTCGGCGAGTTGCTGGTGATCCTCGGCGCGTTCCAGGTCAACACCTGGGTCGCGGCGCTGATGGCGACCGGCCTGATCCTGGGAGCGGCCTACATGCTCTTCCTCTACCGGCGGATCATCTTCGGCAAGATTGAGAAGGAAGACGTCAAGGCGATGCAGGACATGACAAGGCGCGAGGCGGTGATGTTCGCGCCGCTGGTGGTGCTGGTTCTGTGGATGGGGCTCTACCCCATGCCGTTCCTCGACGTGATGTCGGTTTCGGTCGACAATCTCATCGCGAATTTCGAAACCGCTCGCGCGGCCGACGCCGCCGCGACGGCCGTCGTTGCGTTGAATTAGGGGTAGAAGCCGATGGTCAGCGAAATTCCGAACCTCTATCCGGCCCTGCCCGAAATCCTGCTCGCCCTCGCGGGGATGGTGCTGTTGATGCTCGGCGTCTTCGCCAAGGGCGACAGTGCGCGATTGGTGGGCAACCTCGGCGCGGCGGTGATGATCGTCGCGGCGGGTCTGGCGATCGTCTTCGGCGGCGTGCGGCAGGTGACGTTCAACGGCCTGTTCGTCACCGACTCCTTTGCCGTCTATGCCAAGTTGATGGTGCTTTTGTCCTCGGCGGTGACGCTGCTGCTCGCGGTCAAGTGGATGGAGCAGGAGAATATCGCCCGCTTCGAGTATCCGATCCTGGTGGTGTTCGCGGCGCTCGGCATGTGCGCGATGATCAGCGCCAACGATTTCCTCTCGCTCTACCTCGGGCTTGAGACCCAGAGCCTCGCGCTCTATCTCGTCGCCGCGTTCCAACGCGACACGGTGCGCTCGACCGAAGCCGGGTTGAAGTATTTCGTCCTGGGAGCGCTCGCCTCGGGACTCTTGCTCTACGGCGTCTCGCTGGTCTACGGCTTCGCCGGCAGCACCAACTTCGACGTGCTGGCGCGCGGTTTCGCCTCGGGTGAAGCGGTGTCGCCGGGCGTGGTGGTGGGGCTGGTGTTCATCATCTGCGCGCTCGCGTTCAAGTGTTCGGCCGTGCCGTTCCACATGTGGACGCCCGACGTCTACGAGGGTGCGCCGACGCCGGTGACCGCTTTCTTCTCGGTCGCGCCGAAGGTCGCGGCGCTCGCGCTGTTCCTGCGGGTGATGATCTCGCCGTTCGGCGATCTCCTCGCGCAGTGGCAGCAGGTGATCATCGCGATTGCAATCCTTTCGATGCTGGTGGGCGGTTTCGCCGCGATCGTGCAGACCAACATCAAGCGGCTGATGGCGTATAGCTCGATCGGCCACGTCGGCTACGCCCTGATCGGCCTCGCGGTCGGCAACGAGGCTGGCGTCTCGGCGGTGCTGATCTATCTCGCGATCTACCTGTTCATGAACATCGGCACCTTCGCGGTGATTCTCTCGATGCGCGCCAACGGACGGATGGTCGAGGGGATCGGCGACCTCGCCGGGCTCTCGAAAAATCGCCCGATCATGGCAGCCGCGCTCGCGGTGATGATGTTCTCGATGGCGGGAGTGCCGCCGTTCGCCGGGTTCTTCGGCAAGTTCTTCATTTTCAAGGCGGCGGTCGACGCCGGGCTGATCCCGCTCGCGGTGGTCGGCGTGCTGACCAGCGTGGTGGCTGCGTTCTACTATTTGCGCATCATCAAGGTGGTCTACTTCGACGATCCGGCGGACCAGTTCGAACCGATGCCGGCCCAGGCGCGGCTGGTGCTGGGCATAACCAGCGTTGCCGTGGTGATCTTCTTCCTCTTCCCGCTGCCGCAGGTGCTGGTGGCGGCCGGGAACGCGGCGAGGGCGCTGTTCGGTGCGTAAATGACCGAATCCTGCAATCGTCCCGACGCCGTGGCGCTGCCGCCCGGCTGGTCGTTGATCCATGTGCCGTCGCTCGGCAGCACCAACGCGGAAGCCCGCGCGTTGGCGGGGCAGGGCGCGCCCGAAGGCACGGTGGTGTGGGCCGACGTCCAGACCGCCGGGCGCGGCCGCCAGGACCGCGAGTGGAAATCAGGCGGCGAGAATCTCCTGTTTTCGGTGATCGTCCGGCCGGATTGCGGCTTGGCGGAAAGCGGGCAATTGAGCTTCATGTCGGCCGTCGCGCTGGCCGAAGCGGTGGAAATCCTCGAACCCTCCGTTCGCCTCGTCTGCAAATGGCCGAACGACCTCCTCGGCGCCAACGGGAAGCTTTGCGGCATCCTCCTCGAAGGCTGCGGCCTCAAGAACGGCAAGCCGGGCGCGGTGATCGTCGGCATTGGCGTCAACATGACCTGGCGCCCCGAGGGCGAAACCCTTTATCCCGCGTCGTCGCTGGCGCAGGAAGGCGCGACGCTCTCCCGCGAGGCGGTTCTCGAAGCGTTTCTCGGGCGTTTCGCCGCCTGGATCCGCTGCTGGAAGACGGAAGGATTCGAGCCCTTGCGCGAGGCATGGCTCGATCGCGCGCGGGGGCTCGGCGGGCCGGTAACGGTGCGGCTACCAAATGAAACCGTGCATGGAATCTTTGAAACCCTGGACGAGGACGGCGCTCTGGTGCTATCCGGGCAGCCGGAAGGCACGCGGTTGATCCGCGCCGGGGACGTGTTCTTCGGCTAGAGCCTGGCATCCCAAGGATCGACGACGATGATTCTCACCATCGATTCCGGCAACACCAATATCGTTTTCGCGGTGTTCGACAACGGCAAGCTCCGCGCGAGCTGGCGCGCCGCCAACGACACCCGCCGCACCGCCGACGAATATGGAATCTGGCTCTCGCAGTTGATGACCCTCGACGGGATCAAGCGCGAAGAGATCACCGGCGCGATCATCGCCTCGGTGGTGCCAGCGGTGGTCTATGCCCTGCGCAGCCTGTGCATCCGCTACTTCAAGGTCGAGCCGCTGGTGGTGGGCGCGCCGAACGTCGACGTCGGCATCAATATCCTTCTCGAAAGCCCGGAAGAAGCCGGCGCGGACCGCATCGTCAACGCGGTCGCGGCGTTCGCGGCCTACGGCGGGCCGCTGATCGTCCTCGACTTCGGCACCGCGACCACTTTCGACGTGGTGACCAAGGACGGCGACTATGCAGGCGGCTGCATCGCGCCCGGCCCGAATCTTTCGCTCGAAGCGCTGCACATGGCCGCCGCCAAGCTGCCGCGCGTCGCGATCGAGCCGCCGCCGAAAGTAATCGCCACCTCGACCGTCGCGGCGATCAAGTCGGGGGTGTTCTGGGGCTACATCGGCCTCGTCGAAGGGCTCGTGGCCCGCATCCAGGCGGAATACGGCGCGCCGATGAAGGTGATCGCCACCGGCGGCCTCGCGGCGCTGTTCAACCGCCACACCAACGTGATCCAGCATCTCGATCCCGATCTCACCCTGCGCGGCCTCTGGCAGATCTACGAGCGCAACACGAGGGTTCCGGCATGAGCCGGGCGTCGAGCAATCCGGATAAAGGGTTGGTTCTCGCACCCTTGGGCGGTGTCGGCGAAATCGGGATGAATCTCTACGCCTATGGCTGCGACGGCAAATGGCTGATCGTCGACTGCGGCATCATCTTCCAGGACGATCACGCGCCGGGTGTCGAGGTGCTGATGCCCGATCCGGCGTTCCTCGCCGAGCGCCGCGACGCGATCGTCGGCATGGTGCTGACCCATGCGCACGAGGACCATATCGGTGCGGTGGCGCATCTCTGGGGCGCGTTCGGCTGCCCGATCTACGCGACGCCGTTCACTCTCGCGATGCTCGAAGGCAAGCTCAAGGAAACCGGCATCTCGCCCGAGATCCACAGCGTCTCCCTCGACGGCACGGTGGCCTGCGGTCCGTTCAGCGTGCGCTTCGTCGCACTCACCCATTCGATACCCGAGCCCTCGGCGCTCGCGATCACCACGCCCTACGGCACGATCGTCCATTCCGGCGACTGGAAGATGGACCCGAGTCCGATCCTGGGGCAGGCGGTGCAGGAAGACGTGCTGCGCGCCATCGGCGATGCGGGCGTGCTCGCCGTGGTGGGCGATTCCACCAACGCTCAGGTCAAGGGACAGGCGGGCTCCGAGCAGAGCGTGCGCGACGCCCTGGTGCGCGAAATTCGGAAATGCAAGGGTCGGGTCGCGGTTGGCTGCTTCGCCAGCAACGCGGTACGGGTGGAGAGCGTGGTCTGGGCCGCGCGCGAGGCGGGCAGGGAGGTCTGCCTGCTCGGACGGTCGCTGTTCCGGGTGGTCGAGGCTTGCCGGGTTTCGGGCAACGACCTCGATATCGGGCGGCTGATCCCGGATTCCGAAGCGGGCTACATCCCTAACGACCGAATCCTGTTCATCGCCACCGGTTCGCAGGGCGAGCCGCGCGCCGCGCTGGCGCGGATCGCCTCCAACACCCACCCGCACGTCAACCTCGGGGCGGGGGACACGGTGATCTTTTCGTCCCGGGTGATCCCGGGCAACGAGCGCGAGGTGCTGACGGTGCAGAACCGCCTCGTCGCGCTCGGAGTCGAGATCGTCACCGCGCGCGACAACCCGGAGATCCACGTCTCCGGCCATCCGGCGCAGGACGAACTTGCCCGATTCTACGAATTGCTGCGACCGCAAAGCCTGGTCACGGTCCACGGCGAAAACCTCCATATGGAGGCCCATGCCAAGCTCGCACGAAGCGTGGGGATTCAGAATGTTATCGTTCCGCTCGACGGCGTCCTGGTGCGGCTTGCCCCGGGAAAGCCGGAAAAGGTTGGAACGGTTCAAAGTGGACGCCTGGCTCTCGACGGAAACAGGCTTATCGACAGGGATTCGGAAATCCTTCGCAACCGGCGACGCATCATGTATAACGGCTGCGTTGTCGTGACTATGGTGGTTGGCGGCACGGGGGAATTGCTGCAACCGCCAAGTTTAACCGCGCCGGGACTGCTCGATCTGCAAGACGAGGGGCCCACCGAACTGGCGTTGGACGCCGCGATCGAAGCGGTTCGTCAAACTCCGGTGAAGGGACGTCGACAAGACGAGGTTCTTCAGGAAGCCGTCCGTCGAGCGGTCCGGCGCAGTTTGCTCGCATCCACCGGCAAAAAGCCCGTGACTTGCGTGCAAATCGTACGGATATAACACTCAGGAATCCTCAGGAGAGTTGAGATGATCGGACGTTTCAATCACGTGGCCATCGTTGTTCCGGATCTGGCCGCTGGCACCGCTTTGTACCGTGACGCCCTTGGCGCCAAGGTCTCCGCGCCGATGGATGTCACCGAGCACGGTGTGACCGTCGTCTTCGTCGAACTGCCGAACACCAAGGTCGAACTGCTGCACCCGCTTGGGGAAAAGTCCCCGATCGCGTCCTTCCTCGAAAAGAACCCGAAGGGCGGCATCCACCACATCTGCTTCGAAACCGCTTCGCTCGCGGTCGCTGCCGAGAAGCTGAAGGCCGCCGGCAAGCGCGTCCTCGGCGACGGCACCCCGAAGATCGGCGCGCACGGCAACCCGGTTCTGTTCCTGCACCCGTCCGACTTCAACGGCACCTTGGTCGAACTCGAAGAGACCGGCGCCCACTAATAAGGGTCCTGCCGGCAAACCACCGGGATTGAATGCCCGATGAGCTGGTACTGTGATTCTGCACCCGGCCATCCCTGGCACGGACCGTACCACGAAAGTGAATACGGGTTTCCGGTTGGGGATGACCGGGTTTTGTTTGAGCGTCTGTGCCTGGAAATCTTCCAGGCCGGGCTCTCCTGGCTGACCGTGCTGAAAAAGCGCGAGGCCTTCAGCGCCGCGTTCGCGAACTTCGATATCGCGACCGTTGCGGCCTTCGGCGAGGCCGACCGCGCCCGCCTGATGGCGGATGCGGGGATTGTCCGCAATCGCCTCAAGATCGATGCGGTGATCCATAACGCCAACGTGATCCTCGACCTGCAACACGAATTCGGCTCCTTCGCCGCCTGGATCGACAGCAACCATCCCCGCGACCTCAAGGCCTGGATCAAGCTGTTCAAAACCCGCTTCCGATTCGTCGGCGGGGAAATCCTCAACGAATTTCTGATGAGCATCGGCTATTTGCCGGGTGCGCACCGTCCGGATTGTCCGGTGTTTGCCGAGATCGCCCAGTACCATCCGGCGTGGGCCGAGAAAAAAAGGCAGGGTCGATAAAACGACACCTGCCTATTGAGTTTAGCTTGGCGTAATCAAGAGAAACGCCGGACCCACGATGTGCGGCGGCCGTCCTCCTCAAACTTGGGCTAAAAAGGAGTGTGCCGGAAATAATTGTGGGTTTCAAGCATTTTTGCTGAATGAATTTCAGCGTCGAGCGTATTTTGATTCATGCATGGAGATCGAGGCATGGCTATGATTCACTTGAAAGCTGCGGTTGGGTTGGTGCTGGCGTTCTCGCTCTCCGCGCCTGCGCTGGGCGCGGAGAGGCGGGCGCCGTTGGATGACGAATGCCAGCGCGCAGTGCGGATTTCCGAGGCTCCGGGGGCGGAATACCAGCCTGGAGTGGACGTCAACGGCCGCGCCGTCGCGCCCGCCGACCTTCAGCCCACGTTGAAAATCGAACCGCCTCGCGTGATTGAATTTCCCGTGACCATGGACGTGGCGAAGCGTCTCGGCTTCGACACGCGGGGCCCCTACGAGGCGAACGTGACCGCCGCCACCGTCCGGATCGAAGGCAATCGGGTGAGTATCAACGGCCAGGAGGTGAATCCGGACGACTCGGTGGATCTGATCGCCGCCTGCCGCGCCGCAAGGAAGTGACGGAACACGTTGCCATTCGGGCGTAGCTCCGCTATCCCATCTTGTTCCAGATACACCCTCCCAACTGACCCGATGGTTCCCGATATGCGTCTTTCCAGCTACTTCCTGCCGGTCCTCAAGGAAACCCCGAGCGAGGCCCAGATCGTTTCCCATCGGTTGATGCTGCGCGCGGGCATGATCCGCCAGTCGAGCGCCGGAATTTATTCCTGGCTGCCGCTCGGCCTGCGCGTGCTGCGCAAGATCGAAAAGATCGTCCGCGAGGAGCAGGACCGCGCCGGCGCGCAGGAACTTCTGATGCCGACGATCCAGTCCGCCGAGCTTTGGCAGGAGAGCGGCCGCTACGATGCCTACGGCCCGGAAATGCTGCGCATCCGCGATCGCCACGACCGCGAGATGCTCTACGGACCGACCAACGAGGAACAGATCACCGAAATCTTCCGCGGCCTGGCGAAGAGCTATCGCGACGTGCCGAAGATTCTCTATCACATCCAGTGGAAGTTC
>DBTR01000012.1:426-2295 GCA_002307145.1 Rhodospirillum sp. UBA1311 | reverse complement strand
GAAGTTCCGCGACGAGGTGCGTCCGCGCTTCGGCGTGATGCGTGGCCGCGAATTCCTGATGAAGGACTCGTATTCCTTCGACACCACGGCGGACGGGGCGCGCAAGGCGTACTACAAGATGTTCGTCGCCTATCTGCGCACCTTCGCGCGCCTCGGCTTGAAGGCAATTCCGATGCGCGCCGACACCGGCCCGATCGGCGGCGACCTCAGCCACGAATTCATCATCCTGGCGGAAACCGGCGAAAGCCAGGTGTTCTGCCACAAGTCGTTCCTGGAAAAGGACCCGCTCGCGATCGGCCTCGACTACGAAGGCGATCTGCTGCCGGTGTTCGAGGACTGGACGCACGACTATGCCGCGACCGAGGAAATGCACGATCCGGCCAAGGCTGCGGAAGTCGGCGACGATCTCGTCACCGCGCGCGGCATCGAGGTCGGGCATATCTTCTACTTCGGCACCAAGTATTCGAAGCCGATGGGCGCGACCGTGGCGGGGCCGGACGGCCAGCCGATCACCCTCGAAATGGGCTCCTACGGCATCGGCGTGTCGCGCCTCGTCGGCGCGATCATCGAGGCCTGCCACGACGACAACGGCATCATCTGGCCGGAGAGCGTGGCGCCGTTCAAGGTCGGCCTGGTGAACCTGAAGTCGGGCGACGCCGACACCGACGGGATGTGCCAGAAGCTCTATGCCGAACTCGTGAACGCGGGCGTCGAAGTGCTGTACGACGACCGCGACGAGCGCGCGGGCGCGAAGTTCGCGACCATGGATCTTCTCGGCCTGCCGTACCAACTCGTGGTGGGGCCGAAGGGCTTGAAGGAGGGCGTCGTCGAAATCAAGGCGCGCGCCACCGGCGAACGCGAGACCCTGACCCCCGAAGCGGCGATCGCGCGTTTGACCGCCTGAAATAACCTGGACTAGGAGAGCGCCTTTGTTCGGTCCGTTCGAGCGCATGGTCGCGTTCCGCTATCTGCGCGCCCGCCGCAAGGAGGGCTTCGTCTCGGTGATCGCCGGGTTCTCGCTCGCCGGGATCATGCTCGGGGTCGCGACCCTGATCATCGTGATGTCGGTGATGAACGGCTTCCGCACCGAGCTGCTCGGGCGGATTCTCGGCGTCAACGGCCACCTCGCGGTCTATGGGCTGGGGGGGCAGGGGATCGGCAACTACGACGCGCTCGCCGCCGAGATCCGCAAGCTGCCGGGCGTCACCTACGCCACCCCCGAGGTCGAGGCGCAGGTGATGGTGACCGCGCGCGGCAACAACTTCGGCGCGCTGGTCCACGGCGTCGCACCGGAGAGCCTGCGCAACCGCCCGATCTTCGCCGACAACATTCGCTTCGGCGACCTCGCCAACTTCGACGGCGAGAACGCGGTGGTGATCGGCGAGCGGATGGCGCAGAAACTCGGCCTGACCGTCGGCGATCAGCTCACCCTGATCTCGCCGAAGGGGCAGGCGACGGTGTTCGGCTCGGTCCCGCGCGTGCGCGCCTATACCATTGCGGCAATCTTCAAGGTCGGGATGTCGGAGTACGACAGTTCCTACGTATTCATCCCGCTGCCCGCCGCGCAGACCTACTTCGCGATGGACAACCGGGTGTCGCAGATCAGCATCGGCCTCGCCAATGCCGACCTGACCGCCGGCGTCGCCGCGAAAATTCGGCCGATGATCGGGCCGACGGTATCGATCTACGACTGGCGTCAGGCGAACTCGTCGTTCTTCACCGCCGTCGAGGTGGAGCGGAACGTGATGTTCCTGATCCTCACCCTGATCATCCTGGTGGCGGCGTTCAAC
Organism: Rhodospirillum sp. UBA1311; assembly: GCA_002307145.1. Taxonomy (GTDB): domain Bacteria; phylum Pseudomonadota; class Alphaproteobacteria; order Rhodospirillales; family Rhodospirillaceae; genus Oleispirillum. The sequence goes on along the minus strand of DBTR01000012.1, from coordinate 505 downwards.
ATCATCTCCGGCCTGATCATGCTGGTGAAGGACAAGGGCCGCGACATCGCGATCCTGCGCACCATGGGCGCGACGCGCG
>DBTR01000012.1:0-184 GCA_002307145.1 Rhodospirillum sp. UBA1311 | reverse complement strand
CCATGGGCGCGAGCCGTGGCGCGGTGATGCGGATCTTCCTGATGGCGGGAGCGTCGATCGGCGTGGTCGGCACGGCGGCGGGAGTTGCGCTCGGGCTGGTGTTCTGCGCCAACATCGAGAGCATTCGCCAGTTCATCGAAGGCTTCTCCGGCACCAACCTGTTCAATGCCGAAATCTATTTCCT
>DBTR01000010.1:21756-21936 GCA_002307145.1 Rhodospirillum sp. UBA1311 | reverse complement strand
GCGAAATCAAGAACGTCAACTCGATACGCTTCGTCATGCAGGCGATCGAGTACGAAGCGGCGCGGCATGTGGAGGTCTACGAGCAGGGCGGCATCATCGAGCAGGAAACCCGCCTGTTCGACAGTGCGAAGATCACAACGCGGCCGATGCGCTCCAAGGAATTCGCGCACGACTACCGCT
>DBTR01000010.1:1562-21501 GCA_002307145.1 Rhodospirillum sp. UBA1311 | reverse complement strand
ACTATCGCTACTTCCCCGATCCGGACCTGCTGCCGCTCGAATTCTCGGAAGAGTTCGTCAGCGAGATCAAGGCGAGCCTGCCCGAGCTGCCGGACGCGAAGAAGGCCCGCTTCGTCGGCGAATACGGCATCTCGCCGTACGACGCGGGCGTGCTGGTGGCGGAGAAGGAAACCGCGATGTTCTTCGAGGCCGCAGCCGAAGGCCACGACGCCAAGGCGGTGGCGAACTGGGTGATGGGCGACCTCTTCGCCGCGCTCAACCGCACCGGCAAGGACATCACCGAAAGCCCGGTGAAGCCCGAAAACATCGGCAAGCTCGTCGACTTGATCAAGGACGATACGATCTCCGGCCGCATCGCCAAGGACGTGTTCGAGATCATGGTCGAAACCGGCGACGCCCCGGACAAGATCGTCGAGGAACGCGGCCTCAAGCAGGTCACCGACACCGGCGCGATCGAAAAGGTGGTCGACGAAGTCATCGCCGCCAACCCGGAAAAAGCCGAAGAAGTCCGTGGCGGCAAGGACAAGCTCCTCGGCTGGTTCGTCGGCCAGGCGATGAAAGCCTCCCAGGGCAAAGCCAACCCCGGAATCCTCAACGAGATGATCCGGAAGAAGCTGCTGGGGTAAGTTGCCTTTCAAGACGCAAACTTCGGAAGAAGCTGGGTGAGCGTCCCAGCTTCTTTTTTTATTCAGAATTTTGGTCGTCGTCGGTTAAGCCTTTAGGCATTCGCTTCCGAAAAGACTCGAGAACCGCCTGCGCGTCGAGAATAGACTTAATCTTAGGATCCATCGTGTAACTAAGTGCTTCGGCGATCGCTTTCTGAGCATCTAGAAGCGATTTTGTGTTGGGGTCCATTGCGTGGGCAAACGAATTGAGCATTTCGTTGTAGTTTAAATTTTTCTGGCTTTCATGCAGAAGGCGACTGAGGTGATGTATGTGTTCCCGGCTTAAGTTTCTCTGGTCCGGGGCTTTTGAAAATAAACCATAAGAGAAGATCTCGGGGCTTATGTATCCTTCCTGAATCTCTCGCTCATGGTCAGCTACTTCAGCAATGGCCTTGCTACTAACTTTTGCAGAATTTTTCGCGTTAGCGTGATCGAGGAATGATCGAAGTGAGTATGAGTGGAAATTTCTACCAGTTTTTTCCGTGAATTCATGAACTAATTCTGGCCGTGGGCCTATATCTTTTCCGTCTATGCGAAATATCCAATCTTCTTTTCTGTCGTCGCTCACGAATATAATTGGTTTTTCTGTTGAGTTGGAGTGATCGATGATTTCTCGCCAGATCAAATAATCGCCATAGCGATTATCGTTGTCCTTCTTGGTATCTAAGTAACCCGGAGGTATCTTTTTCTCAAATCGTTCGTCCGCGGCTTGTTTCCGTGCTTTCATTTCCTCAGGGCTTGGTGGTGTGCCAATGCGCTCTCCAATTAAATTACTTAGGGAGATGAGCGCGTCTTCAACTTCGCTGTGCGACGGATGAGATTCTTCGCATTTTTTTAGTGAGGCGATGAGTGAAGAGGTCAATCGCTTAATTCGTTTTTTTTCGCGTTCGCAGTCAATTGTTTGGTGTCTGCTGTATTCATCAAATGATGAGCAAATGTTTGCGTCGTACGTATTAATGGCTGTGACAAGCTTTGAGTAGGCGGACCTGCTGCGCGCGTCGACGCCTCTCCAATTTCGAGAAAATTCAAACGCAACGTGATGCGGAATCCATATCCTGGATTTAAAGTTGTCCAAAGTTTCCGTGACTTCGGCTCTCGTCTTTTCACTGTAGCATAAAATATTCAATAGTATGTTTGTGTCGAGAACTATCTCGGCATTCGACCAGAGTTCTTGGAATTTATCTTCGGTTGGCGAAAAGTATCCAGGGAATAGGCTTTTGATGGACATGATGCCTCCGCGCTTACAGATACATAATCCTCTTGGTTGCCATCGGACGCAAGAACAAGACATAGATCAGAAACATCTTGCGCAGCAGGCTAGTCGAAAGCGGGAGGTGTCTTGGTCCGCTACTCGCTCGTTCTTTCGTGACGTTGACTAACCAATCCCAATACCAAGGCACACCCAAAAATGATCACACCCGCCCCCATAAGCTGAACCGGCGCGAGTGGCTCCTGGAGGAGCAAAGTGCCGACGAGGACGGCGATGGTGGTGACGACGAATTCGACGCTGATGGTTTTGGTCGGGCCGATGGCGGCGACGAGGCGGAAGTAGCGGACGTAGGTGAGCGCGCTCATCACCGCGCCCAAGGTGACGAGGTAGAGGTAGTCGAGCGGTTGCGGCGTGGTGGGGACGGGGACGGCGAGGATCAGGGGCAGGGACATGATGCCGCCCGAGAGGAACGCGCCGATGGTGATCTCCCACGCGCCCGCGGTTTTCAGGCTGCGGGCGGCGTAGTTGCTGCCGAAGGCGGCGCAAAACGAACTCACCACCGAGGCGGTGCAGCCGAGCAGGAATTCCTCGGTGATCGGCACTTCGGGGAAGCCCACCAGCAGCACCAACCCGACGCCGCCGAGCGCGAGGCCGAAGAGGCGCGTGGGCGAAATCCGCTCGATCCCCCACAACTGGCTGATCACAATGGAAAACAGCGGGATCGCGGCGACGAAGATCGCCGCCATCGCGGTGCCGATGCGCGGCGTGGCGTAGGAGAGGGTAATCAACTGCCCCGCCACCGTGGTCGCGCCGACGATGGCGAGCGGCTTCCACCCCATGCCGAAGTCGAGCTTGCGCCGCAACAGCTTGGCCGCCAGCCAGAGCGTCGCCGCCGCGATCAGGCAGCGGAACGCGACCACGCCGATCCAGCCGAAGGCGGCAACCGCCTTCAGCAGGACGAGGAACGAGAAGCCCCAGGTCACGGCGAGGAAGATGTAGTCGGCGATGTCGCGGAATTTCATGATGCCGGGACTATAGCCGACCCGTGCGGCGGGTAAAGGCTACTTGATCACCGCGCAGGCGATGCGGTTGCCTGCGTTTCCGGCGGGCTGGCTGGTGTAGTCGTCCTTGCCCGCGTGGATCACCAGGGCCTTGCCGACGATCGCGTGCTCGCCTGAGAGGTTCACCATCGGCGCGAAGGATTCGCCATGGAGCGAGCCGTCGGTGCCGGTGTAGAGATTGGGCAGGTCGCCCGCGTGCGGGCCCTTTTCGTTGAGGTAGCCATGCTCGGCGCCGGTGGGGTTGAAGTGCCCGCCCGCCGACTTGAACTCGTCCTTTGCGTCGCACGTGGTGCCTTCGTGGACGTGCAGCGCGATCCACTGCGCGGGCGGCAAGCCCTTCACCGAGGTTTCAATCAGCACGCCCTTGCCGGTATCGGTGAGGGTCGCGGTACCGATCTCGTCGCCGCTGCGGTTGACGAAGGTCGCTGCCGACCCGGCGAACGCGGGCGTGGCGAGCAGAGCCGCCAGCGCAGCGGCGGGGATGATTTTGCTCACGGCGAATACTCCCTTGGGTTTTTCCGTGTTCGGAGACAACCCATCTCGCCGCAGGAGTGTTCCCGCAAGCGGCGGCGATTTACCCCTGGGTGAGTGTGTCGAGGCAGGCAACGACCCGTTTGGAGGCTTCCGCCGCCATGTCCACCTCGCGGATCGCGCCATCGAGATCGCCCGCGCGATAGAGCTTGGCGGCCGCGATACCGTGGGCGTGAACCTCGCGGTGCGGCGCTTCGAGCGTGCGGAAAGCCGGATGCGCCTTGGTCCCGGCGTCGGCCGTGCCGTCGCACCATTTGCCGAGGCGGCAGGTGTGGTGGTCGGAAAGTTCGGCGGGGTCGAGGTTGAGCTTGCCGACGAGCATTTCGGCAAGGCGCTTGCGCCAGATCATGTGATCGGACTTCGCCACCACGACGGTGATGTTCGCGAGTTCCTGGCCGACCAGGGCCTTGATCATCGTGGCGATCGTTGGGTCCGAGGCATTGAGCAGGCCGATGATGTCGTTCACCGAACGCGCGTTGGCCTCGATCATCGTCGCGACCTCGGTAATCGCCTGGGCGATCTCTTGCGATGCGGCGGACTGCTGTACCAGGATCGCCGAAATCTCGGCCACGCCGTTTCCGAGGCGTTCGGTCTGGGCGTTGATCCCGACCATCGCCTGTCCGGTGGTCGAGATGATGTCGATCCCTTCGTGTACCGCCGCCGCGCCTTGCTGCATCGAGGTCACGATGCAGCTCATCTCGCGCCGGAGCGTCTCGATCCGGGCGCGAATATCCACCGTCGCCTTGGCGGTTTGCCCGGCCAGCGACTTGACCTCGCTCGCCACCACCGCGAAGCCTTTGCCCGCGTCGCCCGCGCGCGCGGCTTCGATCGTCGCGTTCAACGCCAAAAGGTTGGTTTGCGCCGCAATCGCTTCGATCTGGTCGATGATTTCGCCGATTTGTCCCGAGGCAGCGGCAAGGTCGTCGACCTTCGACGATGCGTCGCGCACCGCGCTCTCGATGTTTTCCATCGCGCCGACCGCTTGTTCCGCCGCCGCGCGGCCGCTCGCGGCGAGGCTGCGGGCGGTGGCGGCTTCAGCGGAGGCGGCGTTGGCGTTGCGCGAAATTTCCGTCACCGAACTCACCAGTTCTTCGCTCGCCACCGCGATCGCCTGGGCACGGCGGTCCACCTCGTTGATCTCGCGCATCATCTTGGCCGTGGCGGTGACCGCCTCGCTCAGTTCCATCGAAACTCCGACCACGCCCTTGGCGGTCGCCAGTCCCTGGCGGTGCAGCGTGTCGGCAAGTTCGGCGATCTTCCGTGAAACCGGGCAGGCGCCTGCGCCGACCGAGAGGTAACGCCCGGCGATCAACAGGTCGAGGGCGGCGATCAGCGCATCGTCGCGCCCGGTGTCGGCGAGCGCCGGTGCGGTGTGGTTGGGGACACGATGCGTGCGCGTGGTCCTGAATCCGAACATGCGGGGATCTCCTTGCGATAACGGTTCCAATCCGGCGTGTCTCGTCGAACCGGAACGGATCACCCCTCATGGGATACACCCGCCCTTACGCTACTGAACGCACGTCGGGCGAGTATAAATGTATGCAGTGCGCGCGAGTACTGCTGGCTGTGCATGAATGCATGCATCACACGTATGGAGAGTGTAACGAGATGAAACCGGAGGATGTATCGCGGCAAACCTCTCCATTTTCTTCGCTGCGCCGGAGGCTTAGGATAAGCGCAGCGATACGCTAACGGAGGGAACGGCGATGGCCGCTGCGAGTTCGGGTCGGGTTTGGATGATTACCGGGGCGGGGCGGGGGCTTGGGCTGGCCATCGCCAAGGCGGCGCTCGCCGCCGGATGCCGCGTCGCGGCCACGGCGCGCGCGGTCGATGCGGTCCGCGAAGCGCTCGGCGGCGATGAAACCCGCGTCCTCGCTCTGCCGCTCGACGTCACCGACGCCGACCAGGCCGAGGCCGCCGTCGCGGAAATCCTGCGCCGCTTCGGCACCGTCGACGTCCTCGTCAACAGCGCCGGATACGGTCAGATGGGCCCGTTCGAGGCCAATTCTGCCGAAGACGTGGCGCGCCAGTTCGACGTCAACGTCTTTGGCCTGATGAACGTCACCCGTGCCGTTCTCCCCGCGATGCGCAAGCAAGGCTACGGCCACGTCTTCAACTTCTCCTCGATCGCCGGGGTGCGGGGGCGCGCCGGCGGCTCGCTCTATGCCGCCTCCAAGTTCGCGGTCTCGGGCTTTACCGAAGGCCTCGCGCTGGAACTGAAACCCCTCGGCATCTTCGCCACCGTGGTCGAGCCGGGATACTTCCGCACCGACTTCCTCGACGCCTCTTCGATGCGCTTCGGTGACGCCAAGCTCGACGACTATGCCGAGGTGATGGCCGCGATGAAGGACGGCTACAACGCCCGCAACCATAAGCAACCCGGAGACCCCGCCAAGCTCGCCCAGGCGCTCCTCGTCCTCGCGGAATCCAGCGACCCGCCGGTCCACTTCGCCGTCGGCAGCGATGCCGTCACCATCGTCGAAACCAAGCTCGCCGCCTGGGGCGCGGAACTCGCCAAGTGGCAAGCCCTCTCCTCCGGCACCGACGGCGACTTCGAAGACGCCGCGCCGCCGCCCGGGAGGTAAGGCAAGGGGCGCTGCCCCTTGACCCCGCGAAGGGGCTTAGCCCCTTCGATCCCATAAGTTTTTGCGCGAAGCGCTGTAAGGCCGTGTGCGCCGCGTGGTGGTTGATTGCGCTTACGCGCGAAAAACCAGCTACGGGGTCTGGGGTCCAAGGCCCCAGCGGGCCCGGGCAGCGCCCGGACCTTCTCCTTCCCTTAGAACCGATACGCCACGCCGGTCGTCGCGCGGAGCTGGTTGGCGGAGCCTTCGTCGTCGACGAGCGGGCTGTCGGCGGCGTCGCCGAGGAGGCGGGAGTAGCCGAGGGAGCCGAACAGCATCCAGTGGTCGGTGAGGGCGTAGTCGAGGCGGGCTTCGAGGCCGACGTCGGAGAAGCCCGAGGCGGCATCGAAGCGGCGGTTGCCGGAGCGGGCGGCCTGGGAACCGGAAACGCCGAAGTAGGACTGCATGTAGTCGTCGTCGGCCCACTGGGTGCGGCCGGTAAGGGTGAGGGTGGCTTTCGGCGTGAGGGCGAATTTGTCGCCGGCGTAGAAGGCGAAGGTGTCGCTGTTGGTTTCGTCGGTGATGTCGGTTTCGTATTTGACGCCGAAGAAGATGCCGAGGCCCTGGGCGTTGGCAGGTTCGCTGGCGAGGGTGATGCGGGCGATCGCCTGGCCGTCGATATCGCCCATGCCGTGGAGGGCGTCGTTGTCGCTCGCGTCGCGGCCGAACTTGTAGCCGCCACCGACGCGCAGGGTGTAGTGGCGCGAGGGGGTGGAAAGCCGCGCGAGGCCGACGTCGACGCCGTTCGGGAAGCCGACCGAGGCGTCGATCAGCCCGATCTCGCCCTTGACGCCGGTGGTGGGGGCGCTGCCTTCCGTCCCGATCCAGGTGTATCTCACCACCGGCACCGGCATGGCTTCGTAGTCGTCGGAGCCGATGTAGTCGGGGGTGGCGCTAACGCCGAGCCCGAGGACCAGGGCGCTTTCGGCGTGCGCGCTTGAGGTGAGCGCCGCGAGAGCGAGGGTGGCGCCGGTGGCGGCGCGGGTAAGCGACTTCAGCATACTATGACTCCTTGTGAAGCTCGCCGTGGAGGGCGGCCTCGGGTTCGACGAATTCCAGGATGTCGCCGGGTTGGCATTCGAGCGCGGCGCAGATCGCCGCGAGGGTGGTGAAGCGCACGGCGCGGGCCTTGCCGGTTTTGAGGATCGAGAGGTTGGCCATGGTCACGCCGATCGCGTCGGAAAGATCGGAGAGCTTCCACTTGCGCCGCGCGAGCATGACATCGAGGTTGACGACGATCGGCATGGTCGCTTCCTCAAATCGTCAGGTCGGCGTCGTCCTTCAGCCGCACGCCGGCCTCGACGATGCGGGTGATGACGAAGAACAGGGCGGCGGCGAGCAGGATGTTGACGCGGATCACGTCGAACACCGCGAGATCGGGCGAGCCCGGCATCAGGTGGATGGCGGCGAGATAGAGCCCGATCGCCGGGCGCTCGCAGCATTCGAGGAGGGCAAAAACCAGGAACGCCTGGGACAATCGCCTGAAGGTGAGGGCGACCCGGGGCGAGAGAAATTCCCTCCGTCCCGCCGCGCGGGCGATGCGCTCGATCTGGACCATGGCGGCGAGCCAGGGCACTTGCGATATCCAGAGGAAAGCGGTGACGACGACGGCGTCGCGCCCGGCGAGGTCGTGGAGGTTGCCGATCCAGGGTGTGCCTTGGACGGTGAAGATCAGCGTCTGGCCGTTGATCAGGCCGGAGCCGAGCTTCGTCGCGGTGTAGGCCACCGCGCCGTAGACCAGGACCCGCAGGCAGATGATCAGGCGGTCCAGATGACCCATCGACGAACACTCCGCTGGCGACGAAGGCACGGTAGCGATGGGAGACGTCGATAGTCAATATAAATTTATCGAAAAACGATATCAGAATCGATAAGCGAAACCGGTGGTGGCGCGGAACTGGTCGGCCGAGCCTTCCTTGTCAACCAGCGGACTGTCGGCGGCGTCGCCGGTGAGGCGGGAGTAGCCGACGCTGCCGAACACCAGCCAGTGGTCGGTGAAGGCATAGTTGAGGCGGGCATCAAGGCCGACGTCGGCGACGCCCGCGCCCGCGTCGAAGCGGTTGTAACGGGAGCGCGACGCCTGGAGGTCGGAGACCCCGAAGTAGGACTGCATGTAATCGGCGTCGGCCCAGGTGGCGGTGCCGGTGACGTTGAGCGTGGTGCGGGGCGTGAGGGCGAACTTGTTGCCGACGTAGAGGGAGAATGTATCCGCGCCGGTTTCGTTGGTGATATCGGTTTCGTACTTGAGGCCGAAGTGGACGCCGATGCCGCGCGGGTTGGCGGGCTCGCTGCCGATGCTGACCCGCGTCAGGCCTTGGCCGCCGATATCGCCCATGCCGTCGAGGGCGTGGTTTTCGTCGTCGTTGCGGCCGAAGCGGTAGCCGCCGCCGAGGCGCAGGGTGAAGTGGCGCGAGGGGGTGGAAAGCCGCGCGATGCCGATGTCGACGCCGTCGGGGAAGGCGAGGTGGGCGTCGACGAGGCCGAACTGGCCGCTGTAGCCGGTGGCGGGAGGGGCCGCGCCGTCGCTGCTCCAGTCGAAGCGGAGCGCGGGGATCGGCAGGATTTCGTAGTCGTCGGAACCGGGGTAGTCGGGTACCAGGGCGCCGCCGCCGCCGAGGAGGAACTGGGTTTCGGCACGTGCCGGGGAGGTCGCGAGCAGTCCGAGAACCGCCAGCACCGCCGCCACGCCGATCTTGGAACCCGGACCCGTCATCGCAGCTCCTTCGGGCCGCTTGCCTACCATGACTCGAATCTGGTCATGCCGGTGACGATTCGCTAGCAGGGGGCGCAATTATGTGCACGGAAGAACGCCGCCACGCATCATTGCTGCGTCTTTGTGGATATCGGGACCCCCGCCTGGAGGCGATTGGCGTAGGTTTCGCAGGTTGGCGCGTCGCCGCGGCGCTGGGTGTCGACGATGGTGCCGGACTTCTCGGCAATCACGCGGATCTCGCAATACGCCGAATAAGTCGAGGGCATTGTGCTGACGCAGCTCATCGAACGGATGCCGCCGTAACGGTCGGAACAGCCGCCGTAATAGGTCGCGGGCTGGGAATAGATCCCGCCGGTGGACCAGATGAACACGTCCTTGCCCGCGATCTCCTTCTGGTCGGTGGGGAAGCCGAGGCGTGCGAACGCGACGTCGCGGTTTTGTCCCTTCAAGGTGTTGAGCCCGGCGTCGAGAGCCTCGAAGCTCGCGCACCCGGCCAGCGCGATCGGAACCAGGGCGACGAAGAGCATGCGCTTCAGCACGGCGGTACCTCCTGCGGCACCCAGATCAGGTTTTCGGTGGCGAAGCCGAGGCTCTTCGCCTCGGCGACGAGGCGGTCGCGGGCGTCGTCCGCGAGGGTCGGGGTGCGCGCCAGGATCCAGAGGTAATTCCGGGTCGGGCCACTGACCGCCGCCCATTGGTACTCCCGTTGATCTAAGGCGAACACCGTGTAGCCGCCATAGAACGGGCCAAAGAAGCTTACCGCGAGTTGGCCGGTGCCGGGCGTGCCGGTGGAAACCGCGCGTCCGGTCGCTTCCTTCCATTCGCAGGTTTCGGGATTGAAGCCGCGGTTTTCCACCTTCAGGCTGCCGTCCGGGTTGCGCGAGTAGGTGGCGGTGACCGCGACCAATCCGCGTTCGAACCGATGGTCGAAGCGCGCGATTTCGCGCCAGACGCCGAGGTAGCGGCTGGTGTCGAAGTCCGCCACCGGCGTGACGCCCCGGGGCGGGCTGGTGCAGGCGCTCAAGCCTGGGATCAATGCGCCGAGGAATGCGAGTAGGGAGAGCTTTGCCATCATGCGTGTCCACCCATGCGCGAGAACATGTTGAGCAGGACCACGCCCGCGACGATCAGCGCGATCCCGAGTGCGCCGGGGAGATCCACCGGCTCCTTGTATAGCACCACGCCAACGGCGGCGATCACGACGATCCCCACGCCCGCCCAGACCGCGTAGACGAAGCCGATCGGCAAGGTGCGCACCGAAACGCTCATGAAGTAGATCGCGCCGATGTAGCATAGCGACATCACGATCGTCGGCACCGGCTTGGTGAAGCCTTCGGTCAGCTTCATGCAGCTCGTGCCGATCACCTCGACGAGGATCGCGGCGGCGAGGTAGAGGTGGGCGACGCCCATCGGAAGCTCCTGTTTTGCGGATGGCGGGAGAGCGGCTTCGGGAGCAAGATGACCCCGGAGGCGGATCGGATCAAGTGAGACGCCCGGCGAATGCTCCCGCGGTGGGAAGGTTTTCGAATGATGTCATGGCAGCTCTGGGCGCTCGGCGCGGCGGCGTTCGCGGCGCTCACTGCGGTTTTCGCCAAGCTCGGCGTCGCCGAGATGCCCGCCGACATGGCGACGCTGTTGCGCACCGTGGTGATCCTCGCGTTGCTCGCGGCGATCGTCGTCGGCACCGGGCAGTGGGTTTCGCCGCGCGCACTCTCGGGGCGGGGCACGCTGTTCCTGGTGCTGTCGGGGCTCGCCACCGGCGCATCCTGGCTCTGCTATTTTCGCGCGCTCAAGCTCGGCGACGCCTCGCGGGTGGCACCGGTCGACAAGCTGAGCGTGGTGCTGGTCGCGATCTTCGGCGTGATCTTTCTCGGCGAAAAGCTCTCCGGCGTACATTGGGCCGGAGTGGCGATGATCGCTGGCGGTGCGCTGCTGCTGGCGGTGCGGGTCTGATCCGCAAAGCGCGGCCTCATACCATTGCGTTATATGACGGGTTTTGCATCCAGGTCTATGGTGGCGAAAGAAACATCCTGGGTTGTTTCGTGTCGGGGTTACGCCGACATCGCCTGCCGTTCGGTCCTTGGAGTCCCGTCTATGTCTGCGTTCAACAATCTGAAAATCGGCCATAAACTTACGGTGGTATTCACATTGCTGGTGGTGGTGTTCGGAGCCTGCGGCGCGTATGCCGTTTCCCGCATATCGGGCATGGAGGCGCGCACCGAGGATCTCGCCCGCAATTGGATGCCGACGGTCAAGCGGCTTGCGAACCTCGAAGCCCTGGTGATCGAGCATCGCCAGTTGGAACTCACCCACATCGTTGCGAACGACGCTGCGGGGCAGGCGGAGGGCAATCAGAGGATCGCGGCGGTGCGCGCCACCATCGATGCAACCCGGAGCGCATACGAACACCTGATCTCCTCGGACGAGGAGCGGGCGCTCTACCGTGAATTCACCACTCTCTGGGCAAGCTACGTCGGCGTCGCCGACAAGGTCCTGGCGCTCTCGAACGCGGGGGACAAGGCGGGCGCGCGGGCGATGCAGGTGGGCGAGAGCCGCGCGACGTTCCGCGCCATGCGCACGGCGCTGACCAAGAACATCGAACTCAACGACCGGGGCGCTGCCGACGCGAGTGCGGCGGCGGCCGCCGCCGCCACCGCTGCGATCGTCGCGACGTCGGTCGCGAGCGGTCTGGTAGTGCTTTTGTCGGTGATTTCGGTGGTGACCCTGCGCGGCACGATCGCCCGTCCGCTGATGCGGATGACCGGGGTGATGGAGCGTCTCGCCAAGGGTGACATGGCCGTCGAGGTCGCGGTGGACGAGCGGACCGACGAGGTCGGCGCGATGGCGGTGGCGGTGGAGGTATTCCGCGAGAACGCGATCCGCGCCGAACGCCTCACCGCCGAACAGGAAACCCAGCGCCTCGCGCGCGAAGCCCGCACGGCCGCGATCGAGGCGATGACCCGGGAGTTCGATGGCTCGGTCCGCCGGGTCCTCGGCGTCGTCGGCAATGCGGTGTCGGAAATGCAGGCGACGGCGGAGGCGCTCTCGTCGACCGCCGGGGAGACGCAGCGGCAATCGGCGGTGGTCGCCGCCGCCGCCGAGGAGGCGACTGCCAGCGTCGAGACCGTCGCGACCGCGGCGGAGGAACTGAGCGCCTCGATTTCGGAGATCGCTCGCCAGGTCGAGCATTCGCACAAGGCCTCGCACACGGCGGCGGACGAAGCCGTGGCGGCCAACGATGCCGTCACCGGATTGGCGGAAACTTCGGCGCAGATCGGCCGGATCGTCGGTCTGATCACCGATATCGCGAGCCAGACCAATCTTCTGGCGTTGAACGCCACGATCGAGGCGGCGCGGGCGGGCGAAGCGGGCAAAGGCTTCGCGGTGGTCGCGGGCGAAGTGAAAAATCTCGCCAACCAGACCGCCAGGGCTACCGAGGAGATCGCCGCGCAGATCGGTGCGGTGCAGGAGGAGACCGGCAAGGCGGTGCAGGCGATCGGCAGCATCGTCGCGCGGATCACCCAGATCAACGAGATTGCGGCGGCGATTTCCTCGGCGGTCGAGGAGCAGTCGGCCGCTACCGGCGAAATCGCTCGCAACGTCCAGCAGGCGTCGGTGGGAACCCGGGAGGTTTCGGAGACCATCGGACAGGTGAACCTCGCCGCCACCGACACCGAAACCGCCGCGACTCAGGTGCTTGGTTCGGCCCAGGTGCTGTCGCTCCAGGCCGACGAACTCGGCAAGGTGGTCGAGGGCTTCCTGGCGTCGGTGCGGGCTGCCTGAACCGCATAGCAAAAAGGCCAGGAGCGGATGCTCCTGGCCTCGATTTGGGATTGCCGGAAGATTACCCCCGGCTCCACCAGCCGCGACGCGGCGGGCCGGATTCGGCGGGCTCGGCGGCCTTCGCTTCCTCGACGCGCACTTCCGGTTCCGGCTGCGGTTCCGGGGCGGCGACTGCGACCGGGGTCGGTGCGGCGGCAGGGGCCTCGGCGGGTTTTTCGGCGACGGCGGCCGGAGCGTCGGCTTCCACCGGGGCTTCGGGTTCGGCGGCCTTCGCCTTCGGTGCGGCGGGCTTACGGGTGCGCTTCGGCTTGGCTTCCGGGGCGGCCGGGGCTTCGGTCTCGGCAGTCTTGGCCTTCGGCGCGGCGGGCTTGCGGGTGCGCTTCGGCTTGGCCGGAGCTTCCTCGGCCGGAGCCGCGTCCACCGTGACTTCGGCGGCGGGAACTTCGATCGCGACTTCCACCGGCTCGGTCGGAACGGCGGCGATCTCGATCTCCGACGGCGCTTCCGGAATGCTCGGAATCGCGATCTCGACGACCTCCGGCAGCGGTTCGGAGAGGATGTCGTTGACCTGCTCGACCGTCACGTCACCGGCGGCGGCCGGACGGTTGCGGCGGCGACCGCCGCGACGGCCACGCCGACGCGACTTCTTTGCCGGTTCGTCGTCGCCGTTGGCGTTGACGTTCGAACCCGGGGGCGGGGCGTCTTCGCCCTCGTCCTCGCCTTCGATGCTCACCGTGCCGTTCTCGTTGACCGGGAAGACAGTTTCGGCGGCGGCTTCGGGGGTTTCGCCCTCGGCGCCCTCGGTGCCGCCGCGCTTGCCGCGACGCTTGCGGCGGCGGCGCTTCTTGTTGCGGCCGCCGTCCTTGGCTTCGTCGGGCGTCGGCAGTGCCGCCGCAGCGGTCTCGTCGTCCTCGACCTCCGGCTCGGCTTGGCTCTCGTCAGCCTCGTCCTCGGTTTCGTCGACGTCGTCGTCGGGTTCGATCGGGCGGGTGTCGGCGGGCGGGGCGGCAGCGGCGAGCGCGTCGCTCTCTTCCTTGGTGAGGGCACGCAGGCGGTCGAGCGTGACTTCGCCCAGCATCATCGTGTCGGAGCCGTGGACCATCACCGAGAAGCCGTAGCGGGCCTCGATCTCGGCGAGCGCAGTGCGCTTCTGGTTGAGGATATAGAGCGCGATGCCGATCGGCACGGTCACCGAGATTTCGGCGGAGCGGCGGCGCACGCCTTCCTCCTCGATCACGCGGAGGATGCGCACCACTTCGGATTCGGTCGAACGGATCATCCCCGAGCCCTTGCAGTGCGGGCAGGCGACGTAGGAGTTCTCGACGAAGCTCGGACGCAGCCGCTGGCGGGAGAGTTCCATCAGGCCGAACGGGCTGATCCTTCCGACCTGGATGCGCGCCCGGTCGGAGCGCAGCGCTTCCTTCAACCGGCGTTCGACCGCCGCGTTGTTCTTCGCGTCTTCCATGTCGATGTAGTCGATCACCACCAAGCCCGCGAGGTCGCGCAGGCGCAGTTGGCGCGCGATTTCGTCGGAGGCTTCGAGGTTGGTCTTGAGCGCGGTTTCCTCGATGTTGCGTTCGCGGGTCGAGCGGCCCGAATTGACGTCGATGGAAACCAGGGCCTCGGTCGGGTTGATGACGATGTAGCCGCCCGACTTCAGCGTCACCTGGATGTTGTGCAGCGCCTCAAGCTGGCTTTCCACCTGGTGGCGGTGGAACAGCGGCATCAGGTGGCTGTCCTTGTAGGGCTGGACCTTCTTCGCGTGGGAGGGGGTCAGCGCCTTCATGAAGTCCTTGGCGACGCGGTATCCTTCGTCGCCCTCGACCAGCACTTCCTCGATCTCGCGGGCGTAGATGTCGCGGATCGCGCGCTTGATCAGCGTCGCTTCCTCGTAGACGAGGGCGGGCGCGCGGGATTCGAGCGTGGTGGTGCGGATCACGCTCCAGGTGCGGAGCAGGTATTCGTAGTCGCGCTTGATTTCCGCCTTCGAGCGTTCCGATCCGGCGGTACGGACGATCACCGCCATGCCGTCGGGGATCTCAAGGCCGCTCATCATGTCTTTCAGGCGGCGACGGTCGGTGGCCGAGGTGATCTTGCGCGACACCCCGCCGCCGCGCGGCGTGTTGGGCATCAAAACGCAGTAGCGGCCGGCGAGCGAGAGGAAGGTGGTGAGCGCCGCGCCTTTGTTGCCGCGTTCTTCCTTGACCACCTGCACCAGCATGATCTGGCGGCGCTTGATCACTTCCTGAATCTTGTACTGGCGATAAGGCTTCTGCCGCGAGCGGGAAACCGTCGCGTCGTCGGCATCGTCGCCGCCGACGTGTTCGACGGTGTCGTCGTGCTCAGGCGAGCTTTCGACCGAGCCCCGGCCTTCGCCGTGATCCTCGGCGTTGGCATCGTCGTCCACGGCTTCGGCCGCGTCCGTGGCTTCGGCCTGGGCGGGCTGGTCGGGGTCGCGGTTTTCGTCGGCGTGCTGCGACGCCTGTTCGGCGATCAGGCGCTGACGGTCGGCGACCGGAATCTGGTAGTAGTCGGGATGGATTTCGCTAAACGCAAGGAAGCCGTGACGATTCCCGCCGTAATCCACGAATGCGGCTTGCAGCGAGGGGTCGACGCGGACGACTTTGGCGAGATAGACGTTTCCTTTGATTTGGCGTTTGGTCGACGTTTCGACGTCGAATTCTTCAAGCCGCGTCCCATTCATGACGACCACACGCGTCTCTTCCGGATGCGTGGCGTCGATCAACATACGTTTGACCATTAAAGGGCATACTCCGAGGCGATACGCTGCCGCAGGCCGACCTAAGCGGCGCGGCGCGTAAAGGTTCAAAAAACCGGGGGAGAGAACCGGGAATGTGCCGCATGCGTCCGGCGTTCGGTCGCAAGGCCGCCATCGTGCAGTCCGAAATCTTCGGGGCTGAGGTGGCGGTCGACATCGGCTTTCCCGGCTGAAAGTTCAAATTCATTGCGCGGGCGCTACGGCTGACGAGCCGACGTCGCGAATATCGGGCGATCATCGCCCGAATGCGCGCGTCGTCCATCCCAGCCGTTCCGAAGAGTCATCAGGCGTTAACCAAGGCCTTGATCGCGCTTCGATTTTTGCGTCGAAGCGGGGCAACCGAAGCGGCTGCCGAAAAAACGGAGCGACCTGACGTGGATGGAGTCTCCACAGCCTGCGCCGCGCAGAAGATAACGCCGAAACCATTCCGCGACAATGGTACAAATGCATCCTTGACTTCTTTCCATATATTCCAAGGCCGCCGACCGGCGTTCCCGCGTCGCGCCGGCGCCTGGAAAAAAATTCCCGATCCGTGTGACGGCGGTTGCATCGCGACTCCGCATTTTATAATACTTGTTACGGGAGCGGACGGTTTTGGGCAGGCGTTCGCGCTTTGAAATCGACAATGCCTTCTGTCCATGGCCGGGAACATGACCGAAGACTCGAACGGACGGAACCACGAGCGCGCGCACGCCTCGGCAAAGTTGCCCCACGTGACGCGGCGCGGCTTCACCGTCATGGGCTTGGCTTGCGGTCTGCTCGGCCTCGGCGGAGTTTCTCTGGCGCGCGCCGCCAACGCGATCGCGGTGTCGGGCGTACGGCTCGGCGGCAACGCCCAGTCGACCCGCCTCGTCCTCGATCTTGCCGCCGCGCCGACCCACGCCAACTTCAATCTGGCCGATCCCTACCGCATCGTCTTCGATTTTTCCGAACTCGACTGGCAGGTCGCGAGCGAGCAGATGCCGCGCCCGACCGGGCTGATCAAGAGCTTGCGCGCCGGGCTGTTCCGCCCCGGCACCTATCGCCTCGTCCTCGATCTCGGCGCACCTGCGGAAGTCTCCCGCACCATGGTGTTGCCGCCGCAGTCGGGCTTCGGCTGGCGGTTCGTCGCCGACCTTACGCCGACCTCGCGCGAGTCCTTCATGGCCCGCGTCGTCACCGGCAACGACGGCATCGTCCAACCAGCCAAAACCGTCGAACCCGCGGTCACCGACCGCCAGCGCCGCAGCGCCGGGCCGAAGCCGGTGGTGATCATCGATCCCGGCCACGGCGGCGTCGATCCCGGTGCGATCGGCGTCGGCGGCGTCTACGAAAAGCACATCACCCTTGCGATGGCGCAGCAGCTCAAGCGCCGCCTGGAGCAGACCGGGCGCTATCAGGTGACCCTCACCCGCGACCGCGACATCTTCATCCCCCTGCGCGAGCGGGTCGCGATCGCCAGGCGGGCGAAGGGCGACCTGTTCATCTCGCTTCATGCCGACAGCCACCCGAATGCCAACACCCGGGGCCTGTCGATCTACACCCTTTCGGAAAAGTCTTCCGACCGCGAGGCGGCCTCGCTCGCGGAAAAGGAAAACAAGGCCGACATCATCGCGGGCATGGACTTTTCCGAAGAGAGCCCGGAAGTCACCGGCATCCTCATCGACCTGGCGCAACGGGAATCGATGAACCTCTCGGCGCAGTTCGCCTCCCTCGCGGTGGGCGAGCTCGACCGCAAGGTCCAGACCCTCGACAACACCCACCGCTTCGCCGGGTTTGCGGTGCTGAAGGCGCCGGATATTCCGTCGGTGCTGCTCGAAATGGGATACCTCTCGAATCCCACCGAGGTGCGCCTCCTCCAGCAGGCGGCCTACCGCGACAAAATGGCGGATTCGATGACCCACGCGGTCGATCGCTACTTCGATCAGACCCAGAGCGCCCTTCGCCCTTAAAGACTTATCTTTCGCGATCCCCGCGGGGTGGAATTCCACGGGGGAATCGCGTATGTCAATGGACCGCGAGAGACCCGTGCGGCGGGTCCGCGTCGTCTTGGGGATTTTAGGCAATGATCCGTGCTCTGACCCTCGTGGTCGGTTTGGTAATCCTGGTTGCGATCGGCGGCATCGGTGCCGGCGCGTATGTGTTCTGGCAGTACGGCCGCGATCTGCCGGATTACCGTCAGCTCGAAACCTATACTCCCGACGTGATGACCCGCATCTACGCCGGCGACGGGCGTCTGGTCACCGAGTACGCGATCGAGAAGCGCGTCTTCGTTCCCTACAACGCGATCCCCAAGGTCGTCGTCAACGCCTTCATCTCCGCCGAGGACCAGCGCTTCTTCGAACATGCGGGCGTCGATTTCATGGGCGTGGCGCGCGCCGCGCTCACCAACGTGAAGCAGGCAGGCAGCGGCCGCCGCCCGGTCGGCGCGTCGACGATCACCCAGCAGGTGGCGAAGAACTTCCTGCTCTCCAACGAGGTCTCGTTCGCCCGCAAGGTCAAGGAAGCGATCCTCGCGATGCGCATCGAGCAGGCGTTCAGCAAGGAACACATCCTCGAACTCTACTTGAACGAGATCTATCTCGGGCGCGGCTCCTACGGTGTCGCCGCCGCCGCGATGAACTATTTCAACAAGTCGCTCGATGAACTCACCATCGCCGAGGTCGCCTACCTCGCCGAGCTGCCGAAGGCGCCGAACAACTACAACCCGCAGCGCTACCCCGAGGCGGCGCTGGCGCGGCGTAACTGGGTGATCGGGCGGATGGCGGAAGATGGCCACATCACCGCCGTCGACGCCGACAAGGCGATCGCCGAACCTCTCCAGATCAACATCCGGGCCGAAACCGAGTTCGTCGACCATTCCGCCTATTTCGCCGAGGACGTGCGCCGCGACATCGTCAATCGCTATGGCGAAAAGGCGCTCTACAAGGGCGGCCTTGCGGTCCGCACCACGCTTGAGCCGAAGTACCAGGATATCGCGACCCGCGCGCTCCGCAACGGCCTCGTCGCCTACGATCGCCGCCACGGCTGGCGCGGCCCGATGGGGCACATCGACCTCGATCAGAGCTGGGGCATCCGCCTGCGCGACGCGCAGGTCGGCGTCGGCATGGACGAGGGGTGGCTGCGCGCGGTGGTGTTGAAGGTGGATGCCCAGGCGGCGACGGTCGGCTTCGTCGGCGGCAAGCGCGGCACGATCCCGCTCGAACAGTTCCGCTGGGCGCGGCCGCACCTGCCGAACCAGGACCTCGGGCCGTCGGTGAAGGCTCCCTCGGACGTGGTCAAGCCCGGCGACATCGTCGCGGTCGAGCCGGTCGAGGGCAAGGATACCTATGGCCTCCGCCAGATCCCCGAGGTCAACGGCGCGATCGTTGCGATGGACCCCCACACCGGCCGCGTGCTGGCGATGGTCGGCGGCTTCTCCCACGATCGCTCCGAGTTCAACCGCGCCACCCAGGCGATGCGCCAGCCGGGTTCGGCGTTCAAGCCGTTCGTCTACCTCACCGCCCTCGAAAACGGCTACAAGCCCACCGACCTGATCCTCGACGCGCCGTTCGTTCTCGAAGTCCAGGGCCAGGCGAAGTGGAAGCCGCAGAACTACGAAAACGACTTCTACGGCCCGACCACGCTGCGCATCGGCGTCGAGAAGTCGCGCAACCTGATGACCGTGCGCCTCGCCGACGCGGTGGGGATGACCAAGGTGGTGGCGACGGCGAAGCGCTTCGGCATCGCCGACCGGATGCTGCCGGTTCTCTCGATGTCGCTCGGCGCGGGCGAAACCACGGTGCTGCAACTGACCTCGGCCTACGCAATGCTGGTCAACGGCGGCAAACGCGTGATCCCGACCCTGATCGACCGCATCCAGGACCGCGACGGCAAGACCATCTATCGCCACGACGCGCGCCCCTGCGAAGGCTGCAACGGCGTGTTTTGGACCGGCGAAGCGGTGCCCGAACTCGCCGACGGACGCCAGCAGATCGCCGATCCGATCAGCGCCTACCAGGTCGTCCACATCCTCGAAGGCGTCATCGACGCCGGTACCGGTCGCCAGATGAAGTCGATCGGCAAGCCGCTCGCGGGCAAGACCGGCACCTCCAACGACAGCGTCGACACTTGGTTCATGGGCTTTTCGCCCGACCTCGTGGTCGGCGTGTTCGTCGGCTTCGACGAGCCGAAGAGCCTCGGCAAGCACGAAGCCGGTGCGACAGCCGCCGGTCCGATCTTCAAGGAATTCATGGAGCAGGCGCTCAAAGACAAACCCGGCACGCCGTTCCGGATTCCGCCCGGCACCCGCCTGATCCGGATCAACCACGACACCGGCCAGCGTGCCGAACCCGGCGACCGCAACGTGATTTTCGAGGCCTTCCGCCCCGGCGAAGCTCCCGGCAGTTCGCGCACGGTTTCGGGCTCGGGCGCGCCGGTGGTCGAGGCCCCGGTCGACGCGGGGGTTCCCAAGTCGGGCGGACTCTACTAAAGTCCGCGCCTTTCGCCGACCGCAACGCACGAAGGACAGCCCATGCGCGCTGAAATCGAACAGACGGCCCAAGAGATCCAGCAGGCGATGGCCCTGCTGAGGAGGCATCTTTGACTGGGATGTCGC
>DBTR01000010.1:0-1319 GCA_002307145.1 Rhodospirillum sp. UBA1311 | reverse complement strand
GGCATCTTTGACTGGGATGAAGCCACGCGCCGCCTTGAGGAACTGAACGCGCTGTCGGAAGACCCGGCGCTCTGGAACGATGCGACCAAGGCGCAGGCCCTGATGCGCGAGCGGACCAAGCTCGAAACCTCGATCTCGGGCTACAACCGCCTCGAAACCGACCTCGCGGAAACTCTCGAACTGATCGAGATGGGCGACGCCGAGGGCGATGCCGAGATCGTCGCCGAGGCCGAGGCGACGCTCGCGGGTCTGGCCGAGAAGGCNNGAGTTCATCAACCGCATCGACGAGATCGTGGTCTTCCACTCGCTCGACGAGAAGAACATCGCCTCCATCGCCCGCATCCAGTTGGGCTATCTGGAGAAGCGGCTGGCGCGGCTGGAGATGAAGATCGTCTTCGAGGAATTCGCCAAGCGCTTCCCGAAGCTGCGGCTGGTCGAGCCCGACACCGCCGGCCATCTGCATACCTTCGTCTTCCGCGCACCCGACGCGCTGCGCGTCACCCTGCAATGAGCGCGGATTTCGAGGGCCGGGTTGCGCTGGTCACCGGCGGTGCCAGCGGCGTCGGACTGGCGCTGGCGCGGCAACTGCTCGCGGCCGGTGCGCGGGTCGCGATCGTGGACCGCGATGCCGGCGCGCTCGCCGAGGCCGAGGCGGCGCTCGCGGGTCTGGCCGAGAAGGCGC
This sequence comes from Rhodospirillum sp. UBA1311, assembly GCA_002307145.1. Taxonomy (GTDB): domain Bacteria; phylum Pseudomonadota; class Alphaproteobacteria; order Rhodospirillales; family Rhodospirillaceae; genus Oleispirillum. The sequence goes on along the minus strand of DBTR01000010.1, from coordinate 637 downwards.
AGCGCCTCAAGCTCGAAACCCTGCTCTCGGGCGAAGCCGACCAGAACGACGCCTACGTGGAAATTCACGCGGGCGCGGGCGGTACCGAGGCGCAGGACTGGGCGCAGATTCTCACCCGGATGTACGTGCGCTGGGCCGACCGGCGCGGCTACAAGGTGGAATATCTGGAAGAAAGCGAAGGCGAAGAGGCGGGGATCAAGTCGGTGACGTTGAAGTTCACCGGCCCGGGCGCCTACGGTTGGATGAAGACCGAGAGCGGCGTGCATCGCCTGGTGCGGATCTCGCCCTACGATTCCGCCGCGCGCCGCCACACCAGCTTCTCTTCGGTGTGGGTGTATCCGGTGATCGACGACACCATCGACATCGTGATCGAGGAAAAGGACTGCCGCATCGACACCTATCGGGCGTCGGGCGCGGGCGGCCAGCACATCAACAAGACCGATTCCGCCGTCCGCATCACCCACAATCCGACCGGGATCGTGGTGCAGTGCCAGATGGAACGCTCGCAGCACCAGAACCGCGCCAAGGCATGGGACATGCTGAAGGCGCGGATGTACGAGCGCGAGTTGCAGATCCGCGAGGACAAGGCGAACGCGCTCGAAGCCACCAAGACCGACATCGGCTGGGGCCACCAGAT
>DBTR01000065.1:1830-36213 GCA_002307145.1 Rhodospirillum sp. UBA1311 | reverse complement strand
AAGTCCAAGGGCAACGTCATCGACCCGCTCGGCCTGATCGACACCTACGGCGCGGACGCCCTGCGCTTCACCCTCGCGGCGATGGCGGCGCAGGGCCGCGACATCAAGATGGCCGAGAGCCGGGTGCAGGGCTACCGCAACTTCGCCACCAAGCTCTGGAACGCCGCGCGCTTCTGCGAAATGAACGAGTGCCGCCTGGTGCCGGGCTTCGATCCGGCGCGCAACGGCCACGCGGTCAACCGCTGGGTCGTCGGCAAGGTCGCCGAGGCGACTGCCGAGGTCACCGCCGCTCTCGAAGCGTTCAAGTTCAACGAAGCGGCGGGTGCGGTCTACCAGTTCGTCTGGGGAACCTTCTGCGACTGGTATCTCGAAATCGCCAAGCCGTTGCTGATGGGCGACGACGCGACGGTGCAGGCCGAAACCCGCGCCACCGCCGCCTGGGTGCTGGACGAGATCCTGAAGCTCCTGCATCCGTTCATGCCCTACATCACCGAAGAGCTTTGGGAAAAGACCGCGCCCGCGCCGCGCGGCCAGTTGATCGTCGAGGCTTGGCCCCAGCCCGCCGCCGTCGACGCGGTCGCGACCGCCGACGTCGATTGGGTGGTGGCGCTGATTTCCGCGATCCGTTCGGCGCGCTCCGAGGTCAACGTGCCGCCGGGTGCCAAGACCAACCTGCTGGTGCAGGAGGCGGATGCCGAGTCCCGCCGCCGCCTCGATACCTATGCGCCGGTGATCGAACGCCTCGCGCGGATCGAGACGATCGGCAACGTTCCGGCGGGCGAAGCGGTCAAGGGCGCGATTCAGATCGCCCACGGCGCGGCGAGTTTCGCCATTCCCCTCGCTGGCGTGATCGATGTCGGCCAGGAGAAGGCGCGACTCGAAAAGGAACTGAAGCGCTGGAACAGCGAAGTCGACCGCTTCGACAAGAAGCTCGGCAATGAAAAGTTCGTTGCCTCGGCCCCCGAGGAAATCGTTGCGGAGCAACGCGAGAAGCGCGCCGAAGCGCTGGTCCAGCAGGAAAAGGTTCGCGAGGCGTTGCGTCGTATAGAAACGTTTTGAAGATTGCGGAAAATTGTTGTTTCCTAGGTTGCCGGTTGATCCGGCAAGGGGGACACCATGGCCTACGTTCAGTGGTCCAGCCGGTTTGAGCTGGGCGTGCCGTTTATTGATGCCGATCACAAGGTTCTGGTCGGCCTGTTGAATCGGATGCACGACGCCTCGCGCGCCAGTGGCGATCTCACCGACCTGGGCGGGATCCTGTCGGCCCTGGTTGATTACACCCGCTACCACTTCGCCCGCGAGGAGCGGGCGCAGGAGTCCGCCGGGTATCCCGATATCGACGAACACCGCGAACAGCATGCCCGCCTCTCGATCGAGGCGCGGCGGTTGTTCGAGGCCTATCGCCGCGATCCCGGCGGGATCGACATCGGCGACCTCCTGGATTTCCTCAGCGACTGGCTGATGGACCACATCCTCCTCCATGACATGGCGATCAAGCCCTATCTGCTCGCCAATCTCGAAGCCGTGACTGCGGCGGAGGGCGTGGATTTCGCCACCTTGATGAACGACGGCAACAATCTCGAACTGGTCGCGTGGGGGAATATCTCCGTTCTCGCGATCGAGGACAGCCGTCCGTTCGCCCATGTCTTGAAAGCGATTCTCCAGGTCATTGGAATCAAGGAAATCGCGGTCGCGGAAAACACCGAGGAGGGCCTGCGCCTGGCGCAGGACCAGCACTACGACCTGATCCTCGCCGATTGGCGGATGGAAGGCGGCGGCGATGGGCTCGACTTCGTCCACCAGGCGCGCGCCAAGGGCGTGACGGTGCCGGTGGTGATGCTCACCGGCTACGTCGACGAAAGCCTGGAAGCCGCACGCGAAGGCCTGGCGATTTCCGAGTGGCTGCAAAAGCCGGTAACGTCCGCCGAACTCATGGCCTGCATCGCGCGCAACGTCGCGGCGTAAGGCTTAACCGGCGAGGCGGCACCACGCGGGGGCGTGGTCGGAGGCCTTTTCCTTGCCGCGCGGCGAGCGGTCGATGCCTGCCGCCAGGAGCGCGTCGGCGGCTTCCGCCGAGGCGAGCAAAAAATCGATGCGCAGGCCGAGGTTGCGGCTCCACGCGCCCGCTTGATAATCCCAGAACGAATAGAGCCCGGGCTCCGGGTTGAGCGCGCGCACCGTGTCGGTCCAGCCCTGGTGCAGCAGCGCGTGGAAGCGGCTGCGGGTTTCAATGCGCATCAGCGCGTCCTTCGCCCACACCGCCGGGTCGTAGCAATCCATCGGCTCGGGGATGACGTTGTAGTCACCGCCCAGGATCGTCGGCCGGTCGGCGGCGATGAGGCGCTTGGCGTGGGCGTTGAGGCAGTCCATCCAGTCGAGCTTGTAGCGGAACTTTTCCGAATCTCCGCCGTCGGCATCGCACACCGGGTTGCCGTTGGGCAGGTAGATCGACGCCACCCGCCAATTCTCGCCGACCGTCGCCTCGATGTAGCGCGATTGCGGCGGGCCGTCGTGTTCGGGCAGGCCGATGGTGACGTCCTTGAGGCCGATGCGCGAGAGGATCGCGACGCCGTTGTAGCTTTTCTGCCCATGCACCGCGACCTCGTAGCCCATCGCCTGAAACTCGAACGCGGGAAAGTCGCCGTCCTGGCATTTGATTTCCTGCAGTAGCAGGACGTCGGGCGAGAAGCTTTTCAGCCAGTCGAGCACGCCCGGCAGGCGGGCCTTGACCGAATTGACGTTCCAGGTGGCGATGGTCGGCACGAATGGCACTCCGGCGAGATGGGAGAGGGCAGTATAAGGGAGCGGGCAGGGATGACAACGGGTTGCGCCGAAACCGCCCTGGATGTAGTGTCCCGGGCATGGACTCGACCTTCTGTCAGGCCCCGTTGGCCCCGTATGCCTGCATTCCGGACCGCAGCCGCGGACGTCTGGTGGACGAACCGTCGACCGGCGGGCGTTCGCCGTTCCAGCGCGACCGCGACCGGATCATCCACGCCGCCGCGTTTCGCCGCCTGTCGTCGAAGACCCAGGTGTTCGTCTACCACGAGGGCGACAGCTATCGCACCCGCCTCAGCCACTCGCTCGAAGTGTCGCAGATCGCTCGCTCGATCGCGCGCGAACTCCACCTCAACGAAGATCTGGCGGAAGCCCTGGCGCTTGCCCACGACCTCGGCCATCCGCCGTTCGGCCACGCGGGCGAGGACGTGCTGAAGCGGTGCATGACGCCGTTCGGCGGCTTCGACCACAACGCCCAGTCGCTCAAGGTGGTGACCAAGCTCGAACGCCACTACGCCGAGTTCGACGGCCTCAACCTCACCTGGGAAACCCTCGAAGGACTGGTCAAGCACAATGGCCCGGTAACCGGCACGCTGCCGGGTTACATCGCCGCGTTCGACGCCGAGTTTCCGCTCGAACTCGCCGATCATTCGAGCCTGGAAGCCCAGGTCGCGGCGGTCGCCGACGATATCGCCTACAACAACCACGACATTGCCGACGGCCTTCGCGCCGGGCTGTTCCCGATCGACGCGGTGCGCGACCTGCCGGTTGTCGGGCCGAAGCTCGCCGAGGTCGACGCGCGCCACCCCGGTCTCGACATGGCGCGGCGGATTCACGAGACCGTGCGGCGGATGATCAACACGATGGTCTCCGACGTCGTCGCCCACGCGCGCGCCAACCTTGCCGAGGCTCGCGTGCGCGACATCGACGACGTGCGCAAGGCAGGCCGTCCACTGGTCGGGTTCTCGCCCGAGATGCACGCCACCGACCTTGCCCTGAAGGCGTTCCTCTTCCCGAACATGTATCGGCATTACAAGGTGATGCGCGCCACCACCAAGGCGCGTCGGGTGGTTGACGACCTGTTCGGCCTGCTGCTCTCCGAGCCGAGGCTGCTGCCCGGCGATTGGCGCAACCGCTGCAATGGCCCCGGCACCCACGAAACCGCCCAGGAAGTCTGCGATTACGTTGCGGGGATGACCGACCGTTTCGCCCTCGACGAACACGCACGTTTATTCGATCCGAAAGTCAATCCATGAACCTGTTTACCGAATTCAAGGGCCGCATCGCCGATGCGGTGGCCGCGCTGCAAGCCGAGGGCGCGCTGCCCGAGGGCCTCGATCTCTCTAAGATCGCGACCGAGCCGCCGCGCGATCCGAGCCACGGCGAAATCGCCACCAACGCCGCGATGGTGCTCTCCAAGGCAGCCGGGATGAAGCCGCGCGATATCGCGACCCTGCTCGCGGCGCGCCTGATGACCCTGTCCGACGTCGAGGCGGCGGAAGTCGCGGGTCCCGGATTCATCAATCTCCGCCTTGCGCCCGCATTCTGGCACGACCGCCTGCGCGACATCCTGCGCGCGGGAACCGACTACGGCTCCTCGACCATGGGCGGCGGCAAGCCGGTCAACGTCGAATACGTCTCCGCCAACCCCACCGGACCGATGCACGTCGGCCATGGGCGCGGTGCGGTGGTGGGCGACGTCCTCGCCTCGCTGCTCGCCAAGGCGGGCTATGCGGTGAGCCGCGAATATTACGTCAACGACGCAGGCGCGCAGGTCGACGTGCTGGCCCGCTCGCTGCACCTGCGCTATCGCGAGGCGCTGGGCGAGGGCGTCGGCGAGATCCCGGAGGGGCTCTATCCTGGCGAATACCTGATTCCGGTCGGCCGGGCGCTTGCTGCCGAGTTCGGCGACCGCTACGCCAAGGCCGTGGAAGCCGAATGGCTCGAAACCTTCCGCTTGAAGGCTGTGGACGCGATGCTCGCGCTGATCCGCGACGACCTGGCGGCACTCGGCGTCCGCCACGACGTATTCTCGTCGGAGCGCGAACTGGTGCGGGCGGGCGGCGTGCAGACCGCGTTCGAGACGCTTTCCGCCAACGGACTGATCTACGAAGGCGTGCTGGAGCCGCCGAAGGGCATGCTTCCCGACGACTGGGAGCCGCGCCCGCAGACCCTGTTCCGCGCCACCGAGTTCGGCGACGACGTCGATCGTCCGCTGAAGAAGTCCGACGGCAGCTGGACCTACTTCGCCTCCGACATCGCCTACCACTACGACAAGTATCGTCGCGGCGCGACCAGCATGATCGATGTGCTGGGCGCGGACCACGGCGGCTACGTCAAGCGCATGGTCGCGGCGGTCACGGCGATCACCGGCGGCAAGGCGACTCTCGACATCCGGCTCTGCCAGATGGTGAATTTGATGCGCGACGGCGAGCCGGTGAAGATGTCGAAGCGGTCGGGCAATTTCGTCACGCTCCGCGAGGTCATCGACGACGTCGGCCGCGACGTTGTGCGCTTCATCATGCTCACCCGCAAGAACGACGCGCACCTCGACTTCGACTTGAAGAAAGTCACCGAACAGTCGAAAGACAATCCGGTTTTCTATGTCCAGTATGCTCACGCCCGCGCCCATTCGGTGCTTCGCCACGCAGCTGAGAGCCTTGCCGGAATCGACATCGGCGCGAATGCACTGGCAAAAGCCGACCTCTCGGCCTTGACCGACGAGGCCGAGATTGCTTTGATCAAGCAGCTTGCTGCCTGGCCGCGCGTCGTCGAGGGCGCGGCCGAGGCGCACGAACCGCACCGTATCGCCTATTTCCTGGGCGAGGTGGCGGCGGCGTTCCACAGCTTGTGGAACAAGGGGCGCGATGCCTCCGAACTGCGGTTCCTTTTGGCGGATCGTCCCGACGTTTCGATTGCGCGTGTCGCGCTGGTGCGCGGCATGGCGTTGGTGGTTGCCTCCGGCCTGATGGTTCTCGGCGTCACGCCGGTTGAGGAGATGTAAGCCTATGGTTTCCCAGGATAAACGGGACCCGAATAGCTTCGATGTCGGCCTCCTTGAAGGCTTGCGCGAGCGGGTGGGGCGCGAGGCTCCGCTTGAGGAAGACCTTTTGCCCGCGCGTGCCGCCCGCAAGAGCCTGATGTTCGGCGCGCTGATCGGCCTCGCTGCTGCGGCGGGCGCGGCCTGGTATATCCTGGGCTCGGGCGGCCAGCCAGCCTCGGGCCCGCAGGAAGTGCCGGTAGTGAAGGCGGAGAAGGCTCCGGTCAAGGTGCGGCCGGCCGATCCGGGCGGGATGGACGTGCCCAACCAGGACAAGCTGGTCTATAACCGCGTCGACCAGAACGCGGTCAAGCCCGAGGTCGAGCATCTGTTGCCCCAGCCAAGCCAGCCGAAGGACCTGCCGCGTGGCGACAGCCTCGGCGACGGCATGACGCCGTTGCCGCCGCCGATCCCGGAAACCGCCGCGCCCAGCACCGCGCCGAAGGTGGTCGATACGCCGAGGGTGACGCCGCCGCCGCCGATGAGCGCCGTCGAACCGCCGAAGCCCGCCGCCGTGCCGATGGTTCCGGTGACGAAGGTCGCACCGACCGCATCGGCCGCGCCGACCGCGCCGGTTGCTCCCGTCGCCAAGGCTACGCCGACGACCCCGGCCGCCGCCGGAAGCTGGCAGGTGCAACTCGGCGCGCTCAAGGACGAGGCCGGAGCCGAGGCTGCGTGGCAGCACGCGACCAAGCTCGCACCGGACGTTCTCGGCAATCTGCCGCATGAAGTGATCCGCGCCGACCTCGGCCCGAAGGGGGTGTTCTATCGCCTTCGTGCCGGTGGCTTCGCCGCCCGCGAACAGGCCGACGGCGTCTGCGAAAGCCTGAAGCCGAAGGGCATCGGCTGTGTCGTCGCTCGGCGCTGATGCAAAATCGACGGTGGCGGGGAAACCCGCCGCCGTTCTGTTCGGCTGCAGGGGCTTGGCCCTCTCGGCCGAAGAGGCCGCATTTTTTTCGGATATAAATCCGTTTGGTTTCATTATATTCGCACGAAACATTGACAACCCAGATCAAGTTCGCGCGCTGGTTTCCGCGCTGCGCGACTGCGTCGGCCGGGACGCTCCGGTGCTGATCGACCAGGAAGGGGGCCGGGTGCAGCGCCTGCGTCCGCCGCATTGGCGCCAAGCTCCGGCAGCGGCGGAGATCGCGGCGATCGGCCCGAAGGCCGGGGAAGCCGCCTATCTCAATGCCCGCCTGATCGGTCGCGAACTCGCCGATCTCGGCATCAGCGTCGATTGCGCGCCGGTGCTCGACGTCGCGCGCGGCGAAACCCACGCGGTGATCGGCGACCGTGCCTATTCCGGCGACCCGGCGACGGTGGCGATGTTCGGGCGCGCGGTCTGCGATGGCCTGCGCGCCGAGGGCGTCCACCCGGTAATCAAGCACATTCCCGGCCATGGCCGGGCCCGTGCCGACAGCCATCTCGAACTGCCGCGCGTTACCGCGAGCTACGAAGACCTGAACGCCCTCGACTTCGCGCCGTTCAAGGCGCTCAACGGCGAGGACTGGGCGATGACCGCCCACATCGTCTACGACGAGATCGACCCGGAGGCTCCGGCGACCTGCTCGCGAGCAATGATCGAAGGCGTGATCCGCGACGAGATCGGCTTTTCCGGCCTGTTGATGAGCGACGATCTCTCGATGAAGGCGCTCACCGGCGGCTTCGACGACCGCGCTCGCGCCGCCCTCGAAGCCGGATGCGACATGGTCCTCCACTGCAACGGAGACATGGTAGAAATGTCGAACGTTGCCAAAGGATTGAAGGAAATTTCTGACATGGCGTTGCAACGTTTCGCGGCTGCCGAGGCCCGCCGCCGCACGGCGCGGGCCGAGGCCGAGCCGATCGCCACGGCGGACCTGCGCGCGCGTTTCCAGGCGCTGATGGGCTGAAACGCAAGGAGCGGGGCTTGGTCGAACCGGGAATGACGGCGGGGCACGACGAGTGGGACGCGGAGATCGCGCCGATGCCGATCCTCGACGTGCTGCTCCTCGATATCGACGGCTTCGAAGGTCCTATCGACGTTCTGCTCGCTCTCTCCCGCGACCAGAAGGTCGACCTGCGGCAGATCTCGATTCTCCAGCTTGCCGAGCAATACCTGCGCTTCGTCCACGAGGCGCGGCAGCGCAATCTTGAACTCGCCGCCGACTACCTGGTGATGGCGGCGTGGCTGGCGTACCTGAAGTCGCGTCTGCTTTTGCCGGTCGCGCCCGACGCCGACGAACCGAGCGGCGCTGACATGGCCGCCGCGCTCGCCTTCCAACTCGAACGCCTGGATGCGATGCGGAAAGCCGGCGAGCTTCTGATGAAGCGGCCGCGCCTCGGCGAACAGGTGTTCCCGCGCGGCGCGCCGGAAGGCCTGCGCGACGTCACCCGGCCGATCTACGACACCCGCCTGTTCGACCTGATCGGCGCGTACGGCGCGTTCCTCGGCCGCAAGACCGAAACCCGCCTCGAAATCCGCGAGGCCAAGCTCTACTCGGTGGACGATGCGCTGGCGCGGATGGCTTATCTGATCGGCGCGGCGGCCGACTGGCAAAAGCTCGAAGCCTTCCTGCCGCCCGGCCTCACCGACGGCCTCTATCGCCGCTCCGCCCTCGGTGCGACCTTCGTCGCCGCGCTCGAACTCACCCGCCAGGGCAAAATCCAACTGCGCCAGGACGGCGGCGCGTTTTCCCCGATCCGGCTGCGAAAGGCGATCCCATGAGCGAAGATTCCGTCGTTCCGGAAGGCCCGGACCACTTTACTGCCGAGCGGGTGATCGAGGCGGTGCTGTTCGCCTCCGCCGAGCCGGTCAAGGAGGCGAATCTCCGCGCCCGCCTGCCGGAAATCGCCGACCTCGATGCTCGCCTTGAAGCCCTGCGCGAACGCTATGCCGGGCGTGGCGTCGAGCTCGTCAAGCGCGGCGACGCCTGGGCCTTCCGCACCGCGCCCGACCTCGCCGCGCGCCTCCACCTCGAAGTGCCGCAGCAGCGCAAGCTCTCTCGCGCCGCCGTCGAGGTGATGGCGATCGTCGCCTACCACCAGCCCGTCACCCGCGCCGAAATCGAGGAAATGCGCGGCGTCGCCCTCAATCGCGGTACGTTGGACGTCCTCCTCGAAGCCGGATGGGTGCGCCCGATGGGGCGCCGCCAAACTCCCGGCCGCCCGATGACCTGGGGCACCGCGCCCGCCTTCCTCGACCACTTCGGCCTCGAAAATATCTCGGCCCTCCCCGGGGTCGAGGAACTCAAGGCCGCCGGTCTCCTCGATACCCGCCCCGCGATGATCGCCTACGCCGCCCAGACCGAAGACGAAATGCAACTGCCGCTCGGTGACGATACGATGCTGCTGGGAGACGAGGACGGGGAGTAGGGGGAAGGCCAGGGGCGCTGCCCTGGACCCCGCGAGGGGATTCGGTCCCCTCGACCCCGTAACTGGTTTTTCGCGCGTCAGCGCAATCAACCGTCATGCCTCGCAATGGTTTTATGGCGCTACGCGCAAAAACAATAAGGGGTCTGGGGCCTGAAGGCCCCGGCGGGGTCCAGGGGCAGCGCCCCCGGCCTGACTTACTTCTGCGCGTGTTCGGAGAGGAACATCGCGACGCAGTAGTCGGCTTTTTCGTCGAGGTGGGCTTCGCTCCAGTGGTCCTGGAGGCCGAGCATGTTGCGGATCAGGATCTGGCCGTTGAGCATGCCGAAGAAGCATTCGGCGGAGAGGTCGGGGTTGGCGATCTTCAGGTTGCCGAGGCGGTCCTGGTCGCGGAGGTAGTCGGCGACCTGGGCCAGCGCCCGGCGCGGGCCGTTGTCATAGAACTGGGCGGTGAGGACGGCGCCGACCTCGCTCGGGGCGGAGATCATCAGCCGGTAGACCAGCGGGATTTTGCCGCTGGTCATGAAGCGGACGTACTCGTGCGCGATGCGGGAAAGGCCTTCGGTGGGCGGCGCGTGTTCGGCGGGGGTGGGGATCGCCTCGATGATGGTTTCCGAGCACGAGGCGACGACCGCGCCGAAAAGGTGTTCCTTGGTCGAGAACAGGTTGTAGATCGTCTGCTTGGAGACGTTCGCCTCGCCTGCGATCGCCTCCATCGAGATGCCGTAGCCCTGGCGGCTGAACAGCGCACCGGCGGCGGCGACGATGGCCGCGCGCTTCGAGGGATCGGGGGGGCGTCCGCGCATCGGGCAGCGGGCGGCGGTTGCGGTCATGTTCAGTGTCCTCCTCCGGGCGCGGGAGCCTGGCGCGGCTTGCGGGCAAGCAGGACAACGATGATCGCCGCCGACGAGACCCACGCCATCATCCAGAAAACATCCATGAATGTCATGACGGTTGCCTGACGATAGACGATCTGTCCGAGAGTTTTTGCCGCTGCCGCGCTCGAATCCACGCCGGGGATCGCAGCGTAGCGGTCGGTGAGGGTGGAGAGCATGCCCTGGACTTCGGGACGAGTCGGATTGACTGCCTCGCCGATGCGCGCCCAATGGAGGGCGAATCGGTGATCGAGGACGGTGCTGATGCCGGCAAGGCCGAACGCGCCGCCGAGGTTGCGCATCAGGTTATAGAGGCCGGAAGCGTTCTTCATCCGCTCGGGCGGCAGGGTGCCGAGGGCCAGGACGTTGGCGGGAATGATCGTGAACATGTAGCCGATGCCACGCAGCACCTGGGGGAAGAAGAACTCGTTGTAGTCCCAGTCGCCGTTCAGGTCGGAGAGGAGGAAGTTGGACACCGCGAGGCAGGAAAAGCCGATGCAGAGCAGCACGCGCGGGTCGACCTTGCGCGAGATGCTGCCGACGATCGGCGCGGAAATGAACTGGGACGCGCCGGTGACGATCATCACCGCACCGATCTGCATCGAATTGAGGCCGCGCACCCGCCCGAGGAACTGCGGCTGGAGGTAGACGAGGCCGTAGAGCGCGATGCCGAGGACGAAGCTGAACACGCAGCCGGTGGCGAAGTTGCGGTCGGAGAAGGCGCGCAGATCGACGATCGGGTTCTTCGAGGTGAGCGCGCGCCAGAAGAAGCCGATGCCCGCGACCGCCGCGATTACCGCACAATAGCGGATCGCCTCGTCGGCGAACCAGTCGTTGCGCGAGCCGTCTTCGAGGACGAAGTCGAGGCAACCGAGGAACGCCGCCATCAGCACCAACCCGAGGATGTCGATGGTGCGGATGAGGTCGAGCTGGGGCTTGTCGACGTCGATGAACGCCCAGACGATCACTGTTACCGCAAGGCCGGGGACGACGTTGACGAGGAACAGCCAGTGCCAGGAGAAGCTCTCGGTGAGCCAGCCGCCGAGCGTCGGGCCGATGGTCGGGGCGAGGGTGGCGACGAGGCCGATCATCACCGTGGTCGAAGCGAGGCGGCTGCGCGGCATCACGGTGTAGGCGGCGGCGAACACCGTCGGGATCATCGCGCCGCCGATGAAGCCCTGGATCACCCGCAGAACGATCATCTGTCCCATGTTCTGGGCGAAGGCGCAGGCGAGGCTGGCGAGGGTGAAGCCGCCCGCCGAGATCACGAAGGTCCAGCGCATCCCGAGCGCGCGTGAGACGTAGCCCGAGAGCGGGATCATGATTACTTCGGAGATCAGGTAGGCGTTCTGCACCCAGACGATTTCGTCGGCGGAGGCGGCCAAGCCTGCCTGGATCTCGGACAGCGAAGCCGCGACGATCTGGATGTCGAGGATCGCCATGAACATCCCCACCACCATGGCGAGGAAGCCGATCAGCAGGCGCGGGTCGATGCGTTCCTTGCCCGCAGGGGCGGCGGCTTCGGACATCGTGGTTTACCGGTTGGCGGTTTGCGGTGGCGCGGCGCCGGGTGCGGTGGCGAAGGCGTTGGAACGGGTGAGGTGGCCGTCGTCGCCCTCGGTGTCGACGTGGGCGATCACCGACATGCCGGGGATCAGGAGCGCCTGCCGCGCGGCGGAATCGAGGCGGATCTTCACCGGGATACGTTGCACGATCTTGGTGAAGTTGCCGGTCGCGTTCTCGGGCGGCAGGAGGCTGAACATCGCGCCGGAGCCGGGCGAGACGCTGTCGACCACGCCGTGGAAGGTGCGCGACTTGTAGGCGTCGACGTCGATCTCAACCGGCTGGCCGGGGCGCATCCGCGCCACCTGGGTTTCCTTGAAATTGGCGGTGATGTAGACCTCGGAAACCGGTACCACGCTCATCGTCTGCTGCCCGGCCTGGAGGTATTGACCAAGGCGCACGCCCTTGTTGCCGATCACGCCGTCGACGGGTGCACGGATCACCGTGTCGTCGAGGCGGATGCGCGCGGCGTCGAGCGCGGCGGCCTGGGCTTCGGCCTGGGCCTGGGCCTGGGTGAGTTGCGAGGCCTGGAGGGCGAGGCGGCTCTCCTCGGTGGCGACGGCGGCGGCCTTGCGCTCGACTTCGGCATTGGCCTTGGCGGCGTCGGCCTGGGTGGTCTGCATCTTCTGTTCCGACGCGTACTGGGCGGCGGAGAGCTTCCTGTAGCGGGCGAGGTCAGCCCCGGCGCGGGTCTGTTCGGCGCGGGCGGAGTTGAGGTCGGCCTTGGCTTCGGCGATCGCGTTGCGGGTCAGCGCCATGGTGTCCTCGGCCACCTTGACCGAGGCCTTCGCGGCGGCGAAGGCGGCTTCTTGCTGGACGTAGGCGGCACGATAGTCGGCGTCGTCGATTCGCATCAGCACGTCGCCCGCGTGGATCGGTTGGTTGTCGCCCACCGCGATGCTCGCCACGCGCCCGGAAACCTTGGTCGCGATGGTGACGATGTCGCCGTCGATGGTGGCGTTGTCGGTGGATTCGACGAACCGGCCGTGGCTGTACCACTGCCAGCCGTAGACGGATGCGGTGACGAAGGCAATCGCGAGGGCGCCGAAAATAATGGGCTTACGCATCGGGTGTTCCTGTATGTGCGGCGGCTCTCAACGGAGGCTGGCCGGGTCCGCGCAGACTTTAGTCAAAATGGACTATGTAGTCCAGTAAATATGGCGGGGGCCGATTGCATGCAAGGGGGATATCTGTCATCATCCGCGCCGGGGTCACGCGCCGGTTCGGCGCGGCTTTCGCAACCGACCCCGCTTTTCCCGCTGCAAAGAGAGACCTTCGATGAGCCTTGGGCCGCTACAGATTCTTCTGATTATCGTGGTGATCCTGCTGCTGTTCGGCGCGGGGAAGATTCCGCGTCTGATGGGCGATGTCGCCAAGGGTATCAATGCCTTCAAGAAAGGCATGAAGGAAGACGACGAACAGCCGCCGAAGCGGATCGACAAGGACGATCACCTCGACAAGCCGTAATTCCGGACTGCTGAACCCCGAAGGAACGACAGCGCACGATGTTTGATATCGGCGGGTGGGAATTGGCCGTGATCGTCGTGGTCGCGGTATTCGTGATCGGGCCGAAGGATCTGCCCGCCGCGCTCAGAACCTTTGGCCGGGTGATGGGCCGGGTGCGCAGCCTGACCACTTCGTTCCGGCTGCATGTCGACGAGATGATCCGCGATGCGGAACTTGAAGACCTGCGCAAGGCGGCCGACGCGGCGCGCTCGAAGAACTTCGGCAAGATCGTCGAGGACGCCGTCGATCCCGACCACCTGATGCGGGATTCGCTCAACGAGGCTGCCGACGCGACCCGCCTCGATCCGAAGCCCCTGGTGGCCGACGCCGAGCCGCCGCCACCCGAGCCCGTTTCGGAGGTGGAACCCGTTCCCCAGCCCAAACCCAAGCCGAAGCCTCGCGCCAAGGCCAAGCCGAAGACCGCCAAGACGCCGTCGGCGAAGGACGAACCATGAGCGAGAGCGAAGACCGGGACGGCCCGGAGGACGACCAGCCGATGCCGTTGCTTGAGCATCTGCTCGAACTGCGCCGTCGGCTGATGTACGCCGCCCTCGGCTTCGTCGTCGCGTTCGCGTTGTGCTATTGGGTGTCGCTCGATATCTACGACGTGCTGATGCGCCCGCTTGCGCGGGTGATGGCCGAGGTCGGCGGCACCCAGCGGATGATCTACACCGCGCTCACCGAAGGCTTCTTCACCCAGGTCAAGGTGGCGGCGTTCGGCGCGATGTTCCTGTCGTTCCCGATCGTCGCGGCGCAGCTCTGGATGTTCGTCGCCCCCGGCCTCTACAAGACCGAGCGCCGCGCCTTCCTGCCGTTCCTGGTGGCCAGCCCGATCCTGTTCGTGATGGGCGCAATGCTCGTCTACTTCATGATCATTCCGATGGCGTGGAAATTTCTCCTCGGTTTCCAGACCCACGGCGGCGAAACCGTCCTGCCGATCCAGCTGGAAGCGCGGGTGGGGGAATACCTCTCGCTGATCATGACCCTGATCTTCGCCTTCGGCGTCAGCTTCCAGTTGCCGGTTTTGCTCACCCTGCTGGCGCGCGCCGGGCTGATTTCGAGCGCCGCGCTGGTGTCGAAGCGGCGCTACGCCATCGTTCTCGCCTTTATCATCGGCGCGGTTCTGACGCCGCCCGACATCATCAGCCAGATCGGCCTCGCGGTGCCGCTGATGCTGCTGTACGAAGGCTCGATCATCGCCTGCCGCCGGATCGAGCGCACCCGTGCCCGCGCCGAGGCCGAACTCGACGATGACGAGACGGTTCCGCCCGCGCCGTGATCGCGGGTGGACGCAGCCCTGCGCCGAGGCTATAACGCCCGATGCCGTGTTCCGATAAAGGTTCTTCCCATGCTCGATATCCGTCTGATCCGCGAAAACCCTGAAGTTCTCGATCGCGCGCTGGCGCGGCGCGGCAAGCCTGCGATGGCGGAGGCGGTGATCGCCCTCGATCGCGACCGTCGCCAGATGCAGACCTCCTGCCAGGAAATGCAGGCGCGTCGCAACGAGGCTTCGAAGCAGATCGGCGCGGTGAAGAAGTCGGGCGGCGACGCTCAGGCGCTGATGGACGAAGTCACGGCGCTGAAAACCAAAATGGCGGAACTCGAAGAGGCGGAAAAGCAGGCAGCCGCCGATCTCGAACTCCTGCTCCTCGGTATTCCGAACATTCCTGCCGACGACGTGCCGGAGGGTCTCGACGAGGACGCCAACGTCGAGTTGACCCGCATCGGCCATCCGCGCGCCTTCGATTTCCCCCCGATCGAACACGATGCGATCGGCGAAAACCTTGGCATGATGTCGTTCGACGACGGCGCCAAGCTCTCGGGCGCGCGCTTCGTCGTGCTGAAGGGCCCGATGGCGCGGCTCGAACGCGCGCTCGGCCAGTTCATGCTCGACCTGCACACCACCGAACACGGCTACGAGGAAATCTCGCCGCCGGTGCTGGTGCGCGACAACGCGGTGCGCGGTACCGGCCAGTTGCCGAAGTTCGCGGAGGACTTGTTCCGTACCGAGAACGGCTTCTGGCTGATCCCGACCGCCGAAGTTCCGCTCACCAACCTCGTCGCCGACACCATTCTCGAAGAAAAGGCGTTGCCGAAGCGCTTCACCGCGCTCACCGCGTGCTTCCGCTCGGAAGCCGGCGCGGCGGGCAAGGACACCCGCGGGATGATCCGCCAGCACCAGTTCTACAAGGTCGAGATGGTCTCGATCACTACCCCCGAAGCTTCCGACGACGAACAGGTGCGCATGCTCGGCTGCGCCGAGGAGGTCTTGCGTCGCCTCGAACTGCCGTACCGGGTGATGGGTCTGTGCGCGGGCGACATGGGCGCGACCGCCGCGCGGACCTTCGACATCGAGGTCTGGCTGCCGGGGCAGAACCGCTACCGTGAGATTTCGAGCTGCTCGACCTGCGGCGACTACCAAGGCCGCCGCATGGGCGCGCGCTATCGCCCGGTCGGCGAGCCGAAGGGCACGCGCTTCGTCCATACCCTCAACGGCTCGGGCGTCGCGGTCGGCCGCTGCCTCGTCGCGGTCCTGGAAAATTATCAGCAGGCGGACGGTTCGGTGGTGATCCCCGACGCCTTGAGGCCCTATATGGGCGGCATCTCCGTCCTCAAGAGGCCTTCATGAAAATCGAACGCATCAACCCGATTCCGCCGCTCAAGACCGCGCGCATTCTCCTCACCAACGACGACGGCATCCACGCGCCGGGGTTCAAGCTGCTGGAGAGCATCGCGCAGTCCCTCGGGGCGGAAGTCTGGGTGGTCGCGCCCGAAACCGAGCACAGTGGCGCGGGCCACTCGCTGACCCTGCACCAGCCGTTGCGCTGGCGGCAGATCTCGGAGCGGCGCTTCGCCGTCGAGGGCACGCCGACCGACTGCGTGTTGCTCGCGATCAACAAGTTCATGGCCGACAGCCTACCGCACCTGGTGCTTTCAGGCGTCAATCGCGGCGCCAACATGGGCGACGACGTCACCTATTCGGGCACCATCGCCGCCGCGATGGAGGCGACCCTGCTCGGCGTTCCGGCAATCGCCTTGAGCCAGGTGCTGCGCCAACAGGAACCGGTGAAGTGGCGCACGGCGGAAGTCCACGCGCCTGAGGTGATCCGGGCGCTCTGCGCGCGCGGCTGGCCGGGCGACGTGCTGATCAGCGTCAACTTTCCCAATGTCGCCGCGCCTTCGGTGCGCGGCGTGGCGCTCGCGCCACAGGGACACCACAAGGTCGGCGACAATCTCGTCGAGCGGATCGACCCGCGCGGCCGCCCCTACATCTGGGTCGGCAACCTCCATGCCGACACCACGCTGGTCGAAGGCAGCGACATGGAACGCAGCGAGGCGGGCTGGGTGACGGTGACGCCGCTCTCGGTCAACCTCACCGACCGCGCCACACTCGATCATCTCGCCGGGGTCTTCGACACCGGCACGGTCGCCTAAGACAGGATCGACGGATGAACCCGGCGCTGCGGATCCGCTTGTTGATGGAGCTGAGGCGCTCGGGGGTTTCCGATACCAAGGTGCTGGCGGCGATCGAGAAGGTGCCGCGCGAACTCTTCGTCGCCGAACCGTTTTCCGACCAGGCGTGGGACAACGCCGCGTTGCCGATCGGCTGCGGCCAGACGATCAGCCAGCCCCTGGTGGTCGGCCTGATGACCCAGGCGCTCGAACTCGACAATCGCCCCAAGGTTCTGGAAATCGGCACCGGCTCGGGCTACCAGACCTCGGTTCTGGCCTCGCTTTGCCGCCGCGTCTACACGCTGGAGCGCCACAAGCCGCTGCTAACCCAGGCCGAGGCGCGCTTCCGCCTGTTGCGTCTCACCAATATCGTCGCGATGCACGGTGACGGCACCAAGGGTTGGGTGGCGCAAGCGCCGTTCGATCGCATCCTGATCACCGCCTCCGCCGCCGAAATTCCCCGTGCGTTGCTCGATCAACTCGCCGTCGGCGGGGTTCTGGTCGCGCCGATGGACACCGCGCCGGAGCGCCAGGACGTGGTGCGGGTGCGGCGGACCGAAAGCGGCTTTACCACCGAATCCCTGTTTCCGGTGCGGTTCGTGCCACTGGTCGCGGGCGTGCCGGAAGACGCCGGATGAGGGCAGGGGCGACGCAAGCGGCGTTGTCGGGGGCGAACCGCCCCCGTATAGTGGCCGGCATGGTCAGACAGCTCCAGGCTTGGGGAATCATCGCGCTTCTCGCGCTGGGCGGCTGCACCGGCGTCCGCATCGGCGGTCCGCCGCCGAGCGGTGCGCCCCGGATCGCGAGCGGCCAATACGTGGTGCAGCGCGGCGACACCGTCTATCGCGTCGCCACCCAGTTCGGTGTGCCGATGCGCACCTTCATCGAATTCAATCGCCTCGACCCGCCATACACCCTGTTCGTCGGGCAAGTGCTGACGATACCGCCCGCGCCGACCCATCTCGTGCGCCGGGGCGAGACCGTCTATCGCATCGCGCAGATGCACGACGTCGACATGAGCGCGCTGGTGCGGGTCAACAACCTCGAACCGCCCTACGTGATCCACATCGGCCAGGTGTTGCAGCTTCCCGGCACCACCGAGCCGAAGGAAGATCCGGGCGTCGCCGCGTTGCCCACGAGCAGCGGTGCGCCGTCGATCGCGCCGCCCGCGATCGCCGCGCCCGAGCCACGCTCCCAGGCCCTCGCGACGCCCGAGGCCGCGGCCGAGCCCCAGGTTGCCGCAGCGCCGCCGCCCAAGGCCGCGGCGATTCCGACGCCGCCGCCGCGCCAGGGGCGGGGTCTCGAATGGCCGGTCAAGGGCCAGGTGGTGGTGCCCTACGGTTCGGTGGCGAAGGGGATGCGCAACGACGGCATCAACATCTCGGCCAAGCTCGGCACCTCGGTCCGCGCCGCCGAGGCTGGTGTGGTCGCCTACGCTGGAAACGAGCTCAAGGGCTTCGGCAACATGCTCCTGATCAAGCATTCGGACGGCCTGATCACCACCTACGCCCATGCCGACGAGATCAAAGTGCAGCGCGGCGCGACGGTCAAGCGCGGCCAGATCATCGCCTCGGTCGGCCAGACCGGTGCGGTAACGTCGCCGCAGCTCCACTTCGAGGTCCGCCAGGGCGCGAAGGCGGTCGACCCGATGCAGTATCTCAACTGATCAGTCGAACTTCGGCGGTACCCCGAGGCGGCCGCAGAGGTCGAGGAAGAACTGCCAGGCGACGCGGCCCGAGCGGCCGCCGCGGCTCATCGACCACGCCAACGCTTCGGCCTGGATTTCGGCGAACGGCACCTCGATGCCGGTCGCGGCGCAGTAGCCGTGGACGATGTCGAAATAGGTGTCCTGGTCCATGTTGTGGAAGCCGATCCACATGCCAAAGCGGTCGGACAGCGAGACCTTCTCCTCCACCGCTTCGCCCTGGTGAATCGCGCCGACCCGCTCGTTCTCGATCATCTGGCGACTCATCAGGTGGCGACGATTCGAGGTGGCGTAGAACAACACGGAGTCCGGGCGGCCTTCGAGCCCGCCGTCCAGCACCGACTTCAGCGACTTGTAGCTCTCGTCCTGGTTCTCGAACGACAGATCGTCGCAGAACAGCAGGAAGCGCCGTTCCGAGGCCGCCAGATGGCGGAGCAGGCGGGGCAGGGACGGGATGTCCTCGCGCTGGATCTCGATCATCGCGAGGTTGCCGTCCGCGAGCGCGTTGGCCTCGGCGTGGACCGCCTTGACCAACGACGACTTGCCGGTGCCGCGCGCTCCCCAGAGCAGCGCATTGTTGGCAGGCAAACCATTGAGGAAGCGCAAGGTATTTTCGAGCAGCCGATCCTTTTGCGCCTCGATCCCCTTGAGCAGGCCGAGCGGCAGGCGGTTGACCCGGCGCACTGCGAGGAGGGCGTCGGGTCCGGTTTGCCAGACGAACGCATCGGCGTCGGCGGCGATCTCGACCGGCGCGACCGGAGGATGCCTGCGTTCGAGGGCCGCCGCGATGCGATCCAAAGCTTGCAGGACTTGCGCCATTTCGGACATGGGATTAGCTCCTCGGAGCGGCGAGCAACGAACGCCTGGGGTTTGAAGGCCCGAGACAATCACAAAACCAACATCGGTTAAACATTGAATCTCGTGCCCCGACGTTTATAGTCCGTCGATCGTATGCGCCCGATCCGGCGCGACGCACCGATAACGATTCGTCCGGTATCTCGCGACCGGGGCGTTCATGAGGAGCTTTGGATACATGCTGATTTCGCCCGCCTTCGCCCAGACTGCCGGTGGTGCTCCCGGCTTTGGCTTCGAGCAGATGCTGCCGTTGGTCCTGGTCTTCGCGATCTTCTACTTCCTGCTGATCCGTCCGCAGCAGAAGCGCGCTAAGGAACACAAGGCGATGCTCTCGGGGATCAAGCGGGGCGACCGTATCGTCACCGGCGGCGGCATCGTCGGCACAGTGACCAAGACGGTCGACAACGAGCTGACTGTCGAAATCGCCGAAAACCTGCGCGTCAAGGTGACGCGGGAGACCGTTCTCGGCCTCTACAAGGAACGCGCCGCCGCTCCCGAATCCAAGGGCGACGATGCCGGCGTCCCGACCCCTGCGAACGACGCGGAGAAGCCGGTTTCGGGTTCCAAGCTGCGCCGTCTCCTGGGCGGCAAGTAACAGCGCGTCCAACGCGCTACTCGGTCGTTGCGCCCGGGAGCCCCGGGCGCGGCGCCTTGCCCTGATTACCCCGAAGGTCGTCCGATGCTGTACTTTCAGAAGTGGAAGCTCGCCCTCGTCATGCTGGTGCTCGCCGCGGGCGTGATGTTCGCCGCGCCCAATCTCGTCGGCCGCGACATCACCGACAAGATGCCGAACTGGCTGCAACCGTTGAGCCTCGGGCTCGATCTCCAGGGCGGTTCGCACCTTCTCCTTGAGCTCAATACCGCCGAGTTGATGCGCGACAAGCTCGAAGGCGTCGTCGATGTCGCCCGCAGCACGATGCGCACCGAGAAGCTCCGCTACACCGGTCTCGCGGTGAAGGACGGCGCGGTGGTGGCGACGATCCTCGGCGACGAGTCCGAGCGCGCCCAGGCCCGCAAGGCGCTGCGCGGCGCGATCCCCTCCGCCGACGTCGAGATGGACGACCAGGGCCTGGTCAAGATCGTCTACGGCGAAAAGGCCCGGAAGGCGATGCTCGAAGGCGCGCTCTCGACCACCCTCGACATCATCCGCAAGCGCATCGACGAACTCGGCACCCGCGAACCTTCGATCCAGCGCCAGGGCGACAACCGCATCGTCATCCAGTTGCCGGGCGTTTCCGATCCGAAGCGTGCGCGCGAGGTGATCGGCAAGACCGCTCGCATGACCTTCCACCTGGTCGATTCCGACACCTCGGTGGAGGACGCCCTGCGCGGACGGATTCCGCCGGGCTCGATGCTCCTCGAAGGCATGGACGCCCGTCCCGATGGGCAGAAGCAGTATTACGTGGTGCGCAAGAAGGTCGAAGTCGCGGGCGAGCATCTCGTCGACGCGCAGCCGAGCTTCGACCAGAGCGCGCCGGTGGTGTCGTTCCGCTTCGACGCCCTCGGCGGGCGGATCTTCGGCAAGGTCACGGCGGACAACGTCGGCCACAACCTCGCGATCGTCCTCGACAACAAGGTGGTGTCGGCGCCCAACATCCGCAGCGCGATCCTCCAGGGCAACGGCGTCATCACCGGCGGCTTCAGTACCCAGGGCGCGAGCGACCTCGCGCTGCTGTTGCGCTCGGGCGCGCTGCCGACGTCGATCACCTTCCTCGAAGAACGTTCGGTCGGCCCGAGCCTCGGGGCGGATTCGATCCGCGCGGGCACGATGTCGAGCCTCGTCGGCCTCGCGTTGGTGGTCGGCTTCATGGTCGTCGCCTATGGGCTGTTCGGCATCTTCGCCAATATCGCGCTGGTGATGAACATGGTGCTGCTGGTCGGCGGGCTTTCCGCGATCGGCGCGACGCTGACGCTACCGGGCATCGCCGGCATCGTCTTGACCATGGGCATGGCCGTGGACGCCAACGTGCTGATCTTCGAGCGCATGCGCGAAGAATACGCGAACGGCCGCTCGGTGTTGAGTTCGATCGAAGCCGGGTTCTCGCGCGCCTTCGCCACTATTCTCGACGCGAACGTCACCACGCTGGCCGCGGCGGTGCTGCTGTATCACTTCGGCTCCGGTCCGGTGCGCGGCTTCGCCGTGACGCTCGGTCTCGGCATCATCACGTCGATGTTCTCGGCGGTGATGCTGACGCGCCTCATGGTGGTGGTCTGGATGCGCGCCAAGCGCCCCACGACGCTGCCGGTCTGATCAGGGAAGGGGTTTTCCGCAATGTTCCGTGGCATCAAGTTCCTTCCCGGTGAAACCAAGGTCGACTTCGTCGGCAAGCGTTTCATCGCGTTGTTCTTCTCGGTGTTGCTCTTGGGCAGCACCGGGGTTCTGCTGCTTACCAAGGGCCTCAACTACGGTATCGACTTCTCCGGCGGCATCCAGATGGAAGTCCGTTCGGACAAACCGGTCGATCTCCACGATCTCCGCACCCGCCTCAACGATATCGGCGTCGGCGAGATCGGCCTCCAGGGGATCGGCGAAACCGGCCGTGAGGTGATGATCCGCATTCCCGCGTTCGACAACGAGGTCTCGCAGAACGCCGCCTTGAAGGCGGTGCGCGACACCCTCGGGCCGTCGTTCGAGGATCGGCGCACCGAAGTCGTCGGGCCGAAGGTCGGCGAGGAATTGATCCGCGACGGCATTCTCGCGACGATCCTCGCGATGGTGGCGATCTCGGGCTACATCTGGCTGCGCTTCGAGTGGCACTTCGGTGTCGGCGGCATGCTCGCGCTGATCCACGACGTGGTGCTGACGATCGGCTTCTACTCGATCACCGGGCTCGAATTCAGTCTCACTTCGGTGGCGGCGGTGCTGACGGTGGCGGGCTACTCGATCAACGACACCGTCGTGATCTACGACCGCGTGCGCGAGAACTTGCGCAAGTTCAAGAAGATGCCGGTCAAGGACCTGCTCAACCTGAGCGTCAACGAGACGATGTCGCGGACCATTCTCACCGGCGGCACGACGATCATCTCGGTGTTGGCGATCGCGCTGTTCGGCGGCGAGGTCCTGCGCGGCTTTGCCCTCGCGATGATTCTCGGCGTGGTGGTCGGCACCTTCTCGTCGGTCTACATTGCGCTGCCGGTGTTGATCTACTTCAAGCTCCGCAACACCGACGCGATCGCGCCGCTTGAAGCGGAAGCCGAACCCGGTGCCAAGCAGGGCTGAGGGCAAAATAAAAACGGCGGGGAAATTCCCCGCCGTTTTGCTTTCCGGGTGCGGCGATCAAGCCGCCTTTTTCAAGTTCTCGGCGACGAACTTCCAGTTGATCAACCGGTCGAGCACCGCCTGGACGTAATCGGCGCGGCGATTCTGGTAGTCGACGTAGTAGGCATGTTCCCAGACGTCGAGGTTGAACAGCGCGGTCTGTCCATGGGCCAGCGGCAGATCGGCGTTGCCGGTCTTGGTGACCTTGAGCTTGCCCTTGTCGACGACGAGCCAGGCCCAGCCCGAGCCGAACTGGCCGAGGGCCGCCGCCTTGAACTGCTCCTTGAACGCGTCGACCGAGCCGAAATCGGCGGTGATGCGTTCGGCCAACTCGCCGGACGGCGCGCCGCCGCCCTGGGCCGAGAGGCAATCCCAGAACATGTTGTGGTTCCACATCTGGCCGGCGTTGTTGAACACGCCGACCTTCTCCGCATCGCCTGCAGCGGTGAGGATGATCTCTTCCAGCGACTTCGAAGCGAGCGGCGTACCGTCGATCAGCTTGTTGAGATTCGTGACGTAGGTCGCCAGATGCTTGTCGTGGTGCAGATTCATCGTCGTCGCGGAGATGTAGGGCTCCAGCGATGCCGGGTCGTACGGAAGCGGCGCGAGTTCGAATGCCATGTGGCGTTCTCCTTCTCTTTTGGGTTGGCGTCGCGCGAATGCGACGCACAAGTAGCTTTCTCCCCACGCATTTAGGTGCGGGGCAGGGATAAGTTAAGGGCGAAGAACGAGATTTCCGGCGAATGTCATGCTTTCGCAGCAGCAACCACGGCCTGGGCGGCTGTAAATCCGGAACGCACTGCGCACTCGATGGTCGAGGGCAGGCCGGTGTCGGTCCAATCGCCCGCGAGGAACAGGTTGGGGTGGGCGGTGACGGTTTTGGGGCGGAGGCGGAAGGCTTCCGGCGTGGCGGCGCTGGTGGCGCGCTTTTCCACGATGCGGTGCCAGGACGGAGGCAGCGCCGCCACCGACTTCGGCAGCACCCGCCGCGCTTCCGCCCAGACCGTCGCGGCCAGGGCGTCCGGGTCGAGGTCGGGTCCGCCGCCCGCGATCGTGGCCGAAACGACGCCGCCGCGCCAGAACACCCAGTCGGCGATGCCGCCGACGATGCCGCAGAAGCCGAGCCCCTGGTCGATGTCGGTCTGGTAGTGGAGGTTGACGATCGGCGCGGAGGGGATTTCGGGCACCGCGTCCGGACAGAGGCGATGGGCCACCGCGTTCGGGATCGCGAGGATCACCGCCTCGTCGGCGGAATCGACGCTGCCCTTGCGGAACACCAGGCGGCGCACCCGGCCTTCGCCCCGGTCGAGGGCGAGGAGCGGCGAGCCGAGGCGGATGTCGACGCCGCGCTCGCGCAAATGGTGGAGCGCAGGCTCTGCGACGATCTCTGACCATGGCCGCGCGGCCTGAAGCGGACGTCCCCCCGCAGCGCCATCCATGGCGAGGGCACGCAGCACGTCGGCGGCGTGGGGGGCGGAAACTGATGCCGGATCGGCATTGAACACCGCGCTCAGGAACGGTTTCCAGAATCGCCGCCAAGCGGTTCCGTGGGTCGGCACGCGTTCGCCGACACGTTCGCCGGGTTTGGCGGTGAGCAGGCGGATGCCCTCGCGCAGCATGCAGACGCGACCGACGCCCGGCACCTTGAGGCCCGACCCCAACATCCACAGCGCGCTCTCGCCACCGGGTACGATCCGCCAACGGGCGTTGTCGGCAAGGTCGAGGAACTCGGTGCCGTCTCGCGGGGTCAGGCCGATGGACGGCGCGCCGATGCCGCGCAGGAATTCGAGCGCGGCGTGGTTGCCGGAAAACAGCAAATGACTGCCGTTGTCGATCGCAGTGCCGAAGCGCTGGTCGGGGAGCGAGCGGCAGCGCCCGCCCGCGTGGGCGGCGGCCTCGAACAACCGCACCCGCATCCCCGCTCGGGACAGCGCCCAGGCGGCGGCAAGGCCCGCGAGACCTGCGCCGACGACGTTGCAGACCGGTGCGAGGGGGGTGGCCATGGCTTTAACTCCCGCGTGGCCGAGGCAGGCGGAAGAGGCAGAGCAGGCGCTTGATTTTGCCCGGGCGCGGCGGCGGCTTGAGCGTCTCCCAGCCGTTCGCCTCGATCCGGTCGAGGACGTCCTGGTAGGCGGCCATCATCAGTCGTGCGGGCAGGAGTTCGCTGCAATCCTCCGACGGCAGGTCTTCGAGCGCGGCGGCGAAGTGGGCGCGGGCGCGGGCGGCGAGCCTCGCCCGCACCGCGCCGAGGTTCGGATGGCGGACGATCTCGGCGGCCTTGATGCTCGCGATGCCATGGGCGAGCAGGAGTTCGCGCGGCAGGTAGCAGCGCCCGATCGCCGCATCCTCGGCGACGTCGCGGATTATGTTGACGCACTGCAACGCGTGGCCGAGTTCGGCGGCGAAGCGACGTGCGCCGGGGTCGGTCGCGCCCATCAGCGGCAGTGCGATCAACCCGACGCTGACCGCGACGCGGCGGCAGTAGAGGCGGAAGGCTTCGTCCTCCGGGGCCACCATCGGGCCGTCCACGTCCATCCGCATCCCGGCGATCAGGGCGCGGCATTCGGCGAAGTCGAGGCCGTAGCGTTCGTTGACCGCCGCAAGCGCGGCGACGAGGGCGGGCGGGTCCTCGACCTCGGTGCGGGATTCGAGGGCGGAGAGGCAGGTTTCCCAGGCGTCGAGCTGGGCGTGGCGCTCCGCCGAGGTGGGGCCGGGTTCGTCGGCGATGTCGTCGAGAACGCGGCAGAAGGCATAGAGCGTGCGCATCGCGTCGCGGCGCGGGCGCGGCAGGCAGGCAAGGCCGAGGCGGAACGACGATCCCGACTTCGCGACGATGGCGTTGATCTCGCGCCGCTGTGCCGCGCCGAGCAGGCAGACCGGCGGCGGCCGCACCAGCGCGCGCAACGCGGCGGCGGCGGCGCGGGCGGCGTCGCCCGAGGTCGGGCGGATGCGTCGCGCGAGCGGATCGCCGGAGTGGAGGCGGCGCGCGAGGGCATGGGCGAGGGAGAGGATCGCGGCGGCCTCGGCGCGCAAGCGCGGCGAGGTGAGCAAGGCGGGCAAGGTGTCGGCGCGGTCGAGCAGGCGGGCGGTGCGTTCCAGCGCGCGGTCGACGCAGGCGCGCAGGTTCGGCGTCAGCGAGGTGCGGTCGAGGTCGGCGAGGTCGGCGCAGGTGCCGTCGGGCCAGGCAAGCGGCAGGTAGATCCGCTTGCGCAGGCGGTAGTCTTCGCCGATGTCCTGGAGATGGTTGAGGACCTGCAGCGCGGCGCAAAGCGCGTCGGCGGCGTCCAACGCGCGGCGCGGCTCGCGGTGGAGGTCGAGGAGAAAGCGCCCGACCGGTGCGGCGGAGGCGCGGCAGTAAGCCATCAGATCCGCCCAGGTGGGCGTGCCGCGATTTTCCGCATCGCGGCGGAATGCGCCCAACAGCACCCGCGCCTGAGTGGTTTCGAGGCCCCGGGCCGCGAGCGCGGCGCGCAGGGCTTCGGCGGGGGAGACGTCCACCGCGTCGGCGATCGCGCGCTCGCCGAGCAGCGCGGCGTCGAGGGCGGCGAGGGCGGCGAGCTTGCGCTCCGACGCGAGGTCCGGCGAATCGGCGATGTCGTCGGCGAACCGGGCAAAGCGATAGAATGCCCGCACCGCGGCGCGATCGTTGCGCGCGAGAAGCAGCGACGCCACCGGAAAGTTCTCGGGCCGGGCGACACCCGCGACAGTGCATTCGTCGATGCGGGAAGATATCATGGCGGGGTCCTGAGGGCTCCGAGTGGTCGCTGGGCAGACACTATACGGGATTCGATTCCCCTCAGCGCAAGCAAAACCGAAAGAGGCGGCACCGATGCCGGATACCGACGACTGGCTGGCGGAGACGGTGCGACGGCAGGACCGCGACCGCTTCATCGGCGCAATGCTGCGACCGCTGCCCTGGCGCGCCGACATCTTCGCGGTGCTCGCCGTCAACGCCGAACTCGCGCGGGTGCGGGAGCTGGTCGCCGAACCGGCAATGGGGTTGCTCCGCCTGCGCTGGTGGATAGACGCCTTCGACGGCGCGTCCGACGCGGGATTGCCGCCGCTGTCGCGCCTGCTGGTGGCGCAGCCGCACTGGCCCGCGATCAAGCCGCATCTGCTGGCGCTGGTCGAGGCGCGGGCGCGCGACATGGACGACACGCCGTTCGCCGACCTCGACGAGGCGGAGGCCTACGTTGCCGCGACCACCGCGCCTCTCGCCGCCGCGCTTGCGCATGCGGCGGGCATGGGCGACTTGGCCGCGCATCCCGCGCTTGCCGACGCGGCGCGCGGCCATGGCCTCGTCGGCCTCCTCCGCGCCACCGCGATGCGGGTTCGTCAGGGCCGCAATCCCTGGCCGGCCGCGATAGCCGATCCCGCCGCCCGCGCCGATCTCGCGCGGCGCGTCGCCACGCGGGCCGAGGCGGCAATCGCCGCCGCCGCAGGGAACCCGCCGCCGCGTCGGGCGTTCTGCTTGGTTGCCCCGGCGGCATTGGCGCGGCAACACCTGCGACGGCTGCGCCGGTCGGGATTCGAGCCGCTCGACCCGAGGTTCGCCGCGCCCAGCCGCCTGACTCCGGCGTTTCTCGCGCGATGGGCGCGGGGCCGCATCTAGGACTTGCATTTCGGCCATTCCGGGCCTTCATCTTCACCACCCGCGCAGCGCGCACCGCAGAAACGGCTATTCACTCCCATGTTCGCATTTTCCCGGCTTTTCCCCCGCATCCTGACCGCGATCTTCATCTTCCTGCTGTACGCCGCCGCTCCGTTCGGCACGGCGGCGCACGCCGACGCTCCGCCCGCCGCCGAAGCGCCCGCGCCGAAGGACCTCCTCGGTCGCGAAACGCCGGAAGGCCTGGTGCGCGGCCTGGTCAAGGCGATGGCGGAGCAGGACTACGTGCGCGCCGCCAACTACTTCGACCTGAGCAAGATCCCGACGACCCAGCGCCCGGCACGGGGAAAGGACCTGGCGCAGGACCTCCAGCAGGTGCTCGACGAAGGCGGTTGGCTGGCGCAGGGGCGCGAACTGAGCAATGCGCCGGAAGGCCTGCTCGACGACGGCCTCGATGCCGATCTTGAAAAATTCGCCTCGGTGCGCACCCACCAGGGGACCGTGGATTTGTTCCTGCAACGGGTGAAGAGCCCCGACGGCATCCAGATCTGGTTGGTGTCGTCGCGCAGCGTCGCCCAGATTCCAGGGCTTGAGGACAAGGTCAAGGCGGGCATCTTCGAACGCATCCTGCCGCGTTGGCTGCTCGGCGGGCCGCTGCTCGGCGGCGTGCCGCTGATCCATTGGGGCGCGCTCGTGGTGTTCGCGGTGCTCGCCTACGCGGTTTCCGGACTGGTGACGGTGATCGCTGCGACCGGCCTCCGGTCGATCTGGCGGCGCAACCCGGATTCGCTCAAGCGACGGTTGGTCGAGGCAGCGGTGCCGCCGTTCCGGATCTGCTTCGCGGTGATGCTGTTCGTGCTGGGCGTCGGGTATCTCGGCGTCGCGGTGGTGGCGCGGCAGTTCTTCGCGGTGATCGGCCAGATCGTCTGGTGGAGCGGGCTGGCGTGGTTCCTCTGGCGCATCGTCGATGCCGTCGCGCAGGTGACGATCGACAAGATTTCCCAACTCAACCATTGGGAGGCGCTTTCGGCGATCCGCTTCTTCCGCCGCGTCGCGAAGTTCCTGGTGATGGCGGCGGGCCTGATCGTGATCCTCGACACCTTGGGGTTCAACGTCAGCGCCGGTCTCGCCGCCCTCGGCATCGGCGGTATCGCGGTCGCCCTGGGTGCGCAGAAGACCATCGAGAACCTGATCGGCTCGGTCACCCTGATCGCCGATCATCCGATCCGCGAAGGCGACTTCTGCAAGTTCGGCGACCAGTTGGGGCAAGTCGAGGAAATCGGCATGCGCTCGACCCGCATCCGCACCCTCGACCGCACCATCGTCACCGTGCCGAACGGCGAATTCTCGTCGCTCAAGATCGAAAACTTCGCGATGCGCGACAAGTTCTGGTTCCATCCCAAGCTCGGCCTGCGCTACGAAACCACGCCGGACCAGATCCGCTACCTGTTGATCGAACTCCGCGCGATGCTCCTGAGCCACCCGAAGGTCGACCCCGACCCGGCGCGGGTGCGCTTCACCGGGCTCGGCGCGGACAGCCTCACCATCGAGATTTTCGCTTACGTCAAGTGTACGGACATGAACGAGTTTCTCCAGATCCAGGAGGAACTCACCCTCCGGATCATGGACATCGTCGATGCTTGCGGGGCGGGCTTCGCCTTCCCGTCGCAGACCGTCTACATGGCGCGCGACAGCAAGCCGGACGAGGCCAAGCGCCTGATGGTGGAGGAGAAGATCCGGACGCTGCGCGGGATTTCCGCCGAAACCGGCGAGGCCGTTGAAGCCGAGGAACCGGATCAGCCGCGCCCGAGTTCGACCAGCGAAACCCCGGATATCCCGGAACAGCCGGAAAGCGGCGTCGGCCGCCTGCTCGGCCGCATCGGGATCAGCTGGCGGCCGTAGAGGTGAGCCAGGCCTGGAGGTCGACGAGCGCGCGGGTGGCATGCGCCTTCTTGCGGTCCGCGCCCTTCAGGTGGCGCGGCTTGCCGCCGGGCTTGACCGGATCGGCGAGCGGCAGGTCGGGGAACAGGCCGAAGGTGATATTCATCGGCTGGTAGGTGGCGGCGTCGGCGCCCACGGTGATGTGGTTGAGCATCGCGCCGAGCGCGGTGGTCACCGGCGGCGGCACGATGTCGCGGCCTTGCGCCTCGGCGGCGGCGAAGCGGCCCGCGATCAGGCCGACGGCGGCGCTTTCCACATAGCCCTCGCAGCCGGTGATCTGCCCGGCGAAGCGCAGGTGCGGCCGGGATTTCAGCCGCAGCGTCGGATCGAGGACCTTCGGCGAATTCAGGAAGGTGTTGCGGTGGATGCCGCCCAGGCGCGCGAACTCGGCGTTTTCGAGCCCGGGGATGGTGCGGAGGATGCGCAACTGCTCGCCGTGCTTCAGCTTGGTCTGGAAGCCGACCATGTTGTAGAGGGTGCCGAGGGCGTTGTCCTGGCGCAGCTGCACCACCGCGAAGGCGCGGCGTTCCGGCGCATTGGGGTTGGTCAGGCCGACCGGTTTCATCGGTCCGAAGGCGAGCGTCATCCGGCCGCGCTCGGCCATCACCTCGACCGGCAGGCAGCCCTCGAAATAGGGCGTATCGCGCTCCCAGTCCTTGAATTCCACGTACTCGGCGGCGAGCAGCGCGTCGACGAAGGCGTTGTACTGGGCTTCGTCCATCGGGCAGTTGATGTAGTCCTTGCCGGTGCCCTTGTCCCAACGCGACTGGAACCATGCCTTTGAAAAGTCGATGCTGTCCTTGATCACCACCGGTGCGATCGCGTCGAAGAACGACAGCGCGTCGGCGCCGCTCGCAGCCTGGATCGCGTCGGACAGCCTGGGCGAGGTGAGGGGGCCGGAGGCGATCACCGCGAGGCCTTGCTCGGGCGGCGGCAGGTCGGCCACCTCTTCGCGGATCGTGGTCACGTTCGGATGCGCTTCGAGCGCGGCCTGTACGGCGGCGGAGAAGGCGTCGCGGTCCACGGCCAGCGCGCCGCCCGCAGGCACGCGGTGGGCGTCGGCGGTGCGCAGGATCAGCGAGCCGCTTCGGCGCATTTCCTCGTGCAGCACGCCGATCGCGCTCGCGTCGGCGTCGTCGGAACGAAACGAGTTGGAACAGACCAGCTCGGCGAAGCCGCCGCCGGTGTGCGCCGGGGTCGCGACGTCGGGGCGCATTTCGTGGAGGATCACCGCCACCCCGGCTTCGGCGAGCTGCCACGCGGCTTCGCTTCCGGCGAGGCCTGCGCCGACGACATGGACGATGGGACGGGCGGTTTCGGTGGTCATGGCGGTGCTCCTTGAAGACGCCTGAATTAAGCTGCGGCGCGGCGGCTGTCCAGACTTGCTTGATTTCGACGACTCAGGTACTCCCAACGGACAGGTTAGCTTGGGAGGCGACATGGACGACGCGTTGTTGAACCAGATTCTCCATACCCCGCAGCTTTGGGTCGCCGCAGGCGCCCTCGGCGTTGCGATCTGGGGGGCATGGTACGCTTGGCGGCGCGACCGCTGGAAAGGCCGCATCCTCACGCCCGGGCAGGTGCAAGAGCTGGTCCAGGCGGGCGACGATCCGTTGATGTGGGACTCGCGCAAGCCCGCGAAGCGCAAGAGCGATCCATTCACCGTGGATGGCGCGCTGGTGCTGCCGGTCGAGCAGATTCCCGAACGCCTGCGCGCGAAAGCCTCGGCGGCGAAATTCCAGGAACTGCGCACTGCCGAGATCATCGTCTTCGACGACACCATCGACCGCGCCACGCTGGCCGCGAAATTCCTCCAGGCCCATGGCATGACCAACGTCGCGCTGATGGCGGGCGGGGTCAAGGCATGGCGCGAGGCGGGGCTGCCGCTGCAGGCGCTAACCGAAGAGGATGACGACAAATGAGCCCAGAGCGGTGTTTCTACGTTGTCGGCGGCGAATACGCCGACACCAGCTTTTCCCGGATTGCCGAGGGCCAGGAAATCGAAAGCCATGGTCCGATGAGCGAGCGCGAGGCGCATGATCTCTGGCGCGATCTCACCGGGCGCACGGTCGACAACGCGATGGTGCGCTACATGGTCGAGGAGCGCCAAGCGACGGCCCCGGCCTACGTGATCGGCGGCGAATATGCCGACACCAGCTTCGTTCGCCTCGCGCCCGGCCATGCGCTCGAAGTTCTGGGACCGTTCAGCCCGGCGGAAGCGCTGGTCCAGTGGCGCGCCAAAACCGCCTCGACGGTGGATTCCTGCCTGCACCGTTACGACGTGGTCAGCGCCGCCGAGTTCGAAGCCTTCACCGCGCGCGTCGGCTCCTGAGGCTTCGACCGATCACGATTTCGGCCGCCGGGTTGCATCCCTCCGGCGGCCTTTCCTACATAAAGCGATGACCGCAGTTACCGCACCCACAGGAGGTGCCATGCGTCTCGCCCAGCTCCACCGCTGCATCCGCCCCCTGTCGCAGGGCTTCTGCGTACTGATCGGGCTGGTTTTTGCCGCGCTTCCCGCCATCGCCTCGGCGGACGAAAGCAACGCCGTCGTTAGCCCCCGCGCCACGGTCTCGTTGATCAGCGATGCCGACGCCGTCGCGCCGGGAAGCCGCTTCCGCATCGGGCTGCGGCAGAAGCTTGCGCCCCATTGGCACACGTACTGGAAAAATCCCGGCGACGCGGGAGAACCGACGCGGCTCGTGCTGACGCTGCCGCCGGGCGCGAGCGCCGGGCCGATCGAATGGCCGGGCCCGGAACGGATCGAGGTCGGCGGCGCGGTGAGCTTCGGCTATCGTGATGAAATCACCCTGCCGGTCACGGTAAACGTGCCGAGCGATATTCGCGTGGGCGAGACATTCGCGGTGGAGGCCAAGGCCGAGTGGCTGGTCTGCGCCGAGCAGTGCGTTCCGGAGAGCGGAATCTTCCGGTTGCGGCTTCCGGTCGAGGCCGTTTCCAAGCCTGCCGGATCCGACACGACCGCCGCCTTCGACGCCGCCGACTTGCGGAGGCCGCAGTTCAGTCCCTGGATGGCGGGTCTGGCGGTCGCGGGCGAAGGCTTCAGCCTGATTTTGAGCGGGCCCGGCCTGTCGCCCGAAACCGCGCAGGATGCCGCTTTTTTCCCCGACGACTGGGGACCGGTGGATTACGCCAAGCCCGCACGCTTCACCGCGCGCGTGGGAGAGATCGCGCTCGCGCTCGCACGCGGCCCTACGTTCGACGCGAGCCAGCGCGTGCCGGGCGTGCTGGCGATCACCGATAGCGGCGGCGCCACCCGTTGGTACACCATCGCTCCCCGTATAAGCATGCCGCCTGCTCCAAGCCCGGCGACCGCCGTGCCGCTCTGGCAGGCACTGGCGTTCGCGTTCCTTGGAGGCCTGATCCTGAACCTGATGCCGTGCGTGTTCCCGATCCTCGCGATGAAGGCGACGGCGGTTGCGCGCCTTTCCGGCGGCGAGTTGCGCGAAGTGCGGCTCTCGGCGTTGCTCTACATCTTCGGCATCCTCACCGCATTCACGGCGTTGGCGGCGGTGCTGCTCACCCTGCGCGCAGGAGGCTCCGCGGTGGGCTGGGGGTTCCAGTTCCAATCGCCGGTATTCATCGCCGCGATGTCCTGGCTGCTGCTGCTCGTCGGCTTGAACCTTTCCGGCGTATTCGAGGTGCGCACCTCCGGGCTCGGTACCTGGAGCGGCGGACGCGGCCGTGCCGGAAGTTTCCTCACCGGCCTCCTCGCGGTGGTGGTGGCGACGCCCTGCACCGCGCCGTTCATGGGAGTGGCGATCGGCGCGGCGTTGGTCCTGCCGCCGATCCTTTGCGTCGCGCTGTTTCTTGCCATGGGCGGGGGGTTGGCGCTCCCTTACGCGGCGCTCGCGGTGTTTCCCGGCCTGAGCCGTCGCTTGCCGCGCCCCGGACCCTGGATGTTGAGGCTGCGGCAGATCATGGCATTGCCGATGTATGCGTCGGTGGCGTGGTTGCTCTGGGTGCTGGCGCGCCAGACCGGCGAGGGTGGCCTGATCGCGGGCCTTGCCGGAACGGCGGCGATCGGCGTCGCCGCATGGCTGTTCGGCCTTGCCCAGCGCGGGCCCTGGCGAAGGCCCTGGACCTATGGCGGCTCGGTGGCGTTGGCATTGGCGAGCGTAGTGCTGTTGCTGAGTCTGAAGCCGGTCGACGCGCCCGTGCGCGGGATCGCGGCAAGCGAGCATTCCGAGCCCTATAGCGAACGACGCCTCGACAACCTTCGCGCCGAGGGCAGGCCGGTGTTCGTCAACATGACCGCCGACTGGTGCCTGAGCTGTCTCGTCAACGAGCGCATCGCGCTCTCCACCGACGCGGTGCAGGCGGCGCTGAAGGATCGCGGCGTGGTCTACCTCAAGGGCGACTGGACCCGCGCCGATCCGGAAATCACCCGCTATCTCCGCGCCTTCGGCCGCGACGGCGTGCCGTTCTACGCGCTCTATCCCGCCGGGAGCGGTGCACCCCTGGTGTTGCCGCCGGTGTTGACCGAAACCGCGATGCTCGACGCCATCGCGGCGATCCCGCGCAGCAACTGAGGAGGTGGTTCGATGCCGTTTTGCGCAATTTCCCGACGCCAGACCTTGATCCTCGGCGGTGTCTCGCTGATCGCCCTGGGCCTGCCGCTGCCGGCCTTCGCCGCGCCGCAGGTGGGCTCGTCCGCGCCCGAGTTCGCGGTGGTCGACACCCAGGGCACGCTGCGCAAGCTCTCCGACCTGCGCGGCAAGGTGGTGGTGCTGGAATGGACCAACGCCGATTGCCCGTTCACGATCAAGCACTACAAATCCGCCAACATGCAGAAACTGCAGAAGCAGGCGACCGCCGAGGGCGTGGTCTGGCTTTCGGTGATTTCGTCCGCGCCGGGCGAGCAGGGATACGTGAACGCGGCTGAGGCCAATCGCCTCACCGCCAGCCGCGACGCCGCGCCGACGGCGGTGCTCCTCGATCCCGAGGGCAAGCTCGGACGGCTCTACGGCGCGGTGACCACGCCGCACATGTTCGTGATCGACGCCAAGGGGGTGTTGCGCTACATGGGCGGCATCGACAGCATCGCCTCGACCAACGTCAACGACGTCGACAAGGCGAAGCCCTTGTTCCGCGACGCGATGCAGGCGGTGGTGACCGGGCAGACGGTGGCCAACCCGGTCACCCGGCCTTACGGTTGCTCGGTCAAGTACGCGACCTAGGCTTGAGCGCCGCCGCGAGGTACGGCGCGGTGTAGCCTTTGTTCTTCGCGACGATCTCCTCGGGGGTGCCGGTGGCGACGATCTGGCCGCCGCCGTCGCCGCCCTCGGGGCCGATGTCGATGATCCAGTCGGCGGTCTTGATCACTTCGAGGTTGTGCTCGATCACCAACAAGGTATTGCCGGTGTCGGCGAGTTCCTGGAGCACTTCCAGGAGCTTGCGCACGTCCTCGAAGTGCAGGCCGGTGGTCGG
>DBTR01000065.1:1282-1484 GCA_002307145.1 Rhodospirillum sp. UBA1311 | reverse complement strand
TCGCCGCCCGAGAGCGTCGTCGCCTGCTGGCCGAGGCTGACGTAGCCGAGGCCGACGCGCTGGAGCAGCGCCAGCTTGTCGCGGATCGCGGGCACCGCCTTGAAGAATTCCACGCCCTCGTCGACGGTGAGATTGAGGACGTCGGCGATCGACTTGCCCTTGTAGCGGATGTCCAGGGTTTCGCGGTTGTAGCGCTTGCCCT
>DBTR01000065.1:788-916 GCA_002307145.1 Rhodospirillum sp. UBA1311 | reverse complement strand
CCCTTGACGTTGAACGAGAACCGGCCGGGCTTGTAGCCGCGTACCTGGGCCTCGGGCAGCGCCGCGAACCAGTCGCGGATCGGGGTGAACGCGCCGGTGTAGGTGGCGGGGTTGGAGCGCGGCGTGCG
>DBTR01000065.1:0-504 GCA_002307145.1 Rhodospirillum sp. UBA1311 | reverse complement strand
CGATCGGCGACTGGTCGATGTCGACGATCTTGTCGATCGCGGCAAGGCCGGTGATCTCGTCGTGCGGCAGCGGCAGGTCGCGCGCGCCGTTGAGCTGGCGCGCGATCGACTTGTAGAGGGTTTCGAGGATCAGGGTCGACTTGCCGCCGCCCGAGACGCCGGTAACGCAGGTGAAGGTGCCGAGCGGGATGTCGACGTCGACGTTCTGGAGATTGTTGCCGCGCGCGCCGCGGATGCCGATGAACAGGCCGTTGCCCTTGCGCCGCTCGACCGGAACCGGAACGGTGCGCGCGCCGATGAGATACTGGCCGGTGAGGCTGGCGGGGTTGGCCATGATCGCGGCCGGCGTGCCCTCGGCGACCACCTGGCCGCCGAGCACGCCCGCGCCCGGGCCCATGTCGATGACGTGGTCGGCGGCGCGGATCGCGTCCTCGTCGTGCTCCCCCACGATCCCGGTATTGCCGAGGTCGCGCAGGCGCTTGAGCGTGCCCAAAAGGCGGTCGT
>DBTR01000068.1:10485-10752 GCA_002307145.1 Rhodospirillum sp. UBA1311 | reverse complement strand
GTGGTAGCGCACCTCGAAGACCAGCCTCTTGCCGAGTGCGGTGCGCTTGATGGTTTTGAGGAACTGCTTCGGGAGGATCATGTCGGTGTCGATGTTGATCACCGGCAGGGGCGCGGCGACGCCAGTCAGGACTTCGAACTTTTCCATTGTCTCTGCTCCCCTTCAGGCCAGGAACTTGCGAACGTCGGTGAGGTAGCCGGTGATCGCCGAGGCGACCGCGATTTCCGGGCTGACGAGATGGGTGCGCCCGCCGCGTCCCTGGCGGCC
>DBTR01000068.1:9576-10152 GCA_002307145.1 Rhodospirillum sp. UBA1311 | reverse complement strand
TCATCGCGAGGCACATCGAGCAGCCGGGTTCGCGCCATTCGAAGCCCGCCTCGCGGAAGATCGCGTCGAGGCCTTCCTGTTCCGCCTGATGCTTCACCAGGCCGGAGCCCGGCACCACCATCGCCTTGACCGTCGGGTCGACCTTGCGGCCCTTGGCGACCGAAGCGGCGGCGCGCAGGTCCTCGATCCGGCCGTTGGTGCAGGAGCCGATGAAGACGCGGTCGATCTTGACCTCCTCGATCTTCTGCCCGGCTTTCAGGCCCATGTATTCGAGACTGCGGCGCATCGCCTTGGCCTTGCCTTCGTCGGCGGCATCGTCCGGGTTCGGCACCGAGCCGGTGATCGGCACGACGTCCTCGGGGCTGGTGCCCCAGGTGACCTGCGGCACGATCTCGGCGGCGTCGATGACGATCTCGGCGTCGAAGTGCGCGCCCTCGTCGGTATGGAGCGTCTTCCAGAACGCCACCGCCTTGTCCCAGTCCTGGGCCTTCGGGGCCATCGGGCGGCCCTTGACGTAGGCGAAAGTGGTTTCGTCGGGCGCGATCAATCCGGCGCGCGCGCCGCCTTCGATCGACA
>DBTR01000068.1:9030-9314 GCA_002307145.1 Rhodospirillum sp. UBA1311 | reverse complement strand
CATGTTGCAGATCGTCATCCGGCCTTCCATCGACAGGTTGCGGATCGCCTCGCCCGCGTATTCGACGACGTAGCCGGTGCCGCCCGCGGTGCCGAGGACGGAGATGATCTTCAGCACGATGTCCTTCGCCGTCGCGCCCTTGGGCAGCTTGCCCTCGACGCGGATGCGCATGTTCTTGGCCGGGGCCTGCACCAGGGTCTGGGTGGCGAGCACGTGTTCGACTTCCGACGTGCCGATGCCGAAGGCGAGGCTGCCGAACGCGCCGTGGGTCGAGGTGTGGCTGT
>DBTR01000068.1:0-8728 GCA_002307145.1 Rhodospirillum sp. UBA1311 | reverse complement strand
GTGAAGCCCTGCTCCGGTCCGACGATGTGGACGATGCCCTGGCGTTCGTCGCTCATGCCGAACACGCGGATGCCGAAGGCCTTGCCGTTGGCTTCGAGGGTGTCGACCTGGAGCTTCGATTCGGGCTCGGTGATGCCCGCCGAGCGGTCGGTGGTCGGCACGTTGTGGTCGGCGACCGCAAGCGTCTGTTCGGGCCGGTGAACCTTGCGTCCGGTCAAGGCCAGACCCTCGAACGCCTGCGGGCTGGTCACTTCGTGGACCAGGTGGCGATCGATGTAGATCAGGCAGGTTCCGTCTTGCTGACGGTCGACCAGATGGTTGTCCCAGATTTTATCGAACAGGGTACGCGGTGCGGTCATCGTGAATGGCTCCCTTGGCACACGGAGACAGTTTCTTTCCCAGATTGCGCTGGAAAAGAAAATAAAATAATGCGCGCCCCGCCGGAAGCCAAGCCTCCTGCGGGACGCGAATCAGATCCGCAATGTCGCCGGGAGGAACTCCCGGCGGAGGCGAAGGCTCTTACGCCTTCGCGTCGGTGGCCTTGGCGCGCGCCTTGACGATCGCGGCCTTGTCTTCCGAGATGCGGGCCGCGCGGCCACGCAGCGTGCGGAGGTAGTAAAGCTTCGCGCGACGGACCTTGCCGACGCGGGTCACTTCGATTTCCGCAACGTTCGGGGAGTAGAGCGGGAACACGCGCTCGACGCCTTCGCCGAAGGAGATCTTGCGGACGGTGAACGACGAGTTCAGGCCGGCATTGCGGCGGGCGATGCACAGGCCTTCATAGACCTGGATACGCTCGCGGGTGCCTTCGATGACCTTGGTGTGGACCTTGAGCGAGTCGCCGGGCTTGAAATCCGGGACGCCGCGCTTTTCGAGAAGCTTCGCAATCTGTTCCGCTTCGAGCGTTTCGATGATGTTCATGACCTATTCCTCTTTCTTCCGTCCCTGGGACGCCTGGTAGGCTTCCCAGAGATCGGGTCGCCTGATCCGTGTGACTTCTTCCGCCTTCATCCGCCGCCACGCCGCGATTTGGCCATGGTGGCCGGAATTCAGCACATCCGGCACGGGCCTTCCGGCCCAAACTTGCGGGCGCGTATACTGGGGATATTCCAGCAATCCGCGCTCGAAACTCTCCTCGTCGAGCGACGCCTGGCCGCCCATGACTCCCGGCAACAGCCGCACCACCGCATCCAGCAGCACCGTCGCCGGCAATTCCCCGCCGGAAAGCACGAAATCCCCGAGGCTGACTTCCTCGATCTCGTGTTCTTCCAGCAGCCGTTCGTCGACGCCCTCGAACCGGCCGCACAACAGCGTCGCGCCCGGCCCCGCGGCCAATTCCCGGACCCGGTTCTGGTCCAGTCGCCGTCCGCGCGGCGTAAAGTAGATCAGCGGTCCCGCACGGTCGCCCGCGGCTTCGCGCGCCGCGACGATCGCCCGGTCCAGCACGTCGGCGCGCATCACCATGCCCGCTCCCCCACCCGAGGGGGTATCGTCCACGGTGCCGTGGCGATCGAGGGCATAGTCGCGCAAGTTCACCGCGACCAAGTCCCAGATGCCGCGCTCCATCGCGCGTCCCGCCAGCGAAAACCCCAGTGCGCCCGGAAACATCCCGGGGAAGATCGTCAGCACCGTCGCCAGCCAGGCCGGTTTCGCCACTGCCTTCCCGTTCGTCTCCGCTCCCGCGCCGGGAGGGTTCGCCGTCATCCTTCGTCTCCCACCGGCTTCGTCCCGTCGTCGATCAGCCCTTCGGGCATGTCCACGACGATCCGCTTCGCCGCCAGGTCCACCAGCGGCACCACGGCCTTGGTGAACGGCACCGTGATCAACTTGCCATCGGCCAAGCGAATGTCGAGGACATCGCCCGCCCCATGGTCGAACACGGCGGCTACCTGGCCGACCGGCTTGCCGTCTGCGTCTTCCGCCGCCAACCCCACGAGATCGGCGTGGTAGAAAGTGTCTTCGTCGTCCGGCGCGGGCAGCCGCGTGCGGTCGACGTAAAGCTCCGTGCCCTTGAGCGCCTCGGCGGCGTTGCGGTCGGCGATGCCTTTCAGCGCCGCGATCACCACGCCCTTCGCCTGGCCGCGAATCTTCATGTCGAAGACCCGCGTGGCGCCCTTGTCGGACACCGGGCCGTACGCCCCGATGTCCTCGGGCTCGGCGGTAAACGGCTTGATCCGAACCTCGCCACGCACCCCCTGGGCACCGACGATAACCCCGAGACAGACCCGGTCGTTCGCGTTCACGTTCCCGTTCACCGCTTCAAGCTCGCGATCGCTCAGCCTTCGGCCGAAGCGGCGGCAGCGGCGGCCTTAGCCTTCTCGGCGGCGCGATCCTGCGCCTTCTTCTTCGGCGCGGCCTGCTTGGTCTGCTCGGCCTGGGCCGGAGCCGGGGCGATGCCGGTGATCCCGAGGAAGCGGGCGACGCGGTCGGACGGCTGGGCGCCGATGCCGAGCCAGTACTTCACGCGCTCTTCCTTGATCACCAGGCGATCGGCATGATCGCGCGGCAGCATCGGATTGTAGGAGCCGAGCTTCTCGATGAAGCGACCATCGCGCGGGGCGCGCGAATCGGCGACCACGATACGATAGAACGGACGCTGCTTGGCGCCACCGCGAGTGAGACGAATACGAAGCATGGTTCGTTTATACCCTTCGTTCTGTGTGCAACTTCCCGCCCCGGCAACCCGCCGAAGCGAACCCTTGGACGATCGCTCGTCCGATCTCAAACCACCGGTCGCCCGGCTTACTTGAACTTGAACCCGCCGGGCAACCCGCCCGGAGGCATTCCGCCGAAGCCCGGGGGCAACCCGCCGCCGCCCATCCCCGGAGGCATCCCGCCGCCGAAGCCGGGGGGCAGGCCGCCCTTTTTGCCGAGCTTCTTCATCTGCTTCATCATCTGCGCCATCTGCTCGAACTGCTTCAGGAGCTTGTTGACGTCCTGAACCGTGGTGCCCGAACCCGCGGCGATGCGCTTCTTCCGCGACGCCTTGATCAAGTCCGGCGTGCGCCGTTCCTTGACCGTCATCGAAAGGATGATCGCTTCCTGGCGCTTCAGCGCGCCGTCGTCGATCTTCGCGGCATCCATCTGCTTCTTCATCTTGTTGATGCCCGGAAGCATCCCCATCAGGCCCTTGATGTCGCCCATCTTGCGAAGCTGGCGAAGCTGGCCGAGGAGATCCTCAAGGTCGAACTTGCCCGACATCATCTTCTTCGCGAGCTTCTCGGCCTCGTCGGCCTGGAAGTTCTCGGCGGCCTTCTCGACCAGGGAGACCACGTCGCCCATGCCGAGGATCCG
The DNA here is from genome assembly GCA_002307145.1 of Rhodospirillum sp. UBA1311. Taxonomy (GTDB): domain Bacteria; phylum Pseudomonadota; class Alphaproteobacteria; order Rhodospirillales; family Rhodospirillaceae; genus Oleispirillum. Next base: position 5,434 of record DBTR01000068.1, on the reverse strand, counting down.
GCCCGCAATGCGATCCGGGTGGAAGACTTCGAGCTTGTCGAGCTTTTCGCCGGCACCCAGGAACTTGATCGGGCGGCCGGTGACCGCGCGCATCGAAAGCGCGCCGCCGCCCCGCGCATCGCCGTCGATCCGGGTCAGGACGATGCCGGTAATGCCGACCTTTTCGTTGAATTCGCGCGCCAGCGTCACCGCGTCCTGGCCGGTCATCGCGTCGACGACGAGCAGGGTTTCGTGCGGCTTGGCGACGTCGCGGACCTTCGCGACCTCGTCCATCAGCTCGGCGTCGATGTGGAGGCGGCCCGCGGTGTCGAGGATGACGACGTCGAAGCCTTCCTTGCGGCCGACGTCCATCGCGCGCTTGGCGATCGCCACCGGCATTTCGCCGACGATCACCGGCAGCGAGGCGACGCCCGCCTGCTTCGCCAGTTGCGCCAGTTGCTCCTGCGCGGCGGGGCGGTAGACGTCGAGGGAGGCGAGGAGGACCTTCTTGCGCTCTTTATCCTTGAGGCGCAGCGCGATCTTGCCGGACGTGGTGGTCTTGCCCGAGCCCTGCAGGCCGACCATCAGGATCGGCACCGGCGGCACCGCCTTCAAATCGAGTTCGGTGGAGTCCGAGCCCAGGGTTTCCACCAGGGCGTCGTGGACGATCTTGACCACCATCTGGCCGGGCGTGACCGAGCGGACGACTTCCTGCCCGGTGGCTTCCTCGCGCACCCGCTCGATGAAGTCCTTGACCACCGGCAACGCGACGTCGGCTTCGAGGAGGGCGATGCGAATCTCGCGCATCGCCGCGTCGACGTCCGACGCCGAAAGCGTCGCACGACGCTTCAGCTTGTCGAAAATCCCGCCCAGGCGATCGCTTAGTGACTCGAACATCTATCCATCCGTCGCGCCGGTTTCACCCGGCAAATGCCCAAAACCATTCGCGTCCGTGCGCGAACCCTCGCGGACGAACGGACTTCCTCGGAAGCGTCGCGGGCGCGCGGAGCGCCCTTCAGACACGGGAAGAGGGGATGGAATACGCAATCCGGCAGGCAGAGTCAAGCAGAGAGCGGCTCACAGGTGCTTCGAGGGGATCGACCAGGAGAGCGCCTCGCCGAGCGCGACGTAACCCGCGATCAGCAGGAACACCAGGCCGAAACTCTGCGCCAGCGCGGTCATCACCGCGGTGCGGGCGGCAGGCGCGAGGCCGTCCAGCACCGCCGGGCCATGCTCGACCAGCGCGGCGAAGTGGGCGGAGGCCTCGGGGCTGATCGCCGAGACCGAGGCGAACAGCAGCATCGACACCAGCGCAGTGCCGAACGCCGCCCCCACCGAGCGCGCGAACGCCACCGAGCCGGTGGCCGCGCCGAGCATCGCCGGGCCCGCCGCGCTCTGCACCGTCACCTGTACCACGCCCATCACCGACCCCATCAGGAAGGCGCAGGCGGCGAGCGTCGCCGCGACGCCGGTGAGCGAAAGCGGCACGAACGCCATCATCACCAGCAACCCGACCACCGGAATCAACGCGATCGAGGGGAAAATCGTGGTCCGTCCGGTGCGGCTGACCAATCGCCCGGTGAGCATCGAGCCGGTGCCGATGCCGATCGCGATCGGCAGCAGCAGCAGGCCGGTCTCGGAGGCCGAGGTGCCGCGCACGACGCGCAGGTAGATCGGCACGAAGGTGATCAGCGACACCAGCGCCGCACCATGGCAAGCGGCGAGCGCGTCGGGCCGCCAGATGTCGGGGCGGCGCAGCAGGTTGAGCGGCAGGAGCGGATGCGGCGCGCGGCCCTCGCGGCGCAGCAGCAGCCAGAGCGACACCAGCGAGACCGCAAGCAGGACCCCGACCGCGACGGTGAACGGCGTGCCCGCCGACTGGATGCGTTCGAGCGAGAGCAGCGCCGGGACGATGAACAGGATGAACCAGCCGAGCCCGGCGAAATCGAAGCGAAACGGCTCGCCGCTCGCGGGTTTCACCGGAATCCGCCGCATCAACGCCGCCGCGAGCAGGCCGATCGGCACGTTGATGATGAAGATCGAGCGCCAGCCGAACGCCTCGGTGAGGTAGCCGCCGACCAGCGGGCCGAAGGCGTTGGAGGTGACGAACACGGTGGCGAGATAGCCCTGGTAGCGAGCGCGTTCGCGCGGCGGCACCGCCTCGCCGATCAGCGACTGGGCGAGCGCCATCAGGCCGCCGCCGCCCAACCCCTGCAGCACCCGCGCGGCGCTCAACGATTCGATGGAGGTGGCGGCAGCGCAGAGCAGCGACGCCACCACCACCACGGCAAGCGCGACGAACATCATCCGCCTGCGCCCGAACACATCGCCCAGGCGGCCGTAGACCGGCGCTGCGACGGTGACCGCGATCAGGTACGAGACCACCACCCAGGAAATCCGCTCGACGTCGCCGAGGTCGGCGGAGATCGCGGGCAACGCCGTCGCCACGATGGTCTGGTCGACCACGCCCAGGAACATCGGCAGCATCAGCGAGGGAAAAATGCGGAAGAACAGGTTTTCGGGGCGGATCTGGGAGTCCGGAGACGCGTCACGCGGAGCCACGCTTTGAATATCCTCGAAAGCCGGATGGGAGAGGGACAGCTCCTCCATCTGCGCCCGCAGGCGCGCCGCGTCAAGGCCGTCCCTTGGCGCGGAATGTGAAGTGGGCCATATAAGAACCTCTTGGAAGGGAACCAGATGCCCGGAAACCTGGAATCCGCCCTGGCGGCGCACGGTCTGATCGTCCTTGGCGGGTTTTCGCCCGCAGCCGAGGACGGCGTGCCGCCGCTCGCAACCGGCGAAGCGCCCGGCGCGGTGACGCTGGTCGGCAACGCAGGCCCGGAGATGTGGGAGATCTTCCACGAACTCCAGCGCGACGAACCCCACCCGCTCAACGCCTGGACCCGCCGGGTGCTGGCCGAGATCGCGGCGGACTTCGGCGCGGTCGCGGTCTACCCGTTCACCGGACCGCCGTTCCTGCCCTTCCAGCACTGGGCCGGGCGCACCGGCACGATCTTCGCCTCGCCGATGACGCCTGCGATCCATCCGGTCTACGGCACTTGGTTCGGCCTGCGCGGCGCGCTGCTGTCCAAGGCGCCGCTCGCGCCCAATCCGCCGTCCGCAACGCACCCTTGCGAGACTTGCGTCGACAAGCCTTGCCTCTCCGCCTGCCCGGTGGGCGCGATCGCCCCCGGCCACCTCGACGCGGCGCGCTGCCTCGACCATCTCGAAAGCCCGATCGGCGCGGACTGCGTCGCGATGTCGTGCCGCAGCCGCCGCGCCTGTCCGGTCGGACGCGACTGGGCCTATCCGCCGGCCCAGTCCGCATTCCACATGGAAGCCTTTATCCGCGATTTCGGCGCGTTGATCCGTCGGTGACCGGCCCGGGCCACACGCTTGGCCTCAAAACTCCTTCTTCAGCAGGCAACGATCGACCGAGTACGGGCCGCCGCCGAAGGCCGCGAAGATCGCGCATCCCCCCGCCCAGAACAACGAAGCCAATTCCGCCTTCAACTGCACGAGATGGAGAAACGCCGCCCCGCCATCGGCCAGTCGCTTCGCGCCCGCGGGGGTCATCAGCAGGTCGCCGCCCGCCTTCAGCGTCCGGATCCCCGCCTCGGTCAGGAACGCGTCGCCGTAGGGAAAGGCGAAGTGAAACCATACGGTGATCAACAGCGTCACCGCATTGGCAAGGGCGAACGGCCGGGTCAGAAGCCCCAACGCGATCGCCACGCCACCCAGAAACTGCGCGCCAGCCAGGACCGGCGACCAGAACCACCCCGGATAGAATCCCGCGCTTTCCAGAAAACCGATCTGCGCCATCGGGGCAACCACCTTGGGCCAGCTTTCCATGATCAATGCGGCGCCGATCACCACGCGAAACACCGCCCATCCCATCGGCTGCGCGATACGCTCGTAAAACGGCCCCATGAACGGCAGCCACAAGCGCTCCTTGGGTGTGGAAAAAGGCGCAGGATTCGACATCGGAGTTTCCTTCATGAATTGGTTTTGCGACGCAATCGCATTGCCGAGCGTAAGAGACTCGTTTTCAGAAAACCATACAAATCTCGCGGCTTTCGATCGCGCGGGGGAGGCATGTCGCAATGGCTCTGGACTCATCTCGGGCGCATCACTTAATAGTGTGATCATGAACACCAACGGCGCATATGAGTCGGCCCTCGAAGGCCGGCGCTTCCGCAAGATGCACGGCCTCGGCAACGATTTCGTCGTCCTCGACGCGCGCGCCGAGCCCCTGACGCTGTCCGCCGCGCAGATCGCCGGTCTCGCCAACCGCCGCACCGGCATCGGCTGCGACCAGTTGATCGTGATCGAACCGGGCGACGCCGAGGCGCAGGCGTTCATGCGCATCTACAATTCCGACGCTTCCCAGGTTTCCGCCTGCGGCAATGCGACGCGCTGCGTCGCGCGCCTGCTGATGGAGGAAACCGGCGCGTCGGAGGCGACGCTCCGCACCCGCGCGGGCCTCCTGCGCGCCAGCCGCGCCGCCAACGGCGGAATCACCGCCGACATGGGACCGGCGATGCTCGAATGGGACCAGATCCCGCTCGCGACGCCCTGCGACACCCTCCGCGCGCCCTACAGCCTCGAACCGCTGGTCAACCCGACCTGCGTCTCGATGGGCAACCCGCACGCGGTGTTCTTCGTCCCCGACGTCGACGCCATCGACCTCGAAACCCTCGGCCCGGCGATCGAAACGGATTCGTTCTTCCCGGAGAAGACCAACGTCGAGATCGTCCAGCAGCTCGGCCCCGACACCCTCAGGATGCGGGTGTGGGAACGCGGCGTGGGGATCACCCAGGCCTGCGGCACCGGCGCATGCGCGACCCTAGTCGCGGCGGCGCGGCGCGGCCTCACCGGCCGCTCGGGCAAGGTCGTGCTCGACGGCGGCGTGCTTGAGATCGAATGGGCCGCCAACGGCAACGTGCTGATGACCGGGGCCGCGACCCTGGTGGGCGAAGGCACGCTCCACGAACTGGAAACGGAAACCCCCGCATGAGCGACGACGTCCGCGTCGTCACCTTCGGCTGCCGCATGAACGCCTATGAGTCCGAACTCATGAAGGGCCATGCGCAAGAGGCCGGACTGACCGACGCCATCCTGGTCAACACCTGCGCCGTCACCGCCGAGGCGGAACGCCAGGTGCGCCAGACGATCCGCAAGCTGCACCGCGAGAACCCGGAAGCGAAGATCATCGTCACCGGCTGCGCCGCGCAACTCACGCCCGAACGCTACGCCGAAATGGACGGCGTTTCCCGCGTCCTCGGCAACCGCGAGAAGCTCACCCGCGAAGGCTACGCGGCGGAAGGCGCCTCGATCCACGTCACCGACATCATGACCGCGCGGGAAACCGCCAACCACATGCTGGAAGGTTTCGACGGCCGCGCCCGCGCCTTCGTCCAGGTGCAGCAGGGCTGCGACCACCGCTGCACCTTCT
>DBTR01000026.1:14947-32946 GCA_002307145.1 Rhodospirillum sp. UBA1311 | reverse complement strand
ACGACATCGACGTGCGCGACTGGAAGGACGTGATGTGGGCGATCTCGACCCGCATGGATCCGGTGCGCGACACGATGCTGGTGGAAAATACCCCGATCGACTACCTCGACTTCGCCTCTCCCGAATCCGGCCTGGGCGGCAAGATGGGCCTCGACGCCACCAACAAGATGCCGCCCGAGGTGCACCGCGAATGGGGCCGCCCGCTCGCCATGGACGCCGAAATCGTCGATCGGGTGACCCGCAAGTGGAAAGACTACCGGCTGCCCGGCTCGGGCACGCCGATCTGGAAAAACCTGAAGGATCCCAAAGCATGAGCGATGACGCGCTGAACCGCCTGACCGACCTTTTGCGCCTCGCCAAGGCCAAGGGCGCCGACGCGGCGGACGCGGCGATGACCGATGGCCAGGCGGTGTCGCTCGCGGTGCGCAAGGGCGCGCTCGAAAAGCTCGAACGCGCCGAGGGCGCGGAGCTGGGCTTGCGGGTGTTCGTCGGCCGCCGCGCCGCGATGGTCTCCACCTCCGACCTTTCCGCCGCATCGCTGGAAGCCCTGGCCGAGCGGGCCGTGGCGATGGCCAAGGTGATGCCGGAAGACCCCTACGCGGGCCTCGCCGAACCCGGCCAACTGTTCGCCGGGTCGCTGCCGGACTGCGACCTCTGCGACCCGGACGAACCCTCCGACGACAGCCTGATCCAGGCGGCGCACCGTGCCGAGGATGCGGCGGTGGCGGTGAAGGGCGTGGTGAATTCGGAAGGGGCGGAGGCGGCGTTCTCGCGCTCCACCATCGCGATCGCGGCGAGCAACGGCTTCGCGCGCGGCTATTCCAGCAGCCATTCGTCGATCTCGGTTTCGGTGCTCGCGGGCGGCGCGGACGGCCTCGAACGCGACTACGATTCCGCCGTCGCGGTTTACCGCTCCGACCTCTCCGCGCCCGAAACCCTCGGGGCGAACGCGGGCAAGCGCGCGGTCGAGCGGGTCGGCGCGACCAAGCCGAAGTCCGCCACCGTGCCGGTGATCTTCGACCCGCGCGTCTCGCGCTCGCTGCTCGGCCACCTGATCGGCGCGATCAACGGCGCGTCGGTGGCGCGCGGCACCAGCTTCCTCGGCGACAAGATGGGCGAGATGGTGTGCGCGCCCGGCATCTTCATCGTCGAGGACCCGCACCTCAAGCGCGGCCTGCGTTCGCGCCCGGTGGATGCGGAAGGGCTCGAAACCTATCGCCGCAACCTCGTCGACGACGGCCGCCTCACCACCTGGCTGCTCGATTTGCGCTCGGCGCGCCAGCTCGCCCTCGACCCCACCGGCCACGCCGCGCGCGGCATCGGCTCCGCACCCTCGCCGTCGGCGGCCAACGTCGCGCTGCTGCCCGGCAAGGACACCCCGAAGGCGCTGATGGCCGACATCAAACAAGGCCTCTACGTCACCGAGATGATCGGCTCGGGCGTCAACGGCGTTACCGGCGACTATTCGCGTGGCGCTGCTGGCTTCTGGATCGAAAACGGCGAACTCACCCGGCCGGTCAACGAAGTCACCATCGCCGGGAACCTCAAGGAGATGTTCGCGCGGATGATCGCGGCGAACGACTGGGAATACAAATACGGCATGGATGCGCCGACGTTGCGCATCGATGCGATGGCGCTGGCCGGGGCGTAACCGGCCATCCGTCCGCCGGGGTGGGAGCCCCTAAGCGGACGAACTGGGAGACCGAGGGGATGAAAAGCGACAACCGGCAGGAGTTCCTGCAACACAGCCCGCTGTTCGCCGGGCTGGACGGCGCGATTCTCGACCGCATCCTCAGCGTCGCCGTCACCCGTCGCCTCGCGCGCGGCGAAACCCTGTTCCAGAAGGGAGACCCCGGCGACCGCCTGTTCGGCGTGCTTTCGGGCCGGGTCAAGGTCCACACCACCTCGCCCGACGGCAAGGACGTCACCCTCAACCTGTTCAAGGAGGGTCAGTTCTTCGGCGAGATCGCTCTCCTCGACGAACTCCCCCGCACCGCCGACGCGATGGCGATGGCGCCCTGCGAGCTGATGGTGATCCACCGCCGCGACTTCATCCCGGTGGTCGAATCCGAGGGCAAGCTCGCCATGCACATCATCCACCTGCTCTGCCAGCGGGTGCGCAACACTTCGGAAATGCTCGAAGACGCCGCCTTCCTCCCGCTCGAACTCCGCCTCGCCAAACACCTCCTGCGCCTCGTCGGAACCTACGGCCAGCCGGTCGCGGGCGGCATCGAGATCGGCCTCCGCCTCTCGCAGCAGGAACTCGCCCACATGATGGCGACCACCCGCGAAAGCGTGAACAAGCAACTCCAGTCCTGGTCGCAAAACGGCTGGATCGACCTCCAACGCAGCCGCGTCACCGTCACCAACGTCGCGGCTTTGGAGAGTTTGCTGGAGAATGCCTAAGGCCAGGGGCGCTGCCCCTGGACCCCGTCGGGGCCTCGGGCCCCGAACCCCCTATGTTTGTTTTTGCGCGTAGCGCGATAAGACCATCATGCCGCGTGATGGCTGATTGCGCTGACGCGCGAACCAAAAGTTACGGGTGCACAGGGTCCACGGGCCTGTGCGGGTCCAGGGCGGAGCCCTGGCCTTTTACCCCTTCTTCCTTCGCGCCGTGACGGTTTCGCCGCCGATGCCCCAGTTGTCGGTTTCGACTTCGTCGATGATCACGACGGTGGTTGCGGGGTTCTTTCCGAGGGTATCGCGCAGGAGGTTGGTGACGCCTGCGATGAGTTCGGCTTTTTTCTCCGGGGTGGCGCCGTCGGGGGTGATCTTGATGTTCACGAAGGGCATGGTTTCCATCTCCTGATGTGGTGGGAAAAGAGGATCACGCCGCCGCCGAGGACGCAAGCGGCGGAGAGCAGGAGGGCGTTGTCGAAGCTGCCTTGGGCCTCGGCGAGCCATCCGGCGAGAAGCGGCCCGAGGGCTTGTCCGACGCCGTAGAGGGCGGTGATCCGCCCGATCGCGGGAATACCGCCGAGGTGGCGGGCTTCGGCGACGGTGAGGCCGGTGATCGCGAGGAAGGTTCCGCCGAAGCCGGTCGCGGCGGCGACTGCCGCAACCGGCGTGGCGGAGAGCGCGGGCAGGGCGATCGCCACGGCCTGGATCGCATAGGCGAGCGCGAGGGCGCGCCAGACGTTGAGCCGGGCGGTGACCCTGCGCCAGAGGAAGAAGCCGGGAACGGCGCACAGGCCAGTGAGCACCCAAGCCCAACCCGCGAGGGCGATGCCGCCGCCGCGTGCGAATACCGCGACGAGGAAGGTGGCGGCGACCGAATAGCCGAAGCCTTCCAGCACGTAGGCGGTGGTGAGTTGGGCAAGGTCGGGCGAGGTGCGGCGGCTGGGCGCGGGCGAGGCTTCGGCGTGGGTGTTCACCCCGTCGAAGCCGAGGCGCAGCGCCGGGAGGGCGGCGACGAGCGCGACGCAACCGAGCGCGATCCAGGCGTGGCTCGCGGCTTGCCTGTCGAGGGCGACGAGGCCCGAAGCGGCGATGCCGAGGCCGACGCCGCAGAAGGCGAAGCCGCCCCAGTCCGACCGTCCGGCGGCGGCGAGGCGGTCGAGAATCAGGCCGACGCCGAGGACGAACACGCCGGCGCTCGCGGCCCCCGCGACGGTGCGCCACGCGAGCCACGAACCCAGACCCTCCATCGCCATGCCGAGAGTGCTGGCCACCGACGCGGCGACGCAGAGGAGAAACCCGCGCCGCCACCATGCCGCCGGGGTTTTGCCCACCGCCCAGCTTGCGACCATGTAGGCGAACAGGTTGGCGGCGGCGATCACGCCCGCGTCGGCGGTGCCGAGGCCTCCGGCCTGCATCGCCGGGAGGAGTGCGGTGTAGCCGAAGCGACCGAGACCCATGGCGAGGGCAAGGGCGGCGAGGCCGGCGGCGAGGGCGATCAGGGCGGAGTGGTTTTGCGACATGCCTGGGTTCCGGTGCGGCCTCGACCCCTGGATGATGGATGTCGCGCACCATCTTCACAAATGATATTATCTGCTATCTCATATCACGGATTGCGATGGATGCTCGACTTCCTCGGCCTTGAGACCTTCCTCGCCATCGGCGAAAGCGGCAGCATCACCGCCGCCGCCCAGCGGCTCAATTGCGTGCAGTCGGCGGTGACCGCACGCCTGCGCAAGCTTGAGGACGGCCTCGGCACGCCGCTCGCCGACCGCCACGCGCGCGGCGTCACCCTCACCGAGGCGGGCGAGCGGCTGATGTGCTACGCGCGGCGGATCGCGCATCTGGCCGAGGAGGCCGAGACCGCGGTGTCCGCAACCGCGCCGCAAGGCGCGCGGCTGCGGCTCGGCGCGATGGAAACCACCGCCGCGGTACGGATGCCGCCGATCCTGGCGCGGCTGATGGCGGAAACGCCGCGGGTGCGCTTGAGCCTCGCCACCGGAGCGTCGGACCACCTCACCCGCGAGGTTCTCGCCGGGCGTCTCGACGCCGCCCTGGTCGGCGGACGGGTCGAGCATCCGGACCTCAGCGTGCGCACGGTTCTGACCGAGGAACTGGTGGAGATTCGCGCCGTCGCGATCGCGGCCGAGACGACGCGGGTGCTGCTCGGCTTCCGGCGCGGCTGCTCCTATCGGGCGCGCGCCGAGGCCTGGCTCAGGCAGGATGGCCGCGCGCCGTTCGAGGTGATGGAATTCGGCAGCCTCGATGCGATTCTCGGCTGCGCGGCGGCGGGCCTCGGCATTGCGATCCTGCCCCGGGTGGTCGCCGAGGAGCGGGTTCCGAATCTGGCGATCCATTGTCTGCCGCCGGAGCTTGCGATGCTCGACACCTGCCTGATCGCGCGGCACGACCTTCCCCAGCCCGAGGTTCTCAACCGTCTGTGCGCCGATCTCGCGCCGCCGCCACCAGATCGAGCCATGCGTCGATGATCGCGGTCCCGGCGCGGCTCGCCGCGTCGAAGCGCGGGCCGAGCTGATCCTTCAGCGGTTCGACGGCGGCGCGATCCCGGGATTTCGCAATCCAGCCGCCGACGATTTCGGGTGTCGCTTCGATGTGGCACTGGAAGCCGAAGCTTGCGCGCCCGACGTGGAACGCCTGATGCGTGCACGCGGCGCTCGACAACAGCAGGTGCGCACCTTCGGGCAGGTCGAAGCTGTCGCGGTGCCATGAGGCGAGGATCGGGTCGCGCCCCGCCGCCGCGATAAGGTCGGGCACATCCGGCGGCGGCCGCACCGCGCGCATCGGCGTCAGGCCGCGTTCGAAGCCCGCCGTCATTCGCCGCACCGCCGCGCCATGCGCCTGGGCGAGAAGTTGCGCGCCGAGGCAAATCGCCAGCACCGGTCGGTCTTCCGCGTCGAAGCCGCGCATCAGCGCGCGGATCGCGGCGAAGGCGGGAAACCCCGTATCGTCCCAGGCATCCTGCGCGCCGCCCAGCACCACCAGCGCGTCGTAAGCCGCGAATGTTTCGGGCAGCTTCGCGCCGGCGGCATGGGCCGGGATCTCGACTGCCACGCCGCCACGTGCGGCGATCCGTGCAATCACCTGCCCTGCGGGCGCATCCAGCGCATTGACGACCACCAGAACCCGCATCGCCTGTTCTCCGAAGACTCAAAGGTTGGATTGTTTCGCGTTTGTCCGCTCAGGCGCAATTCTTTCATGATCTCGACTTATCATCGCCCCTGACCGACCGCATATGAATACCGGCGCGTGTATTTTCGAGTCCGAGGGGACGAACGAGGGAGCGCCCATGGACCATCAAACGTTGGTTTTGGTCTTGTCGCTGCTGATCGCCCTCAATGCGGCGATCCTCCTGCTCCTGCACCGCCTGCATCGCGAGATGCCGGGCCCGGTGGAGTGGGCGATCGGCGCGACCTGCATCGCGGCAGGCGCTTTCCTCGACTTGATCGGGTCGCTTCCGTTTCCTCAGGGGGCGATTCTGCTGGCGAACTGGCTGGTGGTGATCGGCTATGCACTGGTGCTGGTGGGGATGCGGGATTTCTGCGGCCAATCCCCCCGCCCGATGCTGATGCTCGGCCTTGCCACCCTCGCGTTGCTGCCGTTGTTCGCGATGCGCGACGTCGATGCCGATTTTGCCGCGCGCAGCGTGCTGGTATCCGCGATCATGGGCGCCTTCTCCATCGCCATCGCCGCCACCCTCGAAGGGAGCGACGGCGTGGCGCAACGGATCACCGCCGGGGTGTTCTCGATCAACGCGGTGGTTCACTTCCTCTACGGCGCATGGGTGCTGGCGATGCCGGTCGAGATCGAAGGTCTCGACAACGCGCTGGTCGTCGACATGTTCCTGTTGTGGACGATCGGGCTCACCTTCGCCACCGGCGCGGCGCTCACCCTGATGATTTCCGAACACCTGCGGAACGAGTTGCTGCGCCAGGCAAGCCACGATCCCTTGACCGACCTGTTGAACCGGCGCGGCTTCGACCTCGTCGCCGACAAGCTGTTCGCCACGCGTAGCCGTGACATGCACCCGTTTTCGGTGATGATGATCGACCTCGACCACTTCAAGCGGGTCAACGACACCCGTGGCCACGAGGTCGGCGACCGGGTTCTGGTCCACGTCTCGCGCACCCTCGCCAACCACCTCCGCGCCGAGGACGTGTTCGCGCGGTGGGGCGGCGAGGAGTTCGTCGTGCTGATGCCGAATTGCGCCCCGAACCAGGCGCGCGAGGCGGCGCAACGGCTGCGCGCAGCGCTCGCGCTCCATCCCTCCGAGCCGAAGGTGACGCTCAGCGTCGGCACCGCGAGCAGCGACGGCGAGCACTCGACTCTCACCGAACTTCAGCGCCGCGCCGATGCCGCGCTCTACGAGGCGAAGCGGCTCGGCCGCGACCGCGCGGTGGACGCGGCCGACCATGCGAACCCGGGTCTCGCGGTCAATTCCTAGGCTTCCGCGTAGATCTCCGGATTGACGACGTGGCCGGGGCGTCGCCCGGCGAGGATCGCGTCGATGTCGGCGATGTTCATCAGGCCGACCCGCTCCACCGCCTCGCTGGTGTCCGCGCCCGAATGCGGCGTGAACACCACGCGCGGATCGGCGAAGATCGGATGGCTGCGGTCCGGCGGTTCGGCGACGTAGGCGTCGATCGCAGCGCCACCCAGCTTCCCGTCGGCGAGCGCCGCCGCCAGCGCGTCGAGGTCGACGACTTCGCCGCGCGCATAGTTCATCAGGAACGCGGTCGGCTTCATCAGCGCGAGTTCGCCGGCGCCGATCAGGTGCGCGTTGTCGGCGCCGCCGAAGACGTGCAGCGAGACATAGTCGGCGCGGCGGAGCAGGTCTTCGAGCGGCAGGAGTTCGATGCCGTGCGCGGCGACGAACCGGGCGTCGGGGTAAAGCTCGGTCGCGACCACGGTCATGCCGAGCGCCACCGCCTTCGCCGCGAGGCTCCGGCCGATGTTGCCGAGGCCGACGACGCCCAAGGTCTTGCCCGCGATCTCGGTGCCGATGTAGCGCTGCCAGCCGCCGTCGACCACCGCGCGGTGGCCTTGCGGAATCCGCCGCGCTAGCGACAGCATGCCGCCGAGAGCAAGCTCGGCGACCGCGTTGGCGTTGGTGCCGGGCGCGTTGATCACCGGAATGCCCTTCGCCGAGGCGGCCTTGATGTCGATGTTGTCGACGCCGACGCCATGTTTCAGGATCGCCTTCAGCTTTGGCGCGGCGTCGATGATCGCGGCGGTCGCCGGGATCAGGCCGACGACGAGGAACTCCATCCCGGCGAGATGCGCGCCGACGCCGCCGTCGGGCAGCGCGGTGTCGGTGCAGCGCACGAACTCCCAGCCGCGCCGGGCGATCTCGTCCGGCACGCTGCCGATCTTGCCGAAGCCCGGCGAAGTGGTGACGACCACGGTCATAATCGACTCCTCAGGCGGTGATGAGATGGGCTTCGAGGATGCGGCGGATCTTTGCGTCGAGATCCGGCGTCGGCAGCAGCGCGGGCTGGCGGCTCGCGCCGACCGAGGCGTCCATCACGTAGAGCGCGCGCTTGACCATCGCGGGCGGATAGCCGAGGCCGTAGAGATCGACGCGGAGCGCGGTAAAGCGATCCTGCGCCTCTTGTGCGGCGGCGGTGTCGCGGGCGTCGTAGGCGTCGCAGATCGCCTTCAGCACCTCGGGCATGACATTGCCGAGACCCGAGATGCAGCCCTTCGCGCCGTGTTCGAGCGCGTAGAGGACGAGCGAATCCGGACCGGAGAAGACGTCGAAGTCGGTGCGGGCGTTGGCGATCTCAAGATAGGCGTCGAGGGAGTCCTTGCCGCCGCCGCTGTCCTTGATGCCGAGGATGTTGGGGTGCTGGGCGAGCGTGGCGCAGGTCGCGGGTTCGATGTGGTTTTGGGTGCGTGCCGGGATGTCGTAGAGATAGGTCGGCACGTCGACCGCGTCGGCGACGCGGGTGAAGTGGTTGATCAGGCCTTCCTGGGTGCAGCCGATGAAGTAGGGCGTGATCACCGCGAGGCCGTCGACGCCGAGCTTGGCGACGGCTTTCGCAAGCAGGATGGTCTCGTAGGTCGAGGGCGTGCCGACGTTGGCAAAGACCTTGGTCTTGCCCGCGACTTCCTCCACCACCTCGCCCGCGAGCCGCACCTTCTCCTCGAAGGTGAGGGCGGTGAAGTCGCCGTTGGTGCCGAGGCAGAGGATGTTGTTGCCTGCGGCGATCTGGCGGCGCACCTGGCGGCGCGTGGCTCCGAAATTGATCGTCTCGTCGTCGTTGAAGCAGGTGACCAGCGCAACGAAGGGCAGGGAGGGGGTCATATGCGTGTCTCCTCAGAGGGTTTTGGCCACGGCGGCCTTTTTCTTCGCGCGGCGCTCCTGAAGGATCGGCCAGGCGAGGGAGAGCGGCGTCAGCGCGAGGAACAGCAACGTGATCGGGCTCGCGCAGAAGCGGATGAGGTCGTTGTCGACGTTCAACAGCCCGAGGCGGAGGTTGGCTTCCGCCATCGGCCCGAGGATCAGCGCGATGCAGAGCGCGGCTTGCGAAAAGCCGAACTTCTGCATGCCGTAGCCGAGGAGGCCGAAGCCGAGCATGGTGTAGAGGTCGAAGACGTTGAGGTTGATCGCATACGAGCCGATGAAGCAGAACAGCGCGATGCTGATGGTGAGGATCTTCTTCGGCACCAGGAGGATCTTGGCGAAGTAGGTGATCCCCGCCATGCCGAAGATGAACATGAAGATGTTGGCGATGAAGTTGCCGGTGAACAGGCCGACGACGACGCCGGGATGCTCCTGGAACAACAACGGTCCGGGCGCGAGGCCGTGGATCATCAGCCCGCCCATCAACACCGCGGTGACCACGTCGCCGGGGATGCCGAGGGCGAGCAGCGGCACCAGCGCGCCGCCGCAAACCGCGTTGTTGGCGCTTTCGGTGGCGGCGACGCCGGGCATGTGGCCGGTGCCGTACTTCTCGGGGGTTTTCGACGCGCGTCGCGATTCGTTGTAGCTGATCCACGAGGCGGTGCCCGAGCCGACGCCTGGGACGATGCCGATGATCGTGCCGATGATCGAGCCGCGCAGCAGGGTTCCGGCGCTTTCGCGCATCTCGGTCCAGGAGGGCCAGATGCCCGCGACGCTCACCTTGCTGACCCGGTCCTCGAAGATGCTCTCAAGCTGGATGAAGATCTCCGAGATCGCGAACAGGCCGATCAGCGCTGGCGTGAAGGAGAATCCGGCGGCGAAGCCGGTGTAGCCGAAGGTGTAACGCGCCGCGCCGCTGATCGGGTCGGCGCCGACGCACGAGAGCAGTACGCCGAGCATGCCCGCGATCGTGCCCTTGACGATGTCGCCCGAGAGGCTCGCAATGATGGTGAGGCCGAACAGCGCGAGGGAGAAGTATTCCGCCGGGCCGAAGCGCAGCGCCATCGCGGCGAGCTGGGGCGCGAGGGTGGCGAGGACCACCGCGCTGAACAGGCCGCCGATCGCCGAGGCGATCGTCGCCATGCCGAGCGCCTTACCCGCCTCGCCCTTCATCGCCATCGGATAGCCGTCGAGCACGGTGGCGGCGGAAGCCGGGGTTCCTGGAGTCTTGATCAGGATCGAGGAAATGCAGCCGCCGTAGATGCCGCCGACGTAGATGCCGATCAGCATGTTGAGGCCCTTGACCGGGTCCATGCCGAAGGTGATCGGCACCAGGAGCGCGACGCCCATGGTCGCGGTCAGGCCCGGCAGCGCGCCGATGATGATGCCGCCGAGGGTGCCAAGCGCGATCACCAGCAGCACGTCGGGGCTGAATACCGGCAGGATGTACTGAAAAATATCCATGGATTAAGGCTCCGACGCTTGGGCGGGAGGGATGGCGGGGATCGACGCGGCCGTACGGCGCGCCGATCCCTCCGAAGTCGGGCAGGCTTATTTCTTGGCGTTCATGTTATACATGCCGATTGCGCGAATGACCTTTTCGGCAACCGTGGAATCCTTCATCGCCAGGTTCTTGTAGGCATCGCCCGGGCGATAGTCGATGTCCTCGCCCATTTCCTTCATCTTCTGGAGGAAATCCGGGTCGTGGAAGGTCTTGTCGAGGGCGTCGCCGAGCTTCTTGCGAACGTCGGCGGGCAGGCCCTTCGGCGCGACGATGCCCTTCCAGGCGGCCCAGGTGAAGTCGATGCCGAGTTCCTTGGCGGTCGGCGTGTCCGGGAAGTCGGCGATGCGGTCGTCTTCCAGCACCAGGATCGGGACGAGGGTGCCGGCCTTGATGTGGGTGGCGACTTCCGGCGGGTGCGCGAGGACGCTCTGGATGTGGCCGCCGAGGGTGGCGGTGATCGCAGCGACCGCGCCGCCGAAGGGCATGCTCTTGAGCTTGAGGTCGCCCGCCATCCCAAGGCCTTCGGTCGCGACGTGGTTCGCGCCGCCCGCGCCCGAGTTGCCCACCGTGACTTCGCCCGGATGGGCTTTTGCGTAGGCGAGAAATTCCTGGGCGTTCTTGTACGGCGCGTCCTTGCCCGCCGCCAGGACCATCAGGTTGCGGCCCATCAGGGCGAGGAAGTCGAAGTCGTTGATCGTATAGTCGATTCCGCCGTACTGCGGCAGCATCACCAGCGGGCCTTGCGAACCGGTGCCGAGGGTGTAGCCGTCGGGCTTGGCATGCGCCGTGGCGCTGGTGCCGATCGAGCCGCCACCGCCGGGCTGGTTGCGCACGATCACCGTGCCGCCGAGGTATTTTTCCATGGTCTGGGCGAGCACCCGCGCGGCCAGATCGGTGCCGCCGCCGGCATTGTAGGGAACGATGATCTGCACCGGCCGGGCCGGATAATCGGCGGCCAGGGCATCCGGGGCGGCCACCCCGGCGCAGAACGCCGCGAGGCATGCCGCAGCGATACCAGAAGCGAAACGTTTCATTTCATCCCTCCTTGTCGTCCAGGCTGCGGGGTATTGTTCCCGTCAGGGCATGTAGACCTGCATCGCGTACGCGAAGACCACATAGACCGAGCCTACCACGCCGGGCGGCACCAGCAAAAGTTGCAGCAACCGACGCTCGCCAAGCACCAGTAGCGCGACGACGAAGAACACCACCGAGCTGATCAGGTAGCCCACCGGCTCGTAGGCCCAGGCATAAAGCAGCATCAGGATCAGGAAGCCGCCGAGCTGGGTCAGCAGGCGCGCGCCGAACG
The DNA here is from genome assembly GCA_002307145.1 of Rhodospirillum sp. UBA1311. GTDB lineage: Bacteria > Pseudomonadota > Alphaproteobacteria > Rhodospirillales > Rhodospirillaceae > Oleispirillum. Next base: position 21,375 of record DBTR01000026.1, on the reverse strand, counting down.
GCGCCATGGCGGCGGGAGCGTGGCGCTGCGAGCGCCACATCAGGATCAGCGCGAACAGCGACATGCCGCCGATCATCAGCCAGGGGAGGAAACTCGGACCGACGGTGCCGCCGGTGCCGTTGGTGGGAACGTCGAGGGTGAGGACCGACGCCACCGCGCAGAATCCCAACACCACGAGCGATAGCCAAAAATCACTGTTCCGGTTCATGCGCCCTCTCAAAAAGGCGGGTGGCGGCGGTCCATTCGGGCAGGTTGGGAACCCGCCCACGCCGGATGCACGAGCATTGACGCATGCTACGGAAAACTTGTCAATATGTTGTAATTTTTCTGTTGGAAACCAGGGATGCCCTGGGGGCCGGCCCGGAAAATCCCGCTCGCTCGGGTAGTCTCGCGGTGGCGGGAAGGGCGAATCCTGGCGGCGCAGGGCGTGCTCAGAGGGAGAGATCGAGCCCCTTGCCCTCGAACACCCGGTCCCGGGAGCCTTCGAGATGCGTGCGCATCAGGGTGCGGGCGCGTTCGCCGTCGCGGGCGACGATGGCGTTGTAGATTTCCTGGTGTTCGGTCAGCACGCCGGCGAGCTGGTGTTGCGGCCCGATCAGCGCCGCGCCGTGGAACTTCATCACCACGCCGATCTGATCCTTGAGCGCCAGCATCGACGACAGGTAATAGTGGTTGTTCGACGCCTCGGCGATCGCGACGTGGAAGGCGAAGTCGGCGTCGGCGCGGTGGTAGTGCCCCTGCGTCGCGTCGCGCAGCAGGTCGAGGGCTGCGGCGATCGACCTGAGCGCCGCGTCGTTGCGGCGGAGCGCCGCGTAATAGGCGTAATCGGGCTCGATGGTGAGGCGGAAGTCGTAGCAACGCTGGATATCCGCGATGGTTTCCACCGGCGCGTAGCTCAACACGCCGCTCTCCCGTCCGCGCGCGGAAACGAAGCTCCCGGCCCCCTGTCGCGAGTAGATCAACCCTTCCTCACGCAAGTAGCTGAGCGCCTCGCGCACCACCGGGCGGGAGACGAGGAACTGGGCGGCGAGTTCGTGTTCCCCCGGCAGGCGCTGGTTTTGACGATAGTCGCCGGCGGTGATCTGGGTGAGCAGCCGCTGGTAGACCTTGCGCACCAGGGGCGAGCGCGGCGCACGCCCGGCGCTCGCCGGCGCCTCGGATTGCGCGCCCTCGGTTGCGGAGGCGGAGTCTTCAGCCATGCGGTTCACCCAAGTTGTCATACTGGTCATATCAGGCCCGATTTTGGCCCAGGTTGTAAACCCTTCTCACAAGTCGGCCGGGTGTAGGTTCCGATTTTTCGCCAACTCCGCCTCCGTCACGGATGGCGCATGATATTCCGCCAGCCTACCCGGCACGAATTCCACATCAACATGACAACATATTGACAACTTGTTTGGTCCGTGGCTCAATGCCGTCACCCCGGATCGTGCGCGATCCCTCAATCATGGAGCTCGATGGATGCCCGACCTGACCACGCCCATCGCGCTCGTTCGCCCGGGACGCATCGCATTCGGCCCAGGGACCGTCGCCGAAGTCGGCCGCTGGATTCGCGAGTCCGGTTGCCGCCGCACCCTCGTCGTGGCCGACGCCTTCAACGCCGGCCGCGTCGGATTGCTCGAAATCGAAGGCGACGTCACCGTGTTCGGCGAGATCAAGGCCGAGCCCGATACCGCCGATCTCGCCGCCGTCACCCGAGTCGCGCTCGAAGCCGGGGCCGAGGTCGTCGTCGGGTTCGGCGGCGGCAGCGCCATGGATCTCGCCAAGCTCGCCGCCGTCCTCCCCGGCAGCGGTCAGGTCCTCGCCGATGTCGTCGGCGTCGAACGGGTGCGCGCCAAGCGTGCGCGGTTGGTCCAGGTGCCGACCACCGCAGGCACCGGCTCGGAAGCCGGAACCCGCGCGCTGGTCACCGACCCGGTCAGCTTCGCCAAGCTCGCGGTGCAGAGCGACCACATGCTCGCCGACCTCGCGGCGATCGACCCGGCGCTCACGCTTTCGATGCCTGCCGCGATTACCGCGGCCACCGGCGTCGATGCCCTCACCCATTGCGTCGAAGCCTTCACCAACAAAAAGGCCCACCCGACGATCGACGTCTACGCCCTCGAAGGCATCCGCCTCGTCGGCAAATGGTTGCCGCGCGCGATCGCCGACGGACAGAATCTCGAAGCCCGCGCCGGAATGGCCCTCGCCTCCCTCTACGGCGGCTATTGCCTCGGCCCGGTCAACACCGCCGCCGGGCACGCGCTCGCCTATCCTCTCGGCACCCGCTTCCATGTTCCCCACGGAGCGGCGAACGCGGCGATCTTTCCCCACGTTCTCGGCTTCAACGTCCCGGCCGTGCCCGAACGCACCGCCGCGATTCTCGAAGCTCTCGGCCTGCCCGCGACCACCGACCCGATCGCGGTTCGGATGGCAACCCACGACTGGTGCAGCAATCTCTCCTGCACCATGCGCCTGCGCGACTTCGGCGTCGCCGAACCCGACCTTGCCATTATGGCCGCCGAAGCCCACGCAATCCGCCGCCTCCTCGACAACAACCCGCGCGACCTCAGCGTCGGCGACATCCAGGCGATCTACGCGGCGGCGTTGTGAAGGACGCGGGGCCAGCCCGGGCCCGCAAAGGGGCTGGGGCCTAGGGTCCAACGGGGTTCCAGGGGCAGCGCTCCTGGGCCTTTTTTTATGCTTCCGGGTCGAATTCGAGCGCCAGGCCGTTGATGCAATAGCGCAGGCCGGTGGGTTTCGGGCCGTCGGGGAAGACGTGGCCGAGGTGGCCGCCGCATTTGGCGCAGGTGACTTCGGTGCGGGTCATGCCGTGGCTGGTGTCGGTGCGCGAGATCACCGCGCCTTTTTCGATCACGTCGTGGAACGAAGGCCAGCCGCTGCCGGATTCGAATTTGGTATCCGAGCCGAACAGCGGGTTGCCGCAGGCGGCGCAGACGAATGTGCCGCTGCGGTGTTCGTCGAGCAGCGGGCTCGAAAACGGCGCTTCGGTGCCGCACTGTTCGAGGATGCGGCGGCGTTCGGGCGGCAGGTTGGCGAATTCGGCCATGAAGAGACTCCTGAAGCGGTCTTCGGGAGTCTTCAGATGGGGTGGGGTTGCGTCAGTCGCAAACGAAGGCGTCGCGGTGGTAGCCTTGCGCGAACAGGAGGCCTGTGAGGTCGCTCCAGTTGAGCGCCGCGCGCGCCCCTGCGACCACCGTCGGCTTGCCGTGGAAGGCGACGCCGAGGCCTGCCGCCTGGATCATCGGCAGGTCGTTGGCGCCATCGCCGACCGCGAGCGTGGCGTCGAGGCCGACGCCGGTTTCGGTGGCGGTAGCGACGAGGGTGGCGAGCTTGGCGTCGCGGTCGAGGATCGGCTCGCCGACCTCGCCGGTAAGAGCGTCGTTCTTGACGATCAGGTCGTTGGCGAACACCCGGTCGAAGCCGCAGTGCTTGCCCACAGGCTTGGCGAACGGCAGGAAACCGCCCGAAATCAGCACCGTGGTGGCGCCATTGGCGCGCATCGTCCGGACCACCGCCCGGCCGCCGGGGGTGAAGCGGATCTGTTCGAGGGTCTTGGTGATGGTGTCGGCGGGCAGGCCCTTCAGCAGGCCGACGCGCTCGCGCAGCGCCGACTTGAAGTCGAGTTCGCCGTTCATCGCGCGGGCGGTGATCGCCGCGATATGGTCCTTGATTCCGGCGTACGCGGCCATTTCGTCGAGGGTTTCGGCGGTGACGATGGTAGAATCCATGTCGGCGACGAACACGGTTTTCTTCCGCCCCTGGGACGATTGGGCGATGACGTCGAGGCCGCCGTTTGGGTAGAAGGAGTCGAGGGCGGCGCGCGCGGCGGCGTCCGCCTGATCGGGCGCGAGATGATCGAAGCCCACGTCGCAGGCGGAGCCGGGGGCTTCCGGCGTGTCGAGCCAGTCCGGCGCGGAAGTTTCCGCGCCCAGTGCGGCGAGAGCGGCGCGCACGGCGTCGATCGCCTTCGCGGTCAGCGGCACGCCTTCGGGAAAGCGCCCGAGCGAACCGGGGCCGGGAATCTCGACGCGGGGCGCGGCGATCAGGGTAAGGACGAAGCTCATGAAGGGTACTCTCGCGACGGGGGCGGAAGGCGGCGGATTCACCGGCGATTGCCTGGTCGTGGCGGGCCCGACCGCGTCGGGCAAGTCGGCCTTCGCGGTGGCGCTCGCCCGGGAATTCGGCGGCGAAGTCGTCAACGCCGACAGCATGCAGGTTTATCGCGATTTGTCCATCCTCACGGCGCGCCCGACCGAAGCGGAAATGGGTGGCGTGCCGCATCATCTCTACGGCCTGCTGGCGGCGGATGCGCCCTGCACCGCCGGGCGCTGGCTGGGCTGGATGCACGACCTGCTGCCGGAAATCTGGACCGCCGGGCGACTGCCGGTGGTGGTCGGCGGCACCGGAATGTATTTGGGCGCGCTGATCGACGGCCTCGCGCCGGTGCCCGAGATTCCGCCCGAGGTGCGCGCGGCGGTAACGGCGGATTACGCGGCGATCGGCGCGGAGGCGTTCGCCGCGGCGCTGGCGGACGTCGATCCGGTCTCGGCGGCGGCGATCCCGCCGACCAACCGGCAGCGGATGATCCGGGCGATGGAGGTGGCGCGCCACACCGGCCGGGCGCTTTCCGCATGGCAGGCCGACCCGCATGTCGGCGGACTGGGGAAACCGCCGGTGGTGATCGTCCTCGACCCGGCGCGGGAGTGGCTGTATGCGCGCTGCGACGCCCGCTTCGACACCATGCTCGACGGCGGTGCGTGGCATCAGGTCAAGGTCGCGCTGGCGGCGGGGATCGGCCCGGACGCACCGGTCTGCCGGGGGCTCGGCACCCGCGCGCTGATGGCGGCGCTCGCCGGCGAGATCGAGATTCCGGCAGCGGTGGAGCGGGCGAAGCGTGAAACCCGCAACTACGCGAAACGCCAGGGAACATGGTTCCGCCACCAGTTCAACCCCGACGTGGTGCTACGACCGCCCCACGATCTCCCCGAGTCGCCCGAAGTCCTTGAAAAAATCGCAGAAATCCTGGGGTCACGGCGCGGCGCCACGTGCAAGACTTCCGCGCCCGAGGGGTGAGACGAGTAACAATCTTGCCATAGAGTCCAAAAATCTTTTCGGTTGTTTACGGTTTTGATTGACCCTGGCTCGTTGATTTCATAAGTAGGATGCTCTTTTGCGGCCCCGCGGTCGCCGGGGCGCGTTTCGATGTGTGAAATCAATGGAGCCAAACGGATGTTGCAGCAGCGCATGACCGGAGCGGAAATTGTCCTCAAGGCCTTGGTCGACCAGGGCGTCGAGGTCGTATTCGGCTATCCGGGCGGCGCCGTACTTCCGCTTTACGACGCGATCTTCAAGCAGAACCGCATCCGCCACATCCTCACCCGCCACGAACAGGCGGCGGTGCATGCGGCGGAGGGCTATGCCCGCTCCACCGGCAAGGTCGGCGTGGTGCTGGTCACCTCCGGCCCCGGCGCGACCAATGCGGTCACCGGCCTGCTCGACGCGCTCCTCGATTCCGTGCCGCTGGTCTGCCTGTCGGGCCAGGTTCCGACCCAGCTGATCGGCACCGACGCCTTCCAGGAGGCCGACACCACCGGCATCACCCGCCCCTGCACCAAGCACAACTACCTGGTCAAGGACGTGGAAACCCTGGCGGGCGTGCTGCACGAGGCGTTTCATGTCGCGCGCACCGGTCGTCCCGGCCCGGTGGTGGTCGATTTGCCGAAGAACGTCCAGGTTGCCGAGGGAACCTACATCCAGGCCGAGCAGGTGCGGCACAAGTCGTATCGCCCGCCGGTCAAGGGCGATGCCACCCAGATCGAGAAGGCGGTGGCGCTGATGGCCTCGGCCAAGCGCCCGGTGTTCTACTGCGGCGGCGGCGTGGTCAACTCCGGCCCGAAGGCGTGCGCCGCGCTCGCCGATCTCGTCCACGCCACCGGCTACCCGATCACCCTGACCCTCCAGGGCCTGGGCTCGTTCCCGGCGTCGGATTCCCAGTTTCTCGGCATGCTCGGCATGCACGGCACCTACGAAGCCAACCTCGCGATGCACGGCTGCGACGTGATGGTGGCGATCGGCGCGCGCTTCGACGACCGGGTCACCGGCAAGATCGACGGCTTCGCGCCCAACGCCCAGATCATCCACGTCGACGTCGATGCCGCCTCGATCAATAAGAACGTCCATTCCGACGTCGCGATCATCGGCGACGCAGGCTCGGTGATCGCCGACATGCGCGCGGCGTGGGAAGCCAAGGGCTATAAGCCGGATGCCGAGGCGCTGACCCAGTGGTGGCGGCAGATCGACACCTGGCGGGCGCGCAAGTGCCTCGCTTTCGGCGCGTCCGACACGGTGATCAAGCCGCAGCTCGCGATCAAGCGCCTGCACGAACTCAGCAAGCACCTCGACACCTACATCACCACCGAGGTCGGCCA
>DBTR01000026.1:9669-14610 GCA_002307145.1 Rhodospirillum sp. UBA1311 | reverse complement strand
TCGGCACCATGGGCTACGGCTTCCCTTCGGCCTTGGGCGTGCAGATCGCGCATCCGGAGAGCCTCGTCGTCTGCATCGCGGGCGAGGCGTCGTTCATGATGAACATGCAGGAGATCGCCACGGCGGTGCAGTACCAACTGCCGGTCAAGGTGTTCATCCTCAACAACCTCTACATGGGCATGGTGCGGCAGTGGCAGGAACTCCTGCACGGCAGCCGCTATTCGGAGAGCCACACCGAGGCCTTGCCCGACATGGTCAAGCTCGCCGACGCCTTCGGCGCCACCGGCATGGTGGTCTCGAACCCGGCCGATCTCGACGCAACGATCAAGCGGATGATCGAAACCCCCGGCCCGGTGCTGGTGGACGTCCGCGTCGATCCGTTTGAAAACTGCTTCCCGATGATTCCCTCCGGCGCGACCCACGACAACATGCTGCTGGGCGAACTCGTCGGCGGGCGCGGCCCGGCGGTGACCGAAGCCGGCAAGGGATTGGTGTGATGAGGGGGACCACCGTGACGCAGATCAGCGAACTGAGCGAATCCCACACCATCGCGGTGCTGGTGGACAACGAGGCGGGCGTCCTCGGACGGGTGATCGGCCTGTTCGCCGGCCGGGGCTACAATATCGAGAGCCTGACGGTGTCGGAAGTCGACCACCGCGAGCGCCTCTCGCGCATCAACATCGTCACCACCGGCACGCCGATGGTGATCGAGCAGATCAAGGCGCAGTTGGGCCGCCTCGTGCCGATCCACCGCGTCCGCGACCTCACCTCCGACGGCCCCTCGGTGCAGCGCGAACTGGCGCTGGTCAAGGTCGCCTCGACCGGCGAGCGCCGCGTCGAATCCCTGCGCATCGCGGATATCTTCCGTGCCCGCGTCGTGGATTCCACCAACGAATCCTTCGTCTTCGAGATCGTCGGCAAAACCGGCAAGCTCGATGCCTTCATCCGACTCATGGAGCCCTTGGGGCTGATCGACGTGTCGCGCACCGGCGTGGCCGCCATCTCCCGTGGGATGGATTCACTTTAAGATACCCCCGGCGCTGTTCTGCCGAGATTTCATGTCAACTTGAACTCTGAAAGGTGCATTCCGATGCGCGTCTATTACGATAGCGATGCCGACGTCGACCTGATCAAGAAGAAGAAGGTCGCGGTCGTCGGCTACGGCAGCCAGGGCCACGCCCACGCCCTCAACCTCAAGGATTCGGGCGTCAAGGAAGTCTGCGTCGCTCTCCGCGCCGGGTCCGCCTCGGCGAAGAAGGCCGAAGCCGCCGGACTCAAGGTGATGACCCCCGCCGAAGCCGCCAAGTGGGCCGACGTGGTGATGATGCTCACCCCGGACGAACTCCAGGCCGAGATCTACAAGCGGGACCTCAAGGACAACCTGAAGCAGGGCGCGGCGCTGTTCTTCGCCCACGGCCTCAACGTCCACTTCAACCTGATCGAGCCGCGCGCCGACCTCGACGTGATCATGGTCGCGCCGAAGGGCCCGGGCCACACCGTGCGCGGCGAATACCTGCGCGGCGCGGGCGTGCCCTGCCTCGTCGCCGTGGCGCAGGACGCCTCCGGCAACGCCATGGACCTCGGCCTCTCCTACGCCTCCGCGATCGGCGGCGGCCGCTCGGGCATCATCGAGACCACCTTCCGCCAGGAATGCGAAACCGACCTGTTCGGCGAGCAGGCTGTCCTCTGCGGCGGCCTCACCCACCTCATCCGCGCGGGCTTCGAAACCCTGGTCGAAGCCGGCTACGAGCCGGAAATGGCCTACTTCGAGTGCATGCACGAAGTGAAGCTGATCGTCGATCTGATGTACGAGGGCGGCATGGCCAACATGCGCTACTCGATCTCGAATACCGCCGAATACGGCGACTACGTCTCCGGCCCGCGCGTCATCGACGCCGGCGTCAAGGCGCGGATGAAGGACGTTCTCACCGACATCCAGACCGGCAAGTTCGTCACCAACTGGATGCAGGAATGCGCCTCCGGTCAGCCGTCGTTCAAGGCCACTCGCCGCCTCTGGTCGGAACACCCGATCGAAGCCGTCGGCCAGAAACTCCGCGACATGATGCCGTGGATCGCCAAGAACAAGCTCGTCGACAAGACCAAGAACTAAGAGAAGAAGGCCGGGCTCTGCCCGGGCCCGGCAAGGGCCGAAAGGCCCTTGCATCCCGCAAGTTTGGTTTTCGCGCGAAGCGCAATCGACCGTCACGCCGCGGGATGAATGATCGCGCTGACGCGCAAAAACAAAAACATATGGGAGGTGCGGAGGGTCCGAGACCCTCCGCATTTCTTTTGGTTTTCTGGCAGTCTTGCTGACCTATTTTTCGGCATTTCGGGAAAACCGATCTTCGACTGCGGAAAAATTGTGCTTGCCAATGCGGCGGCGATGCGGTCACATCGAAGCACTTCATCTGAACGGGGCGAGAACGCGGTGACGCATCGCATCAACCACACGGCAATTCGGAAGGCACGGGCAGTTGCCCGGGTCGCTTCCGTGCCTGCGTGGGTGTTCCCCCTGTCCTCGCTTCTCCTCCTTCTTCTGGCCCTGCGACTTATCAGCCCCTGGGCGGTCTGAGGTTTGCTTCGTGCACCCGGCGTTCAGGGGATAAAAACCACCGTCGCGCGTGCCTTTTGAAGACCAGACCGAAGCAGGAGTTGCCATCATGACTTCCCAGAATTCCGCCGTCACCGGCGTAGACCGATCTCCCGTCGCGATTGGCGACAACCATCGCGTGGTGATCTTCGACACCACCTTGCGCGACGGCGAGCAGTCGCCCGGCGCGTCGATGAACCTGGAAGAAAAACTGCGTGTCGCCGAAGGTTTGGAGGCGATGGGCGTGGACGTGATCGAGGCGGGCTTCCCGGTCGCTTCGGTGGGCGACTTCGAGGCGGTCAAGGCGATTGCCGAGCGGTCGAAGTCGAGCATCATCTGCGGCCTGTCGCGGGCCACCAAGGGCGACATCGCGCGCTGCGCCGAGGCGATCGCGCCAGCGCCCAGGAAGCGCATCCACACCTTCATCTCCACCAGCCCCCTGCACATGCAGTACAAGCTGCAGATGGCGCCCGAGGCGGTGCTGGAGCGGGTGAAGGAATCCGTCGCCTACGCGCGGACCCTGGTGGACGACGTCGAATGGTCGGCGGAAGACGGCTCGCGCACCGAGCACGATTTCCTCTGCCGCTGCGTCGAGGCGGCGATCGCGGCGGGCGCTTCCACGATCAACATCCCCGACACCGTGGGCTATGCCCTGCCCGACGAGTACGCGGCCTTGATCAAGATGGTGATGGAGCGGGTGCCGAACGCCGACAAGGCGATCTTCTCGGTGCATTGCCACAACGACCTCGGCTTGGCGGTCGCGAACTCGCTGGCGGCGGTGCGCGCGGGCGCGCGCCAGATCGAATGCACGATCAATGGCCTCGGCGAGCGCGCGGGCAACGCGGCGATGGAAGAGATCGTGATGGCGATCAAGACCCGCGCCGACACGATGAACTTCACCACCGAGATCAAGACCGAGGCGATCACCAAGATGTCGCGGATGATCTCGACGATCACCGGCTTCGCGATCCAGCCGAACAAGGCGATCGTCGGCGCCAACGCCTTCGCGCATGAATCCGGCATCCACCAGGACGGCATGCTGAAGCACGCGGGCACCTATGAGATCATGACTCCCGAATCCATCGGCCTGTCGCGGTCGACGCTGGTATTGGGCAAGCACTCGGGCCGCGCCGCGTTCCGCCAGAAGCTGGTCGAGCTGGGCTACGGCGACTTGGGCGACAACGCCGTCAACGACGCGTTCAGCCGCTTCAAGGATCTCGCCGACATGAAGAAGGAGGTGTTCGACGAGGACATCGCCGCGATCGTCGACGACACCGCCGTGCGCGCCAACGACCGGATCAAGCTGGTCGAGCTCGACCTGCGCTGCGGCACCGCTAATCGCCCGCCGCATGCCAAGATGACGCTGGAGATCGACGGCGTGATCGAGTCGCGCGACGGCACCGGCGACGGCCCGGTGGATGCGATCTTCAAGGCGATCCGCGACATGGTGCCGCATGAGTCGGTGCTGGAGCTTTACCAGGTTTCGGCGGTGACCAAGGGCACCGACGCCCAGGCGGAAGTGACGGTGCGCCTGCGGGAGAACGGGAAATCGGTCAATGGCCAGGGCTCGGATACCGACACCATGGTCGCTTCCGCGAAGGCTTACATCCACGCGTTGAACAAACTCTTGGTCAAGCGCGAAAAGACGGTGCCCGACGGGATTGCCGTCTGATCCGGCCACGACTGCGGAGCGTGGGCTAAAACCCTGGGGTCCGCGGTTTCGGCGATTTTGTAGAAAATGAAAATCGCCTCTGCCATTGCGGGAAACATGTGATAAGAATGCCGGGGTCCGTCTCCCCGGCATTTTTGGTTGAGCGCGCGCACGGGTGTATCGCGCGGCCGGGTTGAAGAGTCGGACAGTTTCCTGTCGTCAAGTACGCCTCGGGCGTTAGAGGTATAAAGCGAGGACGAATGTTTTCCAGGCTGACGGGATGGCTGTCGAGTGACATCGCCATCGATCTGGGCACTGCCAATACGCTGGTTTATGTGAAGGGTAAGGGGATTGTCCTCAACGAGCCTTCGGTGGTTGCGATCGCCGAGGAACGCGGGCGGACCCACGTGTTGGCGGTGGGCGAGGAAGCCAAGCTGATGCTTGGCCGTACCCCTGGTTCGATTCAGGCGATCCGGCCGTTGCGCGATGGCGTGATCGCCGACTTCCAGGTCGCCGAAGAGATGATCAAGCACTTCATCCGCAAGGTTCACAACCGACGCAGCTTCGCCTCGCCGATGGTGGTGATCTGCGTGCCGTCGGGTTCGACCGCCGTGGAGCGCCGCGCGATTCAAGAGTCCGCCGAGGCGGCCGGCGCGCGCAGCGTGATGCTGATCGAGGAGCCGATGGCGGCGGCGATCGG
>DBTR01000026.1:0-9327 GCA_002307145.1 Rhodospirillum sp. UBA1311 | reverse complement strand
GTGGCCGTGCTGTCGCTCGGCGGCATCGTCTATGCGCGCTCGGTGCGCGTCGGCGGCGACAAGATGGACGAGGCGATCATCGGCTACATCCGTCGCAACCATAACCTGCTCGTCGGCGAAAGCTCGGCGGAGCGGATCAAGAAGGAAATCGGCTCGGCCTGCCCGCCGGAAGACGGCGAAGGCCGGACCATGGAGATCAAGGGCCGCGACCTGATGAACGGCGTGCCGAAGGAGATCGTCCTCTCCGAGCGGCAGATCGCCGAGAGCCTCGCCGAGCCGGTGAGCCAGATCATCGACGCGGTCAAGGTCGCCCTTGAGCATACCGCGCCGGAGCTGGCCGCGGACATCGTCGACAAGGGCATCGTCCTGACCGGCGGCGGCGCACTGCTGTCGAATCTGGATTTCGTCCTGCGCCACGCCACCGGCCTGCCGGTTTCGATCGCCGACGATCCGCTGACCTGCGTTGCCTTGGGCACCGGGCGCGCGCTCGACAACCCCAAGACCTTCCGCAACGTCCTCTCGCGGATGTACTGAGCGGACGGACGGATGGGCGGCGCATGCGCGGGCGAGGGGCTGCTCGCATCGCAACTTGAGACTTCACCGAGGGAGTTCCGCGCGTGAAACCCAGCGCCGTATCCGGACGTTGGCAGACCGCCAGAATGGTATTCCAGCGTTTCGCATTCGCGGCGCTGGTGGTGGCGGCGTTCGCGCTGATGCTGCTCGGCAAGGCCGATACGATCCTGGTGGAACGCGCGCGAACCCTCGTCGTCGATGCGATGGCGCCGGTGATCCGCGCGCTCTCCCAGCCCGCCGGGGCGATCTCGGAAATCGCGGAAAACGTCCGCGACCTCGCCAATCTGCGCGCCGAGAACGCGCGCCTGCGCGAGGACAACGAGCAACTCCTGCGCTGGCGCGACATGGCGCGCCGCCTCGAAGCGGAAAACGCCGAACTCCAGGGCTTGACCGACTACGTGCCGCTGCCCGATTCGCGCTCGTTCACGATCCGGGTGATGGGCGACACCGGCGGCGCGTTCGCCCATGGCGTGCTGATCGCGGCGGGCAGCCAAGCCAACGTCCGCAAGGGCATGGCGGCGCTGTCGGGCGACGGACTGGTGGGCCGGGTCGCCCAGGTGGGGCATCGGGCGTCCCGGGTGGTGCTGATCACCGACATCACCTCGCGGGTGCCGGTGGTGATCGAGAACACCCGCACCCGCGCGATTCTCGCCGGCAACAACACCGAAAAGCCGCGCCTGATCTACGTGCCCGCGGGCGCCCGGGTTTCGCCCGGCGACCGGGTGGTGACCTCGGGGCACGCCGGGGCGTTCCCGCCCGGGATTCCGGTGGGCGTGGTGTCCTCGGTGGACGACACGGTGATCCGGGTGCAGCCGTTCATGGACCGTGACCGGCTGGAGATCGTCCGCCTCGTGGATTATGGTCTTTCGGGGATTCTCGGCAGCCTCGACGAGGAATCCCGCGCCGCCCAGGCCGAGGCCTTGAAGGCGGCGCGCGAAAAGGGCAAGGCGCAGCGGCTGAAGGACAGCCAGCAGCCGAATGCCGACGGCACGCCGCAGCCCCAAACCCCTGCGGACGCCGCCGAACCGTGAGGCGCCAAGCGTTGAGTGAGGGTTACGCGGGTGATCATTGAAAAGACCTTTCGGCAGAAGTGCGATCTGGCGATTCGCCAGACCCTGCCGTTCCTGACCGCGTTCATCGCCGCGTTGCTGATGGCGACCCAAACCCACGTACCGCGCCTCAACTCGATGATGCCGATGCTGACGCTCGGCGTGGTGTTTTTCTGGGCGGTGCATCGTCCTCTGCTGTTCGGCATGGGCTCGGCGTTCGTCATCGGCCTGATGCAGGATCTGGTCACCGGCGTGCCGCTCGGGCTCGGCACCCTCATCCTTTTGCTCACCCGGGCGGGAGTGACGCCGCAGGCGCGCCTGTTCCTCGGCAAGCCGCTGGTGTTCCACTGGTGGGGGTTCATTCTCGTCGCCCTGGCGGCGGCGGTGGCGTCGTGGATTCTCGCGGCGATGATCCTGGGGGTGATCGCACCGATCAGCCAGGTGCTGATGTCGGCGTTGCTCGGCGTGGTGGTGTTCCCGGTGACGTATGGCATCTGCATCCTCCTCGAACGCCTGCTGGTGGAGGAACCATGAGCGGCGCGCGCGACAGCGAACGGGGCAAGCTCTTCACCCGCCGCACCGCCCTGCTCGCGGGCGGGCAGGCGGTGCTCACCGTCGCGCTCGCCGGACGGATGTACTACCTCCAGGTGATCGAGGCGGAGCGCTACGGCATCCTCGCCGACGAGAACCGCATCAGCATGCGCCTGCTGCCGCCGCCGCGCGGCCTGATCACCGACCGTTTCGGCCGCGAAATGGCGGTCAACCGCCAGAACTTCCGCGTCCTCGTGGTGCGCGAGCAGACCCCCGACGTCGGCCAGACGCTCGACGCCCTCGGCATGGTGATTCCCCTCACCGACGCCGACAAGCGCCGCATTCGCCGCGAAATCGAGCGCAAGCGCGCGTTCATGCCGGTGCAGGTGAAGGAAAATCTCACCTGGGAGGAAATGGCGCAGATCCAGATCAACGCGCCCGACCTGCCGGGCGTGGTGATCGACGAAGGCCTGACCCGCTTCTATCCCTACGCCGAACGCGGCGCGCAGGTGCTGGGCTACGTCTCGGCGGTCTCCGAGCGCGACCTCACCGGCGAGGCGCTGCTCGAACTCCCCGGCTTCCGCATCGGCAAGGCCGGGATCGAGAAGGTCTACGACCTCGCGCTCCGGGGCAAGGGCGGCAACTTCAAGGTCGAGGTCAACGCGCTCGGCCGGGTGATTCGCGAGCTTGAGCGCAAGGAAGGCACTCCCGGCGTCGACCTCACCCTGACCATCGATCTCGAACTGCAGCAGTTCGCGGTCGACCAGATCGGCGAGGAAAGCGCGGCGGCGGTGGTGATGGACGTCCATACCGGCGAGGTGCTGGTGATGGCATCGACGCCGACCTTCGACCCCAACGCCTTCAACCGAGGCCTCACCGGCGACGAGTGGAACGCGCTCGTCAACAACGAGCGATCGCCGCTCCGCAACAAGTGCATCTCCGCCCAGTTCCCGCCGGGCTCGACGTTCAAGACGATGGTCGCGATCGCGGCGCTCGAAGCCGGGGTGATCACGCCGGAACAGACGGTGTTCTGCCCGGGCCACGTCGATCTCGGCTCGCACCGCTTTCATTGCTGGAAAAAAACCGGTCACGGCACGGTCGGCATGGTCGAGGCGCTGCAACACTCCTGCGACGTCTATTTCTACGAAGTCGCGCGTCGTGTCGGCATCGATCGCATCGCCGAAGTGGCGAAGCGGTTCGGCCTCGGTGCGCCGCTTGGCGTGGATTTACCGAACGAGGTCGGCGGAGTGATCCCCGACCGTGCCTGGAAGCGCGCCTTCAACGGCCAACCCTGGTTGCCGGGCGAAACCCTGAACGCCGGAATCGGCCAGGGCTACGTCCTGAGCACGCCGCTGCAACTCGCGGTGATGGCCTGCCGCCTCGCCAACGGCGGCGTCGCGGTGCGGCCGCGCCTGACCCGCGAGCAGGTCACCGACAACGGCCTGAAGCCGGTCGGCGACCCGGCCTACGCCAACATGGGTTTCAACCCGAAGTCGCTCGCGATCGTGCGGCGCGGCATGTATGAGGTGGTCAACAATCCCCAGGGCACCGCGCACCGCGCCGCCTTCGACCTCAACGGCATGAAGATGGCGGGCAAGACCGGCTCGTCGCAGGTGCGGCGGATCACGATGAAGGAACGCGAGACCACCGGCGTGATCAAGAACGAGGCGCTGCCGTGGAAGGAGCGCGATCACGCGCTGTTCATCGCCTTCGCGCCCGCCGACGCGCCGCGCTACGCGACCTGCGTCGTCGTCGAGCACGGCGGCGGCGGCTCGGCGGTGGCCGCGCCGATCGCCTCGGAAATCCTCAAGGAAACCCTGCGCCGCGACCCGTCGCGGCAGCGCCCGCCGCCGCCGACCGAGGGGCAAGCCTGATGCCGATGCCCTTCCGCACCCTCCAGGATCGCCTGCACCACCAGGATATGTCCCTCGGCGAAAAGCTGCGGCAGATCAGCTGGACTTACATTCTCCTGATCAGCGTCGTCGCGGCGATCGGTTTCTTCATGCTCTATTCCGCCGCCAACGGCCAATGGGACCCGTGGGCCGAGCGGCAGGTGGCGCGCTTCGCCATCGGCATCGTCGCGATGATCCTCCTCGCGATGGTCAATATCCGCATCTACCTCCGCTACGCCTACGTATTCTACGCCTTCAGCCTGGTGCTGCTGGTGGCGGTGGACGTGCGCGGCGTGATCGGCATGGGCGCGCAACGCTGGATCGACTTCGGCTTCATCCGCCTGCAACCCTCCGAACTGATGAAGATCGCCCTGGTGCTGACCCTGGCGCGCTATTTCCACGGCCTCTCGATCGAGGACATCGGCCGTCCCACCAGCCTGATCGCGCCGCTGCTGATGACGATCGTGCCGGTGCTGCTGATCTTCAAGCAGCCCGATCTCGGCACCGCCTTGATGCTGGTGATGGCCTCGGGCATCGTGTTTTTCGCCGCCGGGGTGCGACTGTGGAAATTCGCGCTGGTGCTGATCGCGGGGCTGGCGGCGGTGCCGGTCGGATGGGGCGTGCTGCACGACTACCAGCGCAACCGCGTCCTCACCTTCCTCAATCCCGAGCGCGATCCGCTCGGCGCGGGCTACCACATCCTCCAGTCGAAGATCGCGCTCGGCTCGGGCGGGATGTTCGGCCGGGGCTTCATGCAGGGCACCCAGAGCCACCTCAACTTCCTGCCCGAGAAGCAGACCGACTTCATCTTCACCATGCTCGCCGAGGAATTCGGCATGGTCGGCGGCCTCACCCTGCTTGCGCTCTACACCCTGATCGTGATCTTCGGCCTGGTGATCGCGCTCCGGTGCCGCCACCACTTCGGCCGCCTGCTGGCGCTCGGGTTGACCGCCAATTTCTTCCTCTACGTGTTCATCAACATCGCGATGGTGATGGGCCTGATTCCGGTGGTCGGCGTGCCCCTGCCGCTGATTTCCTACGGCGGCACGGTGATGCTGACGCTGATGTGCGGCTTCGGCGTGGTGCAGAGCGTCAACGTTCACCGCGACCTCCAGCTCGGGCGTCGCGGCGGCGGCGAAGACCCCTGAAAATAGAGGCGTCGACGCGGTTTTTTTGCTTGCAGGGCCGGGGCGAACCCCCTATAAAACGCACCTCGCAAGACTTTGCGGGCGCGTAGCTCAGTTGGTAGAGCAGCTGACTCTTAATCAGCGGGTCTGGGGTTCGAATCCCCACGCGCCCACCAAGATTCAGAAGGCCTCGATCGGTTTCCGGTCGGGGCCTTCGTCTTTTGGCGGCGCGATGGCGATGCGGTCCCGGCCCTCCATCTTCGCCTGGTAGAGCGCGGCATCGGCATGGCGGATCAAGTCGGTGACTTCGGTCCGGCCGGTGGTGTCGGTGGCGACGCCGATGCTCACCGTGACGCGCGGCGGCGCGGCGCGCAGGCCGACCTCGGCGCGGATGCGTTCGGCGACGGCGGACGCGGTGGCCGGATCGCACCCCGGCAGCAGCGCGATGAACTCCTCGCCGCCCATCCGCGCGAAGATGTCGCCGTCGCGCAGGTGGCTCGAAACCAGCCGCGCGAACGCGACCAGCACGCCGTCTCCCGCTGCATGGCCGAAGCCGTCGTTGATCCGCTTGAAGTGGTCGAGGTCCATCATCAGCGCCGCCAGCGGCCGTGGCGAGCGCTGCGTCGCGGCGAACAGCTTGTCGGCGATCAGGTCGAAGCCGCGACGGTTGAGCAGCCCGGTGAGGGGATCATGGTTGGCCTTGCGCGCCAGTTCGTCGCGCAGTTGCTCCGACACCATCAAGGTGAAGGCGTTGGCGACGGTGAAGATCACCGCGATGCTCAACACCGAGAACATCGGCGTAAGGCTCCCCTGCTTGACCACGTCGATGGTGCTGGGGTGGAGCAGCGCCCAGCCCGAGCGCGCGATCTGGAATCCGGCGTCGAGAAAGAAGATCCAGGCGTTGATCCGGGTGGCGAAACCCGAAATGTGGAGGAAATTGAATCCGATCGCCGCCGCGAAGACGCCGAGCGTCAACGCATGGATCACGACCCGCTGGCTCGATTGTGCGGCGATTTCCGGCAGGAGCAGCAACGATGCCGTCATGACGGTGGCAAGCAGCAGCAACGGCACCGCATGCCCCGGCAGCCCTCGGAAGCACCGTACACCGACCAACATCGCGACATGCCCCGCGGAAATCAGCCAGTTGCCGGCCATGATCATGGCGAAGCTGTCGCGCTGGCCGTTGGCGTAGACGCCCCCGGCGATCAAGGCGCAGCCGATCGCCCAGCTTCGCAGTCCGACGACGTCGGAATTCAGTCGGGACAGCAGAAACTGCATGATCGCGGTCAACGAAAGCACCAGCGAGAGCACGACTACGAGGGTCTGTCCGTCCATTTTCCCACTCGGTTGATCCGGCATGCACCGCGAAGTGTGTCATCGTCGGCCAGTTGTCGCGACGGGTCAACGACTTAAGGGTGGACGGATGAATGCGATCGCGGCATCACCGCACGATCCCGGCGCGGCGCTGCAGCACCATCAGGGTGACGCGCGACGGGTCGTCCTGCTCGAACTGGCGGCGAACCCGTGCCTGGTCCTCGGGTGCGAGGCCCCGGCTGGCGGTGGCGATTACGTCTTCCCGCTGGATCTGGCAGGCGAAGGCGAGCGCGCGGGCGACGCCGGCCGCATCGGTGGCGGGGTCGTCGAGGCCCGCCGCGTTGCGGTGCAGGCATTGCTGGTACGCACCCATGGCGTCGGACTTTTCCGCCTCGGTGGCGGGAGCGGGTGCGGACGAGCAGGCGCACAGTCCGAGCAGTGCGGCGACGATCGGCATCCAGGCGCGGGTCCGCATGAGTCCTCCCGGTGTTGCGGGTCCAGGCTTGCATGTGGGGGTGGCGAACGATTTGCCCAAAGGAACCAAATGACGGCGCTGCGGTTTTTACCCAGCGGCGCACTCTTTAGGCGGACACCGATGCACCCGGATACCACCAGTTTTCTTCGCAACAGCGGGCGCGCCGTCGGCGGCGCGCTGGTGTTCTCTCTGCCGATGCTGATGACCCAGGAAATGTGGTGGCTGGGCTATGCCATGGACCCGGTGCGCCTCGCCCTTTTCATCGCTCTGGCGGTCCCGATGCTCACTGCGCTCGCCCATTACATCGGCTTCGAGACCACCACCTGCTGGCGCGACGCCGCATTCGACGCGCTGTTCGCGATCGGCGTCGGGATTCTGCTGAGCGCGACGGTCCTGGTCGCGGTCGGGATGATCAAGCCCGGCCAGTCCTGGCAGGCGAGCATCGGCCAGGTGGCGATCCAGGTGGTCCCGGCGAGCATCGGTGCGACCCTGGCGCGCGGCCAGTTCGGCATGTCGCCGATCGAGGACAGTCGGGCGAAGAGCGCTCCTTACCTCGGCGAGATCTTCCTGATGGCGGTCGGCGCGGTGTTCCTCGGCTTCAACCTCGCACCCACCGACGAGATGGTGATGATGGCGGCGCGGATGACGCCCTGGCACGCGATCGCCCTGGTGTTGCTCTCGCTCGCGGTGATGCACGGCTTCGTCTTCGCCGTCGGCTTCAAGGGCGGCACCGAGCTTTCGCCCGAGGAACCCGCTTGGGCCGCATTCGCCCGGTTCACCCTGCCGGGTTACGTCACGGCCCTTCTCATCAGCTTCTACGTTCTCTGGACCTTCGGCCGCACCGACGGTGCGTCGCCGGGCCACGTCTGCATGGCGATGGTGGTTCTGGGCTTCCCCTCTTCCCTTGGCGCCGCCGCCGCGCGCCTGATCATCTGAGGTGACCGTGGCCGCTCCGCCGAAGAAGAAAACCCCGTCGCGCGCATCCAAGCGTCCGCAGATCGCCCCCCAGGCGCGCGCCCTCGAATGGGGCTTCGGCGTGGTCTCGGGCGTCCTGGTGATCGCGCTGCTCGCCTACCTCGCGGCCCAGGGCATCCGCACCCAGACACCGCCGAGCTTCCGCCTCGCGGTCCAGCACGTCGAACGCTTCGGCACGACCTATCACGTCGTGGTGGAGGTGGAGAATGCGGGTGATTTGACTGCGGCCGAGGTCGCGGTGCGCGGTGTGGTTACAGGTGGCGAACCTGAAACCAGCGACACCGTCCTCGATTTTCTCCCGCCCCGCTCGACCCGCGAAACCGTCTTGCTGTTCAGCCGCGACCCTGGCGCGGACAAGCTCACGCTCTCGGTGCGGGGGTACAATCAGCCGTAAACGGAAAAGTCGTGGGCTCCGCCCGCATCTGCCGGAGCCGCAGGCCCCCCTGACTCTGGTTTTTGCGCGTAGCGCCGGAAGCGCATTGCGTTGCGTGACGCACGATCGCTGCTTCGCGGTAAAACCGAGAGGGCGCACAGGGCCCAGAGGCCCTGTGCAGGTCCAGGGCGGAGCCCTGGCCTTTGTCTTCCCTTACTTCGGCACGCTGCCGATCACGCCTTCGACGAACCAGTTCATTTTCAGCAGGTCTTCGTCGGGGACGGTCTTGCCCGCTGCGACGACTTCCTTGCCCGACTGGTCCTTGATCGGCCCGCTGAACGGATGGAGCTTGTGGTCCTTGATCTGCTGTTCGATCGAGAGGGCCTCGGTCTTCACGTCCGCCGGGGTGGCGGGATTGAAGGGCGCGAGGCGGACCATGTCCTTGTCGAAGCCGTGCCAGGTGTCGCCGCTCTTCCAGGTGCCGTCGATCACCGCCTGGACGCGCTCGATGTAGTAGCCCGACCAGTCGTCGACGATCGCGGTGAGGTGCGACTTCGGCCCGAAGCGCGACATGTCGGAGGCCTGGCCGATCGCCCACACGCCCTTTTCCTCGGCGGCCTGGACCGGAGCGGCGGAATCGGTGTGCTGCGCCAGCACGTCGACGCCCTGCGCCATCAACGCCTCGGCGGCTTCGCGTTCCTTGCCCGGGTCGTACCACGAGTTCACCCAGACGACGCGGACCTCGGCCTTCGGGTTGACGCTACGCGCGCCGAGGGTGAAGGCGTTGACGCCCCGCACGACTTCGGGGATCGGGAAGGAGGCGATATAGCCGAGCTTGCCGCTCTTGGTGAGGCGGCCGGCGGCGACGCCCGCGACGTAGCGGCCTTCGTAGAAGCGCGCCATGTAGGTGGCGAGGTTCGGCCCGCGCAGGTAGCCGGTGGCGTGTTCGAACTTCACCTTGGGGAACTGCTTCGCGACCTTGGCGGTCGGGTTCATGAAGCCGAACGAGGTGGTGAAG
>DBTR01000089.1:76309-102867 GCA_002307145.1 Rhodospirillum sp. UBA1311 | reverse complement strand
TTGGCGGCGGTGCCGGTGGGCACCAGCAGCACGTCGAGGTCGCACTCGAAGACCTCGGCGAGGCGCGCCTTGACCGTGAGGCTGAGATCGTCGTTGCCGTAGGGCTTGGCCCCGCCCGTATTGCAGGCGGCGAGGGCTTTGAGGATTTCGGGCGCGGTGCCCGCATAATTGTCGCTGGCGAAGCTGCGAAGCGGTTGGCTGGGCACGCAAAACCCTCCCTGTGCGGTTGACGCCACCAGACATACGCCAATCTGCCATGTGACGCCATCCGGAGACAAAATCATATTTGTTTGACAAATAGCGGAATACGCCCCTAGGGTTTACCGCAGACATTACAGGAGACCCCCAATGCCCGCCTACACCCAGATCGCCGTCGAGACCCATGGCCGCGTCGGGCTGGTCCGCCTCGACCGGCCGAAGGCGCTCAACGCGCTCTGCGACGCGCTCGCCCACGAACTCCTCGACGCGCTCGAAGCCTTCGACGCCGACCCCGGCATCGGCGCGATGGTGATCACCGGCTCGGAGAAGGCGTTCGCCGCCGGGGCGGACATCAAGGAAATGTCGGCGAAATCCTTCGGCGAGGTGCTGGCCGAGGACTACCTCGGCGTCTGGGATCGCTTCCCCCGCCTGCGCAAGCCAGTGATCGGCGCGGTGCGCGGCTTTGCCTTGGGCGGCGGCTGCGAACTGGCGATGATGTGCGACTTCGTCATCGCCGGCGACGACGCCCGCTTCGGCCAGCCGGAAATCACCCTCGGGGTGATCCCGGGAATGGGCGGCACGCAGCGCCTGCCCCACCTCGTCGGCCGCGCGCTTGCGATGGACATGGTGCTCACCGGGCGGATGATCGACGCGGCGGAAGCCAAGGCCGCCGGGCTGGTGGCGCGCGTCGTACCCGCCGCCAACACCCTGGCGGAAGCGCTGAAAGCCGCTGAAACCATTGCCGAACACAACCTCCCTGCGGTAATCCTGGCAAAGGAGGCGGTGCACCGCGCCGAGGAAGTCGGGCTCGCCGAGGGCCTGCGCTTCGAGCGGCGACAGTTCCATGCCACCTTCGCCACCGAAGGCCGGGCCGAAGGCATGGCCGCGTTCCTCGAAAAGCGCAAACCCGCGTTCACCCACCGCTGACCTTACGGAAGCCGCCCCATGACCGACGACATCCTGTTCTCCGCCGCCGACGGGATCGGCACGATCACCCTCAACCGTCCGCGCGTGCTGAATGCGCTGACGCCCGAGATGATCGCGGCGATGCACGCCCGGCTCGACGCCTGGGCGGTGGATTCCGAAATCCGCGCGGTGGTGTTGAAGGGCGAGGGCAAGGCATTCTGCGCCGGCGGCGACATCCGCGCGGTGCGCCAAGCCAGCCTCGACGGCGAGCACGAAGCCAACGCCCGGTTCTTCGAGACCGAATACGACCTCGACTACGCCACCAGCGTCTTCCCCAAGCCCTATGTTTCGCTGATCGACGGCATCTGCATGGGCGGCGGCATGGGCATCTCGATGCACGCGAAGTATCGCGTCGTCACCGAGAAGGCGATGCTGGCGATGCCCGAGACCGCGATCGGTTTCTTCCCCGACGTCGGCGCGACCTATTCCCTCTCGCGCCTTTCAGGCGGCATCGGCATGTATCTCGGCCTCACCGGCGCGCGCCTCACCGGCGCCGACGCGCTCTACTGCGGCATGGCGACCCACTTCGTCCCCTCCGACGAACTCGGCCAGCTCGAAGCCGCGATCCATTCCGACCCGGGCGAGATCGCCGACATCCTCGACAGCCTGCCGCGCGATGCCGGGAACAGCGAACTTGCCGACCACCGCGCGGTGATCGAAGAGGCGTTCCGTAGCGCCGACGTGCTGGAGATTTTCGTCCGCCTCGCCGAGGACGAAAGCGACTGGGCGCACCAGACCCTGCGCATGCTGCAAGGTCACGCGCCCGACGCGATGCGCCGCACCGCCGCGCTGATCGAAGCGGCGAAATCCATGAACCTGCGCGAAGCCCTCGACGCCGAACTCGCCACCGCCCTTGACATGATCCGCACGCCCGACTTCATCGAAGGGGTGCGCGCGATGCTGGTCGACAAGGACCGCGCGCCGCGCTGGAGCTCCCCCGCCATCGCCTGAAGGAATTTTCCGACATGAGCATTGAGTCCGTCCGCGCGTTCTTCGCCGAGAACGCGCCCGACATCGAAATCCTCGAACTCGAAGCCAGCACCGCCACCGTGGCGCTGGCGGCGGAAGGCCACGGCGTCGCGCCGGGGCAGATCGCCAAGACTTTGTCGCTGAAGATGGGCGAGACGGTGTTCCTCGTCGTCGCGCGCGGCGACGCGCGGCTCGACAACAAGAAGATCAAGGCGGCATTCGGCGGCAAGGCGCGGATGCTCGGGCCCGACGAGGTCAGCGACCTCACCGGCCACCCGGTCGGCGGTGTCTGCCCGTTCGGGCTCGCGACGCCGCTGCCGGTCTATTGCGATATTTCCCTGAAAGCCTTCGACGAAGTCCTTCCGGCGGCGGGCTCGACCAACAGCGCGCTACGCATCGCGCCGGAGCGGATGGCCAGCCTCGTCGGCGCGACCTGGGTCGACGTCTGCCAGGACGCGGTTTAAGCGAAGACAGGAATCTTCCGTCCAACTCGGTGAAACTCGCACCGGCATCTCGCGAATCGCGGCGTGCCGCACCACCTCTTTTCCGCGCCCGCGCGGAAGCGGGGCGCGGCACGCGCTGCCGAAGTTCCGCCACGCAGAGCGCCCTGCGCCACGCAGGATCATGAATCGGCTCCGGATTTCCCGCGCCTTCGCCCGCAACGCTTCGTCGCGCCGCGCGTTTCGTTTCGTATCGTCCGTTCACTCCGAAGGCTCGTCATGACCCCCACCCCCGGCCCCATCGTCTCGATCGCCCCCAATCTTTGGACCGTGGATATGCCGCTTTCCGTGTTCGGCTTTTCCGTGGGCACGCGGATGACCATCATCCGCCTCGGCAACGGCCGCCTGCTGCTCTATTCTCCGGTTGCGATCCCCGAGGCGTTGCGCCATCAAATCGCCCTGCTCGGCGAAGTCGGCGCAATCGTCTGCCCGAACGCCTACCACCACTTGTTCGCCGCCGAAGCGGTGAAGGCCTTCCCCACCGCGAGGCTCTACGGTCCCGCCGAACTCGCGCCGAAGCGCCGCGACCTCCACTTCGACGGGTATCTTACCAACGTGCCGCCGCCGCTCTGGGGAACGGACGCACTGCCGAGCCGGGTGCAGGGCTCGCGCCTGCACGAAACCGCGATTTTCCACCCCGAGAGCCACACCCTGCTGGTCGCCGACCTGCTGCAGAACATCCGCGCGCCGAAGGACGCCTGGACGCGGCTGTATCTCTGGTTCGGCGGCACCGGCGACCGCCCCGGGCCGCACCGGCTGGTGCGCTGGTCGTTCAACAACGACGACGAGGCGCGCCAGGGCATCCGCCGCATCCTCAAGTGGGACATCCGGCGGATCGTTCCCTGCCACGGCGAAATCCTCGAAGACCACGCCAAGCAGGTCTTCGCGCAGGCCTACGCCTGGCTCGACGAGGAGTGACGGGCGTAGAAGCGGGTATCCACCGCCACCAGGGGGAAACCTGGCGGCAGTTCGGCCTTCGCGATCTCGCGGAAGCCGTTGCGCTCGTAAAAGCGGTGGGCGGCGAGGAACTTCTCGGTGGTGCCGAGGAAGACCTCGCCGATGCCCTGCTCTTGCGCGTAAGCGAGAACGTGGTCGAGCAGGCGTTGCGCGGTGCCGAACGCCCGGCCGCGATAGGGCGCAGCGACGAACATCTTCCTAAGCGCGCCCCGGCCGCCACCGATATCCTTGAGCGCCAGCGTGCCGACCACCTCGCCCGCCACCCTGGCGACCCAGAACCCGCCGCCGCCGACCTGATAAAACGCCGGAATCGCGGCGAGGTCGGGCTGGTCGGCGGCCGAGATCGGAATTCCGAACTCCTCCTGCTGGATCGGCAGAATCACGGCGAACACGCCGTCCTGATCGCCCGCCGCGAATGCGGAAATCTCCAGTCTCATTCCTTGGTCCTTGTCCGTGCCGAGCGGAACGCGCCCGGGGTGACGCCGATGCGGCGGTAGAAGCTGCGGGTGAGGTGCGCCTGGTCGGTGAAGCCCGCCGCCGCCGCGACCTCGGCGAGCGCGTCGCCCTGCCGGATCAGCCGCACCGCCTCGCGGATCCGCGCCTGGCGCTGATAGGCGTGCGGCGTCATCCCGGTACCCCGCTCGAAGGCGCGGTAAAGGCGGAACGGCGTCAATCCGGCTGCGGCGGCGATGTCGTCGAGATGCACCCGGTCGGCGAGGTGGGCATCGAGGAACTCCCGCGCCCGGCGCACCGCGAGGGGCTCGCGCCCGGCCTCGGCGATTCCGGCGGGCTGGCGGACGTGGAGGGCGAACAGACGCGCCGCGAAGTCGCAATAGCGTTCGTCCCGTGCGAGCGGCGAGCCGCCTTCCGAAAGGCGGTGCGCGGCGACGAACAGGGCATTCAACGCCGGATCGCGGATCACCGGGCCGGAAACCTTGAGCATGCCATCGCGCCCGTCGGCAAGGCGGGCGCGCAGGCTTCCCATGTCGACGTAGATCGTGCGTTGCGACCACCCGGCGCCATCCACCGGCACGCCCGCGTGGGGCTCGTCGGCGTCGATGGCGTAAAGCTCGCCCGCGCGTACGATCCGTCGTCCGTCGCGCATCCGGATGTCGATCGCGCCCTCGGTGATCAGGGCGAAGCAGGCGGTGTCATGGGTGTGAAGATCATAGGCGTAGTCGCCGAAGCGTCCGCGCAGGAACTCGGCGTCGAGGTCGTCGGCGTACCACAGCGCGGTTTCGGCGCTCAAGGGGGCTTTGGTCATCGGCGGCGTCCGGTCGGTCACCGCTTCGAGATAAGCGGTTTCCGCCCCGCCGCAACCGGTCTCACGGGTGCATCCGCGCGCCCTTGGTGATCTTGTCGACGAGTTTCTTCTCTTCCCGCAGCGCGATCCCCACCACCTTGGCGGTGCCCGGACCGTATCCGGCGAACACCGCGCGGTTGGCGGCGTCGTGGCCGGTGGCGAACATCTCCTCGATGTAGAGCGCGGTGCGGACGCCCCGATCGAGGGCGCGAGCATGGATTTTCGCCAGCGTCGCGGCATCGGCGGCGAGCACGATCACCGGCTGGACCGTCAGGCTGGCATAGACGTTGTTCGCGGCGTCCACATAGGGTTCGCCGACGATCTCGGGCGCGCCGCCGACGATGCCGCTCATCAGGAACGCTGTGACGTTGAGCTTTTGCCAGACCTGCAAGTCTTCGCGGACGACGATGGCGATCTTGGTCTCGAACACGGGCGGAGTCCTCGTTTGATGGGGAAGTCGCCATCCTCGGCGCGATCGCCCCGACCTGTCTTGTACGCGGTTGCAGATGCAACCTCCCCGACGTCTGGCCCGTTACTCTCCCCAGGAGGACCCATGCCATGTCCAAACTCACGCTTTCCGAGCTTTCGGAGAAACTCCACGACGCCGAGATCGTGATGCTCTCGACCCACGCCGCCGACGGCAACATCGCGATCCGGCCGATGAGCGCCGCCGCCCGGAATGCCCCCGACGGCGTCGCCCATTTCTTCGCAGTGGCGGGCTCCGGGCTGGTCGACGACATCGCGCGCAACCCGAAGGTCGGGCTGTCGCTCCAGGCACGTGGCGGCATCGTCGGCCAACGACCGTTCCTGATGACGGTCGAGGGCACGGCGGAGCTGACCCGCGACCGCGAATCCCTCGCCGCCCATTGGTCGGAAGACCTGACCCGCTGGTTCGCCCGCGACATCGACACTCCCGGCCTGCTGCTGGTCACCGTCCGCGCCAGTCGCGTCCACTATTGGGATGGCGACGAGGCGGGCGTGGACGAAGGCGAGATCGTGCTGGTCGACGCAGGCGGCTGAACCCGCCCTACTTCGCGTCGAGGAAGGTGCGCACCGTGGCGACCGTCGCTTCCGGGTTTTCCTCGATCAGCCAGTGCCCGGCGGCGGGAATCACCGCCTCGGTGACGTTGCTGGCGGCGAATCGCGCCACCACCGCCATCGTCGGCCCGAACGACGCCGCCCCGCCGACCGCCAGCACCGGCATGTCGAGCTTGCCCGCCGCGACGAAGGCCTGGTTGTCGATTGCATCCTGGTCGAACGCGGCGAACTGGGCGAAGCCCGCGTGCATCGCGCCCGGCTGGGCGTAGAGCGCGGCGTAATGGTTGCGCTGCGCCTCGTCCCACTTCGCCGGGTCGGCGGAGAATTCGTTCCAGAAGCGGTCGAGATAGATCCGCTCGCGCCCGGCGACGAGGCGCTCCATGTCCGGCCCGCCGAAGCGGAAGTGCCAGAGCAGCGGGTTCTTCAAAATTTCCTCCCATGGCCCGACGCCGGGCAGCGGCGCGTCCATCAGCACCAGCTTGCCGACGCGGGCGCGATGCTGCGCGGTGAAGGCATAGGCGACCATGTTGCCGATGTCGTGGCCGACCACCTCGACCCGCCCGACGCCGAGCGCGTCGAGCACCGCCGCGATATCCTCGCCTTCGGTCTTCTTGTCGTAGCCGGTCGCGGGCTTGGCCGAGAGCCCCATGCCGCGCAGGTCGGGCACGATCACGCGGTGGTCGCGGGCGAGCTCGGCGGCGAGCGGCGCCCACATGTCGCCGGTTTCGCCGTAGCCGTGGATCAGCACCACCGCCGGGCCGCTGCCGCCGACGCGGACGTGCAGGGTGGTGCCGTTGGCGGCGATCTCCTGGGTGGTGAATTCGGCGGGATAGGCGGGGACGCCGCCGAGGGCCGGGGTAGCCGCCGCGAGGGCGGCGGCAGCGGCGAGAGTGCGCATCGACATCGTTCATCTCCTGGTTGGGTGTTTTCCTGGAGCGAAACATGCGCCCGTGCTAGCGTTCGAACTAGCCGTCCAATTCCGAAACCGGCTTTCGGAGAAACCGAACGATGTTCAAGCTCGACGGACTGGTGGCGTTCCTCGCCGTGGTCGAGGCCGGGTCGATCAGCGGCGCGGCGCAGCGCCTCGCCAAGCCGAAGTCGGTGGTGAGCGAACGCCTCGCCGACCTCGAACGCGAACTCGACACGCGGCTGGTGCAGCGCACCACCCGCAAGCTCTCGCTCACCGAGGACGGCAAGGTCTTCCGCGTCCGCGCCGAGCGCATCCTCGCGGAAATCAAGGAAGGCACGGCGGAACTCTCCGAGCGGCGCGGCACCCTCGCAGGACCGCTGCGCCTCGCCGCGCCGGTGGGGTTCGGCATCCTCCACCTCTCGGCGGCACTGGGAAAATTCCTCGCCGCGCACCCCGACATCGATTTGACCGTCGACCTCAACGACCGCTTCGTCGACGCCGCCGCCGACGGCTTCGACGCAGTATTGCGCCACGGCCCGATCGGCGACACCCGCCTCGTCGCCAAGCGCCTCGCCTCCAGCCGCCGCCTCCTCGTCGCCTCGCCCGGCTATATCGCCCGGCACGGCGCGCCGCAAAGCTTCGACGATCTCGCGCGGCATCGCGGCATCCTCTACGCCAATCGCGGCTCCGACTGGCGCTTCGCCTCGCCCGAGGGCTGGGTCGTGGCGCGGCCGCGCGCGGCGCTCCGGGTCAACAACGGCATCGTGATGCGCGACGCGGCGGTGGCGGGCCTCGGCCTCGCGCTGCTGCCCGCATTCTTCGTCCACGACGGCGTCGCGGCGGGCACCTTGGTGGAAATCGACATCGGCCTCGCGGCGGAAAGCGCCGAGCTGTTCATCGCCTATCCGCGCGACCGCAGCGCCTCGGCCAAGGTGCTCGCCCTGGTCGAGAGCCTGCGCGCGAGCTTCGGCGATCCGCCGTATTGGAACATCCCCTCAGCGCAGCAGGCGTAGCGAGCCGGTGAGCGAGCGGATCGTCTTTTCCGGCCCGGCGAGGGCGAGGCCGTCGATCGCCTCGCCCGCGAGATCGCGGCCGGGGAAGGCGCGTTCGTAGTCGGCGTAGTCGTGCAGCGCCCGCGCGAAGGCGGGGAACGGCACCACCGCGAGAGTAGAGTCATGCGCCACCGCCTTCAGCGTCAGGGCGCGCAGCGTCGCGTCGTCGGCGGCGAGGATCGGCACCGGGCGGTTCGAGGAGATGTCGATCTCGCGGCCTTTCGCGTCGGCGAGGCGCGCCGCCGCGAGGCCGGGAATGCGTGCGCCGAGGCCGATGGAAACGGCGGCGACAGTGTTGGCGAGCAGGCCGGGCGGCAGCTCGGGATTGACGATCACGGCGACACGAATGGGTTCGGACATCGGAGCCTCGCGGCAAGGGGGGTGAGTTTCGCCACCAGCCTAGCGCGACGGCGCGGGAAAGAGTTGCCGCAGATGCCGGAAAATCGCTAAGATCCGGGAAATCCTTTCCAAAAAACGCACCTCACGGAAAACTCATGCCGATCGAAGCCGCCGACGCCGCGATCCTTACCGAACTGCAGGACGACGGCCGCCTCACCAACCAGGATCTCGCCGCCCGCGTCGGCCTCTCCGCCTCGCCGTGCTGGCGGCGGGTGCGGCAGATGGAGGAGAGCGGCGTGATCGCGGGCTACCGCGCCGTGGTCGACCGCCGCAAGGTCGGGCTCGGGGTGATGGCGTTCGTGCGGGTGAAGATCGACAGCCACTCGGAGGCTGAGGCCAAAGCGTTCGAGGACGACGTGCAGCGCCTCGACGACGTCGTCGCCTGCTACAGCATCGCCGGCAGCGCGGACTTCATGCTCCAGGTCGTCGCCGCCGACCTCGACGCCTACGCCGACTTCGCGATGAGCGTGATCCGCCGCCTCCCCCGGATCAAGGAAATGGAAACCGCGATCGTACTGAAAGAGGTCAAGCCGCTCACCGGTTGGCCGGTCACGGCGGCGCGCCGCTGAAGACCTGCGCCGCGCCGACGACGGCCTGGGCGCCGCGCTTACAGCATGTCGGGGCGGAACAGCGCGCTGCGATCGATGGCCCTGCCCGAAACCACGAATACGCCATCGCCGGTGTAATGGAGGGTCTCGGGAAGGTCGGGCACCGGGGCGACGTGGGCCTTGACCACCTCGAAGACGAAGAAGTTGTAGCGCGACACCAGCGCGTCGTCGTGCAGGCGGCATTCGAAGCTCGCGTGACATTCGCCGATCAGCGGCGCGGCCACCAGCGCGGCAGGCTCGGCGGTGAGGCCGAAGCGGGCGAACTTGTCCACCTCACGGCCCGAGCAGTTGCCGATGCCGACGACGGCGTCGGTGAGCGTGGTGGTGGGCAGGTTGATCACGCACTCGCCGCTGTCGCGGATCATCGCGTGGCTGTGCGCGCCGCCATGGATCATCAGCCCGACGAGGGACGGCGTGAACTCCAGCACGGTGTGCCAGCCGAGCGTCATGATGTTGGTTTCGCCCCGCCATGCCGACGACACCAGGACCACCGGCCCAGGTTCGAGGTAGCGGCGCACGCGGCTCACCGGGTCGTCGCGCTTCTCCGGCAGATGGGTCATATCCTCCTCCTGTGCCGGAGGAGGATATGGGGAGCCGGGCCTCAGGCGCGCCAGAACGGCTTGGCGGTTTCCCTGAGCGCGTCGGCCTCGGAACGACCAATGTCGCGGAGCATCCGTGCGTCGAGGCCGGCGAGTTGACGTCGCTGCTCGGCTCGCGCCGCCCAGGTTTCGAGGACGCTTACCACCCGCAGCATCGCCGCGCGACAGGCGTCGCCGATCCGGACGTCACCCTTCGCAGCCATGAAAGCGGGGATTCCGATTGAATCTCTGGATATCATGATTGCACCCATTCATTATAGGGAATTACCCCAAGTTCTGGTCGAATTGAACCTGTGAATGATATGAAATTGACTCGACGATTGAGTCAATGCTAACATTGACACCATGTCATTTTGGACCCCCGATCTCGCCGGACGCACCGGCCCGAAATACCGTGCGATCGTCGACGCGCTCGCGGCCGACATCGGCGCGGGCACGCTCGGCGCGGGTGCGAAGCTGCCGCCGCAGCGCGAACTGGCATGGAGCCTGAAGGTCACGGTGGGAACCGTGGCGCGCGCGTATGTCGAGGCCGAACGCCAGGGTCTAGTTTCGGGGGAAGTTGGGCGCGGCACCTTCGTCAAGGCGCGCCCCGCACAACCGCTGCGCATCGGTCCGGCCGGAGCGCGGGCGGATGGCGGCGGGCTGATCGACATGGCGCGCAACCGGCCCTCGTTCGGCGTCGCCACCAGCCTGATCGGCCCAGCGCTCGCCCGGCTTGGGCAATCCGAATGCCTCGCCGAGTTGATGGATTACGAATTCCTCGGTGGCCACGAGGACTATCGCGCCGCCGGCGCCACCTGGGTGGCGCATGACGGCGTGATCGCCGCGCCCGAGTGCGTCGCGCTCACCGTCGGCGGGCAACATGCGATTCTCGCCGCCCTCGGCGCGATCTCGCGGCCCGGCGAGCCGGTGTTCGGCGAGGCGCTCACCTATCCAGGGCTGAAGCTCGCCGCCGCGTTCCTCGACCGCAGGCTCGAAAGCCTGCCGATCGACGAACACGGCCTGATCCCCGAGGCGGTCGACCGGGCGCTCGCGGCCCGGCCCGGCGGCGTGATCTACGGCATGACCACCCACCACAACCCAACCACCGTGACCATGCCGCTCGACCGCCGCGAGGAGATCGCCGCGATCCTCCGCCGCCGCGAGGGGTATTTCATCGAGGACGGCATCTACGCCTTCCTCTCCGACGCAAACCTGCCGCCGCTCCACGCCCTCGCACCGGAGCGGGTGATCTACGTGACCTCGCTGTCGAAGGCGATCAGCCCCGGCCTGCGCTTCGGCTTCGCCGTCGCGCCGCAGTCGCTCGCGCCACGCGTCATCGGCGCCGCCCGCGCCGCCGCGACGATGCCGCCGATCCTGCTGGCGCGCCTCGCCACCGACCTGATCGCCGACGGCAGCGCCTTCGCCGCCGCGCTGGAGCAGAAGACCGAAACCGCCGCCCGCCTCGAAATCGCGCGGGAATACCTGCCCGAGGCCTGCCCCGCGACCACCTCGCCGCACCTCTGGCTGCACCTCCCCGACCCCTGGCGCGCCGAGCCCTTCGCCGCCGAGGCCTACCGGCGCGGCGTCGCCACCTCGCCGGCCTCCGCCTTCGCCACATCGCGGCAGATGCCCGATGCGGTGCGCGTCAGCATCTCCGCGCCACGCGACCACGCGCAGTTGCGCCGCGGCCTCGGCATCATCCGCGACCTGCTGCAGGAACTGCCGCCGTTCTCGGGCGCGGTGGTCTAACCCCGGAAGTCGTCGACGGCGAGAAACGCCAGTTCCTCGGGCGTGCTCGCGCGCCCGAGCGCCGCGTTGCGATGCGGGAAGCGGCCGAAGCGCGCGACGATGTCGCGATGATGCCGCGCCCACTTCAGGCTGTCCGCGTCGCCGAGCGCCGCGAACAACGCCACCGAACGCTCCTGCGCCGCAAGGCCTTCCGCATGCTCGAACGGCAGGTAGAAGAACGCCCGCAGCTCCGCCGCCACCTCGCGGTCAAAGCCTTTTGAAATCGCCGCCTCCGCCGCCGCACGCGCCTGCGGGTCGCTCGACCACGCACGCGGATCGTTGCGGAACATGTTGCGCGGTATCTGGTCGAGCAGAATCACCAGCCCCAGCGCCCCTTCCGCCGTCGCACCCCATCCGTCCAGCTCGCCCCGCGCCGCCCGCTCCCACGCCCCGAGAAACCGCGCCCGGCAATCCGCGTCGAACCCCTCATCCTTGGCAAACCACCGCTCCGCCCCCGCCTCCCGCCAGAACGCCACCACATCGCTTCCGCTCACCATCGCCCGTTTCTCCTGCGTTGTATTCGCCTTTAACATGGCGACGACGGCGGCAAGCGTCACGCCGGAACCCCGGCGAGGGTGTCGCGGAGGGCGGAGATCTGGTCGCGCAGGCGGGCAAGGCTCGCGGCGTCGAGGCCGCTGGCGTCGAGGATGCAGCCGGGGACGGCTTCCGCCTTCGCGCGGAGGGCGTGCCCGGCGGCGGTGAGGCGGACGCGGACGACGCGCTCGTCCTCGGCGTCGCGGGCGCGGGTCACCAGTCCGTCGGCTTCGAGGCGCTTGATCAGCGGCGTGAGGGTGCTCGATTCGAGGAACAGGCGCGCGCCGAGGCCGCCGACGGTCTGGTCGTCCTGCTCCCACAGCGCCACCATCGCGAGGTATTGCGGATAGGTGAGGCCGAGCGCGCCGAGCAGCGGCTTGTACACGCGGTTGAACGCGTGATTCGCCGAATACACCGCGAAACACAGGAATTCGCCGAGGCGGAGATCGTCGGCGAGGGGGGATTCCGCAGATTTTTGCATGGCTAACTCCTTGTCTGGCCGTGCTTTCAATATAAATCGCGCACGATCTTATCGCAAGGCATTGACATCCAGCTGCGCCGGGCATAATTCAATCGTACACGATTTGATCGTATTCGATCATATATCCGCTCAGCGAAAGGACCACGACCATGAACGCCATCTCTCCCGCCTCCACCCCGATCCTCGAACCCGCCACCCAAGCCTTCATCGACAGCCTCGCGGGCGGCCAGCCGATCTACACTCTCACGCCGCAGGGCGCGCGCGACCTCCTCCACGGCGCCCAGTCCGGCACGGTGAACCTGCCGCCGGTCGAGATTTCCGACCGCGTTCTCCCGGTCGGCCCGACCGGCAGCACCCGCATCCGCGTCATCCGTCCCGAAGGCGCAGCGGGCGTCCTGCCGGTGATCGTCTATTTCCACGGCGCGGGCTGGGTGATGGGCGACACCACCACCCATGACCGCCTGGTGCGCGAACTCAGCGTCGGCGCAAACGCCGCGGTGGTGTTCGTCGACTACGAGCGCTCGCCCGAGCACCGCTACCCGATCGCGATCGAGCAGGATTACGCGGTGACCGCCTACGTCGCGGCGCATCCGGCGGAATTCGGCGTCGACGCGAGCCGCCTCGCGATCGCGGGCGACAGCGTCGGCGGCAACATGGCCGCCGTCGTCAGTCTCCTGGCGAAGGAGCGCAAGGGCCCGAAGATCGCGGCGCAACTGCTGTTCTACCCGGTCACCGACGCGGCGATGGACAACGGCTCGTATGCGGAGTTCGCCGAGGGCCCGTGGCTGACCAAGACCGCGATGGCGTGGTTCTGGGACGCCTACCTGCCCGACGTCGCGGCGCGCCAGGACATCCACGTCTCGCCGCTCAATGCAACGCTCGCCGAGTTGCAGGGCCTGCCGCAAGCCCTGGTAATCACCGACGAGAACGACGTGCTGCGCGACGAAGGCGAGGCCTACGCCGCCAAACTCGCCCAGGCCGGGGTGCGGGTCACCGCGACGCGCTACAACGGCACGATCCACGACTTCGTCATGCTCAACGCGATCAGCGAAACCCCGGCGGCGCGCGCCGCCATCGCCCAGGCTACCGGCTTCCTCCGCGACGCCTTCGCGCAGTAACCCCGCCGCACACAGCAAAAGGGGCGCTCCAAAGCGCTCCTTTTTCGTGCTCAATCGCCGAAGATCGCGACGTAGCGGTCGGGTTTGAAGCCGATTTCGAGGGCGTCGGGAGTTTCGAGGATCGGGCGCTTGATCATCGAGGGCTGGGCGAGCATCAGGGCAATCGCCTTGTCCGCGTCGAGGTCGGTCTTGTCGGCGTCGGGAAGTTTGCGGAAGGTGGTTCCGGCGCGGTTGAGCACCGTCTCCCAGCCCGCTTTCGCGCACCAGCGTTCGAGGTCGGCGCGGTTCGCGCCGGTCTTCTTGTAGTCGTGGAAGTCGTAGGCAACGCCGTGGCCTTCGAGCCAGGTGAACGCCTTCTTCATCGTATCGCACGCCTTGATGCCGTGGATGATGACGGCCATGGCTCAAACCTCCTCGAAATTGTTCTGTCTTTGTTCTGACAACTATGCCACCATTCCGGCGATTGGCAAAATGGAGACGCCGCGATGGAAACCAAGCCCGCCAGCGCCTTCCGCGCGCTCCACGAACAACCGGGTGCGTTCGTCATCCCCAATCCCTGGGACATCGGGACGGCGCGCATCCTTGCGTCGCTCGGCTTTTCCGCGCTGGCGACGACGAGCGCGGGAATGGCGTTTTCCCTCGGCTTGCGCGACGGCGCCGCCTCGCGCGCGGCGATCCTGGCGCATTGCCGCGCGATTGTCGAAGCCACGCCCCTGCCGGTTTCCGCCGACCTCGAAAACGGTTTCGGCGACTCCCCCGAAAGCGCCGCCGAAACCATCCGCGACGCCGCCGCCGTCGGCCTCGCGGGCGGCTCCCTGGAGGATCACACCGGGCGCGCCGACGCGCCGGTCTACGACTTCGCCCTCGCCGTCGAGCGCATCCACGCCGCTGCGGAAGCGGCGCGCGGCCTCCCCACCGATTTCGTGCTCACCGCGCGCTGCGAGAATTTTCTCTGGGGCCGTCCCGATCTCGACGACACCATCCGACGCCTCCAGGCCTTCGAAAAGGCGGGCGCCGACGTTCTCTACGCGCCCGGCCTCCGCGACCTCGCCGATATCCGCACCGTCTGCGCCGCGCTCTCGCGCCCGGTCAACGCCATCGTCGGCCTGCCCGGCACCGCGTTTACCATCGCCGACCTCGCGGCGGCGGGGGTGAAGCGCATCAGCGTCGGCTCCGCGCTCGCCCGCCTCGCCTACGGCACGTTCGTCCAGGCAGCGCGGCAGATCCGGCACGAAGACGCCTTCACCCTGGCCGAAGGCGCGATGGGCTTCGCCGAACTCGAAGCGTTCTTCCCCGCGCCTCAGTCGCGGTAGGCGATGGAGAGTTTCGCGGCGGCGGCGCGGGCGGTTTCGCGGGCGGCGTCGGTGTCCCCGTCCTTGGCGAGCGCCAGGGTCACGCCCATGCGGCGGTAGGGGCGCGTCGTCGGCTTGTTGAAGATCCGTACGTCGACGTCGACGCCCTCGGGCGCGGAGGCCAATGCGTCGGCGATGCCCTCGACGACGAAGTCGGCGGACTCGCAGCTCGCCAGGACCACCGCCGAGGCGCTCGGGCCGTGCTGGGTGATGTGTGGGATCGGCAGGCCGAGGATCGCGCGGGCGTGGAGGTCGAATTCGGTGAGGTTCTGCGAGATCAGCGTCACCATGCCGGTGTCGTGCGGGCGCGGCGACAACTCGGAGAAGATCACGGTGTCGCCGACGACGAAGAACTCGACGCCGAACAGGCCGTAGCCGCCCAAGTTGTCGACCACCGCCTTCGCCATCGCCTGCGCGTCGGCCACCGCCTTTTCCGACATCCGGGCGGGCTGCCAGCTTTCCTGATAGTCGCCGCGCTCCTGGCGGTGCCCGATCGGGTCGCAGAACAGCACGCCGTCGCGGGTGCGGACGGTCAAGAGGGTGATTTCGTAGTCGAAGGGAATGAACGCCTCGACGATCACCCGCTGGCGGTCGCCGCGCATCCCCGCCACTGCGTAGTCCCACGCGGCGTCGACGCCGTCTGCGGCGCGGATCGTGCTCTGCCCCTTGCCCGACGACGACATCACCGGCTTGACCACGCAGGGGATGCCGACCTCGGCCACCGCCTTGCGCATTTCGTCGCGGGTTTCGGCGTAGAGGTACTTCGAGGTGAGCAGGCCGAGCTCGGCGGCGGCAACCTCGCGGATGCGGTCGCGGTTCATCGTCATGATCGTCGCGCGGGCCGAGGGCACGACATTGAAGCCCTTGTCCTCATAGTCCTTCAGCACCTCGGTGCGGATCGCCTCGATCTCGGGGACGATATAATCGGGCCGGTGCTTTTCGATCGCTTTGCTGAGCGCTTCGGCGTCGAGCATCGAGAACACCTCGGCCTCGTCGGCAAGCTGCATCGCCGGGGCTCCGGCGTAGCTGTCGCAGGCGATCACGTGCGCGCCGAGGCGCTTGGCCGAGATCACGAATTCGCGGCCGAGTTCGCCCGAACCGAGCAGCAGAATCTTGGCGATGGCGGTCATTGTCGCAGCACTCCCGAGGCAGGTTTATTCATCGGCGGCCATCATAACGGCGCGCGTTTGCGGCATGGACTCATTTCTGCGCTTCGGCGGCGAGCGGCTGGGGCGCGGGCCGGGTGCGCACCGCGCAGGCGATCCCGGCGAGGATCGCGGCCATGCCGATGGCGTGATAAGCGTGGATCGGCTCGTGCAGGAATGCTACCGCCAGCACCACGCCGAACGCAGGAACGAGGTGGGTGAACAGCCCCGCCCGCGCCGCGCCGACGCGCGCGACGCCGATGTTGTAGAGCAGATACGCCAGCACCGAGGGGAAGATGCCGAGATAGGCGAGCGCGCCGAAGCTCTCGGCCCGCCACACCGGCGCGTAGCCGTAGGCGATCTCGCCCAGGTACATCGGCACGAGGAAGACGAACGCGACGCCGATCTGCACCCCCATCAGGCCGATCCGGTCGATCTCGGGCGGCACGGCGCGCAGCCAGAGGGTATAGAGCGCCCAGCAGATCATCGCCGCGAACACCACCACGTCGCCGCGCGAGAATTCGAGGGTGAGCAGCCGCGCCCATTCGCCGTGGAGGATGATGGTGAGCACGCCCGCGAACGACAGCGCCATGCCGAACCCCTGCGCCGGGCGTAGCCGCTGGCCGAAGAACACCGCGCCGAGCAGCACGATCAGGATCGGAATGAAGGAATTGAGCAGCAGGCCGTTCGCGGCAGCGGTCCATTGCAGGCCGACGTAGACCAGCGAATTGAACGCCACCACGCCGACGATGGTAATGCGCAGGATCAGCCAGCGGTGCCGCCAATAGAGCGCGCGGTCGCGCCGCATCGGCCGCCACGCGAACGGCAGCAGGAAGACGAACGCGATCGCCCAGCGCCAGAACGACAGGGTGAGCGGCGGCACGTCGCCGCGCATCGCCCGGCCGACGATGAAGTTGCCCGCCCAGAACAACGGCGGCGGAATCAGCAACAGCAGCCCGACCGTTTCCGGCCCCAACGCCCCACGCTTCACTCGGATCTCCTCCGCCGGGATTCGCGCCACTATCGTCCGCCCGCGCCCGCGCCGCAAACCAAAATCCGCCCGGGCTGCCCGCTTTTCGCGCGCCGAAACCGCGCATTGCCGCGCTTGCCGAGATTCCAGGCGGAGGGGTCAAGGTCTCGGTGGCATCGGCGGCGAACATGTGCAAAGCTGTCGCCTTAGCCAACCCCGTTGTGCCGTACCCACCGCTCCCGCGTTCGGAGAGCGGCGTGTCGCATGCGGAATGTCATTTTGACCCCTAATCTCTTCGCCCGTCAGCGCATCGTTCCGCGACGCCTTGGAAAAACACAAAAAAAATCGAGACCGACATGAATAAGAGCCCCTCAGAAAGCTGGTTTCCGGACTGGAAATTGACCACCAGCGACCGCGTCGCGCCGGATGAGCGCCTGCCCTGGCCGCAAACCGTCGTCGCCGGATTCCAGCACGTGGTGGCGATGTTCGGCTCGACCGTGCTCGCACCGATCATCATGGGTTTCGACCCCAACGTCGCGGTGCTGTTCTCCGGCATCGGCACGCTGATCTTCTTCCTCGTCGTCGGCGGCCGGGTGCCCTCCTACCTGGGTTCCAGCTTCTCGTTCATCGCGGTGGTGATCGCCGCCTCGGCCTATGCCGGGTCGGGCCCTAACCTGAACGTCGGAGTGGCGCTCGGCGGCATCATCGCGGCGGGCGTGCTCTACCTGCTCATCGGCCTGGTGGTGATGAAGGCGGGCTACAAATGGATCGAAACCCTGATGCCCCCGGTGGTCACCGGCGGCATCGTCGCGGCGATCGGCCTCAACCTCGCGCCGATCGCGGTCAAGGGGGTGAGCGCCACCGGCTTCGACCTCGCGGCGGGCCTCGTCACCATCGTCGCGGTGGGCGTCGCGGCGGTCTACGCGCCCGGCATGCTGCGCCGCATCCCGGTTCTGATCGGCGGCTTCGTCGGCTACGTCTTCTACGCCATCGGCGGCAATGTGCTCGGCATGGGCAAGGCGATCGACTTCTCCCACCTCGCGAGCGCCCCGTGGATCGGCATGCCGAGCTTCACCGCGCCGGTGTTCGAGACCAGCGCGATGGCGCTGATCGCCCCGGTGGCGATCATCCTGGTGGCCGAGAACCTCGGCCACATCAAGGCGATCGGCGCGATGACCGGCCGCAACCTCGACCCCTACATCGGCCGCGCCTTCGTCGGCGACGGTATCGCGACGATCCTCTCCGGTTTCTCGGGCGGCACCGGCGTCACCACCTACGCCGAGAACATGGGCGTGATGGCGGTGACCAAGATCTACTCGACCCTGGTGTTCGTCGTCGCGGCGGCGTTCGCGATCCTGCTCGGCTTCTCGCCGAAGTTCGGCGCGCTGATCCTCACCATCCCCGGCCCGGTGATTGGCGGCCTGTCGATCGTGATCTTCGGCCTGATCACCGCGACCGCAGGGCGGATCTGGGTGGAGAACAAGGTCGACTTCGCCGAGACCAAGAACCTCATCACCACCGCCGTGGCGGTGATCGCGGGCGCGGGCGACCTCACGATCAAGCTCGGCGGCTTCACCCTGGGCGGCATCGGCACCGCGACCTTCGGCGCGATCCTGGTCTACGCGCTGCTCAACCGCAAAGCCGCGGCGAGCACGGAAGTCCCGGTCGCGGGCGAGTAAGCCAACTTCCGCAAGAGATCTCAAAGGGCGCCTCACGGCGCCCTTTTTTTGCCGCCCGGGATCCGCACGAAATTATTCAACCGACGGGTTGAACATCAGGCCCGCCGAGCTATATTCAACCAATCGGTTAAGCATGGAGTGCACCGAATGGACGCCGTCTTCCACGCCCTCGGCGATGCGACGCGCCGCCACATGCTCCGCGACCTCGCGGGCGGCGAACGCACCGTCGGCCAGCTTGCCGCGCCGTTCGCGATCTCGCTCGCCGCCGCCTCGAAGCATATCAAGGCCCTCGAACACGCCGGGCTGATCCGGCGCGAAGTGCGCGGCCGCACCCATGTCTGCCGCCTCGAACCCGGACCGCTCGCCGCCGCCCACGCCTGGCTCGGGTTCTACGAGCGCTTCTGGACCGATCGCCTGGATGCGCTCGACCGTATCCTCCGTGCGGAAGACGCCACCCGTTCACAGGACAAGGAGACGACCGATGAATGATCTTCCCTCGCCGTCCGCCTACGGCACGCCGATCGAACCCGCGCCCCTCCGGATCGAGCGGATGCTTCCGGGCCCGATCGAGCGGGTCTGGGATTACCTGACCAAAAGCGAACTCCGCCGCCAATGGCTCGCGGCGGGCGAGATGGAGATGAAGGTCGGCGCGCCCTTCGAACTCGTCTGGCGCAACGACGAACTCTCGGCCCAACCCAGCCAGCGCCCCGATGGGTTTGGCGAAGAGCATCGCCTGCAAAGCCGGATTCTCGCGCTCGACCCGCCGCACCGGCTGGTGATCGCTTTCGGCGACGCGGGCGAAGTGGCCTTCGACCTCGCGACACGCGGCGGCAAGGTCCTGCTCAGCGTGACCCACAGCCGCCTCCCCGACCGCGAGACGATGTTGATGGTCGGCGCGGGCTGGCACGCTCACCTCGACGTCATGGTCGCCCGTCTCGGCGGTGCCGAGCCCGGCCCGTTTTGGGATGCCTGGCGCGCCCTCAAGGACGACTACGACCGCCGCCTCCCGGCATGAACCACTTCCGGCAAGGGTGCTTCGGCAGCCTTGCCGGTTTCCGACCGGCTGGCGTGGCGGCGCGGCGCGCAGCCCATCACCCGCTTGAATGCGGTACTGAACGCGCTCTCGGACTCATAGCCGAGAGACAGCGCGATAGCGGAAACCGGATCGCGCGCCACGGCCAACCGGTCCGCCGCCAGCAGCATCCGCCAGCGCGTCAGGTATTCGATCGGCGTCGCGCCCACCGCCGCCTTGAACTTCGCCGCGAAGCTCGACCGCGACATCCCCACCCGCACCGCCAGTTCGCCGAGAGTCCAGCGATGCGCCGGATCGGCGTGGATCGCACCGATCGCCGCCATCATCCGCCGGTCGTTCAACGCGAACAGCCAGCCGGTGCCGTCGGCGGGCGCGTCGCGCAGATAGCGGCGCAGCGCCTGGACCAGCATCATCTGCGCGAGGTGCTGCACCACCAGGAATCCGCCCGGCTGAGGATGGCGAAGCTCCTGCATCATCCGCTCCACCGACCAGTGCAGCGCCGCCTGTTCCGGCGCGTCGCGGAGCCGGACGATCGGCGGCAGCATCCGCAGCAGCAATGCCGCGTACACAGGATCGAGGGCGAAGCGGCTGCTGATCAGGAAGGTTTCGCCACCGCCGTTATGAATGACCACGCCGCCATCCCGCGCCGCATGGAACACCTCGGACGCCGTGCGCGAGGGCAGGCGCAGGTCGCTCGCGAGGCGGAACGGACTGCCGCTCGGCAGGATGAAGCAATCTCCGGCTTCGAGGCGCACCGCGTCGACGACGCCTTCCACCGCGAGCCAGCACCCCCCCGAAACCACCGCGCCGACCTTGATGCTGTTCTGCTGGTCGGGGAAGACGATCGACCATTCGCCGCCCGCGTCGAACCCCGCCGACATGTGGTTGCGCGGCTTGAGCAGGGCGAGGATGTCGGACAGGGGATCCATGGGCATTTCTGGACGATCTCGAAGTTTATATGGAAATACAAGCATAGATCGTACCGCATCCCCCACCTAACATGAATCCAGCGACCACAACCAGGGATGCTTGAAGATGCGTATATTCGTCACCGGAGCCACAGGCTTCGTCGGGTCCGCCGTGGTCCGCGAGTTGCGCGACGCCGGACACCGGGTTCTCGGTCTGGCGCGCTCCGATGCCGCCGCCGCCCTGCTGGCGGCCGAGGGCGCCGACGTGCATCGCGGCGACCTCGACGACCTCGACAGCCTGCGGCGCGGCGCGGCGGCGGCGGACGGCGTGATCCACACCGCGTTCAACCACGACTTCTCCAAGTTCCGCGACACCTGCGAGGCCGACCGCCGCGTCATTGCCGCCCTCGCCGACGCCCTCGCCGGGTCGGAGCGACCGCTGGTGGTCACCTCGGGGCTCGGCATCCTCCCCCAGGGCGTCACCGCGACCGAGGACACCGCCCCGGCCTCCGGCACCTCCGCCCACCCGCGCAAGGCGTCGGAAGACGCGGCGAACGCGGCGGCGTGCGGCGCGCGGACCATGATCGTGCGCCTGCCGCCGTCGGTGCACGGTGCGGGGGACCATGGCTTCGTGCCGATCCTGATCCGCATCGCGCGCGAAACCGGGGTCTCGGGCTACCTCGGCGAGGGCCTCAACCGCTGGCCCGCCGTCCACCGTGTCGATGTCGCCCGCGTCTTCCGGCTCGCCGTCGAA
Source organism: Rhodospirillum sp. UBA1311 (assembly GCA_002307145.1). Taxonomy (GTDB): domain Bacteria; phylum Pseudomonadota; class Alphaproteobacteria; order Rhodospirillales; family Rhodospirillaceae; genus Oleispirillum. Next base: position 81,624 of record DBTR01000089.1, on the reverse strand, counting down.
GCGGGCGAAGCGGGCGCGCGCTTTCACGCCGTCGCCGAAACCGGCATTCCGTTCCGCGACATCGCGGCGCTGATCGGCAACCGCCTCGGCGTGCCGGTGAAAAACGTCGCGTCCGACCATTTCGGCTGGTTCGCGTCGTTCGCGGCGATGGACGTGCCCGCCACCGCGACGCGGACGCAGGAGCGCCTGGGCTGGCGGCCGGAGCAGCCGGGGCTGCTCGACGACCTCGATCACGCGGGGTACTTCGGCATTTGACCCTGCCGCCACACGCCCCATCTCTAGGCTTTCTCAAGCGAGGCCAAAGAGATGACCGTATTCGAACGCCTCAGGCGCGCCGCCGCCGGGGACTGGAGCCGCTACGTCGACCATCCGTTCGTGCAACAGATGGCGGCCGGAACGCTGCCCGAGGCGGCGTTCCGCGCCTATCTGGTGCAGGACTACCTGTTCCTGATCCAGTTCGCCCGCGCCAACGCGCTCGCGGTCTACAAAAGCCGCGCGCTCGCCGACATGCGCGCGGGACAGGCGGCGCTCGCCGCGATCCTCGGCGAGATGGACCTGCACGTGCGGCTGTGCGGCCGCTGGGGGCTTTCGCCCGAGAACATCGCGGCCGCGCCCGAGCACGCCGCGACGGTGGCCTACACCCGCTACGTCCTCGACTGCGGCGCGTCGGGCGACCTCCTCGACCTCGCCGTCGCCCTCGCGCCCTGCATCGTCGGCTACGCCGAAATCGGCCGCAGCCTCGCCCCGGCGCTTGCCGCGCGGCCCGATCATCCATATCGGGAGTGGATCGGAGAATACGCCTCCGACGCCTACCAGGACGTCGCGGAGGCCGCCGTCGCCCATCTCGACCGTCTCGCTACGCGCGCGATGACCGAGGCGCGCTTCGCCGAACTGGTCGCGATTTTCGCGACCGCGTCGCGCCTCGAAGCGGATTTCTGGCAGATGGGGCTCGACGCCCTCTAGGTGTTCAGGCTCGCGCCGCAGTCGGCGACGGTGTCCGCCGCCGGGCGTGGCGCGAAGCCGAGAACCCGCCGCGCCTTTTCCGAACTGAATTTCTGCGTCCGCCCGAGCAGGGGCAGAAGCTCGCGCATCCGCGCGGAGAACCCCGCCGCCAGGAACCGCGCCGCCCAATCCGGCAGCGGCGTCGTCGGAACCCGCGCCGCCCGCGCGCCGAGCCGGGCGCGCAGCGCCTGCGCCACCTCGCGGAACCACAACGCCTCGCCCATCAGGATGAAGCGCTCCCCGGCCGCCTCGGGCGCGGTCATCGCGGCGACATGCATCTCGGCGAGGTCGCGCACGTCGATGATGTTGAAGGCGAGACGCGGCAGGAACTTCGGCCGGCCCTGCATCAGGCCGCGAACGATCCCCACCGATCCGTCCTGGTCGGGGTTGAGCGCGGGACCGAAGATCGCGCCGGGGAGAAGCGTGACGAGCGACGTCGGCTGGCCCGCCATGATCTCCCAGGCGGTGCGTTCCGCCAGAACCTTGGAGCGGCGATAGGCGGCGAGACCGGGCTGCGCCGGATCGGTCCAGACGGTTTCGTCGATCGCCGCCGCGATCGGCTTCGCCAGCGTGCAGGCGGCGGTGGACGAGGTCATCACCACCCGTTCGGCTCCCGCCGCCACCGCCGCGCCGAGAACCCGCCGCGTGCCCTCGACCGCCGTGGCGACCAGGGCGTCGGGCTCCAACCCCGCCATCGGCGAGGCGATGTGGAGGACGAAGCGGCACCCCGCCATCGCCTCGGGCCAGCCTGCGTCGGCGGTGAGATCGGCCGCGACCACATCAAGCCGCTCGCCGGGATCGACCTGGGCGCCGATGGCGCGGCGCAGTTCCGCCTCGCGCGTGAGGCTGCGCACGGTGGCGCGCACCCGATAGCCCCGGCGCAACAGCGCGACGACCGCCCATCCGGCGACAAACCCGGTTCCGCCGGTCACCACCACGAGATCGTCCATCGCGCCCTCCCTTTGCCGCTTGGCTTCATGACGCAACAAAAACTCCTGGCTGAAGCACCTAAAAGACACGCACGGCATGTGATTATGCGCAGTTCTCGCATCAAGATCCGGGCAACACACCTGCCTTCAAGGCACCCCGACACAGATGTGTGGATCAGCTATTGGGAAATTCTGCCCCACAGAATTTCGCGATTAGCGAGGCGAGTTGGCGCTCACCAGCGCACCCTCCATCGCCCTCCCCCCGTACACGTCCCACAATGCTGAATACTTGCCCAATCATTCCGTCCTTCAAACTCGTGAATTCCTTTCTCTGCCTGATCGGCCTTGAATGCCGGTTGCCACGCATTATGACTACACTCAACCGAACGCACCATGACGTCCACACCGCCTCCACTTCCAATTTTCTTGTAGTATCGTATCTCTCCTGAGGTCGGCGCGGTTCCGCCGTCCTCCTTAGGAAGGTCGGCCTTTCCATCCACTGCTCCATTTGACAGGCTCTCAATCCGGTCCCTCAAATGGATAATTTTATATTCCAGTCTCGCCACATTATCTTTTTCGACTTTGAGCTGCTCGGAAAGAGCATAATTCTCCTCAGTAATTGTGTTAAGCTCTTTCTCTATAGCTGATTTTTCCATTTGATCGAGGCGAGCCCGAAACGCCGCCATGTGGACGTCTTGGACGCCACGAGGCGGAGCGATGGTTAGCGCCGCAACCGACATGACTTTCGACCTAATACTCGACAGAAAGCGCTTCATGCCTACGTCGCCCCCTCCGAATTCGTCCAGCAAACGGGAGGAAGTCCAGACAAATCCGCTCAGTTTATCTCGCTCATCGTCCAAATTCGGCCAGTACAATCGGACTGCGCCCAGATAACACGAGGACGACTTCCCGAGTTCGTCAGTCATGACCCATGACGCAGCTTCATCTACGATTGCTACGTGAGCTAAACCTATCATTTCCCGCGACATGCTCCGAGAAAGATCGGGCCAAACGGAGTCGTCCTTGTCAATTGAAATTACTATTATAGGCACACTTCTGTATTTATCCCGAATTTCGCGACACAACTTAAGCACACCGTCTCCGCCCCTTGCGTCGATGACATTCTCGCTCGGAACTCGGGCCCCGCTGAATTCCCAGTCTTCAAACGAGGATATTATCTCTCTAATTATTTTCGGACAACGTGGGTACACATTGAGAGGAGCAATAACTCCTCGGGCACCATCAACATATAAACGGGAGTATACCCAAACCTCATCCCTCCCCTGATAGACACAAATTTCCGTCGTAAAAACCCCGCCATTCCTTTCGGTCTCCACGAGTCTCACTTCTAAGACTCGTCCAATATCTGCCTCCACCCACTTCCGAGAGAACCATCCTTCGCCATCTCCCGACAACGATTTGAACGTCCCAGTCGCTGCCTGAGGCTCTCCGACGCCTTTGCCCCGCAACCAATTATCAATCTTAGAATTTATAGTACTGACTCGCTCTACCTTGGCCTCCCCATCGAGAACTGCCTTTATTGAATACGACGCAAGATTTTGCATTTGCCCCATCTCCAGCGTGCTAGCGATATAACTCTGAACGCGATCAAATGGATTCCGTGACAACTATAATTTGCACACGGCAGACGTGGCAACGCACTATTCATCGAAAATCAGATAGGTGGAATGAGTAGGGGCACCTCTCGGCGCCCCTACTCATAGTTCAAAAGTGAAGCCCACTCTTACTAGATCGTCACCGCGACCCTGTGGTCGACGATGACCGAGCGCTTCGCCGCGATCGCTGCAATATTCGCGGAAACCGCGCCGCTCACCGCCGCGCTGACGCACCGCGTCGCCACCTTGCCGCCGCTCGCCGAACTCGCGGCCAAGGCGCGCACGGACTATGGCGACGCCTACTGCGGCGGCCAGATCGAGGCCTCGCTGCGCAAGGTTCTCGGGGCCTAGAGGCGCTTCTCGAAAAAGGTATCGGGATAGGGATCGTCGTTGAAGCGCGGAATTTCGGTCCAGCCGGTGCGGCGATAGAGCTGCACCGCCTCGGGCAGCGCACTGTTGGTGTCGAGGCGCAGACACGAGATCCCGAGGCCCCGCGCGGCGTCCTCGACCGCGGTCATCAGCCGCTTCGACAGGCCGAAGCCGCGCGCGGCGGGGGCGACCCACAGCCGCTTCACCTCGCCGGTTCCACCCTTCAACCCGACGCAGCCGAGCGGCAGGCCATCGAGCATCGCCACCAGGAACACGCCGCGCGGCCGGATCATCTCTTCCGCATCCGGATCGCGGGAGAGCGCCACGTCGAAGCCGCACGCGAAGCGACGGCCAAGCTCGGCGTAATACTCGCCCAGGCAATACCGTGCCACCTCGTCGCGCGGATGGATTTCTTCGAGCACGATCCGTTCGCGCCCAAGCGCGACGGCGACCACGTCCATCGCCGCGATCAACGCCTCGGGATCGGGATGCCGCGCCAGGATCGCCGCCGCCTGGGTGTCGGAGAGCGCTTCATAGGCGCGGTACTCGCGCTCGCCCGCGTCGGTCAGCCGCGCCACGCGCCGCCGCGCGTCGTCGGCGGCGGCCACGGTCTCGACCAGCCCTTCCTCCTCCAGCCCGCGCAACAACCGGCTCATCAGCCCGGAATCGAGCCCGAGATAGGCCCGGATCTCCGCGACATCGCCGCGCCCGTGGCCGATGGCGTTCAACACCCGCGCCGCCCCGAGCGGACGCCCGCGCCCGAGAAACGACGTATCCAGCGCGCCGACCTCTGAGGTGACGGTGCGATTGAAGCGGCGAACCCGCGATATGAGATCGTTTGTCATAATCTCTGACTTAGGTCAGATATTATTCCCGGTCAATCCCAAACGTATCGCTCCGAATCAAAAACCCCCGGCTCGCGCCGGGGGGCTTCGACTTTCAAAACCGTCTCACTCCCACTCGATCGTCCCCGGCGGCTTCGAGGTGACGTCGTAGGTGACGCGGTTGATGCCCTTGACCTCGTTGATGATGCGGTTCGAGACCCGGGAAAGGAAGGCCATGTCGTAGGGGTAGAAGTCGGCGGTCATACCGTCGGTGGAGGTGACGGCGCGGAGCGCGCAGGCGTAGTCGTAGGAGCGGCTGTCGCCCATCACGCCGACGGTGCGCACCGGCAGGAGGACGCAGAACGCCTGCCAGATCGCGTCGTAGAGGCCCGCGTTGCGGATTTCCTCAAGGTAGATCGCGTCGGCTTTCTTCAGGATGTCCAGGCGCTCGCGGGTAATCGGCTGGCCGGGGATGCGGATCGCGAGGCCCGGGCCGGGGAACGGGTGGCGGCCGACCATCTCTTCCGGCAGGCCGAGTTCGCGGCCGAGCTCGCGGACTTCGTCCTTGAACAGCT
>DBTR01000089.1:75652-76034 GCA_002307145.1 Rhodospirillum sp. UBA1311 | reverse complement strand
GCGGCTCGACCAGCTTCATGTTCATCCGCGCGGGCAGGCCGCCGACGTTGTGGTGCGACTTGATCGTCACCGAGGGACCGCCGGTGAACGACACGGATTCGATCACGTCGGGATAAAGCGTGCCCTGGGCGAGGAAGTCCGCGCCACCGACCTTTTTCGCCTCTTCCTCGAACACGTCGATGAAGGTCGCGCCGATGGTCTTGCGCTTCTTTTCCGGGTCGATCTCGCCTTCGAGCTTGCCGAGGAACAGATCGGACGCGTCGCGGGTGACGAGCTTGACGTTGAAGCGGCGGCCGAACACCTCTTCCACCTGATCGCGCTCGCCCATGCGCAACAGGCCGTGATCGACGAACACGCAGGTGAGCTGGTCGCCGATCGCCTC
>DBTR01000089.1:63176-75405 GCA_002307145.1 Rhodospirillum sp. UBA1311 | reverse complement strand
AGCTGGTCGCCGATCGCCTCGTGCAGCAGCGCCGCCGCCACCGAGCTGTCGACGCCGCCCGAAAGGCCGCAGATCACCCGGCCCTTGCCGACCTGCTTGCGGATCGCGCCGATCGCCTGTTCGCGGAACGCCGCCATCGTCCAGTCGCCCGCGCAGCCGCAGACGTTGTGGACGAAGTTCTGGATCAGCTGCGCGCCGTGCGGGGTATGCACCACTTCGACGTGGAACTGGGTCGCGTAGAACTTCTTCGCCTCGTTGGCGATCGCGGCGAAGGGCGCGCCCTCGCTCGTCGCCATCACGGCGAAGCCTTCCGGCAGGCGGGTGACGCGGTCGCCGTGGCTCATCCACACCTGTTCCTTCGCGCCCGAGGCCCAGGCCCCGGTGAACAGGGCGCAATCGCCCGAAACCTCGACATAGGCACGGCCGAACTCGCGGTGGTCCGAGCCTTCGACCAGGCCGCCGAGCTGATGCACCATGGTCTGCTGGCCATAGCAGATGCCCAGGAGCGGCAGGCCCATCTCGAACAGGCCCTGCGGCGCGCGCGGGCTTTCCGCCTCGGTCACCGAGGCCGGGCCGCCGGAGAGGATCACGCCCTTCGGATCGAATTCGCGGATGCTCTCCACCGTCACCTTCTGGAACGGGTGGATCTCGCTGTAGACCCCGGCCTCGCGCACGCGGCGTGCGATCAGCTGCGTCACCTGCGAGCCGAAGTCGATGATCAGAATCCGGTCGGTCATGCCGTCTCTCCCTGTTCCAGCTCTGCTTCGTCGGGCTTGGCGGCGCGTTCCATCACCGCGACGAAGAATCCATCGGTGCCGTGACGCCCGGGCGTCAGGCGAAGCATCCGCATCTCGGCCAGTTCGGCAGGAACCGGACCGAGATTTTCCGGCCAGGCGGCCGCCACCGGCAGCAGCGCGAAGTCGTCGCGCGCGGCCAGGAAGGTCTCCACCTGAGCCTCGTTCTCCTCGGAAAACATCGAACAGGTCGCGTAGACCAGCCGCCCGCCGGGGCGCACCAGCCGCGCCGCCGAATTCAAGATCCGCGCCTGCACGTTCTGCAACTGCGCGAGATCCTCGGGCGTGGTGCGCCAGCGCGCATCGGGATTGCGCCGCCAAGTGCCCGAGCCGCTGCACGGCGCGTCCACCATCACCCGGTCGTAGGTTTCCTTGTGGCGCTTCACCCACTTGTCGCTCTCGCTCGCGAGGGCGCGACGGGTGACGTTGAACGCCCCGGCGCGGCGCAGGCGCACCGCTCCACGATCGAGCCGCGCCTGCGAGATGTCGCAAGCGGTCAGGCGACCGGAATTGTTCATCGCGGCGGCGAGCGCCAGGGTCTTGCCGCCCGCCCCGGCGCAGAAGTCGACGACGCTCTCCCCCGGCTTCGCGCCGACGAGCAGCGCGGCCAACTGCGCGGATTCGTCCTGGACCTCGACCCAGCCTTCCTGGAACGCCTGGGTGGCGGCGACGTTCGACCGCTCGGTGCAGCGCAGGCCCCAGGGCGAGAAGCGCATCGGCTCGGTCGCCACGCCCTCGGCGCTCAGGCGCAACGCAACGGAGCTGCGCTCGGCCTTCAAGGTATTGATTCGCAGATCGACGCTCGCCTCGGTACGCGCGGCCTTGATCTCGGCCTCTTCGGCACCGGCGTAAAGTTCCTGGAAGCGCGGCCACAGCCATTCCGGAGTTTCGGCCCAGGCCCACTCCGGCCGGTCGGAGGCCTTCACCTGCCGCATCGCCGTGACCCACTCGACCTCACGCTTATCGAGCGCCACCGGGGCGTAAGCCTCGCCGGTGAACAACGCGAGATCCAGCTCGTTCGCGACCTTTTCGGCAACGCACAGCGCGATCATCAAACGGCGACCGCTCTCGGCCCGCACCTGCGCGTCGGTCACGTTGCGGCCCTCGGCGATGGCGCAATCCGACGCCAGACGCGCGCGGTTGCGCATCGCGCCCCAGAACATCTCGGTGATCGCGCGGCGATCCTTGCCGCCGATGAACCGCCGGTCGCGGAAATAATCGTGCAGCACCCGATCCGCCGGACGGCTTTCCATCCGCGCGAAATCCAGGGCCTCGATCGCTGCTTGTATCCGTCCGCCCGGTGTCATGCCGCCTCCTTGGAAAAACTCAGGCCAGGGGCGCTGCCCCTGGACCCTGCCAAGGGCCCGAGGCCCTTGGAACCCTTCACTTGATTTGCCGGGAGGCGGGGGGCTTCCCCCCGCCTCCCGGCAAACCATAATGGGGTCGAGGGGTCCGAGACCCCTCGCGGGGATCGGGGCGGCGCCCCGACCTGCTTTTTCCGATGAGACTGCATTCAGACCGACGGCGGCTGGTAGTTCGGAGCTTCGCGGGTGATCGCGACGTCATGGACGTGGCTCTCGCGGAAGCCCGCGCCGGTGATGCGGCGGAAGCGGGCCTTCTCGTGCATCGCGTCGATCGTACCGTTGCCGGTGTAGCCCATCGCCGCCTTCAAGCCGCCGACGAGCTGATGGATGATCGGACCGACCGGACCCTTGTAGGGGACGCGGCCTTCGACGCCTTCCGGGACGAGCTTGAGGTTGTCCTTGACCTCGGCCTGGAAGTAGCGGTCCGCCGAGCCCCGCGCCATCGCGCCGAGCGAGCCCATGCCGCGATAGGACTTATAGGAGCGGCCCTGGAACATGAAGACCTCGCCCGGGGCTTCGTCGGTTCCGGCGAGCAGCGAGCCCATCATCACCGCGTCGGCGCCGGCGGCGATCGCCTTGGCCATGTCGCCCGAGTTCTTGAGGCCGCCGTCGGAGATCATCGGCACGCCCGCCGCGCGGCAGACCACTGCGGTTTCCATCACCGCCGAGAACTGCGGCACGCCGACGCCGGCGACGATCCGGGTGGTGCAGATCGAGCCCGGGCCGATGCCGACCTTGATCGCGTCCGCGCCCGCGTCGATCAGCCACTGAGCGCCCTCGGGCGTCGCGATGTTGCCCGCGATCACCTGGACGGCGTTGCTCATCGCCTTGATCTCGCGGACCACCGAGAGAACGCCGAACGAGTGGCCGTGCGCGGTGTCGACGACGATCACGTCGCAGCCCGCCGCGATCAACGCGGCGGCGCGCTCTATGCCGTCGGTGCCGACGCCGGTTGCGGCGGCGCAGCGCAGGCGGCCCTGTTCGTCCTTCGAGGAGTTCGGATAGGTCTGCGCCTTTTCCATGTCCTTGACGGTGATCAGGCCGATGCAGCGGTACTTGTCGTCCACCACCAGCAGCTTCTCGATGCGGTGATGGTGGAGGAGACGCTTCGCCTCGGCGGCGCCGACGCCTTCGTTGACGGTGATCAGTCCGTCCTTGGTCATCAGCGCGGAGACCGCCTGGGTCGGATCGGTGGCGAAGCGGACATCGCGGTTGGTGAGGATACCGACGAGCTTGCCGCCCGCCTCGACCACGGGAATGCCGGAAATGTGGTAGTGGTCCATCAGCGCGAGCGCGTCGGCGAGCGTCTGCTCGGGGTGGATGGTGACCGGATTGACGACCATGCCCGATTCGAACTTCTTCACCCGCCGGACTTCCTCGGCCTGGGCTGCGATATCCATGTTTTTATGGATCACGCCCATGCCGCCCGCCTGGGCCATGGCGATTGCCATCGGCGCTTCCGTGACCGTGTCCATGGCCGCGGAAATCAGGGGGATGCCGAGTTCGATGGTACGGGTGAGCCGGGTCTTGGTGCTCGCTTGCGCCGGGAGAACGTGAGATTCCGCCGGGACCAGCAGGACGTCGTCAAAGGTGAGAGCCTCTAGAATGTTCACCTTCGCCTCCTTGGGAATTTTCGATGCCGCACTATACACATTTGCGCGGCGGAGGGAAGGCAAGGCCGGATGCAAAAATCGCGCTACTCCGATGCGTGGCCGCGATAGCCGGTCGCGACGACGTAGGTCTCGGCCGAATCCTTGCGGCTTGCCGGGGGTTTGGCGTGGCGCACGGATTCGAAGTCGCGCTTCATCACCGCCAGGAATTCGGCCTCCGCGCCGCCCTGGAACACCTTGGCGACGAACACTCCGCCCGGCTTCAGGACTTCGCAGGCGAAGGCATAGGCCATTTCGAGCAGCGCGACGATGCGCAGATGGTCGGTGGCGGGATGGCCGGTGGTGTTGGCCGCCATGTCGGAAAGCACGATGTCCACCGGGCCGCCGAGCAGCGCTTTCAGCCGTTCGGGGGCGTCGTCGTCGGTGAAGTCGCAGACGAAGTTGGTCGCGCCGTGGACCGGGTCCATTTCGAGAAGGTCGAGTCCGACGATCTGGCCACCGGTTTTTTCCGGATTCACCGCCTCGACCGCGATCTGGGTCCAGCCGCCCGGCGCGCAGCCGAGGTCGACGACCCGTTGCCCGGGCTTGAGCAGTTGGAAGCGCTCGTTCAGCTCCTTCAGCTTGAACGCGGCGCGGGAGCGATAGCCCATCCGCCGCGCCGCGACGACGTAGGGATCGTTCAACTGCCGCTGCAGCCAGCGCGTCGAGGAGTTCTTGCGCCCGCGCGCGGTCTTGACCCGCGTGTGCAGCATCCGGCCACCGCCGTGGCCATCTCCCTTGCGGCTGTCCACCAACTTCCGTCTCCCAAACTTTAAATGCGAGTGTCTTCGTCCACCCGGGGCGCGGAACCCTTGCCGCCGGTTGCGGCGATCGCCGCCATGTCCTCGACCGTCATGTGCGGCACGAGGCAGTTCTCGACCCAGCGGGTCAATTGTTCGCCGACGCCTGGATATCGGCCGACGAGATTGAAGCGCATCGCCTCGACGTCGAGGGTGAGCGACGCGTGCACGCGGCGGTGCTTGGCGAGGCTCGGCGCGCGGATCGAGGCCAGAAACGCCTCTTCCTCGGCGAAGTGGAAGCGCACGTAGTTTTCAAGCGCCGACATCGCTTGCTCGGCGACTTCGTCGCTACGTCCGTCGGCGAGCGCGTCGGTCAGGAGTCCGGCGAGTTCGAGGAGTCGGCGGTGCTGGGTGTCGATCACCCAATTGCCGGTGGCATATGCGTCGGCCCAGGGAAACTTGTCCACGGCTCACCTCGCGCTGTAGCGGTGCGGGGTCGATCAATTACTGCGGGATATACCCTTCCGGGGCGGGCTCGGCAATCGGTTTCGTCGGGTGCGCCCGCGCCGACCACGCCCGCGCCCAGACCGCGAGATGGGCGGAGACGTCGGCGACCGCCCAGCCGCCTTCATCGGCGTCGGCGAACGCCTTGATCCCCGCCGAGTCCGGCGGCGCGGTCCCGCACAGCCAGACCTCCCGGCCGATCGCCGCGGCGCGCGCGGCGTGACCGGGATCGAAGGTGATCAGGAGGTCGCAGTCCGGCACCGTGCCGCCCTCCGGCACCACCGCCGAAATCGCGATTCCCGGCAACGCCCACACCGACTCCCAGGCCGCCGGAAGACCGCCGCCCGGACAGGCGAGGACAACCACGGGGCGCAGGACCGTCGCCGCGTCGCGGACCCGCCGCAGGCGCTGGAGATCCGCCGCCCACGCCGCCTGGTGCGGCCGCTGCGCCAGCGCCGCGCGAAGGTCGCTCTCGGCGCTTGGATAGTCGCCCTGTTCGAGGCGGGAGAGGCCGCGCTCGTGCAGGAGTTCGGGCGAATCCCGGGTCACCGCGAGGGCGGTGCAACAATCCGCCACCGCCTCGCCGTAGCGCCCGAGCCCCCGCCGCGCGCGGGCGCGATTGGCGAGCGCGCCGACGAGGCCGCCGCGCAGCGCGAGGGCGTGATCGGCGGCGGTCTCCGCCTCGGCATGCCGGGAAAGCGCGTTGAGCACGGTGGCGAGGGTGTTCCACGCCGCCGCGTGGGCGGGGCGAATCTCGGTGGTGCGCTGGAGCAGCGGCAGCGCGGCGGCGCTGTCGCCACGCCGCGACAGCGCAAAGCCGAGGGCGAACAACGCATCGGCGTGGTCCGGATCGCGCGCGAGAATCTGGCGAAACACCGCCTCCGCCTGCGCCAGCCGTCCGGCGCGCTGGTGCGCCATGCCCTGCGCCATCGCCACCGGCAAGGGCAATGGGTCGGCAGGATCGCGTTCGGCGGCTTGGGCCGGGGTCGGGCGAATTCCCGGCGCTGCGTCGATGAGCGACTGGAAGCAGATTTCGGGAGCGAGATCGCGCCGCGCCGCCGCCAGCCCGGCGTCGGTCAGACGCCGCCGCGCCGCGGTGTCGCCGATGATCAGCGCAAGAATTTCGGCGAACCCCGGTTCGTCGGCGCCGAGAATACAGACCGGCCCGAGGATCGACTGCAACGGCCGCACCACGTCGAGCATCGCCACCACCGGGCGGGCGAACCCGAGCGCCTCGATCGGCGGTGGCGCACCGGGCGGGGCCGCGATCACGTCGACGGCGGCGAAGAACGGCCAGGCCCGGTCCACCGGACCGACGAAGCGGAACTCGGGGCAGTCGCGGCGCACCGCGCCATCGCCGACATCCCCGCCGACCACCACCTCGACGGTTTCGCGCACCGTCGCGAGTTCGGGGCGCAGCCAGACCCGGCGCAGCCACGCAACCGCAGCCGCATCCACCCGCGCCGCGCCGAAGAACACCCCGACGCGAGCGACCGTGCCCCGGAGCGGCGGCAGCGGGTCGACCGGCACGACCGGTTGCGGAGCGAAGCCGCAGCGCCCCCGGCCAAGAACGGCGGAGGCATGGGCGAAGGCGTCCTCGTCGTCGAACAGCACCCGGTCGAAGGCGCGGGCAATGCCGAGCAAGTGAACCGCATCGGCGCTGTCGAGCGCCCCCGGCAGGTCGAGCACAACCGGAATTTCGGCGGGGATCACCTCGGGCACCCAAACCAGGTCGGGCGACATCACCAGCACCCGCGACGGCCAGCGTTCCGCCACCACCGCCGCGAGCCGGGCGGCGGCGCGGCGCGGGTCGAGGCCGGGCGGCAGGCTTTCGCAACGGATGCCGGTGGTCGCACGGGTCGCGGCGAGGTGGGTGGCGAGGCGCTCGAATTCGGCGATGTCCGGTCCGGCGTAGATCACGTCGACCCCGCCGCGTTCGACGAGGAAGCCCAGCAGTTCGCGTTGGCGCGCCGTGGTCTCCTGACCCGGACGCCAAAACGCACGATCGCTGATCAACACCGAACCCTGGGACACGGGCGTTTCTTTCGTGACTCGCACACCTGGGGAGCAACGGGAATTCGGTGATGTGTATCACATCCGGAGCGTTCCGTCTTCGCATACGCAGGTGCCCGAAACCGCACCGGTTTCAGAATTTCTTAACGGCCTCGCGCGATAGTCTAATCTTCGCATGCCTTGAGCCAACGGAGTGCCGTCGCCGTGCGCAAGATCGCCGTACCGCTGTTCGCCGCGCTGCTTTCGGGCTGTGGCCTTCACATGCACGACATCCCGTCCGCCAACGTCGAAATGCTGACGCCGTTCAACGATGGCTTCCAGGCGCTGGCGGCGATCGACGTCGCCACCCTGATCGTCACCGACAAGCTGATGGTCGACCACATCGTCTCCTACGTCCGCCAGGAGGACTGCTCGTCGGTGCGCGCGAGCCAGGGCGACAAGTATTGCCGGCCGTTCCGCCTCGCCTACACCCCGCCGCCCGAGCCGTTCTGCTATCGCACCCTCGCGGCGGTGAACTGCTTCGCCGAGCCCAATCCCTACGGCACCGACCACCGCACCGGCTCCTACCTGCCTGGCATCACCCGCATCCGCTAGACGTGACAGCCCCCGTGGTTTAGCGCATAGTTTCGGCCGGTTACCAGTTGGGGGAGAAGCGTGCTCGATATCCGTCCGGTGCTATACGTCGTCGGGCTGTTGCTGCTGGTTGTGGCCGCCGCGATGGCGGTTCCGGTGGGCGTCTCGCTGGCCGACGGCGACGCCGACTGGATCATCTTCATGCTTTCCGCCGCGGTCACGGTGTTCTTCGCCCTGGCGATGATCCTGAGTTGCGGCGGGCCGTGCTACCACCACAACCTCCGCCACGTCTTCCTTCTCGCCGCCGGCACCTGGTTCGTGATGCCGGTGTTCGCCGCCCTGCCGTTCGCGTTCGGCAGCGCCCACCTCTCCTACACCGACGGCTTCTTCGAGGCGATGTCGGGGCTCACCACCACCGGTTCGTCGGCGATCGCCGATCTCCTCACCATGACCAGGGCGATGCTGGTGTGGCGCTCGGTGCTGCAGTGGCTGGGCGGCATCGGCATCGTACTGATGGCGGTGACGCTGCTGCCGATGCTGCGCCTCGGCGGCATGCAGGTGTTCAAGACCGAGGCCTTCGACACCCCGGACAAGGTCTTCGCGCGGGTCAGTCCGGTGGCGTTGCAGCTGATCGCGATCTATGCCGCGCTCACCGCCGCGTGGTGCTTCTTCTACTGGCTCGCCGGGATGACGCCGTTCGAGGCGGCCAATCACGCGATGACCACGCTCTCCACCGGCGGATTCTCGACCTCGCCCGATTCCCTCGCCCATTGGCCCTCGGGCTGGGTGATGCTGGTGGCGACCACCGGAATGATCGTCGCCGCCCTGCCCTTCACCCTCTATCTCCAGATCGCGCGCGGCACGCGGCGCAACATCGCGATCGACAGCCAGGTCGGCGCGTTCCTCGGTCTGGTGGCGGTCGCGGCGCTGGTGATCTCGCTCTGGCTGATCTTCGGCAATGGCTACGACGCCGAGCCCGCGATTGTTGGCGCAATCTTCCACGTCACCTCGATCATCACCGGCACCGGCTACACCACCACCGACATCCAGCTCTGGGGCGGCCTGCCGGTCGCGCTCCTGTTCGTGCTGCAATACGTCGGCGGCTGCGCGGGCTCCACGACCTGCGGCTTCAAGATCTTCCGCTTCCAGGTTCTCACCGCCGCCGCCCGGGTCCAGGTGGCGCGGATGCTCCGTCCGCACATCGTGCTGCTGCCGCGCTACAACAATCGGCCGCTCCAGGCCGGCGTGACGGATTCGGTGATGGCGTTCTTCTTCGTCTACGCGCTCGCGGTGTCCTGGCTCACCATCGGCCTCTCGCTGCTCGGGCTCGACTTCACCACCGCGCTCTCGGGCGCATCCACCGCGATCTCCAACGTCGGCCCGGGCCTCGGCGACATCATCGGCCCGAAAGGGAACTTCTCCACCCTGCCGGACGCGGCGAAATGGCTGCTCTGCCTCGGCATGCTGCTCGGGCGGCTGGAGATCCTCTCGGTTCTGGTGCTGTTCCAGCGCGCGTTCTGGAAGGAATGAAAAAAGCCGGAGGCGTTCGCCCCCGGCTTGGTTCCGTGCCGAAATCCTCCGGCTCAGTTCGCGAGCGCGTCCGGCAGATAGGCGCGCAGGTTGCTGGTCATCGCGGCGTCGAAATCGAGCGCCAGCTTCTGCGTCAGTTCGTACCAGACCCGTTCGCGATCGTTGAGCGAAGCGCCCTCCTGCACCGTCATGCTGCGCTGCACGGCGGTCTCGACCTCGCCGTGGTAGGACCGCGACGGATCGTCGAGCGAAATCCGCACCCGCAACACGGCGTCGTATCTTTCGGCGGGCTGATCGGTGAACGCGCCCTTGATGCCGTCCTTGGTCGCGAGCTTGGTCTCGATCACGTGCGCGTCGAGAATGGTGAAGCGCGCGATCGCCGCGCCGGAGCGCAGCGGCTGGAGCCGGTCGAGCGCCCACTGGCGCGCCATCCGCTCGGGCGAAACCGGCATCAGGTGTTCGACGTTGGGCGGCGAGAAGGTGGGGCGATAATCGCTCGCGATGTCGACGCGCAGCGCGCGGATCGGCAGCGGATTGACGCTGGTGAAGCGGATATCGGGGTAGACCGGCGCGGGCGGCGTGGTGGTGCACGCGGCCACAGTGGCGGCGATCAGCGCCGCGCCGAGGCCGCGCAACAACGCGCGGCGACCGGACGCGAAACCGGACATGCGGACGGACATGGAACGGACTCCCTGCAAGGTGTCACGGAACGCGTTATTCGCTCCGCGGCTTCGACGAATTGTCACTCGACACCGAAGATGTCGGAATATCATCTACATCGAAGATATAGCGCGTCTTACAGAAATCGCACGTCACCTCGATGGTTCCATCGACCGCCGCATGCGCGAGATCCTCGGGCGGCAGCCCGGCAAGCACCCCTTCGAGCCGCTGGCGCGAGCAGCGGCAGGCAAAGCGCACGTCCGCGCCGTCGTAGACCGCGAGTCCGCTCTGGTGGAACAGGCGACGCAGCACCTCGGTCGCGGCGAGCGTCGGGTCGAGGAGTTCGCGGTCGGTCAGGCTTTGCAGCAGCACCTTGGCGGTTTCCCAGGCATCCGCCTCCTCCGGCCCTGCGAGGGTCGCGTTCGGCGTCGGCAGGCGCTGCAGCAGGATGCCGCCCGCACGCCAGCCGAAGCCGCCGTCCGGCGCTTCCGCCGCAAGCAGCAGCGCGGTGCCGATCTGCTCCGACTGGCGGAAATAGGAAATCGCGGTGTCGGCGAGGGTATGCCCCTCGATCGCGACGATGCCCTGGTAGCGGTCGGTGTCGTCGCCCTGGTCCACGGTCATCGCGAGATGGCCCTTGCCCGAGAGATGGGCGAAATCGAGAGGCACGCCCGAAGCGATCATCTCCGCGAGGCGGTCGGGATCTGTGGCCACCGACGCACGGACGTTGCCGTCCGAGGTCATGTCGGCGACGATGCGCGACACCGGACCATCGCTCGACGTCTGCAGCGTCACCACGCCGTCGAACTTCAACCGCGAGCCGACCGCGACGGCGAGCACCAGCGCCTCGCCGATCAGGCGGCCGACCGCCTCGGGCTGATGGTGCCGCACGATGGTTTCGGTGGCGACCTGGTGCAGACGCACCAGCCGCCCCCGGAACGCACCGCCGCCCAGGGTGAACGGCAGCACCAAGTCCATGCTGCGCGCCGCCTCGGTCAACTGATTTTTCCCATGCACCAGACCATGATCGCCTTCTGCGCGTGAAGGCGGTTTTCCGCCTCGTCCCACACCACCGACTGGGGCCCGTCCATCACCTCGTCGGTGACCTCCTCGTTGCGGTGCGCGGGGAGGCAATGCATGAACAGCGCATTCGGTTTCGCATACCCCATCAGGTCGGCGTTGACCTGGTAGGGCAGGAGCATGTTGGAACGGTCGGTGTCGGTGTCGTGCATCGACAGCCAGGTGTCGGTGATCACGCAGTCGACGCCGTCGAGAAGTTCGCGCGCGTCGCGGCCGATGATTACCGAAGCGCCCGCCTTCCGCGCGGCGGCGACGATTCCGGCGTTGGGTTCGAGGCCCTCGGGACAGGCGAGGCGGATCTCGAAGCCGAACTTCGGCGCGGCTTCGATCCACGACTGGGCGACGTTGTTGCCGTCGCCGGTCCAGCCGATCACCTTGCCTTCGATCTCGCCGCGATGCTGCTCGAAGGTGGCGATGTCGGCCATCACCTGGCAGGGATGGGTCTCGTCGGTGAGGCCGTTGATCACCGGCACGGATGCGTAGTCGGCCAGCTCGTGCAGGGTCTCGGGCGCAAAGGTGCGGATCATCAGGATGTCGACGAAGCGCGACAGCACCCGCGACGCGTCGGGGATGGTCTCGCCACGCCCGAGCTGGGTGTCCTGGTGCGAGAGCACCACCACGTCGCCGCCCAACTGCTGCATCCCCACCTGGAACGACACCCGGGTGCGGGTCGAGGGCTTCTCGAAGATCATCGCCAGGGTCTTGCCCGCGAGCGGACGGCGCAAGGCTTCCGGCGCGTTGCCGGTGCGATAGAGCGCGGCGAGGTTGACCATGCGGCGCAGCGCGCCCGCCTCGATATCGGCGATATCGAGGAAGTGCCGGGGCGGAAGCCCCGGGTGCGAGACGGCTTGGGGTGAAAACGAGGTCATCATGCGTTGTGCCTCCACGTCTCGCAGACCCGATCGAGGATCGCCATGGCGGCCTCGACATGCTCCCGCTCGATGATCAGGGGCGGCACGAAACGCAATGTGTTGTCGCCCGCCGAAACGCACAGCAAACCGTGCTCGAACAGGCGATTGACGAGATCGGTATTGGTGACGCGGCACTTCAAGCCCGCCATCAGGCCGAGGCCGCGAACTTCCTCGAAGATCTCGGGGAAGCGCTTGGCGCGTTCGATGAGGGCGGTGCGCAGGATGTCCGCCACCGCGTTGACGTGATCGAGGAAGCCGGGTTCGGTCACCACGTCCATCACCGCGTTGCCCGCCGCCATCGCGAGAGGGTTGCCGCCGAAGGTGGAGCCGTGCGATCCGGCCACCATCGGCTTCGCGGCGCGCTCGGTGGCAAGGCAGGCGCCCATCGGGAAGCCGCCGCCGATGCCCTTG
>DBTR01000089.1:51682-62931 GCA_002307145.1 Rhodospirillum sp. UBA1311 | reverse complement strand
AAGCCGCCGCCGATGCCCTTGGCGATCGCCATCACGTCGGGCGTGACGCCCGACCACTCGTGAGCGAAGAGCTTGCCGGTACGGCCGACGCCGCACTGCACTTCGTCGAACATCAACAGGATGTCGTTGGCGTCGGCGAGTTCGCGAAGCTGGCGCAGGTAGGCGAAATCGGCGGCGCGCATGCCGCCCTCGCCCTGCACCGGTTCGACGAGAATGCCTGCCGTCTCCGGCCCGATCGCCGCCTTCGCGGCTTCGATGTCCTCGAACGGCACGCGATCGAACCCGGCGGTTTCCGGTCCGAAGCCGTACTTGCCCTTGGCCTGGTCGCCCGCCGCCACGGTGGCGAGGGTGCGGCCGTGGAAGGCGGTGGTCATCACCACGATCCGGTAGCGCTCCGGGCGGCCCTTGTCGAACTGGTAGCGCCGCGCGATCTTGATCGCGCACTCGTTGGCTTCCGCACCCGAGTTGCCGAAGAACACGGTATCGGCGAAGGTCGCCTCGGCCAGGCGCTTGGAGAGCTTCTCCTGCCCCTCGATGCGATAGAGGTTCGAGGTATGCCAGAGCTTGCCCGCCTGGGCCTGCAGCGCCTCGACCAGATGCGGATGGCAGTGCCCGAGCGAGCAGACCGCGATCCCGGCGGCGAAGTCGAGGAATCGTCGTCCGTCCGTCGCGTACAGCCAGGGGCCTTCGCCCCGCTCGAACACGACATCAAACCGCGCATAGGTCGGCATCACGGACGGGATCACCTTCGACTCCTTCAGAAAAATCGCGCGTATCGCGCAAACATGCGGCCGGCGCGGGTCGCCGCCGCAAACACTTCAGGCGGTGGGGTCCGTCCACCGCCTGAGAATCCGGACGGGCGAAGCGCCGATTCGGCGATTCGCTCGAAAAGAAAGGAGCTATTTAAAGGGTCCGGTCGATGCGCCGTCAAGTTCTTTCAAGCCGGGCACGGCGTTAGGCCTTGAGTTTGTAGCCGATCCGGAACAGATGCTGCGACCACCACAGCAAAATCGCGTTCCCCCCGGTCAGGACCGCGAGATAGAGCCATTCGCTCGGCCCCTCGCCACCGAGGAAGCCGCTGCGAAAGCCGTCGATCATGAAGTAGAACGGATTGACGTGGGCCAACCAGCGCACCGCCTCGGGCAGGTGGTCGACCGAATAGAATGTGCCGGAGAGGAACGACATCGGCATGATGATGAAGTTGGTGATCACCGTCGACTGGTCGAACTTGTCGGCCCAGACCCCGGTCAGCACCCCCACCGCCGACATCATCACCGTGGCTTCGAGCGCGAAGGCGACCGCCATCAGCGGCGCTTCGAACGGCATCGGCGTGAACACCGCGAGACAGACCGCGACCACCACGCCGCACAGCAAGCCGCGCACCACGCCGCCGCCGATATAGGCGAGCGCCAGTTCCCAGGGCGAGAGCGGCGGCATCAGGATGTCCACGATACTGCCCTGCACCTTCGAAATCACCAGCGAGGAAGAGGTGTTGGCGAAGGCGTTCTGGATCATCGTCATCATCACCAGCCCCGGCAGGAGGAACTGGTTGAACGGCACGCCGTCCATCTCGCGCCCCGTCCGGCCCATGGACAGGGCGAAAATCGCCATGAAGATCAAGGTGCTGATCGCGGGCGCCGCGATCGTCTGCAGCCACACCTTCTGGAACCGCCGCACCTCCTTCATGAACAGGGTGTAGCAGCCGATCCAGTTGATCGCGCCAAGGGGGGTCATGCGCTCGGGGAAATGGGGGGTCATGAAACAGAAGCCTTCGAAATTCCGGACCAGCATATGACATGCGGTTGATCAACCCTCAACCCCCGCCCGGTGTTTTTCGGCGCGGGACGGGTATATGATCGGCGCATGACCGAAGCCAGCCCGCCGCCAAAATCCCGCGCCAAGCCGCCTCGCCGCATCTCCGCCCAGTCGCTGGAGAACAGCGCGCTCTATTACCTGCAGCGCTACGACAGCACCGCTGAAAACCTCCGCCGCGTCCTCACCCGCAAGGTTCGCCGCGCCGCGATGCACCCGGAAGCGACCGTCGACCCCGCCGCGGCATCCGAATGGATCGCCGCCGTGGTCGCGAAAATGCAGCGCCTCGGCTACGTCGACGACACCCGCACCGCCACCGCGAAGGCGCGCGGCCTGTTCGCCAAGGGCGCGCCGCCCGCCACGATCCGCCGCCGCCTCGCCCTCGCGGGCGCGGGCGAAGACGCGATCGACGCCGCCCTCGGCGAAATCGCGGGCGAAACGATGAGCGAGACCGACCTCACCCGCGCCGCCGCGATCACCCTCGCGCGCCGCAAACGCCTTGGTCCCTACCGGCCGGAAGCCGACCGCCCCGACCGCCGGCAGAAAGACATGGCGACCCTGGCCCGAGCCGGCTTCGACTTCGAAACCGCCCGCCGCATTATCGACGCGCCGGACGTGGAGAGCCTGGAAGACGACGACTAGGCTCAGGACCCATTAAATTATTGCCAGGCAGCTCTGCGGCTGATTCACTCATGGGAGGGAGGCCCCGTCCATGAGTGATCTGTTTTGGTTGTCGGAGCGGCAGTTGGCGAAGATCGAGCCGTATTTCCCCCTGTCGCACGGTGTGCCGCGGGTTGATGATCGGCGAGTGATCAGCGGTATCGTTCATGTGATCCGCAACGGCTTGCGGTGGCGAGATGCACCGCCGGTCTATGGGCCCCACAAGACCCTCTATAATCGTTTTGTCCGCTGGAGCCGACTTGGGGTGTTCAGCCGGATCTTCGCTGCCTTGACGGGAGAGGCTGGCCCTCCAGACCACCTGATGATCGATGCAACCCATCTGAAAGCTCATCGGACCGCCGCGAGCCTCTATAAAAAGGGGCTCTTCCCCGATGTATCGGACGCACAAAAGGCGGGTTGAACTCCAAGCTTCACGCGGTTTGCGACGGGCAAGGAAGGCCCCTCATCCTGCTGCTCAGCGAGGGGCAAATGAGCGATTACAAAGGCGCGATGCTGTTGCTCGACCTATTCCCCAAGGCCAATGTCCTGATCGCTGACAAGGGCTATGACGGTGACCCTCTCCGAGAGGCTCTGACAAAGCGCGGGATCGCTACATGCATCCCGCCAATGCGTCATCGCAAAATCCAGTACGCTTACGACAAAACCCTTTATCGCCAGCGTCACAGGATCGAGAACCTATTCGCTCGCCTCAAGGATTGGCGGCGTATCCACACCCGATATGATCGATGCGCGGATATCTTCTTTGCCGCCGTCATCATCGCGGCGATCGTCATCTTCTGGATCGCACCTTAATGAGTCCTGAGCCTAGGCGCGGCGCGGCGCAACCTCACTTCAATGAGAAGTCGACGCGGGTGGTTGCGCCCTGATCGTCGATGCCCTCGGGGGTGAGCTTCGGCGCGACGATGAACACCCGCTTGGCCGCGATTTTGCCGTCGAGATAGGTCCGCACCGCTTGCGCGCGGTCCTGCGCGAGTTGCTGGAGCCTGGCGAGGTCGATCGCCGCATGCTCGGCGAGCGCCGCCTCCATCTCGGCACGGGACGGCTTGGCCGCTCCCGGCACCGGCTTGGCGATCGCGCGATAGGCATCCGCCAGATACCGCTCGTACTCCGCCGCGACCACCACCACGGTCGCGGGATCGTCCCGCCGCCCTTGCGACGCCAGATCCTTCAACTTCTCAGCCTTCACCGCCTGGGCGACGACGGCGTCGCGCAGCGCGGGGGTGTCGATCTCGGGATCGACGCGGCCGATCAGGTCGAGGTCGATGGACGGCTTCTCCGCCAGCATCTTGGCGATCGTATCGAGCTTGTCCGCCGCCGCGGGCGGCAGTTCCGCCGCGCCGGGGGCGAACTCCACGTGCCCGAGTTCCTCGCCGCCGCCGATGCCGAGGGCGTGGGCCAGCAGGGTGAAGGGCGCGGTGATCGCCTTTTTCACCAGATTGCCGACGGCGTTCCAGACCAGGCCGGAGATGCTGAACTGAGGATCGTCGAGCGACCCGGCCACCGGAATGTCGACGTCGATCTGGCCCCGCGAGTTCTTCAGCAGCGAGATCGCGAGCTGGACCGGAAGCTGGGTCGCGGTGTCGTTCTCGACGCGCGGGCCGAAGGTGAGCTGGTCGATGAAGATCCGGTTGTCGGCCTTGAGCCGGTCGCCCGCGAGGCGATAGTGCAGGTTGACGTTAAGCTTGCCCTTGGTGATCGGATAGCCGGTGTACTTGGTGGAGTAGGCGGTGAGGTTGGTCAGCTCGATATCCCTCGCCACCGCGCGAAGGTCGAGCGACGGGTCGGCGACCAGCGGGTTGACCTTGCCCTTGATCGAGATCGGGCCGTTCGCGGTCAGCCGCGCGCCGACGTCGATCGGCGCGGGGGTCTTGGTGTCGGTGCCGAACGCGCCGATGCTGCCGTTGATCGCCGCGAGTTCGGCGGTGTAGTGCGGCGTGATGAAGTTGTCGGTGTAGGTGACCTGGCCATCCTGCAGTTCGAGCTTGCCGAAGTGCAGGCGGACCGGCATGCCGCTCGCCTCCACCGCCGCGCCGGGCGTGGCCGAATCCATCGCCGACGATTGCGCGGCGGCGGCGGACTCGTCGCCTTTGGCGAGAATGTCGCGGAGGTGCAGCCGCCCCTGCTCGTCCAGCAACACGTGACCGTAGAAGCTGGCGAACACCACCCGCGCGGCGTCCACGTCCACGCCCTTCGCCGTGTCGTAGGTCGCGGCGAGGCCGTCCAGCGCGAGCGAGCGCCAACCTGCGAATTCGGCCTGGGTGGTGCGGTTGATCACCCGCACGTCCGCCAGCGCCAGATCGCCCCGGTACGATGCCCGGGGTCCTTCGTTCGCCTGCTCGAACCCGATCTCGCCCTTGGCGTCGAGGGTCGCGCGGTCGATGCGGGCGTTGAGGTCGCTGGTGGCGTAGGGAGCGAACGGCGTCACGTCGATGCCCGTGCCGTCGAGCTTGAGGTCGATCTTGAGCGGGTCGAGCCGCACCTCGCCTTCCAAGGCCAGCGTGCCCTTGGCGTTCGGCGTCGCGGCCAGCGCGACCGGGACAGGCGTCGAAAGGTCGTCGCCGACGTTCCGCAGGGTCAGGCTGAGCTGCGCGAGCGCCAGCTTCGCGGGGGGAGACAGGGTGTTGTCGACGAAGGTCGCACGGGCGTCCTTGAGCGCGATTTCGCCGATAGCGTAATGCCACGCGGGAGCGTTGGACTGCGCCTGAGCTTCGCCGGGCGGCGCGAAGGCGGCGAGGTCGACCTCGCCGTTCGAGCCGCGAACCGCATCCGCGGCGAGGCCCGAAACCTCGACCTTGGAGATCTCCAGCCGTCGCGCCGCCAGGTCGAACGTCGTGACCGCGACGCTGGCCTCGGCCAGGGACACTGCGGCGTCGGATGCGCCGGGCAGCGCCACGCGCAGGCCATTCAGGCCGAGAGTGCTGTCGCGCGCCGTCAGGGCGAACGGCGTCTGCGACCAGTCCGCCCGCGCCTGCACCGAGGCGCGGAACGTGCCGCCGAGAACCCGCGCGGGCGTGGCCGCCTTGAGATAGGGCCGGATCGCCGGGAGCGCGAGCGCATCGACCGACAACGTCGCCTCCGCCCATCGGGCGCCGAGGTCGAACCTGCCGTCCGCCTTCACCGAGCCACCGCTCGCCAGATCGGTGCTGAGGCTGTAGGAGCCCGGAACCGCGCCGACCAGGGAGAGATTTTCGAGGTTCGCCGCGAGGGTCTTCAGCGCGAGTTCGGTGGTGGTCCCGGTTGCGGCGTCGGTGAGGCTCACCGCGCCGTCGACGATCTCGATCCGTTCGACGGTCAGGTCGAGGGGGCGGTTGTCTTCCGGTTGGGCCGGCGCGGGCGAAGGCTCCAGCAGGTCGCTGAAATTGAACCGCTGCGCATCGTAACGAATGATATGGAGGCTGGGCGCGGCGATCCGAACCTCGCCGACCACCGGGGCGAACCGCGCCAGCGATTTCCACGAAACCCGCACCGCCAACTGGCCGACGTCGACGAAGGCTTCGTCGGCCTCGCGCCCGCCGACGTGAATGTCGTCGGCTTCGAGCCGGAGCGTGAACGGATTGAGCGCGACCCGCCCGATCGTCACCGGGCGGCCAAGCTGTTCGCCCAGGTTCCGCGCGCCGAGCGCCTTGATCACCGGCGGCGCGACGAAAAACCCCAGCAGCGCATACAGCGCGACCACGGCCAGCACGCCGAGGCCCGCGCGCTTGGCGCGCCGCGAGCGGATCAGGGTGCCCAGCCTGCGGGCGAGCGACGGATCGGGTCTCGTATCCGGATCTTCCATCATTCGTAACTGGTTACACGAGTGGGAAAAATCGAGTCTTTACGGGCGGGATCGCAGGCGGTTTCGCCGCCGGAGTGGGCGCGGCGGTCACGATGCCGCCAAGCGCTCCGAGCCGTGGACATCACGCCGGAGGGAATACCGCGATCGGGTCGACGGCGTAGGCGGCGTTGCCGTCGAGGGCGCAGGTTTCGATTTCGGGGCGGAGGATTTTGCGCAGGTGGGCAACGACGCCGTCGCGGAAGCTCGGCTTGACGTAGCTCCAGGTGACGTAGACGCCGCCGCGCATCTCGAATTCGGCGATGTCGGGGTCGTCCTTGGCGCGGGCGAAGAGGTCGCCGAGGTCGTCGCTGGCGCAGACGAACATCCAGCCGGGCTTGACGCCGCGATGGAAGAACGCGGCGACCCCGCCACGGCCCGCGAGGTTCACGACGGCAGGGCGAACATGGAGAAGTTTCCAGAAGCGACCGCCGTCATTTTTCTCCCAGGGCAAGGTCATCGGCCCGTCGAAGTCCGGTTCGACTTGGACCTTCTGTTTGAAATCGAACCACATCGTGCAATTCTCCCACAGGCAATGCGGCACCTGGATTTGGGCGCAGCCCTTCCGGCGATTGACGACAACCTCGGCTGAGCAATATTGTGTGTACCCGAATCGGAGTCGTTATTCAACCGGGCCTTTCATTCTCTCAGGGGTTCTCATGGACACAATGGCGGAGCGCCTGATCGCGCATCTTGGGCTGGTGCCGCATCCCAACGAGGGCGGCTGGTTCGTCGAGACCTACCGGGCGAAGCCGCCGCTTCCGTTCTCCGGATACGAGGGGCGGCGCGCGGTCTCGACCGGCATTTATTATTTGCTGACGCCCGAGACCCACTCGGCGATGCACCTCGTCGCCTCCGACGAGATGTTCCACTTCTACCTCGGCGACGCGGTGCGACAGTTGCGGCTCTACCCCGACGGACGCAGCGAGACGGTGGTGATCGGACCGGACATTCTCGCCGGGCAAAAGGTGCAGACGCTGGTTCCCGCCGGGGTTTGGCAGGGAGCGCGGCTGGTGCCGGGCGGGCGTTTCGCGCTGATGGGCTGCACCGTCGCGCCCGGGTTCGACTACGCGGACTACGAACACGGCGCGCGAGCCGACCTGCTGAAAGGCTGGCCCGAGGCGGCGGAGACGATCCGCGACCTTACTTCGGATAGCCGGTGAAGGTCCCCATCCGGAAGAGATTGAGTTCGAGCGCGTAGTCCTTGTGGATCGGCACCACGAGGCGCATCGGCCCGCTGATCGGGCCGCTGAACGCTTTCGCGAACGCGGCGACGTCGTCGCTCCGGGTGGCGAGGATAACCTCGCGGCCCTTGTAGTTCTTCAAGTCGGCGGTGAGATCGTAGTGGTCGTCGATCTGGCCGTCGGCGTTCCATTTGCCGAAGGTCGGCTGCGGCGGGCGAAGATAGTAGAGCATCGGCGTGAGGAACTTGCGCTCGTCGAACGCGAGAACCGGGTCCTTGCCCGAGGCGATGTCGGGGCGGATTGCATCCGCCACAGCCGCGCCGAGGCGATCCCAGCCGCGCACCCGCTTCACCGGGTCAGTCTTGGCGGTGAGTTCGACGCCCGCGACGTGCGCGATGCCGTCGATGTTGACCATCGCCAGCGCCACGAGGAGATGCAACCCGAGCGTCGCCTTGATCCAGATTTCGCGCCGCGCCAGCGCCGCCGTCACCCACACCGTCGCGGCGACGAACGCGGGCGCGGACCAGTTGGCGTTGGCGCGCGAAAGAAACCCCTCGAAGGTCATCACCGCGAGCAGCGGCAGGACGAACGCGGCGAGCAGGCGCACGTTGCGGCCATAGTCGTCGTCCGCCGAGGGCGGACGGCGGAACAGCCCGACGACTAGGAGCAGCAGCACCGCGAACGGGATCGGCCCGAATACGCCGAACTGCGCGCCGAAGAACTCCAGCCCCTTGCCCGGATGGAAACCCGACGCCTGGAGGTTGGCGTTCGCCTGGGTGTGGTGGAAGCTGACGAAATGATTGGCGGCGTTCCAGATCACATTGGGCGCGAACACCGCGGCGCCGACCGCGAGCGCGATCCATGGTCCTGGCGTCTTCCACACCTTGCGCCAGCCCGGCACAGCGACGATCGCGATCGCCATGCCGCCGACGAACGCGATCATCGCGTACTTCGCCAGCATGCCGAGGCCGATCGCAACCCCGACGCCGATCCAGGCGCGGATGCCGCTCCGGCCCGCCTCGGCGGCGTCGAGGGCTTGGCGCAGCGCCACCAGGCCCCAGGCCCAGGCGCACATCAGGAACGGGTCGGTCGAGATCAGCAGCGCCGAGAGCGACACCCCCGGCAGGGTGAGGAACACCAGCGCCGCAAGCAGGCCGACGCGCCCGCTCCGCACCCGGCGCGCGAGCGCGAAGATCGCGAGCGCTGTGCCCGCATGCGCCAGCGGCGAGCCGAGGCGGATCGCCCACTCGGCCTGGCCGAACAGCCAGGTGGTGGCGGCGATCGCCCAGGCGACCACCGGCGGCTTGGAGAAGTAGCCGAACGCCGGGGTCAGCGACCACGACCAGTATTGAGCCTCGTCGAACGAGAGGTTGAGCGGCGAGGCGGCGAGTTCGACGGCGCGCCAGAGCGTCACCGCGAGCACCGCCGCGAGCGCGACGCCCCAACCGGGTTCGAGATCGCGCGCGTCGTGCCCAGCCGACATCAACCGTCCTCCTGGTGGAACAGGACCGCGAGCGCGATCAGGAGCGTCACCACCACCGGGCTCCAGGCGGCGAGAAACACCGGAAGGGTGGACGACATGCCGAGCGCGTAGGTGATGCGGGTGAAGAAATAGAAGCCGAAGCCGACGCCCACCCCGGCGACGACGCGAAGCAGGAGCCCACCCTTGCGCATGTTGGGATTGAGCGAAAACACCGCGGCAACGAACACCATCGCGACGAGGAGCAGCGGCGAGGCGAGCAGCGAGTGCCACTGCAACAGGTGGCGGTGCGCCGAGAATCCGGCAGATTCGAAGAATTTGATGAACCCGGGCAGCTCCCAGAACGACAGGCTGGCGGGCGAGGAGAACTTCTCCTGGATCTTCGACAAGGTCAGCGAGGTCGGCTGGGTAATGGTCTCGGCATGGCGACTGGGTTCGCCCGCCTTCAGCACCCAGACGTCGGAGAGGGTGAGGAGGTGGTCCTCGATTTCCCCGAAGGCCGCCTCGTAGCGCGAGATCAGCGCGCCGTCGGCGGCGAGCGAAAGCAGGCTGATGCGCTGCATTTTCAGCCGCCCGTCGATCTGGCGCACGCCGGTCGCGTGAATCACCGCCTGGCCGCCGGGCGTCGCCTCGCGCATCCAGAGACCGCCCGAGGAGATCGTCAACGGGTTGTCGACGCGCAGTTGGAGGCTGTCCTCCATGCGCTCGTACTGGCGATACATCGTGGCGGCGAGCGGGTTCAGCACCGCGAGGTTGAAGCAACCGAACAGCACCACGACGATCAGCACCGGCGCGAGGAATTGCCATGCCGAGACGCCGACGGCGCGGATCACCACCAGTTCGTTGGTGCGGGTGAGCCGCCAGAACACGATCATCGCGCCCAGCATCACCGCGAACGGCATTACCGTCGAGAGCATCTGCGGCATCTTCAAGAGCGCCATCTCGATCACGACGAAAAAGCCGGCGTTGCCGTCGCCGGAGAGCCGCCGCAGAAGCTCGATGCTGTCGAATAGCAGCGTCACGCCGATGATCGCGCACAGGGTCGCGATGAACGCGAGGGCGAAATATCGCGCGACATACATACTGATGATCGGTGACAGTCGCATTCCTGCGTTCCGTTGGTTAAGATCTCGGACACCGTTCCGGGTGACGCCGCGAGACACCATCCACGAAGCCCGGCGTCACCGCAATCGGAAATCCCAAATCGGCGTTGCGCCGGTCCGAGCCCACCACGCCGAACACGCAATAGGAAAGGACGAACCAATGGTCCAACTCACGCGCATTTATACCCGGGGAGGCGACAAGGGGAAGACCTCTCTCGGCGACGGAACCCGCGTCAACAAGGGTTCGCTGCGCGTTTCCACCTATGGCACCGTCGACGAAGCCAACGGCGTGATCGGCCTTGCGCGGATGCACACCGCCGACGATCCGGAAGCCGACGCGATGCTGGCGCGGATCCAGAACGACCTGTTCGACCTGGGCGCCGACCTCTGCACGCCGATCAAGGAAAACGAAGATCCCTCGATGGCGTTGCGCATTCAGGCACCACAGGTAAAGCGTCTCGAAACCGAGATCGACGCGATGAACGCCGAGCTTCAGCCGTTGAAATCGTTCATCCTTCCCGGCGGCAAGCCGGCGGCGTCGTACCTCCACCTCGCGCGTTCGGTGATCCGCCGCGCCGAGCGGGAGATGTCGCTCCTGATCGAAAGCGAGGAGGTCAACCCGGAAGCGTTGAAATACGCCAACCGCCTCTCCGATCACTTCTTCGTGATGGCGCGCTATCTCAACGACAAGGGCGCAAGCGACGTGCTCTGGGTTCCGGGGAAGAACCGCTAACCCACCCAAAAGGACTTTTTTTCCGGGGCGGGAGCGCGTAGCCTCCAGCCCCGGAACTGCCAGATTTGATGGAGCGCCTGCCGATGAAACTCCTGATCGCGATCAAGCGGGTCGTCGATTACAACGTCAAGATCCGGATCAAGGCGGATCACAGTGGCGTCGATACCGCGAACCTCAAGATGTCGATGAACCCGTTCGACGAAATCGCGGTCGAGGAAGGCGTACGCTGGAAGGAAGCCGGCAAGGCGGACGAGATCGTCGT
The DNA here is from genome assembly GCA_002307145.1 of Rhodospirillum sp. UBA1311. GTDB lineage: Bacteria > Pseudomonadota > Alphaproteobacteria > Rhodospirillales > Rhodospirillaceae > Oleispirillum. Next base: position 51,862 of record DBTR01000089.1, on the reverse strand, counting down.
CGTCAGCATCGGCCCGGCCGCCGCGCAGGATACGCTCCGCACCGCGCTCGCGATGGGCGCGGACCGCGCGATCCTGGTGCAGACCGACGCCGAGGTCCAGCCGCTCGGCGTCGCCAAGCTGCTGAAGGCGGTCGCGCTCGACGAACAGCCCGACGTGGTGATCCTCGGCAAGCAGGCGAT
>DBTR01000089.1:51231-51417 GCA_002307145.1 Rhodospirillum sp. UBA1311 | reverse complement strand
CGACGACTCCAACCAGACCGGCCAGGCGCTGGCGGCATTGCTCGGCTGGCCGCAGGGCACCTATATCTCCGAGGCAGCGCCCGACGGAGAGGACCGGATCACCGTGGTGCGCGAGATCGACGGCGGGCTCGAAACCTTGTCCCTGGCCATGCCCTGCGTGATCACCACCGACCTCCGCCTCAACGA
>DBTR01000089.1:49890-50941 GCA_002307145.1 Rhodospirillum sp. UBA1311 | reverse complement strand
AACATCATGAAGGCGAAGAAGAAACCGCTCGCCGTCACCACCCCCGAGGCCCTCGATGTCGACATCGCGCCCCGCCTCGTCACCCTCAAGGTCGAGGAGCCGGCGGCGCGCAAGGCCGGGGTGATCGTCGGCTCGGTGGCCGAACTCGTCGACAAGCTCAAGAACGAAGCGAAGGTGTTGTAATGCGCGCACTTGTTCTCGCCGAACACGACAACCGGTCGCTCAAGCCCGCGACCCACGCCACCGTCGCCGCCGCGCGGCAGCTGGGCGGCGCGGTCGACGTGCTGGTGATCGGCTGCCGCGCCGAAGCCGCCGCCGCACAGGCCGCCAAGCTCGACGGCGTCGAAAAAGTTCTCCTCTGCGACGATCCGGTGTTCGCCCAGACCCTGGCCGAGCCTGCCTCGCGCCTGATCGTCGAGCTGGCGGAGGCCTACGACGCGCTCCTCGCCCCCGCCACCGCGATCGGCAAGAACATCATGCCGCGCGTCGCCGCGCTGCTCGACATCCAGCAGGTGTCCGAGATCGTCGCGGTGGTTTCGCCCGACACCTTCGTCCGCCCGATCTACGCCGGAAATGCGCTCGCCACGGTGCGCTCCACCGACGCGAAGAAGGTGATCACGGTGCGCGCCCCGGCGTTCGCCCCGGTGGCCGAAACCGGCGACGCGCCGATCGAGGCGATCGCGGCGGTCTCCGACGACGGCGCCTCCCGCTTCCTCGAACGCCGCGTCACCGAATCCGTGCGCCCCGAACTCACCGCCGCGCGGGTGGTGGTGGCGGGCGGACGCGGCATCGGCTCCGACGGCGCGTTCGCCCTGGTCTCGCAACTCGCCGACCTCCTCGGCGGCGCGGTGGGCGCGAGCCGCGCGGCGGTGGACGCCGGATTCATCCCGAACGACGCGCAGGTCGGCCAGACCGGCAAGATCGTCGCCCCCGATCTCTACATCGCGGTGGGCATCTCGGGCGCGATCCAGCACTTGGCCGGGATGAAGGATTCGAAGGTGATCGTCGCGATCAACAAGGACGGCGAGGCACCGATCTTCCAGGTCGCCGA
>DBTR01000089.1:0-49637 GCA_002307145.1 Rhodospirillum sp. UBA1311 | reverse complement strand
TCTTCCAGGTCGCCGACTACGGCCTGGTGGCGGACGTGTTCGAAGCGGTTCCGGACCTGATCGCGCGCCTGAGCGCCTGAAACCTAGCCGAGGGGTAACCCGTGCAGCGTCTCCTCACCGGGGTCAGGCCGTATCTTGCACTGGCGCTCCTTTGCCTTGGGCTTTACCTCCCCGGGCAGGCGTCGGTGCCGCCGCTCGACCGCGACGAGGCCCGCTACATGCAGGCCTCGAAACAGATGCTCGAAAGCCACGACTTCGTCGCCATCCGCTTTCAGGAGACCCCGCGCAACAAGAAACCGGTGGGAATCTACTGGGCGCAGGCGGCGGCGGTCGCGGCGTTCTCCGACGCCGCCTCGCCCGCGACCTGGCCCTATCGCCTGCCCTCGTGGCTCGGCGCGACGGCGGCGGTGCTGTTCACCTTCGGCTTCGGCAAATATCTGTTCAGCCGCCAAGTTGCGTTCGTCGGCGCGGCCCTGCTCGCGTCGACGCTGATCCTCGTCGCCGAGGCGCACCAGGCGAAGACCGACGCCGCGATGCTCGCCGCCGTGGTCGCGGCGATGGGCATCCTCGGGCGGCTCTACATGCAGGCGCGCAAGGGCCCCGCGGTTCCCGCGTGGCAGGTCGCCGCGATGTGGCTCGCACTCGGCATCGGCATGCTGATCAAGGGTCCGATCGCGCCGATGGTGATGGGGCTCGGCATCCTCGCCCTCGCGATCGCCGACCGGCGCTGGCGCTGGCTCGGCACGACGCGTCCGGTCACCGGCATCGCCATCGCCGCCGCGGTGGTCGCGCCGTGGATGATTGCGATCGCCACCGGACCGCAATCGGGCTTCGTCGCCGACGCGGTGCAGCAGGACCTGATACCGAAATTGCTGGGCGGCCAGGAGGCCCACGGCGGCTTCCCCGGCCTTTATACCGCGCTCGCGCTCGCAACGCTGTGGCCGGGTTCGCTGTTCATGGTGCCCGCCGCGATTCGCAGTTTCCGCATGCGCGCCGAGCCGGGGGTGCGCTTCTGCCTCGCCTGGGCGGTGCCGTCGTGGCTGGTGTTCGAGATCATCCCGACCAAGCTGCCCCATTACCCCCTGCCGCTCTATCCGGCGATCTGCCTGCTGATCGCCGCCGCGCTGTTCGCGGTGCGGGAAGACGCCTACGCCCTGTTCGGACGGATCTGGCAGAAAGGCCTCGGCGCGATTTGGGCGCTGGTCGGCGTCGCGCTCGCGGCGCTTTCGGTGGCGCTGCCGATGCTCTACGGCGACGGCTTCGGCTGGGTGTCGATCCCGGTGGCGGCGGTTGCCCTGGCTGCGGTCGCGCTGCCGCTGAAAAAATCCTGGTCGGACTTGCACCTGCCTGCCGCCGTGGTCGTGATGGCGCTGTCGCTGCCGCTCTATGCCGGGGTGTTCGGCTGGGTGATCCCGTCGCTCGACAGGCTCTGGGTCGCACCGCGCCTCGCCGATGCGGTCCACGCGATCGCGCCCCGGGGCGCGGTGGTAGCGCTCTCGGGCTACACCGAGCCTTCGGCGGTATTCCGCCTCGGCACCGGCACGCGACTGTTGAGCGCGCAGGCGGTGGCCGATGTGCTCGCCGACGACGGCAACGCGGTCGGCATCGTCGACGCCCGCGACCTGCCGGCGTTCGAGGCCCGCCTCGCCGCACTCGGCCAAGCGCCGCTCGCCCCGCGCACCGAGGTTTCGGGCTTCAACTATTCCAAGGGCCGCGCCGTGCGGCTGCTGGTTTACCGCCGCGCCGGACCTCCCGAATGAACCTTCGCCCCGCGCTCGCAGCGTTCCGTCCGGTCTATGCCGGCGTCCGCATCGCGGCGCGAGGCTTGGTTGTTTTCAGCCGGCGCTTCCCCTGGATCGCCGCGACGCTCGGCATCAGCCTGCTGTGCGCGATCCTGATCGAGTTCTGCGACATGCCCCTGGCGCATGCGCTGCGCAACAACCTGCCGCCCGAGACCTTCGGCTTCTTCAAGGTGCTGACCGACATCGGCCTGACCGGCCTCTGGTACGTGCTGGCCGCCGGGATGCTCTTGGGCGCGCGCATCCTCGCCGGTTTTTCCTCCACCATCGTCCGCCACGACCAGTTCATGAACCTCGCCCGCTCGGCATGGTTCATGATGCTGTCGATGGCGGGTTCCGCGCTGCTGGTGCAACTGATCAAGTTCGCCTTCGGGCGTTATCGTCCGCGCTACCTGTTCGAGGAAGGCCTCTACGGCTTCGATCCGTTCGGCGTCCACATGGCGATGTATTCGTTCCCCTCCGGCCACACCCAGACCGTGGTCGCGGCGATGACCGCGCTCACCCTGATCTATCCGCGCTACAACCTGCTCTACATCCTGGTCGCGGTGCTGGTCGGCTCCAGCCGCGCCCTGACCACCATCCATTATCCGTCGGACGTGATCATGGGCGCCTACGTCGGTTTCGCCGTAACCATGGGGTTGCGCCGCCTGTTCGAACGCAACGGCCGCTCGCTGCGCGTCGACCGTTAAGCTCGCGCAACACTGTTGCGCCGCAAGATACATTATCCTATGGTGCGCCGATGCGCATCCCCACCCCCGTCCGCTTCGCTCTCGCCGCCGCCGCGATGCTCGGCGCGCACCCTGCGGCGGCCCATCCCCACTCCTGGATCGACCTCAAGGTCGCGGTGCTCTTCGACGACGCGGGCAAGATCGCGGGCCTGCAGGAGGACTGGCTGTTCGACGAGGTCTACACCAGCTACATCGTCGACAGCTTCGCCAAGGGCAAGCCGCTCACGCCCGAGCGCCTCGCCGGGATCGCCCAGAAGATCATGGGCAACCTCAAGAGCTACGACAACTTCACCAAGGCCTCGGTGGCGGGCAAGCCGCTCGGCCTCGGCGGCATCGTCGCGCCCGGCGCGGCGATGCGGGGCAACCGCTTCGCCCTGACCTTCACCGCCACCTTCGCCGACCCCACCCCGCCCAAGGGCTTCGCCTACGAAATCTACGACCCCACCTACTACATCGAAATGCTCCATGCCGAGGGGAAGGAGCCGGTCCGCCTCGTCGGCGCGCCCGAAGGCTGCACGCCCCACGTCGCCAAGCCCAACCCCTCGATGGATGCGATCGTGCGCGCGTCCAGTCTCGACCAGACCCAGACCTCGGACACCGGCCTGGGCGAGCTGTTCGCGGAAAAGGTCACGATCTCATGTCCCTGAAGCGCCTCGCCGGTCTCGCCGCCTGCGCCCTCGCTCTCGTCGCCTTGAGCGCGAGAGCCGCCGAAGCGGCGGACGGCGCAACGGTCGCCAACATGGTCGGCTGGATCTTCGGCCAGCAGCGCGCCTTCCACCGCGAACTCACCCAGGCGCTCCGCCTCCTCGGCGAGGGCGCGAACCTCTCCGCCGGACTGTGGCTGATCGCCGCGAGTTTCGTCTACGGCGTCTTCCACGCCGCCGGTCCGGGCCACGGCAAGGCGGTCCTGAGCGCCTACCTCCTCACCCAAAAGACCCGGCTCAAGCGCGGCGTGGCCCTGGGCGTCGCCGCGTCATATTGCCAGGGGCTATCCGCCATCGTCATCGTCTACGGCCTGATCTGGCTCGCCGGGTGGCGGGCGTCGGAGACCTCGGTGGCGGTGTCGTGGTCGGAACGGATGAGCTATGCGCTGCTCGCGGGCATGGGCGGATTCCTGGCGTTCCGCGCGGCGCGCGGCTTCGTCGCCGAGTTGCGGGCACGCCGCGAACACGACCACCACCACGATCACGGCTGCGATTGCGGCTGCACCCATGCGCCGTCCGCGCCCGAAATCGCCCGGGCGACCGATCTCAAGACCTCCGTCGGGCTGGTGTTGTCGATCGGGCTGCGCCCATGCTCGGGCGCGGTTCTGGTGCTGATTTTCGCCTACGCCGCCAAGATCGCCTGGGCGGGAATGCTCGCGGTGACGGCGATGGCGACCGGGACGGCCCTCGCGGTGGCGCTGCTCGCGCTCGTCGCGGTCAAGGCGCGGGACTGGGCCAGAACCCTCGCCGCCGGGCATCGGCGAGGCGCGACGTTCGCCGCCGCGCTGGTGGGGTTTTGCGGCGGCGCGCTGGTGGCGCTGCTCGGAATCTCGCTGATGCTTTATTCCTTCGGCCCGCAGCACCCGCTCGGGATCTCCTGACCGCCGCCGGTTTCCCGGCGGCGGCACGCGGGCTCAATTCGCCTTCATTCCCTTCACCAGCGTCGCGATGTTGTGGCGGAACATCTTGACGTAGGTGGAGGCCGGACCGGCGTCGCCGGTCAGGGATTCGGGATAGAGGACGCCGCCGAGCGTCGCTCCGGTCGCGTCGGCGATCTGCTCGATCATGCGCGGGTCGGTGGAGTTTTCGAGGAACACCGCCTTGATCCCCTCCGCCTTGATCTGGTCGATCAGCGCCGCGACGTCGGCCGCCGAGGCTTCGGCCTCGGTCGAAACGCCCACCGGCGCGAGGAACTCGATGCCGTAAGCTGCGCCGAGGTAGCCGAATGCGTCGTGGCTGGTGATCACCTTGCGCTTCGCCGCCGGAATCGCGCCGACCTCCTGCTTCGCCCAGGCGTCGAGCGCCATCAGCTTGGCGGCATAGGCCTCGCCGTTGGCGGCGTAGGCCTTGGCGTTGGCCGGGTCGGCCTTCGCCAGCGCGGCGGCGACGGTGCGGGCGTAGGCCGCGCCGTTGGCGGCGCTGTTCCAGGCGTGGGGATCGGTGACGGTCTCGCCGTCCTCCTCCATCTCGCGCGTCGGCAGTCCGGCGGAGGCGACGACCACCGCCTTTTTGTAACCCGAGGCCGCGACCAGCCGGTCCATCCAGCCTTCGAGGCCGAGGCCGCTGACCACCACGAGATCGGCCTTGGCCAAGACCTCGGCATCCTGCGGCGCGGGCTCGAAGGCGTGGGGATCGCCTTCCGCGCCCACCAAGGTGATCACGGTGACGTGGGAGCCGCCGACTTCGCCGACGATATCGCCGACGACGCTGAAGCTGGCGACGACGTCGAGGGGCTTGGCGGTCGCCGTCCCGCCCCAACATGCGGCAAGCGCCGCGATCCCGAGGGCGAACAGGTTTGGTTTCATGGGGAAAGCTCCTTCAGCGGTGAAAGTGGCGGCGGCGGACGATCCCGGCGAGAAGGCCGCCGCGCCGCCCGAAAACGATGGACAGGCCGTAGACCGCCGCCGCCACCAGCACGATCGACGGCCCCGACGGGGCACGGAAATGGTAGGAAACCAGGAGGCCGAGGTAGCCCGAGGCGAATGCGACGCCGATCGCGACGCCGATCATCGATGCCACCTCGCGCGCCCAGAACCGCGCGCAAAGCGCAGGCAGCATCATCAACCCCACCGCCATCAGCGTGCCGAGGGCCTGGAACCCGGCGACGAGGTTGAGCACCACCAGCACCAGGAAGACGAGGTGGTAGAACCCGCCGCGACCGCCGACCGAGCGGAGGAACACCGGATCGCAACATTCCATCACCAGTGGCCGGTAGATCGCCGCGAGGACCACGGTGCTGAGGGAGGCGATACCGCCGACGAGGAACAGCGCCGCATCGTTCACCGCGAGGATGGTGCCGAAAAGGATATGCAGCAGGTCAAGGCTGTTGCCGTGGGTCGAGACCAGCATCACGCCCAACGCCAACGACGCGAGGTAGAACCCCGCGAGGCTCGCATCCTCGCGCAGCAGGGTGTTGCGGCTGACCGCCCCCGCCAGCACCGCGACGATCAACCCCGCCGCGATGCCGCCGAGGGTCATCCCCCAGAGCGACAGCCCGGCGGCGATGAACCCGACCGCCGCGCCGGGCAGCACCGCGTGCGACATCGCGTCGCCCATCAGGCTCATCCGCCGCAGCATCAGCAACACCCCGACCGGGCCGGAACCGATGGCGAGCGCCATGCACGCCACCAGGGCGCGACGCATGAAGGCGTAGTCGGCGAAGGGGGCGATCAGCGCCTGGGCGACGGTCATGCCGCGCCTCCGAGCGTGCAGATCTCCGGGTCGTCGTCGAATCGCATCGCGGACTCCCGCATCGCCGCGAGCCGCTCCGGCGTCAGCACCGCGCGCGTCGGCCCCCAGGCCACGGCCTCGCGCATCAGCAACAGCGTCTCGGGAAAGGCGGCCCGCACCAAGTCGAGTTCGTGCAACACCGCGACGACGGTCTTGCCCGCCGCCTGCCACGCGCCGATCAGGCGCATCAGGTCGGCGACGGTACGGGCGTCGATCGCGGCGAAGGGCTCGTCCAGCAGAATCACCGGCGCGTCCTGGAGGATCAGGCGGGCGAACCGCATGCGCTGGAACTGGCCGCCCGAGAGGGTGCCGATGCCGCGCGCGGCAAAGCTCTCCAACCCCACCCTGCCGAGCGCCGCGCCGACGTCGACCCGCAGGGCCCGAAAGCCGCCGCAGCGCGACCACGCCCCGGCGGCGACGAAATCGGCGACGGCGATCGGGAACTCGCGGTCGATCTCGGCCACCTGGGGCAGGTAGGCGATCTCCGCGCCACACGCGATCCGGCCTTCGTCGGGCTTGAGCAAGCCTGCGATCGCCTTCAACAGCGTGCTCTTGCCCGCACCATTCGGCCCGACCACGGCGGTCAGGCTCCCCGCCGCGAAGCCGCCGGTGAGGTGATGCACCGCCGGATGCCTGTCGTAGGAGACGGTGAGGTTTTCGAGCGAAATCGCGGACCGGCTCATGCGCGGATCGCCCAGAGGATCGCCGCCCAAAGCGGCAGGAGCAACCCGAGGCTCCAGGCGATGCGGCGCGCCGCGCTCATTGAGAAAGGTGATAACATTGCATGATTCTCCCGATCCCGCCCGAAATGCAAGGGTTCGGCGGGTCAAGTTCGGATCGTCGGCGGTGTCTTCGGCGGTCGCCGGTCAGCGGGTCATGACGGCGCGCCTTCGTGGCTGCGGCAATCGGCGCAGGTGCCGCGCAGTTCGATCACCGAGTGCGCGACGCGGAAACCGAGTTGCTCGGCCTCGTGTTCGACGATGCCTTCGAGTGCCGGATTGTCGACTTCCACCGACCCCCGGCAGAGATCGCAGACGAAGAACACGCAGGCGTGCGGCTTTTCCGGATGGGCGCAGGGCACGAACGCATTCTGGCTCTCGATCCGCGAGACGAACCCCTGGCCCACGAGGAATTCGAGCGCGCGGTAGATCGTCGAGGGGGTGAGCTTGCGGCCGAGCGCGGCTTCGAGCTTGGGCATCAGGTCGTATGCGCCCAGGGGCTGGGCCGCGTCCCACAGGGTTTCGAGGGCAAGGCGGCGCAACGGCGTCATCTGCGCGCCGCGTTCCGAGCAGAGCGTCATTGCCGCTTTCAGCGCGGCCGGTGCGTGGCCATGACCGTGGAAATGGTCATGGCCGTGTGGGGAAGAGTTTCCGATCATCCTGCGGCCTCCGGTCGGAGCGACGCTACAATATCGCGTCCATGGCGATAAGATAGCATGCGCGCCGCGTTCGGCAAGCCCCAAACCGTCGAATTACGGCAACCGGCCGGTTTGGGCGAATTCGCGCAGCAGGTCCTGCGCCAAGGGCTGTTCGAGATCGAGGTTGTCGGTGAGCGCAAGAAGGTTGCCCTCGGCGTCGATGAACGCTCCGACCGGCAGGTTGCCGACGCCGAAGCCGTTCAGCACGTCACGCTCGGCATCGAGGTTGATCGGCATGTTGACGATCTTTTCGCTGCGGTAGAAGGCGCGCGCGCCGTCGGGCCCGACCTTGTCGGCGGTCATGATCGGCACCACCCGCAGGCCCGCCGCGCGCAGTTCCGGCGCGAGACGGTCGAGAACGCGCATCTCGGGATGGCAGGGGCGGCACCAGGTCGCCCACATCACCACGAACAGCCGCTCGCCCTTGAATTCGGCGAGCTTGCTCGGGACGCGGCGGAAGGTCCGGTCGTCGATCGGCACGAGCGCGGAATATTCGGCGATCGGCGCAGGGCGAGGGGTTTTCAGCACGTTGACGTGCCGCATCATCTCCGGCACCGAGGCATAGGAGCCGCTCGATTCGGAATTCAGCAGTTTTCCATTGATCATTAGGAAGAACCCGCCCAAAACCACGAGCAGCGCGGACGCCGCCGCGACCGCCTTGACCACCGTCCGGCGATCGACCTCGGGGATTTCGTCTTGCGGATTCTCCGGCGGCGTGGAAGGCTCGTTGTCCATCGTCGGTGGTTCCTCGAACTGTCGCGCCGATCCTTGAATTTGCTAGATCAAAGAGACGTTTTCATGAGCCAGTCCCCCGAACCCGCGACCCCGAGCAGCATCTGGGGCGGGCGTTTCGCCTCCGGCCCCGCCGCCGTGATGCAAGAGATCAACGCGTCGATCGGCTTCGACAAACGTCTGTACCGACAGGACATCGCGGGATCGAAGGCGCACTGCGCGATGCTGGCGGCGAGCGGCATCATATCCGAAGCCGACGCAAACGCCATCACTTCCGGCTTGGATGCGATCCTCTGGGAAATCGAGAACGGCAGCTTCCCCTTCCGCGTCGCCTACGAGGACATTCACATGAATGTCGAAGTCCGGCTGAAGGAAATGATCGGCGAACCCGCCGGACGCCTGCACACCGCCCGCTCGCGCAACGACCAGGTCGCGACCGACTTCCGTCTCTGGGTGCGCGACGCCCTCGACTCGGCGGATATCGGCCTCGCCGGGCTCCAGGCCGCGCTCCTCGCGCAGGCCGAGGCCCACGCCGGAACGGTAATGCCGGGCTTCACCCACCTCCAGACCGCGCAGCCGGTGACCTTCGGCCACCACATGCTCGCCTACGTCGAGATGTTCGGCCGCGACCGCAGCCGGTTGAAGGACGCGCGCGCCCGGATGAACGAATGCCCGCTCGGCGCGGCGGCGCTCGCCGGAACCTCGTTCCCGATCGACCGCTTCCAGACCGCGGCGGCGCTCGGATTCGACGGTCCGACCCGCAACTCGCTCGATTCCGTCTCCGACCGCGACTTCGCGCTCGAAGCGATGAGCGGCCTCAGCATCGTCGGCATCCACCTTTCGCGCATCGCCGAGGAACTGGTGATCTGGACCTCCGCGCCGTTCGGCTTCGTCCGCCTGCCGGATTCCTTCTCCACCGGCAGCTCGATCATGCCGCAGAAGCGCAACCCCGACGCCGCCGAGCTCTGCCGCGCCAAGGCCGGACGCCTGATCGCCGATTTGAACGCGCTCCTGATCGTGATGAAGGGCCTGCCGCTCGCATATTCGAAGGACATGCAGGACGACAAGGAGCCGACCTTCGACGCCTTCGACACCCTCGGCCTCTGCCTCGCCGCGATGACCGGCATGATCTCGGAGCTCACCGTCAACGCGGAGCGCTGCAAGGCCGCCGCGGGCCAAGCGTTCTCCACCGCCACCGACATCGCCGACTGGCTGGTGCGGGTGCTCGGCATGCCGTTCCGCGACGCCCACCACGTCACCGGCGCGGTGGTCAAGGCGGCCGAAGCCCAGGGCTGCGACCTCGCCGCCCTGCCGCTTGAGGCGATGCAGGCGATCGAGCCCCGGATCACCGCCGACGTCTACACCGTGCTCACCGTCGAAGCCTCCGCCGCCAGCCGCGTCAGCTATGGCGGCACCGCCCCGGAGCAGGTGCGCCGCCAGTGCGCCGAAGCCCGCCAGCGCTTCGCCCTTTGATCAATCAGGAAACCGCCATGCGCCGCTTGCCCGCCTTGCTGATCGTCCTCGCCGTCGTCGCCGCTCTCGGCGGCTGCGGCAAGAAGGGCGAACCCGAGAAAGTCCCCGGCGGCACCTATCCCACCACCTATCCGACCCGCTAGGACCTGAAAAGCATGCACCACTTCGCCTATCGCGACGGCACGCTGTTCGCCGAGGACGTCTCGCTCGCCGCCATCGCGTCGGAAGTCGGCACGCCGTTCTATTGCTATTCCACCGCCACCCTGGCGCGGCACTACGACGTCCTGGCCGAAGCCGTCGCCCCCGCGACCGTCTGCTTCGCGGTGAAGTCCAACGCCAGCCTCGCGGTACTGAAAACCCTCAGCCTGCGCGGCGCGGGCGCGGACGTGGTGAGCGAAGGCGAACTCCGCCTCGCGCTCCGCGCCGGCATCCCGGCGTCGAAGATCGTCTTCTCCGGCGTCGGCAAGACCGAGCGCGAACTCGCCTTCGCCCTGGTTTCGGGCATCCGCCAGATCAACGTCGAATCGATCCCCGAACTCGAAGCCCTGAGCGCGCTCGCGCAGCGCATGGGCAAGACCGCGCCGATCGCGATCCGCGTCAACCCCGACGTCGACGCCCACACCCACGAGAAAATCTCGACCGGCGGCGCGGAGCACAAGTTCGGCATCGCCTTCGTCGACGCACTCGCGGTCTGCCGCCGCGCCCATGCCCTGCCGGGCATCAACTTCCGCGGCCTCGCGGTCCACATCGGCTCGCAGCTCACCGACCTCGCCCCCTTCCGCGCCGCCTTCACCAAGCTCGCGAGTCTCGTCGTCGCGCTGCGCGACGCGGGCGTGCCGGTTGCCCACCTCGACATGGGCGGTGGCCTCGGCATCCCCTACACCGCCGAAACCGTGCCCCCGACCCCCGCCGAATACGCGGCGATGGTCAGGGAAACCGTCGGCCACCTCGGCTGCGAACTCACCTTCGAACCCGGCCGCATGCTCGTCGGCAACGCGGGCGTGCTCGTCTCCAAGGTGATCTACGTCAAGGACACCGGTACCAAGACCTTCCTCGTCGTCGACGCCGGGATGAACGACCTGATCCGCCCCGCGATGTACGCCGCCCACCATGACATCCTCACCGTCGCCGAACCCGCGCCCGACGCCCAACGCACGCCGATGGACGTGGTCGGCCCGATCTGCGAAACCGGCGACACCTTCGACCGCAATCTCGACCTGCCGCCGATGCATGCGGGCGACCTCATCGCCTTCTGCTCCGCCGGAGCCTACGGCGCGGCGATGTCCTCCACCTACAACGGCCGCCCCCTCGTCCCCGAAGTCCTGGTCAACGGCGACAAACGCTGCGTCACCCGCCGCCGCCCGAGCTACGACGAAATGGTCGCGCTCGAAACCCTGCCGAACTGGCTCTGAGGCAGGAAAGGACCAGGGGGCTCTGCCCCTGGGACCCCGCAAAGGGGCTCTGCCCTTTGATCTCATTTGTCTGCGGAACGTAGAAAAAATCCGCCCTCGGTGAAGGGCGGGTGGATCGCGCTTGCGCGCGAAAAACTGGGGATTTCGCTTACTTCGCCGGGGTTGCCGGTGCGGCCGGAGCCGGCGTCGGGGCCGGAGTCATCTGCCCGGCGGGCGCCACCGGGGTGTCGGCAGCCGGTTCGATGGCGCGGTTGGCGGGGGCTTCGGCGAAGGTGACCTCGTAGCGCACCGCGGCGGCGGAGGGATTTTCCATGCGGATCTGGAAGCCCATCTGCTGCGTGGCGTCGAGGGTTTCCTTGCGCGGTTTGGCGAAGGATTCCTGGATCGTGCCGCCGCCGGTATCGAGGAGGACGAGGCGCAGGAGCGGCACCGACCGGGTATCCTTGGCAATATTGGCGATCACGCCGCGCACCACCAGGACCGGCGTGCGCCCTTCCTTGATCATTTCCGAGCCGACGCCACGGAACTCCAGGCCCTCGCCGAGGATTTCGAGAGGGGCGCCGAGGGCTTTATAGAGCGGCGCGGTGCCGGGGAAGCGTTCGACAATCTGGGCGCGTTCGTGCCAGAGGCCGTAGAGCGCGCCGCCGAGAAGCGCGAGGACGATCAGCCAGCGCCCGAAGCCGCTGCGTTTTTCGTTCTCCTGGACGCGCTTCGACAGCACGTTCGGAATGTCTTCGGCGCGGGTGCCGAGGAGCGCATCGACGTCGACGGCATTATATCCGCCGGCGTCGTCGTCCGCATGGGTGGTCGCGCCGAGGGCGGAGAAATCGTCCGGCTGAGCGATCGGCGGAATTTCGAAATCGTCCTGCGCGCCGTCGTCACCGCTGTCGAGCGGCAGGTCGAAGCTGCGGCTTGGCTGCGGCACGGGCGGCGGTGCGCTCCGAATCGGCTCGGCTTCGAGCGGAAGCGACGATTCGCCTACCGTCGGCATCGCCGGCATCAACGGCGGCGCGGCACGGCGCGGCACGGGTTCGGGCAGGGGCGCGGGCGGCGGTGGCGGGGCGTTCTCGGGCAACTGATGCCAGGCGTGGCCGCATTTGAAGCAGCGAACCTTGCGCCCGCGTTCACCCAGAACCGCATCGGCAATCGCAAACTTCGTCTCGCACTCGGGGCAGGATATGATCATCCGCCAGACTTTCTTTAGCAATTGGCCGGACTACGATTTTTCACTTATAGGAGAGAGCCGCGCGGAACTCAAGCAATCCCTACGCGCACTCTGCCGCGCAGGCTGGACCGAAGGAACGTCGCGTGCCATTGTGAGCCCCATGAGACCCGACCGCAGCCCTTCCCTCCGCACAACCGCGTCCGAAGCCGAGATCGTTCGGTTCGAGGGCGTGGGCTTGCGCTATGGCCAGGGCACCGAGGTCCTGCAGGACATTTCGCTGTCGCTGGCGAAAGGATCGTTCCATTTCCTTACCGGCGATTCGGGCGCGGGCAAGTCCTCTCTGCTGAGCCTGATGTACCTCGCCCGCCGCCCGACGCGGGGCCGGATCGAGATGTTCGGCATCGACACCACGCGGATGAGCCATGCGATGCTGCCCCGGGTGCGCCGCCGCATCGGCGTGGTATTCCAGGACTTCCGCCTGCTCGACCATTTGAGCACCCTCGACAACGTCGCGCTGCCGCTGCGCGTGGCGGGGGTGCGCGAATCCGAAATCGCACGGCACGTGCCCGAGTTGCTCAACTGGGTCGGCCTCGGCGCCGCGCTCAAAACCAAGCCGCCCTTGCTTTCGGGCGGCGAAAAGCAGCGCATCGCGATCGCGCGCGCGGTGATCAACCGCCCCGACCTGCTGCTCGCCGACGAACCCACCGGCAACGTCGACGACCGTATCGCAGACCGATTGATGCACCTGTTCATCGAACTGAACCGCCTCGGCACCACGGTGGTGATCGCGACCCACAACGAACCGTTGATCAAGCGATTCGGATTCCCCCGGATTCACCTCGACGCAGGCGGCGTGGCCGTGCTGCCGGGATCGCGGACCAAGCCGCCGGAGGCCGAGTTCTGATGTTCCGCCGCCGCGCCGACCTGCCCTTCGACCACGACGCCACCGCCGCCTTCCTCCCCGCGATGATCGCAATGATGGTGTTCCTCGCCACCCTCGCGCTCTCGGGGGCGCTGGTGCTCGACAACCTGCTCGAACGCTGGAATCGCGACATCAAGGGCACGCTCACCGTGCAGGTGGTGCCCGACGCCAACAACTCGACCAAGGACGTCGAGGCGCGGATCGACAAGACGATCCGGATTCTTGAGGAAACCCCGGGCGTGATCCGCGCCCGCGCGCTCTCCGACGCCGAGCTTTCGGCGCTGATCGAGCCCTGGCTCGGCAGCACCGACCTGATCGCCGACCTGCCGCTGCCGCACCTGATCGACGTCACCATCAGCGACACCGACCCGCCCGATCTCGTGGCATTGTCCGACCGGCTGAAGGCGGAGGTCAAGGGCGCCTCGGTGGACGACCATCGGATCTGGCTCTCCCGCGTGATCCGCCTCGCCGACGGGCTCGAACTCCTCGCCCGCGCGATCATGGCGCTGGTCGGCCTGGCGGCGGCGGTCGCGGTGGTCTACGCCACCCGCGCGGGCCTGGCGATCCATCGCCAGAGCATCGAGATCCTGCACCTCGTCGGCGCGCGCGACAGCTATATCGCCCGCCAATACGCCAAGCGCGCGCTCTGGCTCGGCACGCAGGGGGCGGTGATCGGCTTCGCCCTCGCCTCGCCGGTCCTGATCGGCCTCGGCGCAATGGCAAAGAGCCTGCAAGGCGGCCTCCTCGCGGAAGTCAGCTTCGGCCCCGCGCATTGGGTGGTATTGGGCGCGGTGCCGGTGGTCGCGGCGTTGCTGGCGATGGTGGCGGCCTTCCTCACCGTCCTCAGGACGCTTTCGAGGATGCTATGAAGCGGCTCGCGCACGCGCTGTTCGTGATCGTCGGGATCGTATTCGCGATCTGGGCGATCGGGCTGGTGCGGTTCGCCGCGACCCTGCCCGGCGGCGTCGCCGACGACCACACCCGCACCGACGCGATCGTCGTCCTCACCGGCGGCAGCGACCGCCTCGCCACCGGCCTCCACCTGCTCGAAGAGGATTTCGCGCCGCGCCTGCTGATCTCGGGAGTCGCCGAGGCCGTGACCACCGACCGCCTCCTCGAACAGCTCGCGATGCAGGGCTTCCCCGCCGAACTGCGCCCCCGGATTTTCCTCGGGCGGCGGGCGACGAGCACGGTGCAGAACGCCCAGGAAACCGCCGATTGGTGCCGTGAGGAGGGTATCCGCTCGATCCGGCTGGTGACCGCCGCCTATCACATGAAGCGCAGCCTCCTGGAGTTCAAACAGCTGATGCCGGGGCTCCAGATCGTTCCCCATCCGGTGTTCCCGAATGCGGTGAAGCAGGGGCAATGGTGGAAGTATCCCGGAACGTTGTTGCTGATGACGCGGGAATATACCAAATTCGTGATCGCCAGCTTGGCCCACATGTTTGGAATGACAACCGAGGACTTCTCTTAAGTGCAGGCGATCCGCTCCACCGTCTTCAACATCTCGTATTTCCTCTGGACCGTCGTGATCAGCGTCGGCCTGACGGTCATCCTGCCGATGCCGCGCGCCTGGATGGTCGAGGGCAAGCGACTCTGGACCACCGGGATCGTCTTCCTCGCGCGCTGGGTGATGGGCATCCGCTACGAGGTGCGCGGCCGCGAAAACCTGCCGAAGGGCCCGGTGATCCTTGCGGTCAAGCACCAGTCGGCGTGGGATACCTTCTTCTTCGACAGCGTCCTGCCCGACGCGGTCTACGTGCTGAAGCAGGAACTGCTGCGGATTCCCTTCGTCGGCTGGCACATGCGCAAGACCGAGATGATCGGCGTCGACCGTTCCGCCGGAATCAAGTCGATGCACGTGATGGTGCAGCGGGCGCGCGAGACCATCGCCGCCGGCCGCCAGATCGTGATCTTCCCCGAGGGCACCCGCACCGCGCCGGGCGCGCCGCCGCGCTACATGCCCGGCCTCGCCATGCTCGCGGCCAGCGTCGACGCGCCAGTGATTCCGGTGTCGCTCAATTCCGGCCTGTTCTGGTCGCGCAACGCCTACCTCAAGCGCCCGGGCAAGATCATCGTCGAGTTCCTCCCGGCGATGCCCCAGGGCCTCGACCGCCGCGTCTTCCTCAACGAGTTGCAAAGCCGAATCGAGATGGCGACGCGCAAGCTCGAAGCCGAAGGACGAAAGAGCCTCGGCGACGCCTAATCGCGAAAAATTCTGTGGATAAGTCTGTGAGTTATCACCGCGATGGAGTCGCACCCGGTGCGCAAACCCGCCCCCACGGCGAGTTTCGCGTTTTGCGATTATTTTCCGGAGTCGACCCCCAAAACCTGCACGCATGAGGCGATCCGAATCGGCGCCCCCTGAAACATCCCCGTAACATATTGAAAAATCGTGTATTTTAGATTTACAGAATTTTAAGATTGAGTTTATCTTTCCGCCCTCCGAACGAATCGCCCTGTATCCGGCCCCCGACTCCTTGAGAGCGCTGGCGTTTGGCACTCCCCCGGATTTCGTGCTGGACCTGTGGACAACTCATCATTAGATGTTCTCGATCCGGTTTCCGGCCTTCGCCGGTTTCCCCCGTCTTTATTGTCTCGTCTTACCCGAACCGGAGCCGCCCCAAGCATGACCGCCCAACCCGATGTCTCGTTCGGTGATCTTCGCCAGGCGATATCCGAAATGATCTGGCGCGAGAAATACCGCGCCGTCTCCGCCGCCGGAGATTCGACCGAAGCGAGCCCCGCCGACACCCACGCGCGAGTCTGCGCCGGGGTCTACGCCAACGACCCCGAGGCGGCCACGCATGCGCCGCTCGCGATGGCGGCGATGGACGCGATGGAATGGTGCCCCGCCGGACGCATCCTCGCGGGCGCGGGCACCGGCCGCCAGGTGACGATGATCAATTGCTTCGTCAACGACACCGTCCCCGATTCGATGGCCGGGATCATGGCCGCCAACACCCGCGCCGCGCTCACCATGCAGCAGGGCGGCGGCATCGGCACCGATTTTTCCACCATCCGTCCGCGCGGCTCGCTGGTCGAGAAGACCGGCTCGGTCGCCTCCGGCCCGATCTCGTTCATGGAAATCTGGCAGGCGATGTGCGGCACGATCATGTCGGGCGGCACGCGGCGCGGCGCGATGATGGGCACGCTCGCCGACGACCACCCCGACCTCCTCGACTTCATCGCGGCGAAGCAGCAGCCCGGCCGCCTCACCAACTTCAACGTCTCGGTGCTGGTTTCCGACGCGCTGATGAAGGCGATCGAGGCCGACGCCGACTGGGACCTGGGCTTCCCCGTGCCGCCCGCCGATCCGTCGCAGCAGGTGGCGGTTTCCGAGAAGAACGGCCGTCCGTGGTTCGTCTACCGCCGCTTGAAGGCGCGCGACCTCTGGGACGCGATCATCCGCGCCACCTACGACGCCGCCGAGCCGGGGGTGATCTTCATCGACCGGGTCAACGCCGCCAACAACCTCGGCTACTGCGAGACGCTCCACTGCACCAACCCATGCGGCGAGCAGCCCCTGCCGCCCAACGGCGCGTGCAACCTCGGCTGCGTCAACCTCGCCGCGCTGATCCGTTCGCCGTTCAGCGACCGTTCCGAATTCGATTTCGCGCGCCTCGCCGAGGTCGCCGCGATCGGCGTGCGCTTCCTCGACAACGTTCTGGACGTCACCAACTATCCGGTGCCCGAACAGGCCGAGGAAGCCGCCAACAAGCGCCGCACCGGCATCGGCATCATGGGCCTCGGCACCGCGCTGCAGATGCTCGGCCTGCGCTACGGCTCTCCCGAGGCCGAGGCGATGACCGCGCGGATCATGGAAGCGCTGCGCGACGCCTGTTATCGCGCCTCGGTGGCACTCAGCGCCGAGCGCGGCCCGTTCCCGCTGTTCGACGTCGACGCCTTTCTCGACCGGCCGTTCATCAAGGACCTGCCGGACGATATCCACGACGGCATCGCAAAGTCGGGCATCCGCAACGGCGTGCTGCTCACCGTCGCGCCCACCGGCACCACCGCGATCTACAACGCCAACGTCTCCTCGGGCCTGGAGCCGACCTTCGGCTGGCGCTACTTCCGCAAGGTTCTCCAGGCGGACGGCAGCCAGCGCGAGTTTGCGGTGATCGACGCCGGATTCATGGCCTATTGCCGCGCCCACGACCTCGACCCCGCCACCGCGCCGCTCACCGGCCTGCCGTCCTACATGGTGGGCGCGCTTGAACTTTCGGTCGACGAACACCTGCGCACCCAGGCGATCTGCCAGCGCTATGTCGACGCCAGCATCAGCAAGACGATCAACTGCCCGGAGGCCATGGACTTCGCGGCGTTCAAGGCGGTCTACGCCCGCGCCTATGCCTTGGGCTGCAAGGGCTGCACCACCTACCGCCCGTCGCCGCTGCGCACCTCGGTGCTGAGCACCACCTCGGACGCCGCCCAGCCCGGGCCCGCCGACGCCCAGCTTGCGCCACGCCCGGAAGCACTCTCCGGCACCACCTACAAACTCAAGTGGCCCGCCACCGACGAGAACTTCTACGTCACCATCAACGATATCGTGAACGGCGGCGGACGCCGCCGCCCGTTCGAGATCTTCATCGCCTCGCGCTCGGCCGACCACGCCGAACTGCTCTCGGCGCTCACCATCACCCTCTCGGCGATCATGCGCCGTACCGACGACCCGTCGTTCCTGATCGAGGATCTCTCGACCGTACGCGGCGCGCAGGGCGCCTGGGTCAACGGCCGCTACGTCAACGGCATCGTCGCGCTGATCGCCGAAGTGATGCGCCGCCACCTCGCCGCCCTCGGCCTGATCGAGCCCGTCGAGGAACGCACGGATATGCAGGTTCCAGAAGACAACGCCACGCCTGCGGGCGATACTTGCCCGCAGTGCCACGCTCCGACGCTGTTCCGGCAGGAAGGCTGCAAGAAGTGCATAAACTGCGGATACTCCACCTGCGGCTGACCCGGTTTCTCCTGGCCCTGCCGTTGATCATCCTCGCGGCAACCGCCGCCGACGCCGGGGCGTCGGCGATGCAATGCGCCGCGATCAAGGCGAAGGTGGACGACATCCCGGGTGGCGGCCCGGTATTTCTGGCAAGCTATGGGTCGATCCCCGGCGAGCCTGACGAACCCGCGCTCGACGGTGCGGCGTTCACCTACGACAATGCGCTGGCGGTGATGGCGCTTTCCGCCTGCGGCCATCGCGAAGAAGCGCGTCGCGTCGGCGACGCGATCCTCGCCGCGTCGGCGGGCGACCGCACCGGCGAAGCCGGCCGGATCCGCAACGCCTACCGCGCGGGGGCGGTAAGCGAATCCCCGCCGCCGCCGATGGGCTGGTGGGACCGCTCGCAGAACGCCTGGCTCGAAGACCCCTATCAGGTCGGCTCGGCCACCGGCAACCTCGCCTGGGCGGGGCTCGCCCTCCTCACCCTGCATGAAGAGACCGGCGAGGTCCGCTACCGCGACGGCGCCGCGCGAATCGCGCAATGGGCGATGCGGTTTTCCGACGCCAAGGGCATCCCCGGCTTCATCGGCGGCCTCCAGGGCTTCGATGCCGACGCCCAGCGCCTGACCTGGAAATCCACTGAGCACAACACCGACATGGTCGCCTTCCTCGACTGGCTCGACCGCGCGGGCGGCGGCGAATGGGACGTCGCCTCGGCCCAGGCGAAGAGCTTCGTCGCGGCGATGTTCCGCCCCGAACCGGGCCACTTCCTGATCGGCACCGCGCCCGACGGCACGACTCCGGCGGAGCATCCCTCCGGTCTCGACGCCCAGCTCTGGCCGCTGCTGCTCGCCGACATTCCGCCCGCGTGGCGCAAGGCCTTCGACTATGCCCTGACCGCCCACGGCGCGGACGGCGGCCTCGACTTCAACGACGACCGCGACGGCCTCTGGTCGGAAGGTACGGCGCAGGGCGCGCTGGTCGCCCGGTCGCTCGGGCGCAAGGCCGACGCCCACCGCCTCAAAGTCACCGTCGGCGAGCAGGCCGGGCCGGAGGGATACATCTTCGCCGCGAAAAACCCGAGCATCAGCACCGGCCTCGCGATCGGCCCGGACAGCGACACCGACGACTTCCGCTACTACCGCCGCCCCCACCTCGGCGCGACCGCCTGGACCGTGCTCGCGGCGCGCGGCTGGAACCCGTTCACCGGGCGGCACATCGACTAGAGGATTTCCACACAGGCGGTTTTCGCGCTAACCTCGGGTTTACACGCACAGGATCGAGGGGTCGGGGGCCATGTTGCTCGGAACGTTTGCCGCGCGCCGGAAATTCAAGGATCTGAACGAGCAGGAGGTCCTGGCGCTCGCGATCTCCTCGGAAGAGGACGACGCGCGGATCTACCGCACCTACGCCGCGAAAGTGCGCGCCGACTCCCCCGCCACGGCCGACATGCTCACCGCGATGGCCGACGAGGAAATGCGCCACCACCATCGCCTGATCGAAATGCACAAGCGCCGCTTCGGCGACCAGATTCCGCTGATCCGCCGCGAACACGTCGCCGGATACTACGCCCGCAATCCCACCTGGCTGATCGAGAACCTCGGCATCGACCGGATCCGCGCCGAGATCGTCGGCATGGAGGAAGCGGCCCACGCGTTCTACGTCAACGCCGCGCAGCGCGTCTCCGACGCCGATACCCGCAAGCTCCTGGGCGACCTCGCCACCGCCGAGGCCGGGCACATGCGCCTCGGCGAGGCGCTCGAAGCGAAGTACCTGCCGGGCGACGTCCGCACCGAGGAAGACGCGGCGGCGCACCGCCAGTTCGTCCTCACCTGGGTGCAGCCGGGCCTGGCCGGGCTGATGGATGGCTCGGTCTCGACCCTCGCGCCGATCTTCGCCACCGCCTTCGCCACCCAGAACACCATGACGACGCTGCTCGTCGGCCTCGCCGCCTCGGTCGGCGCGGGAATTTCCATGGGCTTCACCGAGGCCGCCTCCGACGACGGCAGCATCTCGGGGCGCGGCTCGCCGTTCAAGCGCGGCCTCGCCGCCGGGGTGATGACCGCTTTGGGCGGCCTCGGCCATGCCCTGCCCTATTTGATCCCGCACTTCTGGCTTGCGACGATGATTGCGTGCGCCGTGGTGTTCTGCGAGCTTTGGGCGATCGCCTGGATCCAGAAGCGCTACATGGACGTGCCG
This sequence comes from Rhodospirillum sp. UBA1311, assembly GCA_002307145.1. GTDB lineage: Bacteria > Pseudomonadota > Alphaproteobacteria > Rhodospirillales > Rhodospirillaceae > Oleispirillum. The sequence continues at coordinate 29,414 of DBTR01000089.1, read as the reverse complement.
TTCCTGCGCGCCGCGATGCAGGTGGTGCTGGGCGGATCGCTGGTGTTCGCGGCGGGAATTCTGATCGGCAACGCCTAACCGTCGGGTGACGCCGGGCACTGACGCAGGGGGTTCCGCCCCGGCAGGATCGGCCGCACGCGGAGGCTCGAACGGGGGGAACCACCAATGGCGAAGGCCAAGCGCAATTTCGGCCCCGTCGCCACGATGATGGCGGCGCCCGCGCTGCTCGCGACGATTGCGGCGGCCTACACCGCGTTCTGGTTCTACAACGCGAGCGCGATGAAATCCCGCATCGTCCAATGGGCGGCGGAGCGCCAAACCCTCGGCGACGCCGCCGAGATCGGCATCGTGGGCGTCTCGGGCTTCCCGATGCGGATGGCGGTCGACCTGGAGAACGTCGCGGTGGCCTTCCATCGCGGCGAAACCTCGTGGTCGCTGAAGGCGCCGCGCCTCGCGCTGGTCAGCCAGGTGTTCTCGCCGCGCAGCTTCACCATCGCCTTGCCCGACGCCAGCGAGATCGCCCGCACCAGCCCCTCGGGCCGCGACGCGCTGGTCAAGACCGGAGGCGGCGCCGAACTCGCCGTCGGCCTCAATTCCCTCGACGCGCTGCGAAGCGCGACCTTCACCGCCGCCAACCTGTCGTTCTCCGGCACCTGGGGCGGCCACGCGCTCACGAGCCCGCTCGGCGTCGCCGACGCCACCGTCACCGTCATCGTCGAGCCGCCGATCGCGAGCAACAAGGACCAGACCGCCCCGACCGCGCGCCTCGCCGCCACCGCCCACGGCGTGCGCTGGCCGAAGAACCTCGCCTTCCCCCTCGGGCCGGAGGTCGCGAGCTTCGACCTCGACGCGATCTCCACCGGACCGATCAACGCCGGGCCCGCCTACAACGCGCTCCAGCAATGGCGCGAGGCGGGCGGGATGATCACGGTGCGCCGCGTCAGCCTGCGCTGGGGGGCTTCGACCCTCGACGGCACCGGCACCTTCGCGGTCGACCCGCGGCTCCAGCCGATCGCCAGCCTCACCGCCCGGGTCGAGGGCTTCGTCCCCCTCGTCGACGTGCTCGACGCAGCCGGGATGATCCGGGATTCCGACGCCACCCTCGCCCGCCTCGTGCTCGGGCGTGAGATGCCGCCCAGCGGTCCCGCCAACCTCTCGCTCTCGGTGCGCGACGGCGTCGTCTACGCCGGCCCCCTCGCGCTGGTGCGGGTGCCGCAGATCCCATGGCCCGGCATGCCCGAGGAAGCCAGGACCCCGAGCGGCGCGCCGTTGATGAAGCCCGGCGTCGACATCTCCCCCGACGGCTCGGTCCGCCGCAAGGGCGACCCGGTCTAGGAGCCAACGATGATCGTTCTCAACCGCCGCGGCTTCACCCTCGGCCTCCTCGGCGCGGCGATCGCGAGCCGTGCGGCGCTTGCCGACGACGACGCCCTCGCCGCCAGCTTCGCCGGGATCGAAATCCGCCTCGGCGCGCGCCTCGGCGTCGCGATCCACGACACCGCGAGCGGTCGGCGCTGGACCCATCGCGCCGACGAACGCTTCCCGCTGTGCAGCACCTTCAAGGTTCTTGCAAGCGCCGCCCTGCTGGCCAAGATCGACGCAGGACGCGACCGCCTCGACCGCCGCGTCGTCCTCGCCGCCGCCGCTCTCGTCGCCTATTCGCCGGTCACCAAGGAACGCGTCGGCGGCAACGGCATGACCCTCGCCGAACTCTGCGCCGCCGCGATCGCCCACAGCGACAACACCGCAGGCAACGCCATCCTCGCGGCGATCGGCGGCCCGAAGGGGGTGACCGATTTCGCCCGGCGACTGGGCGATCCCGCCACCCGCCTCGACCGTTGGGAAACCGAGCTCAACCAGGCCGCCCCCGGCGACCCGCGCGACACCACCACTCCCGCCGCGATGGCCGCCGACCTCGAAGCCCTGGTCCTCGGGCAAACGCTCAAGCCCGCATCCCGCGACCAGCTCGTCGCCTGGATGCTCGCCAACACCACCGGCGACGCCAAGCTCCGCGCCGGGCTGCCGCCGGATTGGCGGATCGGCGACAAGACCGGCGGCGGCGGCCACGGCGCGATGGCCGACATCGCCGCGATCTGGCCGCCCGGCCGCAAGCCGGTGTTCGTCGCGATCTACCTTGCCGACACCACCGCATCCTTCGACGACCGCAACGCCGCGATCGCCGACCTCGCCCGCGCCCTGGCGACTGCGCTTTAGTCGTCGCCGCTCTGGCGGTAGGGACCGAGGTGCTGGCGTGCGGCGATATCCGCCGCGACGAGTTGGCGTTCGTGGCGGAGGAAGTCGGCGACGGCGTTGCGAAGCGGCGCTTCGCGAATCCAATGGGCGCTGTAGGTAGGTACCGGCAGGTAGCCGCGGCTGATCTTGTGCTCGCCCTGGGCCCCGGCCTCTACGCGGCCGAGCTTGCGCGCGATGGCGTAGTCGATGGCGCGGTAGTAGCACATCTCGAAATGCAGGAACGGCACGTCGACCGCCGCGCCCCAGTTGCGCCCGAACAACGCGTCGGAGCCTGCGAGGTTGAGCGCTCCCGCCACCATGCGCGGACCGTCCTCGCCGACGATCAACACCACCGTGTCGCCCAGTTCCGCGCCGAGGCGATGGAAGAAGTCCCGCGTCAGGTAGGCCTCGGCGGACTTGCGCGCGACGGTGTCGAGATAGAAGCGGTGGAAGGCGTCCCAGTGGCGTGCCTTGATCTCGTCGCCGGTCAGGGTGCGTATGGCGAGACCCTGGGCGTTGGCGCGCTCGCGCTCCTTGCGGATCGCCTTGCGCTTGCGCGAGGCGAGGGTCGCGAGGAAGTCGTCGAAGCTGGCATAGCCCGGATTGCGCCAGTGGTATTGCTCGCCGACGCGCGGCAACCAGCCCTGGGCCGCGAGCAGGTCCGCCTCCGCCTGCGTACAGAACGTGACGTGCGCCGACGACCAGCCGGTCTCGGCGACAAGATGGGTCATGCCGTGGGCGAGCAGGTCCGCCACCGCAGCTGCCCGCACCCCGGGGCGCACCAGCAGGCGCGGCCCGGGCACCGGGGTGAACGGCACCGCGCATTGGAGCTTCGGGTAGTAGCGGCCTCCGGCGCGTTCCCAGGCGTCCGCCCAGCCCCAGTCGAACACGTACTCGCCGAACGAATGGCTCTTGGCATAAAGCGGCGCGACGCCGAGAACGCGCCCCTCGCCGTCCTTGACCGCAAGGTGGCAGGGCGCCCAGCCGGTGCGGGGCGTCGCTGAGCCCGAGTCTTCCAGCGCCCGCAGGAAGGCGTGCGAGACGAAGGGGTTGTGCGCACCCGCGCAGGCATCCCAGTCCTCGGGCGCGATATGGGCGATTCCGCCCACCTGATGCAGCACCAAGCCTTCAGATCCGTCGGGCATTCGTCCAACCGCCAGCGATGATCCCCCGACTATCTTTGGTCCGCATCCCCTCGGGTGCAATGCGCGGCAGGCGAAAATCGCGTCAACCGAAGGCGAGGTGGTGGAGGACGATGCCGGTGGTGGTGGCGACGTTGAGGGAATCGAAGCCCGCCGCCATGGGAATTTGGACGGATTTGGTGCGCGCCAGCACCGCTTCGGGCAGGCCCGGGCCTTCGGCACCGAACAGGGCCGCGACACGGGGCGGGCGGGCATAGTCAGCGAGCGCGGTTGCACCGCGCGGGCTGAGGCCCAGCATCTCGAAGCCGTGACTGGCGAGGGATTCGAGAATTTCGAGGGTGGTGCCGCATTTCACCGTCGGCACCACCAGCGCCGCGCCGACCGAGACCCGGATCGCCTTGCGGTACAAGGGATCGCAGCAGCCGGGATCGAGCAACACCGCGTCGACGCCGAAGGCTGCGGCGTTGCGGAAGATGCCGCCGAGGTTGTCGTGGTTCGCGATTTCGGACAGCACCACCACCGTCGCCCGCTCGCCCAGTCCGGCGAGCACTTCGCCGAGGCTGGGGTTGGGGGCCTGCCGACCGAGCGCGAGAATGCCGCGATGGATCGGGAAGCCGACGATCGCGTCCATCACCGCTTGCGCCGCGCCGTAGACCGGCACGCCGTCCGGCACGTTTGCGAGCAACGGCGCAAGGGTTTCGAGGCGCTTGGCGGCAATCAGCAGGGAGTCGACGCCGTGGCGCGAGCGGCCGCCGAGGAGCGCGTTCAGCACCACTTCGCCTTCCGCGACGAACTTGCCTTCGCGGCCGACGACGTCGCGCTCGCGCACGTCGCGGTAACCTGCGATGCGCGGGTCGTCGGGGTCGGTGATCAGGATGATTTCGGCCATCGTGGATCGCGGATTGGTCCGGGGTTTCCCCCGGACCATACGCTCATGCCTGCTTGGCGTCGACGATGCCGCGCCGGATCGCGCGGGTGCGGGTGAAGTGCGTCTCCAGAGTATCGCCCTCGCCGCGCCGGATCGCCCGCTGCAACGCGGTCAAGTCCTCGGTGAAGCGCTGGAGGATTTCCAGCACCGCCTCGCGGTTGTTGAGGAAGATGTCGCGCCACATCACCGGGTCGGACGCCGCGATGCGGGTGAAGTCGCGGAAGCCGGAAGCCGAATACTTGATCACTTCCTGCTTCAGGTCGGTCCCGAGATCGGTCGCGGTCCCGACGATGGTATAGGCGATCAGGTGCGGCAGGTGGGAGGTGATCGCCAGAACCCGATCATGATGTTCGGGGTCGAGGGTGTCCACGTTGGACCCGACGCCGCGCCACATTGCCGCAACCTTTTCCAATGCCGCTGGCGGGGTTTCCGGCAGCGGCGTCAACACGCACCAACGCTGTTCGAACAGCTCGGCGAAGCCCGCTTCCGGCCCCGAGAACTCGGTGCCGGCGAGCGGATGCCCGGGGACGAACGCCACGCCTTTCGGCAAGTGCGGCATCACGTCGCGGATCACCGTGCACTTGACCGAGCCGACGTCGGACACGATCGCGCCCGGCTTGAGATACGGCGCGATCGCCTTTGCCACCGCACCGCATGCACCGACCGGCACGCAGATCATCACCAGGTCGGCGTCCTTCACCACCTCGGACAAATCGGTCGAGGCTGCGTCGACGATGCCGAGGCGGAGCGCGGTGTCGAGGGTTTCCTGGTGCCGCGAGGTCGCGAGCGTGCGCCGCGCGAGGCCATGTCGTCGGATCGCGAGCGAAAGCGACGCGCCGATCAGGCCGATACCGACGAACGCGACGGTATCGAACAGGGGCGCTTCGATGGTTGGCGTGGTCATGCCGCCCCCTCCTTGTATTCGGTCAGGCCGGCAATGACGCGGCGGTTTTCGTCCTCGGTGCCGACGGAAATCCGCAAGGCGTTCGGCAGGCCGTAGCTCGCCACCTGGCGCACGATCACCGCCTGGCGGGCGAGCGCGGCTTCCGCCTTCGGCACGTCGCCTGCGGGGAAGTGGACGAGGAGGAAGTTGGCGAACGACGGCGTGACCTTGAGGCCGAGGGCTTCGATGTTCTCGGCGAGCCAGGGACGCCACATCTGGTTGTGCGCAAGGCAGAGTTCAAAGAACGCGGTGTCCTCAAGCGCCGCCACGCCAGCGGCCTGCGCCGCCGCCGAGACGTTGAACGGCGAGCGGATGCGGTTGAACACGTCGGCGATCGCGGCGGGCGCGTAGCACCAACCGAGACGCAGCGCGCCCATCCCGAAGATCTTCGAGAAGGTGCGGAACATCACCGTATTGTCGGTGGACTCCGCCAACTCGGTACCCGGCGAATAGTCGTTGCGGGTGACGAATTCGGAGTACGCCGAATCGATGGCGAGGATGATGTCGGGACGGAGACCCTTGCGCAGGCGCTCGATCTCCGAAGCCGGGATCATCGTACCGGTCGGGTTGCTCGGATTGGCGACGAAGACGATGCGGGTCTTGTCGGTGACCTTCGACAGGATTGCATCGACATCGACGGTGAGATCGGTTTCAGGCGCCGTCACCGGCGTCGCGCCGTTGGCGCGCGCGTAGAGCGGATACATCGCGAAGCCGTATTCGGGATAGAGAACCTCGTCGCCCGGACCGGCGTAGGCATGGACCAGCAAGCCGATGAGTTCGTCCGATCCCGCGCCGCACACCACGCGCGACGCATCGAGGCCGAAGCGCTTCGCCAACGCCGCGCGCAAGGCCTCGCAGCCGCCGTCAGGGTATCGGTGGAGCTCCGCCGCAATCGCCTGATACGCCGCCTTGGCACGCGGGCTGGCGCCGAGCGCCCCCTCGTTGGAGGACAACTTCGCGACATGCGCCACGCCGTCCAGCTTGGAGCGACCGCCCTGGTAGGGCTTGATATCCAGAATGCCGGGACGCGGAAGAGGAGCCGTCATCATCTACTCGCTTTCAAAAACATCTTCGGGAGTTCGGTTGAAGTGCCGGGAGGGGATACGACGGACCCGGCAGTCCGTCAGCGCGCGTCATGCAGCGGCGTGGCATAGGCGCCGATGCAGCGCACGTATCGAACGGATTCGTCGTTGCCGTGGGCAAGGCGCTGAACCCGGGGATCGGCGTCGGTGACGAAGCCCGAGACCTCGATGAGGTGGACGCGGGCGTCGGGCGCGAACGCCCGCATGTCCCAGTAGGTGAGGGTCGAGAGACCGGCGTTGGCGAGCTTGGCGCTCAGTTGGGTGCGGCTGACGTCTGGGCGGGTTTCCACCGCGAGCAGCGAGCGGTCGTCGCCGGTTTCCTCCGGCACCACCGGAGCCACCGCGAACGCCTCGATCTCGCCGCCGCGCCCCGGGCCGGGGCCGCAGAACGGCAATCGCGCAATCACCTGCATGCGCGGGCAGGCGTCGCCGACGAGCGCCGGCCACCAGGCTTCGCTGGCGGTTTCGCCCGGCAACGGCAGCACCGCGACCGAGGCCGCGCCCTCGACCACCGCCTTCAGCACCCGCCCCGCCGCCTGGTAGGAGACGGTTTCGGTGTAGGAGCCGTAGTGGTCGCGGGCGATTTCGAGATAGCCCGAGCCGCGCTCGGGCATGAATACCGCGATGGTGAACGGGCCCTGAACCCGCATCAGGGTGCCGATGATCTCGCGCCAGAGCCGCACCAGAACGTCCGCCGGAAACGGCCCCTTATGCCGCGCCAGCAGGCGGCGCAGAACCACCGCCTCGCGTCCCGGGCGGGTAGCGACGGCGGTTTCCGGGCCTTCCGGCGCGCCTTTGCGCAGCGCCCCGCCGATGCGGAGGATGAGGTCGGTGCGCTGCATCAACAGATCGTGCAGCGCGTCGTCGATGGTGTCGACGTCGCGGCGCAAGGCGGTCAGTTGAGTTTCGTCGATACCCATCGCACCAAAAGGCTTTCGTTGTCGCGCCCCTTCGCGGGGGTGCGAGTCCGCCCGAAGAAATCAGGCGTTGACACGCAAGGATTACCAAACTTAGCTGTGTCCCTCGTTTACGCAAGATTTTTTGCCAGGAACACGGCCACATTCCGACGATGCCGAACATATCCGCCACACCCGCTCCCGACGCCCTGCGCACCCGCTTGAACGCGGTGGAAGCCACGATCACGCTCTGCGTCGACGAACCCCTGCCCCTCGACAGCGGCGAAACCATCGGTTCGGTGGACGTGGCGTATCACACCTACGGCCGCCTCAATGCCGACAAGTCCAACGCCATCGTCGTCTGCCACGCCCTCACCGGCGACCAGTTCGCGGTGCTGCCGCACCCGGTGACCGGCAAGCCCGGCTGGTGGGCCAACCTGATCGGCCCGGGCAAGATCGTCGATACCGACAAGTACTTCATCATCTGCTCCAACGTGCTCGGCGGCTGCATGGGCACCACCGGGCCGAAAAGCCTCAACCCCGCCACCGGCCGGCCCTACATGCTCGACTTCCCGGTGATCACCGTGGGCGACATGGTGCGGCTGCAGATCAAGCTGCTCGATTATCTCGGCGTCGACCGCGCCTTCGCCGCGATCGGCGGCTCGATGGGCGGGATGCAGGTGCTGCAGATGGCCTCGGCCTACCCCGAGCGGCTGTTCTGCGCGTTGCCGATCGCCACCTGCGCCCGCTACTCGGCGCAGAACATCGCCTTCGACGAGGTCGGGCGGCAGGCGATCATGGCCGACCCGGAATGGTGCGAGGGCAAGTACCTGCTTGAGAACCGCGTGCCGCACAAGGGCCTCGCGGTGGCGCGCATGGCCGCCCACATCACCTACCTGTCGGAAGCCGCGCTGACGCGGAAGTTCGGCCGCAAGCTCCAGGGCAAGGAGCGCATCGGCTTCGGCTTCGAGGCCGACTTCGAGGTCGAGAGCTACCTCCGCCACCAGGGCTCGACCTTCGTCGAGCGCTTCGACGCGAATTCCTACCTCTACATCACCCGCGCGATGGACTACTTCGATATGCCGGGCGAGCACGGCGGCCACTTGTCCAAGGCATTCATGAACACGCCGGTACGGTTCTGCCTGATTTCGTTCACCAGCGACTGGCTGTTCCCCACCTCCGACAGCCAGGCGATCGTGCGCGCGCTCAATGCCGCCGCGGCTTCGGTGAGCTTCGTCGAGGTACAGTCGGACAAGGGGCACGACGCCTTCCTCCTCGACGAACCCGAACTCCACGACACGATTCGCGGCTTCCTCGACGGCATGGCGCGCCGCGCCGGATTGAGCTTCGGGGAGGCACTCTGATGGCCACCACCGCCAACCACTCGGGTACCGGCATCCGCATCGACCTGCAGATCATCGCCGACATGATCAACCCGGCCAGCCGGGTGCTGGACGTCGGCTGCGGCGACGGCGAACTCCTCGCCTACCTCCAGGAAAGCCGCGACGTGGACGGCCGGGGGATGGAGCTTTCGATGCAGGGGGTGCAGAAGGCGGTGGCGCGCGGCTTGGCGGTGATCCAGGGCGATGCCGACACCGATCTCGTCGACTATCCGGGCGACGCCTTCGACTACGTGATCCTCTCGAAGACCCTCCAGGCGACCCACAATCCGCGCCGCGTGATCGAGCAGATGCTACGCATCGGCCGCCACGCGATCGTCTCGTTCCCCAACTTCGCCCACTGGCGCACCCGCCTCGACATCGTGATGCGCGGCCGGATGCCGGTGAACGAGCTCCTGCCCTATTCGTGGTACGAGACGCCCAACATCCACTTCTGCACGATCCGCGACTTCGTCGACCTCTGCCGCGAGATGAACGTCGGAATCAAGACCAGCCTGTCGCTCGACGCGGCGGGCGAGGTGCAGAAGTTCACCGCCGACAGCCGTTGGGCGAACCTGTTCGGCGTCGACGCGGTATTCCTGCTAGGGAAATAACGTTCGCCTCGCGGGTGTGGACGCCGCTCTGGCGCGACGAGCCGCTCACCACCTCGGCGAACGCGGCGGCGGGCATGGCCTTGCCGATCGGCGTGACGCCGTAGATCTGCTTGATCGCGGTGACCATGGTGAGCGCGGCGATGCCGGGGAACCAGCGCGCCGTCACCCCTTCGAAAATCCGCGCGAACGCCACTGAGCCCCGCGTCGAACCGGGCGGCACCGCCATCGCGGCACCGGTCCACACCGGAGTGAACAGGGTTTCCCGCATCAGCGCGTTCAACTGGCCGCGACTGAACGGGCGGCCATGGCCGAACGGCGTGCGGTCGAGCGCCGACCAGATGCTGCGGCGGTTCGGCGCGATCGCGACGAGGCGGCCGTCGTCCGCCAGCACCCGCCAGACGTCGCGCATCATCGCCTGCGGATTGGGCGCCCATTCGAGCCCATGCACCAGGATCACCCGATCGAACGACCGGTCGGGAAAGGGCAGCTCCGCCTCGTCGGCGATCACCACGCGACAGGGCGCATGGCGCGGCCAGACCACCGCGCCGGTCCGCCCGCTCATCACCGCGACGGCGGTCACCGCGTCTTCAAGATACGGCCGGAGGAAGGGCGTGCCGAAGCCGATCGCGAGAATCCGCTTGCCGTTGACCTCGCCGATCGCCTGGCGCAGCCGCGCACTCAGAACCCGTCGCACCAACCGTCCTTCGGTGCGTTCGTAAAAATCCCGGAAATCCCTGACATTGGGCCACATCTTCGAGGTCCGCTCCGTCGTCCGTCTCGCCGGTTCGCGGCCAAATCATAGCGTTTTGCGAAGCGCGGGTCATGGCATTATCTTAAGCGCTTCAATGGGCGCGCCGGGTGCGCGCGGACGGAGGATGGAATGGCTCTCGAAATCGTCCAAGTCCCGATTCTTGGCGACAACTACGCCTATCTGCTGCACGAACCCGAGGAAAACCGCACCGCCGCAGTCGACCCCGGCGAGGCCGGACCGGTTCTCGCGGCGGCGGAGCGGCGCGGCTGGACCATCGACAGCGTCCTTCTCACCCACCACCACGCCGACCACATCGCCGGAGCTTCGGCGATCCGCGCCGAGACCGGCGCCGCCATCGTCGCGCCCCTGGCCGATCTCGGCCGGATCGAGAACGTCGACGTCGCGGTGAGCGGCGGCGACACCGTCGCGCTCGGCGCGACCCACGCGGTGGTGTTCGATACCCCCGGCCACACCTCCGGCCACGTCGCCTATTGGTTCGTCGCCGAGGACGCGCTGTTCAGCGGCGACACGCTGTTCTCGCTCGGCTGCGGGCGGTTGTTCGAGGGCACGGCCGAGCAGATGTGGGAGAGTCTCTCGCGCCTGCGCAGCCTGCCCGACGAAACCCGGGTGTACTGCGGCCACGAATACACCGCGTCCAACGCCCGCTTCGCCCTCAGCCTCGACCCCGAGAACCCCGACCTCGTCGCCCGCGCCGAGGAGATCGCCCAACTCCGCGAGGCCAAGCAGCCGACCGTACCCTCGCTCCTCTCCGTCGAGAAGGCGGCCAACCCCTTCCTCCGCGCCGACGATCCGGCCCTGGCGGCGCGCCTTGGCCTCGCCGACTCCCCGGCAGCGGCGGTATTCGCCGAAATCCGGCGGCGCAAGGACAGCTTCTGAATGCAAAAACGCCCCGGAAACCCCGGGGCGTTTTTTCCAGTCCGGCGGCGGAATTCAGCGGGCGAGCAGCACCGCGATCATCACCAGCCCCAGCGCGATGCGATACCAGGCGAACACGCCGAAGCCGTGCCGCCCGACGAAGCCCACCAGCACCTTGACCACCACCATCGCGGTGAGGAAGGCGACGACGAAGCCGACCGCGATCAGCCCGACGTTGCTGAAGTCGAGATCGGCGCGGTTTTTGTAGAGCGAGTAGACGGTCGCCGCGAACATCGTCGGGATCGCGAGGAAGAACGAGAACTCGGCGGCGGTCTTGCGCTCCACCCCGGCCATCAGCGCGCCCATGATCGTCGCGCCCGAGCGCGACACGCCCGGCACCATCGCGAGGCACTGGAAGAAGCCGATGCCGAGCGCGAGGCGCGGCGACATCTCCGAAACCGCGAACACCTTGGGCGTGCGCACCGCGCGTTCGATCAGCAAAATCGCGATGCCGCCCAGGATCAACATCGCCGACACCACCATCGGGCTGTCGAGCAGGCGCTTGATGTAGGGGTAGGCGACCGCGCCGATCACCATCGCGGGCAGGAACGCGAGCAAGAGATTGCGGACGAAGCGCCGCTCGGTCGGCTCGGTGAACATCCCGGTGGCGGCGCGCCACAGCCGCGCGCGGTAGACGATGCAGACCGCCAGGATCGCGCCCAACTGGATGACGATCTCGAAGGTCTTGCCGGGCGGCGCCTTGAACCCGAGCAAATCGACCAGCAACACCAGATGCCCGGTGGAAGAGACCGGCAGAAACTCGGTCAAACCCTCGACCAGCCCCAGAAAGGCCGCCGTCAACCAATCCAAAATCGCAACTCCTCGACCAATCGTGAGATTTCCCCGACCGGCAGGATGGGACGGGGTGGGATGAAATTCTTCCCTACGTGGCACCAACCCGCGCAAAAGTCGAGGGGCAGCCGACACGGCCGCCCCTTTTGATGATCCGGATGACCGCTCGCGGTCAGCTCATCAACTGGCCGCCGTTGATGTCGATGGTGGTGCCGGTGATGTAGTCCGCGCCGTCGTGGATCAGGAACAGCACGCCGCGCGCGATATCCTCGGCGCGGCCGAGGCGGCCCACCGGAATCCTGGCGACGATCTTCTCCAACACCGAGGGCGGTACCTGGCGCACCATCTCGGTGTCGACGTAGCCCGGCGCGATCGCGTTGACGGTGATCCCCTTTCCCGCGCTTTCGAGCGCGAGCGCGCGGGTGAAGCCGAGCACGCCCGCTTTCGCCGCCGCGTAGTTGACCTGGCCGTATTGCCCGGCCTGGCCGTTGATCGAGCTGATGTTGACGATCCGGCCGAAGCCCGCGTCGCGCATCGCGTCGATCACCGCCCGCGACATGTTGAAGCAGCCGGAGAGATTGGTGTCGATCACCGCGCCCCACTGCTCTGCGTCCATGCGGTGCATCGTGGTGTCGCGGGTAATGCCGGCATTGTTCACCAGCACCTCGACAGGGCCGACCTCCTTCGCGATCCGGGCGACGGCCTCGGCGCACTGCGCGAACGACGAAACGTCGAACTTGTAGACCGGGATTCCGGTCTCCTCGGCGAACCGCGCCGCCGCGTCGTCGTTGCTGTTGTATGATGCAACGACCCGATATCCGCTGTTCATCAGGCCTTCGCAAATTGCGCGCCCGATTCCTCGCGTGCCTCCGGTGACCAGTGCGACACGACCCTTGCCCATGATGACAGCCCCTTCGTCGAAAGTTTTTTTGAAGCCCAACGCCCCGGAGCGTCACGCCCCGCATCTTCACGATTAAGGCAAAAATGTAAGCGATCCGGGCGTTTGGAGCCAGCGCTATCGGGCGCCCCACCCTTGGATCTCGACTCACCCGCATGCAAGCGCGAGTCGCCGGCCGGTTTCCGTCACGCGCCGGGCGCGAACTGTGCGGGTTATGCCTTTCGCCCAGGTTGCGAACCTACCCGGTGACGCAAAACCCGCCCCAACCGGACGGCTCCACGAAACGCATGACAGGCACGCCCTGATTATTGTTGCGAACCAATTCGGAATTCAATAAGCATACGACCCGATATGGAGGGCGGACCGATAAAAAATCCGGACGCCCACGGCATGCCGCTGCCGAGGTCCGGGAGCCCCGGGCGGTTCAGTTAGTTTGAGGACATGTGATCCCATGAACGAGAACCCCGTCAATCGCGCGAATGACACCGACAAGCACGTCGGTGCCCGGATTCGCGAACGGCGCATCATGCTGGGCCTGAGCCAGCAGCAGATGGCCAACATGATCGGCGTGACCTACCAGCAGGCCCACAAGTACGAACGCGGCATCAACCGCATCTCGGCCGGTCGTCTTTACGAAATTTCCCAGGTCCTGGGTGTCCCGGTGAGCTTCTTCTTCGACGGATTGAAGGAAGATCGCCAGCCGGAACTCAACGACCGGCAGCGGATGTGCCTGGAACTCGCCCGCAACTTCGCGGCGATCCCGAACGAGAAGCATCAGGAAGCGCTGAGCCAGATGGCCCGCGCACTCGCCACCGCGATGGCGGCGGAATAACCTTTCGCCCTTTGCGAGCGAGACCAAAATCGCGGTGTCCGGAGACGGACGCCGCGATTTTCATTTCAGGGGTCGCAGATGATCCGGAAGCCGGTGCCGATGTTGCGCTCGGCGGGCGGACGCGGCGCTTCCGCCGTGCCTTGCGCGGCCAACGCGAACACCGTCCACGCGCCGCCAAGCGTCGCGCGCGCCGCGCAGCCGCTCCCGGCATGGCGCACCGCGCAGTCCATCGTCCATTCGGCGACGTTGCCGTTCATGTCGTAAAGACCGTAGGGATTGGGCGGAAAGCTCGCCACCGGCATCGGCCCGAGGTCGGGCTGACCGGGATTGCAGCCCCGGCAGCTCGCCATGCCCGGCTGCATCGTGCCACCCCACCAATAGGGGTCGCGGTTGCCGCCGTGCGCGGCGAAGGTCCACTCGGCGGAGCTCGGCAGGCGGCAGAATCGCCCGGTCGCCGAGGATACCCAGCGGGCGTAGGAGTTCGCGTCGTTCCAGGAGACATTGATCGCGGGCTTGGTGCCCCGCCCCCACCCCGCGTCGTCGCCCACGGCGGGGCAGCCGCCCGCCGCGACGCAGGCATCCCACTGGGCGAAGGTGGTTTCGGTGCGGGCGATGGCGAATACCCTGCCGTCGGCCATCGACGGCAGCATTACCATCTCGGGCAGGATCGTCGCAGGCAGACCGCCGGCAGCAAATGCCGCACCCGGCACCAGGAGGGATGCGCACAGGAGCCAGGGGCTCCTCATCCACCCGAAATCCATCGCGCGGCGGGAAGGCAAAGCCTCGCGCTCACGCCGCCTTCGGGCCGGTGCCGCAACACCAGGTCGCCGCCATGCAGGCGCATCTGCCGCCGCGTGACGTAGAGCCCGAGCCCGGTGCCGCTTTCGGAAAACCCATCGACGCCCGGCTCGCCGTCGTTCTCCACCAGGATCGCCACGCCGCGATCGGCGTCGACGCCGGTTTCGACGCGGATCCGCCCGCCCCTCGGCGTATAACGCACCGCGTTGCCGAGCACGTTCAGCAGTGCCTGCCGCAGCCGCACCGCGTCGGCGCGCACCACCACCGGCACCAGTTCCACCCGCGCATGCAGCACCACGCCACGGGCGACGATCTCGCATTGCAGCCAGGTATGGGCGGCGGAAATCATTTCGGACAGGTCGACATCGCCTTCCTTCAGCGCGTCGTCGCCGAACTCCCGCCGCGCGGCCGCGACCACGTCGGCGATCAGGGACTCCATGTGGCGGCAGGCATCCTCGATCTGCTTGGCCGCCTCGGCATAGCGGCGGTCGCCCAGCGGACCATAGGCCTCGGCCGCGATCAGCGCCGCGAACCCTTGCGCCGCGCCCAGCGGCGAGCGCAGCTCGTGCGCCAGCACGATCGGCGAAATCTGCGTGTCGGACAGCGCTTCGGGTTCGAGCGTCGGCTCCGCCATCGGCATCAGTCTCCCGGTACGGACAGGGCGGAAATCCATTCGGCAAGCACCTCGGGGTCGGTCTCTCTCATTTGCATATGGGAGAAGCGGCTTTGAAAACCATCCCGTCCGAGCAAACGATGCAATGCCCAGATCGTTGCACCGCGAACCAGCGAATTCTCGTCGTCCAGCAACGGCAGGATCGCCTCCGCCATGCCCGCATCGCCGCCGTTGCCGATCGCGATCAGGACGTTGCGGACGAACCGCGCGCGCCCGATCCGCTTCACCGGCGAACCGGAGAACATCGCCCGGAACCCGGCATCGTCGAGCCCCGCCAGATCCGCCAGCGGCGGCGCGAGCAGGTCGTCGCGCGCCACCAGCTTCAACTCCGACGCCGCCTTGGCGAAGCGGTTCCACGGACATACCGCGAGGCAGTCGTCGCAACCGTAGATCCGGTTGCCGATCAACGGCCGGAATTCGTGCGGGATAGGTCCCTTGTGCTCGATGGTAAGGTACGAAATGCAGCGCCGCGCGTCGATTTGGCGCGGCCCGAGGAAGGCATTCGTCGGGCAGGACTCCAGGCAGCGACGGCACAAGCCGCAGCGGTTCTCGTGCGGCGCGTCGGGCTCCAGCTCCAGCTCCGTCGCGATCACGCCGAGAAACGTCCAACTGCCGAATTCCCGCGACACCAGGTTGGTATGCTTGCCGATCCACCCCAGCCCCGCCGCCTCGGCCAGGGGCTTTTCCATCACCGGCGCGGTGTCGACGAACACCTTTACTTCCGCGCCCAGCTCGCCGTGAATCCGCCGCGCCACCTGCTTCAACTTCGCCTTCACCACGTCGTGATAGTCCCGATGCCGCGCGTACACGCTGATCGCCCCCGCCTCCGGCCGCGACCGCAACGCCCGCGGCCCTATCGTCGGCCCATAGTTCAGCGCCAGCACCACCGCCGAGCGCGCCTCCGGCCACAATGCAT
Organism: Rhodospirillum sp. UBA1311; assembly: GCA_002307145.1. GTDB lineage: Bacteria > Pseudomonadota > Alphaproteobacteria > Rhodospirillales > Rhodospirillaceae > Oleispirillum. The sequence goes on along the minus strand of DBTR01000089.1, from coordinate 13,602 downwards.
CGAGCGCGCCGCGCTGCTCCGCCCGCTCCTCCATCCACGCCATCTCGCCGTGCCGCCCCGCCGCGACGAACGCCGCCAACGCCTCCGCCGCCCCCGGCACCGCCGACGCGCGCGCAAAGCCGCAGGCGTCGAACCCCGCCTCCCGCGCCCAGCCCCGAATCCTTGCCTTGATCGCTTCGGTCATCGCCACTCCGGGAAATTCCGCGCCGCACGATAAAGCAATTGCGCGGCGCAAGCACCTCTCGCGGTAGGCGCTATCCCGCCATATGTCATCCTGGACCCGACGGACCGGGTCGTCTATCAAACCGGCGCGGCGAGGTTCTTCGCCGCGCCATCCCGCAGACGAAACCACGAGGAGTGACACCGATGCGCCCTGAGCACCACCTTGAACGCGCGCTGTTCGCCAGCCGTTGGCTCCTCGCGCCGTTCTTCGTCGGCCTGGTCGCGGCGATCGCGGTTTTGCTCCTGAAGTTCTTCAAGGAACTGATTTCGCTGATCGCCGGGGTGTGGACCGCCACCGACTATGAAGCGGTGACGTCGATCCTGACCCTGGTCGACACCGCGCTGCTCGCCAGCCTGCTGCTGATCATGATCTTCAGCGGCTACGAGAACTTCGTCTCGAAACTCGCGATCGGCGACCACGAAGATCGTCCCGCGTGGATGGGCAAGGTCGGCTTCTCCGACCTCAAGCTCAAGCTGATCGGCGCGATCGTGGCGATCTCCGCCGTAGAACTGCTCAAGGTCTTCCTCGACAGCACCCAGTTCTCCAACTTCCAGCTCGCCTGGAAGGTCGGCATCCACCTGACCTTCGTGGTTTCGGGGGTGCTGTTCGCCGTGACCGACAGGATCGTGGCGAGCGGCAAGGGCCCCTCGAAACCCTCCAACGCCTCGAACTCGGACGAATAGCCGGCTCAAAGCGGCTCTACGTCGCCCCGGCCCAGTTCCGCCTCGATGACGGCGGCGGTTTGCTTCAGCGTCCCGGCGGCGATGGCGGCTCGGAGGCGGGCCATCAGCATCTGGTAGAAGCGGAGGTTATGCCAGGTGAGCAGCATCGCGCCCTGGATTTCCTCGCAGCGGATGAGGTGGTGGAGGTAGGCGCGGGAATAGTGGGTGCAGGCCGGGCAGTCGCAGTCTTCGTCCATCGGGCGCGGGTCTTCGGCGTGGCGCGCGTTACGAAGATTCAACGTGCCGCGATGGGTGAAGGCCTGGGCGGTGCGGCCCGAGCGAGTCGGCATGACGCAGTCGAACATGTCGACGCCGCGCAGCACCGCGCCGACGATGTCGAGGGGCTTGCCGACGCCCATCAGGTAGCGCGGCCGGTTGGTCGGCAGCAGCGGCGTGGTGAATTCGAGGGTTTCGAACATCGCCTCCTGGCCCTCGCCGACCGCGAGGCCGCCGATGGCGTAGCCGTCGAAGCCGATCTCCTGGAGCTTGGCGGCGGATTCGGCGCGGAGGTCGGGGTAGACGCTGCCCTGCACGATGCCGAACAGGCCGTAGCCCTCGCGCGGTACGAAGGCATCCTTGGAGCGCTTCGCCCAGCGCATCGAGAGGCGCATCGAGGACGCGGCGACGTCGTGCTCGGCAGGGAACGGCGTGCACTCGTCGAACGCCATGGTGATGTCCGCATCCAGGTGGTTCTGGATTTCCATCGAGCGTTCGGGGGTGAGGTGGTGCGCCGAGCCGTCGACGTGGGAGCGGAAGGTGACGCCGTTCTCGTCGAGTTTGCGCAGCTTGGACAGCGACATCACCTGGAACCCGCCGGAATCGGTGAGGATCGGCTTGTCCCAGTTCATGAACTTATGCAGGCCGCCGAGCGCGCCGATGCGTTCCGCGCCGGGGCGGAGCATCAGGTGGTAGGTGTTGCCGAGGAGGATTTCCGCGCCGGTAGCGGCGACGGACTCCGGCATCATCGCCTTGACCGTCGCGGCGGTGCCGACCGGCATGAACGCCGGAGTCTCGATGCTGCCATGCGCGGTCTGGACGCGGCCGCGGCGCGCCGCGCCGTCGGTGGTGAGAACGTCGAAGCCGAAAGCGGTCATCGGGAGGTTCCTTCGAGGAGGCTGGTGTCGCCATAGGAATAGAAGCGGTAGCCCGAAGCGATGGCGTGGGCGTAGGCCGACTGCATCCGCTCCAGCCCGGCGAAGGCCGAGACCAGCATGAACAGGGTGGATTTCGGCAGGTGGAAATTGGTGAGCAGCCGGTCGACGGCGCGGAAGCGGTAGCCCGGCGTGAGGAAGATCGCGGTGTCGCCGGAGAACGGCTTCACGACGCCGTCCTCGCCGGTCGCGGTCTCCAGGATCCGGGTCGCGGTGGTGCCGATGGCGAGCAGGCGACCGCCGTTCGCCCGCGCGGCGTTGATCGCCTCGGCGACGGCGGCGGGAATGGTGCCCCACTCGGAGTGCATGCGATGATCGGCGGTGTCCTCGACCTTGACCGGCAGGAAGGTGCCCGCGCCGACGTGCAGCGTCACCGGCAGCCGCTTGACCCCCTTGGCGTCGAGCGCGGCGAGAAGCTCGGGGGTGAAGTGCAGCCCGGCGGTGGGCGCTGCGACCGAGCCCTCTTCCCTGGCGTAGACGGTCTGGTAGTCGCTGCGGTCGCGTTCGTCGGCGCCGTGGTCGCGGTGGATGTAGGGCGGCAGCGGCATCTCGCCGTGGGCTTCGAGACCCACGATCAGGCTCGCGCCCTCGCGGTCGAAGATCAGGCCGACGTCGCCCGCCTCCGACTTGTCGGTGACCTCGGCGCGGAAGCCGCCGCCGAAGTCGAGCGCGTCGCCGGGCTTCAGCCGCTTGCCCGGCCGGGCGAAGGCGCGCCAGCGCGCGCCGCCCTCGGCCTTGTGCAGCAGGATTTCGATGCGCAGCGGATCGACGCCGGGGCGCGTGCGGAGGCCATAAAGCCGCGCCGGGATCACCCGGCTGTCGTTGACCACCACCACGTCGCCGGGGCGGACCATCTCGGGCAACTCGCGGACGATGCGGTCGGAAAGGCCTTCCGGGCGGACGTGGAGCAGGCGCGCAGCATCGCGCGGCACCGCCGGGCGGTCGGCGATGCAGCTGCGCGGCAGGTCGAAATCGAAGTCGTCGACGCGCATGAGTGTCCCTGACGATGCGGCGAAAGCGGCGGAGTATCCCACCCCCGCGCCGCTGTCAACCTCGGGGCGTCAGTTCTCGGGGATGCAATCGCCGCAGGAGACCATCGGCAGGCCGCGCACCGCCCATCCGGTGGATTTGGCGTCGCCGATCACGCCTTCGGGAACGTTGTAGATCGTCTTGAATCCGGCCTGGGCGAGGAGCTGGGCGGCGAGGGCGGAGCGGTTGCCGGTGCGGCAGATCACCCCGACCGGAGTCTTGAGGTTGCCGCGCACCGCCTTTTTCGCCCCCGCGACGAAACCCGCCGTGCCGCGCGGGTCGGAAAGGGTGACGAGGCGCGCGGATTTCGGCACCCCGGATTGCAGCCACTCCGCCTGGGTGCGAACGTCGAGAAGGGTCATTTCGCCCCGCTCCATCTTCGACCACGCCTGATGCGGCTTCAGCGCTTGCGCATCCTCGGCCCGCGCCGAGGGCGCGGCAAGGGCGACGAGAAGGGCGAAGCCGAACCAACGCAAACCGGCAAGCATCGTGATTTCCTTTCGGTCAGGACCGCGCCGGGGCCATGGTGCGATAAGGCACCACCTGGCACGGTTGGGGTTCGTCGTCGGCGGCGATGTCCATGCCGCGCGCCAGCGAGATCAAGTCGTCCAGAAGCGGTGCGCCCGCCGCCATCGACACCACGACCGAATGACTCGGCCGCGGATTGACTTCGAGCAGGCAGGGCGCGCCGGTTTCGTCGAACATCACGTCGCAGTCCACCAGCCACGAGAGCTTGAGCTTGCGCGCGATGTCGCGGCCGAGGTCGCGCAGCACCGGCGAGGCGACGATGTCGTGGCCTTCGTTGGGCAGCGCGGTGTTGCGGCGACGGCGCGCGACGACGCGCCGGGCGTCGCCCTCCCAGGCAAGGACGTCGAGGTCGTGAACCGGCTCGCGCAGGCGCTTCATCACCACCACCGGGAACAGGGCGTCGTAGACGTCGACGAAGCGGGTCATGAAGGTGTCGTAGTCCATGTGGACTTCGCGCGAGCCGAGGTATTCCTGCGCGCCGTGGATCGCGTTGCGCACCACGCTCACCCCGCGGCTCGACTGGGCGTTGGCGGGCTTCACCACCACCTCGCCGTAGAGGCCGAACATCTGCTCGACCGCCGAAACCAGACGCTCGCGGCTGTCCGCCGCGCGCCAGTCGGGCACCGGCAGGCCAACCTGGGTGAACAGGCGATAGGCTTCGAGCTTGTTGGCGAGGAGTTCGACGAGGTCGAGGCGGTTGCAGGCGAGCTTGCAACCGAGCGCCGCGAGGGTGTCGACATAGGGGGCGAGCGCGAGCGCGTCGCCGTCGACCAGCGGCAACACGAGGTCCGCGCCTTCCGCCTCCGCCACCCGCACCACACCTTGCGCGAAGGTCTGGGGATCCCAGGAATCAATGCAGACGAAGGCATCGGCGAAGTGGCGCGCGATCACGTCGGAGCGACGCTCGACCGCGACGACGCGCACGTCGTGGACGCGGCTTTGCCGCAAACGCATGATCATGTCGGCGGCCATTTCGAGCCCGACCGACGTCAGAACCACCGTATAAACCACCGACCACCCCACCGCAAAACCGGATTCCCGATGCGGAAATCATATCATCTCCATCCGCTTCGGTCGCGCGCGTTGTCGCGGGGCGGCGGTGCCCCCATATGCAATGATAATGATAATCGTTCGCGGAGGAAGCCCTGGGATGGGCAAGGATAAAAAACAAAAAGACGGAAAGGACGGAAAATGCAGAAAAGATGGACCTTGCGGAAAAGTGAACAAGGACGGGTGCTGCAAGCGCTGCGGAAAGTCGCGGAAATGATCATTCCCCGGCCGCAGCCCCAGCTCGTGCCAGTGCGCGTGCCATCGCGCGGACGGACGCCGTATCGCCGATCCGATCGGTAAGCAGGTAGAGCCAGTTGAAGCCGATGTAGAGTTCGAGGAGCGTGTCGACGGCGGCAGGGGCGATCTCGCCCCGCTCCGCCGCGTCGGCGAACAGCTTCCGAAGTTCGAGCGCCCGGGCGTTCAGGAACTTGTGCCGCAAGGCGTCGAGCGCGGCAGTCCCGGTCTGGGCCTCCGCGATCAGCGCGCGGAAGGTCTCGCCAAGCGGCGTGGTCCGCCAGAATCCCCAGAGTTGCAAGGTATAAGCCTCGATGTCGGCGGCAAGGTCGCCGCTCGCCGAGGGGATCATGTGCGCCGCCTTGTCGGCGTTGTAGACCGCGACGATCAGCTCCGCCTTGTTCGGCCAACGGCGGTAGATCGTCGGCTTGCCCGCGCCGGCGCGGCGCGCGACCTCGTCGATGGAAAATCCGGCGTAGCCCTTCTCGGCCAGCAACGCGCGCGCGGCGGCGAGGATCGCCTCCTCCGATTGCGGGTTGCGGCGCGCGCCGGTGGAGGCGCGGCGCGGCTCGGATTCGGAATTTTCGGCGGTCATGACTTGCCCTCTTGAGAAACGGTACGTTTCGTTTATATTAATCGAAACGGTTCGTTTCGACATAGTAGAGGATCACGGCCATGACGACAATCCGCAACGCGCTCGCCCACACCCATTTCCTCAGCCTGGTGATGCTGGGGGCCTACAGCCTGATCAACGCGATCCTGGAGATCGCCGCGCCCTTCACCAGCGGCTGGCCGGTGTGGCAGCTCACCCTGGTGGCGGTGCCGCCGATGGTGCTCGGCATGGTGCACGGCATCGTGCCGATGGCGAAGCGCCTCACCTCCCGCCGCTAGGGCTTCAGCACCTCGGGATTGACGACGTTGATCGGCTTGCCCGCCGCGAACGCGTTGATCTGGTCATAGATATCGGAGAAGTGAATCTCGAACTCCTCGCGGGTGACGTAGCCGACGTGCGGCGTGCAGAGCGCATTGGGGAGGCCGAGCAGCGGTTCCCGCTCCGGCCCCACCGGTTCGATGTCGAGCACGTCCACCGCCGCCCAACCCGGCCGCCCGGCGGCCAGGGCATCCGCGAGCGCGCCCGGCTCGATCAACCCGGCGCGCGCGGTGTTGACGAGGATCGCCGAGGGCTTCATCAGAGCGAGATCGGAACGGGTGAGGATGCCCCGGGTTGCGGGCTTGAGCCGCATGTGCAGGCTCAGCACGTCCACCGTCCGCAGGAAGCTTTCCTTGTCGGGCGCGACGCGATGGCCGTCGGAGGCGGCGCGTTCGCGGGATTCCTCCCGTGCCCATACCAGAACCTCCATGCCGAACGCCTTGGCATAGCCCGCCACCACCCGCGCGATCCGGCCATAGCCATAGATCCCGAGGGTCTTGCCGCGCAGAGTCGTGCCCACCCCGGCCTGCCAGGTTCCGGCTTTGAGCGAGGCGACCTGCGCCGGGATCTGCCGCACCGACGCGAGGAGCAACGCCCAGGTCATCTCCGCCGCCGCAAAGGACGGCGTGCCGTCGTGCTGGTCGGAGGAAACGACGATTCCGGCGGCGGTGCAGGCGTCGACGTCAATGTGGGGATAGACGCTGCGCTGGCTGATCAGGCGGAGCTTCGGCAGCCGCGCGATCAACCCGGCGCGGATCGCGGTGCGCTCGCGGATCAGCACCAACGCCTCGGCGTCCTTCAGCCGTTCGGCGAGGGTGGCCACGTCCTCGACGTGGTCGTTCCACTCCGTCACCTCGTGCCCTGCGAGTTTTGCGAAGCTCGGCAGTCCGCGTAGCGTATCGAACCAATCGTCGAGAATCGTCACCTTCATCGTCGCCTCCATAGCCGCAAATTCCCGTGCCTCCCGCACATGGGCATTTCCGGTTGCGGAAGCGAGTCACGCCGCGACCGACGCGCCCGGCGCGGTTTCCGCCGGATCGCCGGGCTGGACGAGGTGGATGCGGGTGCCGTCCGCGCCTGCACCCAGGCCGTCCTTCAGCACTTGCCGGGAGTCGTAGTGCCCGCCGTTCTGGCGGCGATAGGGAATCGGAATCTCGGTGAACAGGCCTTCGAGCCGCAGGCGGTAGCGGTCGGCGATCGCGGGCCAGTCCTCCGGCGCGAGGCGGTCGGCCTGGTAGACGGCGAAGGGTTCGAGAACCGCCATCCCCGGATAGAACAGCATGCCGTGCTGGATCGGAAATAGCACGTCGTCGAGGCCGCCGTTGACGCCGCGCGGCGAATAGTGGGGTTCGCGCCCGCCGACGGTGATCGAAACCAGGGCGCGGCGGCCGAGGAGCGTACCCTCGCCGTAGCGATCTCCCCAATGCTCGCCCTCGTGCCGCCCGACGCCATAGGCGAAGCCGTAGGCGTAGACTCGCTCGAACCAACCCTTGAGGATCGCGGGCATCGAGAACCACCACAACGGAAATTGCAGGATCACCGCATCCGCCCAGAGCAGCTTCTCCTGTTCGGCGGCAATCTCCGGGGCCTGGGTGCCGCCGCGGAAGGCGTCGCGGGATTCGCGGGCGTAGCCGAGGCGATCCGGCACAGCGCGGCAGCGGAAGTCGTCCGCGTCGGCAACGGCTTTCCAGTGCATCGCATAGAGGTCCGAGACCCGGACCGCATGGCCGAGACCGGCCAGGGTTTCGACCGCGAAGTCCTTCAGCGATCCGTTGAGCGATTTGGGCTCGGGGTGGGCATGGACGATCAGCACATTCATTCGGGCGTCTCCAACCAGGGGCGCGGGAGTGCGCCCGGGCCCGAGTGTGCGGGAACGGCTGCTATCGTTGAAATCGGAAGTCTTCTGTGCTGCTATCGACGGCATGGATAGGAATATCGACCTCAACCTCCTCGTCGCGCTCGATGCCCTGCTTGCCGAGCGCAACGTCACCCGCGCGGCGCGACGGTTGAACCTCAGCCAGCCAGCGCTCTCCGCCCAGCTCGCGCGCCTGCGCGACCTGTTCGGCGATCCACTGCTCATCCCCGTGCAGCGCGGCATGCTGCCGACGCCGCGCGCCCTCGAACTCCAGGAGCCGCTGCGCCGCGTGCTGGACGACGTGCGGGGAGTCCTGGTTGCCGGGTCGCGGTTCGACCCGGCGGCGGCGCGGACGACCTTCCGCATCGCCGCAAGCGACTACACCCAGCAGGCGATCCTGCTGCCGCTCAGCGTCGACCTCGCCCGGGACGCGCCGGGATTGAGCTTCGCCTTTCGCACCATCGACGCCCCGAACCTCGTGGCGCAGATGGAGGAAGGCGCGGTCGACCTGGCGCTGATGGTGCCCGAGACCGCTCCGGAGCGCCTGCGAATGCGGGGGCTGTTCGACGAGCGTTACGTCGCGATCGTCCGCCGCGACCATCCGGCGGTCGGCGCGACGCTCGATCTCGACACCTTCTGCGCCCTCGACCACGTGATCGTCTCGCCGCGCGGCGGTGGCTTCGTCGGCCCCGCCGACGCCGCGCTGGCGGCGCATGGCCGCAGCCGTCGCGTCGCGATGTCGGTACCGGGATTCCTGATCGTGCCGGAAATCGTCGCGCGCTCGGACATGATCGCGCTGGTGCCCGAGCGGGTGGCGCGGGACGTCGCGCCGCGCTTCCGGGTGTTCGAGCCGCCGGTGCCGGTGCCGGGGTTCAGCATCGCGATGGTCTGGCACGACCGCACCACCGATCACCCGGCGCAGCAATGGCTGCGCGCACGGCTGGTTGCCGGGGCGGCGGGTTAGAAGGTCTTACGGGCTGGAAGATCCTTGGCGAAGCAGACCGCGTCCACCCGGCCGACGTATTTTCCGAAGTTGGCGATCCGCCGGTAGCCCTGGCGTTCGTAGAAGTCGACGGCGCGACGGTTGATCGCCCGGGTTTCGAGCCAGAGCGCGGCATAGCCGTCCGCGGCCGCGCGGCGTTCGAGTTCGTGGAGAATCGCCGACCCCACCCTGGCTCCCCCGGGCGCCGCGAACATCCGCTTCACCTCGGCGACTCCCGGCTGGAGCGGGCGGTACCCGCCGCATCCGACCGCCGCTCCAGACGCCGTCCGCGCAATCACGAACGCCGCGCCCGCGCCGCGCACGTCGGCGGGATCGAAGGAACTTCGGCCGCTGTCGCCGGTAATGCGCGCGAGCGTGTCGGAAAGCGCCGCGATCAGCGCGAGGGCTTCCGGGGATTCGGGATCGGCGGGAAAAATCGTCGGCAGGAGAACCTCCCGGGACTTCCGGACTGTCTGGCTGGGGCGGGAGGATTCGAACCTCCGCATGGCGGTACCAAAAACCGCTGCCTTACCGCTTGGCGACGCCCCAACAGATGCGGCCGGAAAGTGCTTCCGGCGGCGGAAGGAGGCCCCTTTTACGCCACTTCCCGTTTCGAGACAAGAGGCGGATCGGGGGCCGGCTTCGGCGGCGGAGCGCGACTATCCGAGGACCGGCTCGACGCCCGCGAGACGCACCGCGGGTTGCTCGGCGAGCAGGCGCGCGGGACGCACCCACCAGGTCGGATGAGTCGCCTGCATCACTTCGGCGGCGGCCTCGGCGATGTCGGGGTTCTCGAACAGGCCGAAGCAGGTCGCGCCCGAGCCCGACATCCGCGCGAGCAGGCAATCGGGGCGCGCGGCGAGCGCATCCAGCACGTCGGCGATCATCGGCTCCAGGCCGATCGCCGCCTGGGTGAGGTCGTTGCGGCGCTTGATCAGCGCGGTGGCGAGAGCGGCGGTGTGCGGCGGCGGCGTCCACGGCGGACACTCCGCGCCGGTGGCGCGCCATGCGCGGAACACCCGCGCCGTCGGCAGGGCGAAGCCCGGATTGACCAGCACCACCGCGGCGGGCGGCAGGCCGGGAACCGGGCGGACGTCCTCGCCGATGCCGTGGACTTCCGCCGCCACCGCCTTCAGGCAGGCGGGCACGTCGGCGCCGAGGCCGATGCCGATCTTCGAGAGCGTCGCGTCTTCGACGTCGGCGGCCCAGAATCGCGCGAGCAGCTTCAGCGTCGCGGCGGCGTCGGAAGAACCGCCGCCGATGCCCGCCGCGACCGGCAGGCGCTTGACCAGGGTGAGCTTCAGATCGAGGGGGCGGTCGAGGTGCTCCGCCAGCGCACGCGCGGCCCGGACGCAGAGGTTGTCCTCGAAGTCGTCTTCCTTGAGCGCCGCGGCGAGCGGCCCGACGACTTCGAAGCCGAACTCGGGCGCGGGCGCGACATGGAGGGTGTCGGCGATATCGACGAACGCGACCAGGCTGTCGAGATCGTGGTAGCCGTCGGCGCGACGGCCGAGAACGTGGAGATAAAGGTTAAGCTTGGCCGGAGCTTCGGTTTCCAAGGCCTGAACCGCCGGGGACGCCGCATGTCGCTGCGGCGCAGGGGGGTATTCCATCGTCGTCGTATCCTCTCCTGGCCTGGGGCGGCGGGCGACTATCGCGCCGCGCCCGTCAGGCCGTCGTTCAGTTTGGCATTGAGCGCGGCGGCTTGCTTGTCGTCGGGCTTGAGGTCGAGGGCGCGTTGCCATTGATACCGCGCCTCAAGCTTGCGCCCTACCCGCCAATACGCATCGCCGAGATGATCGTTCACCGTCGGGTCGTCGGCCACCAGGACCACCGCCTGTTCCAGGTGGTTCACCGCTTCCTGATAGTTCCCGCGCAGGTAATACGCCCACCCCAGACTGTCGATAATATACCCATCGCGCGGCCGTTGCTCCACAGCGCGTTCGATCATCGCCTGGGCTTCGTCCGGGTGCATCCCCTTGTCGAGCCAGGAATAGCCGAGGTAGTTCAGCACCAGCGGCTGATCCGGCTCAAGTTCCAGGGCTTTCAGGAAGTCGGCCTCGGCGCGCGGCCACTGCTGCGAGCGTTCGAGCGCGATTCCCCGGGTGTAAAACAGCACCCAGTGGCGCGGCTCGATCGTGCCGATGCGGGCGAACGCACGATCGTATGCCTTCACCGACTCCGCGAATCGGCTGTCGCCGCGATAGAGGTCGCCGAGCTCGATCAACGGCTCGGGACGGTGGGGAAAGCGGTCGGCGAGCGCATTCAGCGCCTTCGCCGCCTCGTCGTGCTCGTCCATGTGTTCGAGGTTCTTCGCCATCCGCAGGCGGACCGAGTATCCGACGTCGGAATCGAGGGAGACCGCATTGTAGGCGACGTTGGCGCGGTCGTAGTCCTCGTGCGCCTCGAACAGGTCGCCGACCATCACCCGCGCGAGTTCGAGGTGCGGGTTGGCGCGCAGGCTGAGCTGCGCCAGCGCCAGGGTGATCTCCCAGGAATCCGAATTGGCGAGCGACGTGGCGATGCTGAGATAGGCCTCGCCCATGCCGTCGAGCGGCGTCGACACGATCGGGGTGCGGGCGCGGCGCTCGATCAGGGTCCTGGTCAGCGCCTCGGTCATCGGCGCGTCGCCGCGCTCGGTGGCGAAGTCGGCGACCAACTGGTCGGTGCGCTCGGGCTTGCCGATGCGATTGAAGAACCGCCCCGCCGCCTGTACCGAATGGATCGAGTGGCCGCCGTCGCCCGCGACGGTGCGATCGTAGGCGGCCTCGGCCTCGGCGTCGCGGTGGGCGTAGTCGAGGATCAGAGCTGTGTGGAAGTTGTAGACCGGCAGGAACGGCTTGCGCGCGGCGAGCGGCTTCAGCCGAGCCAGAGCGCCGTCAATATCGCGCTCGCCCACCGCGATCCAGGCGCGCAGCAGCGGCCCGAGCAGCGAGTTGAGGTTGGCGTCGGGGATCGCCTTCATCGCCGCGTCGGCGGCCTTCCAGTTGCCGTCGCGCGCCGCCTCGGTGGCGAGCACGTAGCCCGCCAGCACGTCGTCGGGCTTACCCTTGGCGATCAGCTGCGCCATCTTGCGGGCGACGTCGTAGCGGCCGTCGGCGGCGGCGTAGATCAGCGAGAGGCGCTGCACGTCGGCGTTGTCGGGGTCGGTGGCGAGGGTGCGTTCGAGATTGTCGGCCGCGCCGTCGATGTCGTCGCGCAGCCGCGCGGAATGGGCGGCGAGATAGGCGCCGTAGCCGCCCTCGACGGCAAGCGGTTGAACCTCCGCCCGCGCCAGGCCGCCCGTCCCCATCGTCGCGCCACGGTCGTCGGCGCAGGCGCCGACGAACAGCGCGCACCCCAAGACCGCCCCGCGCACCATCGCAACTCGAAGGTCCATAGATTTCCGCCTTTTACATATTTGGGTAGTTGGGACCGCTGCCACCTTCGGGGACCGTCCAGCAGATGTTCTGGAGAGGGTCCTTGATATCGCATGTCTTGCAGTGGACGCAATTGGAGGCGTTGATCCGCAAGACTGGACCATCGCCGCCGTCGCGGACGAACTCGTAGACCCCGACCGGACAGTAAAACGCTTCCGGCCCGCCGTAAACCGCGAGGTTAGTGGCAACGGGCACCTCCTGATCGCGAAGCTTCAAGTGCACCGGCTGGCTCTCGTCATGGGTGGTGTTGGCGAGATAGACCGAGGATGTCCGGTCGAAGGTCAGCACCCCGTCCGGCTTCGGGTAGTCGATCGGCCGCGCCTTGGCCGCCGGAACCAGCCGGGTGTGATCCGGATGATGGCCCAACGTCCACGGCGCATGGCCCCGCAAAACATAGGTATCGAGCGCGGCGTATGCCATGCCCGCCGCGAGCCCCCAACGGAACGCGGGGCGGACGTTGCGCACCGCCTTCAGTTCGTCCATCACCCAGGAGTCCTGGAGCTTCGCCGGATAGAGCGACGGCGTGAGCCCCTGGCCTTCGGGGTCCTTGGCGAGCGCAGCGAGGGTGGCGTCGGCGGCGAGGATGCCGCTCATCATCGCGGTGTGGGTGCCCTTGACCTTCGGCACGTTGACCAGCCCTGCGCAGTCGCCGAGGAGCGCGCCGCCGGGGAAGACCAGCTTCGGGATCGACTGGTAGCCGCCCTCGGCCAGCGCCCGCGCGCCGAAGGCGACGCGCTTGCCGCCTTCGAGCATGCCCCGGATCGCAGGATGGGTCTTGAACCGCTGGAATTCCTCGAACGGCGAGAGAAACGGGTTGCGGTAGTCCAGGCCGACGACGAAGCCGATCGCGACCTGGTTGTCCGCCGCGTGGTAGACGAACGAGCCGCCGTAGACGTCCGACGTCAGCGGCCAGCCGACGGTGTGCATCACCAGGCCGGGCTTGTGCTTCGCCGGATCGATATCCCAGATTTCCTTGACGCCGAGGCCGTAGGTCTGCGGCTGGCAGTCCTTCGCGAGGTCGAAGCGACGGATCAACTCCTGCGCCAGCGAGCCGCGGCAGCCCTCCGCCACCAGCGTGACGCGGGCGCGCAAACCCACGCCGGGCTGGAAGTTCGGCCCTTCCGCGCCGTCGGCGAGGCGGCCCATGTCGCCGGTGATCACGCCGACCAGCCGACCGTCCTCGATCCAGGGCTCGGCGGCGGAGAACCCGGCGAAGATATCCGCGCCCAGCTCTTCCGCCTGCTGCGCCAGCCACCGGCAGAGGTTGCCGAGCGACACCACGTAGTTCCCGGCATTATGCATCGTCGGCGGCGTCGGCAGCGGCAGTGCGCACTTTGCGGTGAGGAACAGGAACGCGTCCTCGCTCACCGGGGTGTCGAGCGGCGCGCCCTTCGCCTGCCAATCGGGAATCAGTTCGTCGAGGGCGATGGTTTCGATCACCGCGCCCGAGAGAATGTGCGCGCCGATCTCCGAGCCCT
>DBTR01000082.1:43420-66889 GCA_002307145.1 Rhodospirillum sp. UBA1311 | reverse complement strand
CGCCGTCGGTCTGCGTGCCCAACATCAAGAAGGCGGCGCCGCGCATCGGCACCATGCTCGACATGAGCTCGACGATCGCCGAGCAGACCAATCTGCTGGAGCTCAACGCCACGATCGAGGCGGCGCGTGCAGGCGATGCGGGCAAGGGCTTTGCGGTGGTCGCGAACGAGGTCAAGAACCTCGCCACCCAGACCGCTCGTTCGACCGAGGAAATCGCAAGCCAGGTCAACGCGATCCAGGGCGTGACCAAGGAAGCCGGCGACGCGATCGAAAAGGTCGCCTCGACGATCAACAGCATGGGCGCGATCGCCGCCTCGATCGCCTCGGCGATCGAGGAACAGACCGCCGCGACCCAGGAGATCGCCCGCAACGTCCAGCAGACCGCCGATACCGCGCGCGACGTCTCGACCCGGATGGCGCATGTCTCCGAGGAAGCGGCGCGCACCACCGATCTTGCCGATCTGGTGCGTGGCACTGCGGGCGGGCTGTCGTCCAGCCTTGAGGAAATGGAAACCCAGCTCACCGTGATCGTGCGGGCGTCCTCCGATCACGCCTGACTGCCGCGCTTCGCTGAAACGCCGACGGCCGCCCATTGGGCGGCCGTTTGGCTTTGCGGCGGATCACGTGCGGGTCAATCGCGGACCTTGCAGGATTTCGAGATCGCGTCGTAGGCCTTCGAAAAGCCGGCGAGCGAATAGAGGTCGGTCGTGGCGATGCCGCTCTTGGCCTTGCCGGTGACGATCAGCGTGTTGCCGCGCTTCATCTGGCGGACCATGTTGCCGTCGTCGTTGCCGTTGGCCCAGGCGGTTTCGTTCCGGGTGAACAAGGTGAAGCGGGCCTTGCCAATGGCGACGGTGGTGGTGCTGTCGGGCTGGAACGCATAGCCCGCGACTACCGTGACCACGCCGACGTCGTTGAATTCCGGGCGATGGGTGACGAGGAAGTAGGCATCGCCGCGCTTGGCGACGGTGCCGCGCCTCTTCACCGGCGAACTCGACATGTAGCACACCGGTCGACCGTTTTCCTGGTAGGTGTACGCCGACCAATCGCCGAAGCGTCCCAGGGTTTTAACCTCGGTCTCGGCCGCCGCCGGAACGGCGAAAGCGGCGAGCGCGAGACTCGCAACGCAGGGGACGAGCTTAAGGCGAAGCCGCATCGGGGAACCTCCTTGGTGGGGTGTCGATGGGGCGCTGCGACGCCCCGGAATCGCGCGCTGTCGGACGGCGAGGCGTCCGCGGGCGACCGCCAGTATCGCAGGAAGCTGCGCCGAGGCCAACCCGGGGGCCGGAATTTTGTCTAAAAAAAGGCCGCCGCTCCGGAGAGCGGCGGCCTTTGAACGACAATCCGTGGCCCGGGGATGGGACGCAGCGGATGTCTTATGCAGGCGGACGCGATCGTGTGGGGGGTCCGCCCAGCGCCGGGGTAGGCGCTTTGCAATTTCGTGCGCTCAGGCGACCCAGGGCAGCTTCTGCGCCTCAATGTCCGCATCGGCGCGATTGAGCCCGATATCGCGGAGTTGGGTCTCGTCCAGCTCGGCGAGAAGGCGGCGTCCCTGGCGGCGGCTTTCCAGCTGTTCGAGGTAGTCGATCAGCGCCATCACGCTCCAAGTTCCCGGCATCAGATATTTCGACATCGGTGCCTCCTTTCTAAAACATCGGCCCGTCTTTCGTTTCCGTGCCTCAAGATATGATTGACCGGCGGCGTCCTGACAAACGATACTTCGTGTTTGTCGGATAAGCCGTGCTTATGCGAGGCAGATCATGTCCAGCCACCCTCCACTCCCGCTTTTGCGCACTTTCGAGGCTGCCGCGCGGCACTTGAGCTTCACCCTTGCCGCCCGCGAACTGCATGTGACGCAGGCCGCGGTGAGCCAGCAGATCCGGCAATTGGAAGCAATATTAGGGGTGAAGCTGTTCAAGCGGATGAACCGCGCCTTGCTTTTGACCGATGCGGGGCAGGAATACGCGGTGCCGGTGCGGCAGGCGATGCACATCATCGGCGAGGCGACGCGGCGGCTCGATTCCCACCAGAAGGAGGGAATCCTGACGATCAGCATCCTTCCCTCGCTGGCGGCGCGCTGGCTGGTGCCCCGAATCGGCCGCTTTCGCCAGCTCCACCCCGACGTCGATTTGCGACTCCACACCAGTTTCACCCCGGTCGACTTCGAGCGCGACGGCGTCGACGCGGCGATTCGCCTCGGCCATTGGGGCAGCCCGGTGCAGAAATACCTGCACGGCGAGCTGTTGATGCGGGAGTTCATCTTCCCGGTGTGCGCGCCGCACCTGATCGGCGGCACGCCGCCGCTGCGCCGGCCCGAGGATTTGCGTTTCCACACCCTGTTGCAGGACGAATACATCGACTGGAACGACTGGTTCCAGAAGGTCGGCGTGACCGGCGAGTTCGACGTCCACAAGGGTCCGGGGTTCTTCGATTCGGCGATGAGCCTCACCGCCGCCGTGGACGGCATCGGCATCGCCCTCGGCCGTACGCCGCTGGTGGCGCGCGATCTCCAGGTCGGGCGGCTGGTCGCACCGTTTCCGCTACGGGTCGCGCACCGCCACGCCTATCGGCTGGTCTGCCCCAAGGGAGACGAGGACAACCCGAAGCTCAAGGTGTTTCGCGGCTGGCTGATCGACGAGATCGCGCAGTGGAAACGGGAAATCTCCGACCACCCGATGCTTTCCCTCGACGCTCTCGACGGCGCCGATGTCGAAGACGCATAGCCGGATGCCGGAAAACAGCCTTGAATTTCGGCAATTTGGGCGGATGATCACGGCGTAGGCTCCGCGACGGGCGGAGCCAGCCGGATACAAATCCAAATGTGGCGTAGTGTGTTGGGTGCCCCGGGGAACGTCCGTGGCGCGTTGTGGATGGCGTTGGCCGCCCTGGTCTTCGCAATGATGAATGCCCTGATCCGCCGCGTCGGCGCGGATATCCATGGGTTCGAGATCGCGTTCTTCCGCTCGGTGTTCGGGGTGATGTTCCTGGCGCCGATCATCGCCTCGGCGGGCGGCCTCAAGGTGTTGAAGACCGCCAAGCCGAAGCTCCACGCCTGGCGCGCGGTGTTCGGCGGCTCGACCATGCTGTTGAGCTTTTATGCCTTCCCCCGCCTGCCGCTCGCCAACGCCACTACGCTCTCGTTCAGCCAGCCGTTGTTCCTGCTCGCCCTCGCGCCGTTCCTGCTCGGCGAGACCGTCGGCTGGCACCGGCGGATCGCGGCGGCGGTGGGGTTCTGCGGCGTGCTGATCGCGGCGCAGCCGGGAGCGGCGGGGTTTTCGGTGGCCTCGGTCGCGATGCTCGCCGCCGCGCTCGCGATGGCGTTCGGCATGGTGTGCGTGAAGTTTCTCTCGCGCACCGATTCGTCGCTCTCGATCATGAGCTGGTTTTCGATCGCGGCGGTGGTCTTCGCGTTCGTCCCCGCGCTTCTGGTCTGGCGCACGCCGACGCTCGCCGAACTGGCGCTGCTCGTCGTCATGGGCGCGCTCGGCACCTGCGGACAATATTTCTACGTTCGCTCCTACCGGGTCGGCGAGGCATCGGTGGTCGCGCCGTTCAACTTCCTCCAGCTACCGTTCGCGGCGGGATTCGGGTTCCTCCTGTTCGGCGAAACTCCGGGCTGGTCGACCCTGGTGGGCGGCGTGGTGATCGTCGCCTCGGTACTCTACATCATGCGCCGCGAGGCGATCGTCCATCGCAAGGTCGAGCCGCCGCTGCCGCCCGCCGAATAGGCGTCAGACCTCGGGAATGCCGTCCTTCAGGATCCGATCGACGAACGCCGGGACGATTTCGGTCGCCGGGCCGTAGATCGCCTCGGCGAACAGGGTCGCGCCCTGGCTCGGTTCGAGGTTGAGTTCGACCGAGTGGGCGACGCCGCGGTAGCGCACGTGCTGGACGAAGCCCGCCGCCGGATAGACGTTGCCCGAGGTGCCGATCGAAACGAACAGGCGGCAAGTGTCGAGGGTCTCGTAGATCTTGTCCATGCCGAGCGGCATCTCGCCGAACCACACCACCTGAGGGCGCATGCCGTTTTTGCGGCCGCAATGCGGGCAGGGAGTGGTGGTCTGCAGGCTCTCGGTCCAGGTCATCAGCGCTTCGCAATATTCGCAGCGCACCTTCAGCAGTTCGCCGTGCATGTGGATCAGGTTGCGCGAGCCCGCGCGCTCGTGCAGGTCGTCGATGTTCTGGGTGACCAGCAGAACTTCGCCCGGCCAGTCGCGTTCGAGCCGCGCCAGTGCCTCGTGGGCGGCGTTCGGCACCACGCCCGGCTCCTTCAATCCGGCGCGCCGGGCGTTGTAGAACTCCTGGACGCGGGAGGGATTGCGGGCGAAGGCCTCGGGCGTCGCCACGTCCTCGATCCGCACCTTGGCCCAGATCCCGTCGCTGTCGCGGAAGGTGTCGAGGCCGGATTCCTTCGAGATTCCGGCGCCGGTGAGGATGACGATGGTGGGTGCGGCTTCGGTCATGGGGCTCTCCTGGGTTCGCGGGAATCCTAGCGCGCGAACCTCAGAGGGGGAAGCGGACTTCCTCGACGTAGGTCGAGCCGTTGCGCGACAGCGTGCTGGAATAGAGCACCACCGCGTCGGCGACGAAGGGCTGGCAGGCGACCAGGGCGTGTTCGGTGAGGAATTCCTGGAGCCGCTCCGGGCGCACGCCCGAGAATCGCGCCAGGCTTACGTGCGGACGATAGCGCCGGGTTTCGGGCGCGCAGACCTCCGAAGCGACGATCAGGCTTTCCACCCGTCTTTGCAACTCGGCGAGCTCCGGCGTGCGCTCGACCTCGGCCCAGAGGGTGCGGGCGCGATGCGAATCGCCGCCGAACGACAGGCCGGCGATTCGCACCGCGACCGGCGGATGGACGAGGGACGAGAGCGACGCCGCGATCGCTTCGGCGTCGGGCTCCGTTACTTCGCCGATGAAGCGCAGCGTGATGTGGTAATTCTCCGCCGGAATCCAGCGCGCGCCCGGCAGCCCGCCCTGCGCATGGGCCAGGGTTTCGCGGCATTCGGGCGGCAGGGCGAGGCCTGCGAACAGGCGGATCATCGCGCCACCCGCGAGGCCTTGGCCCGGTCGAGCAGCTTCAGCACGTCGGGGAGAATCCCCTCCACCACCATTCGCACCCCTTCCGGGTTGGGGTGGAGGCCGTCGGCCTGAGTGAGGCCGGGGCGGCTGAGAGCCGGGCCGATGAAGAACGGATAGAGCGGCACGTCGAACTCACGCGAGAGGGCGGGGTAAACCTGGTCGAAGCTCTTGACGTAGTCCGGGCCGAGGTTGCGCGGTGCCATCATTCCGGCGAGCAGCACCGGAATCCGGCGATCCTTCAGGGTTTTCAGGATCGCGCCGAGGTTTTCGCGAAGTTGCTCGGGCGGCAGGCCGCGCAGCGCGTCGTTTGCCCCGAGTTCGAGGATCACCGCGTCGGGCGTGGGTTCGAGCATCCAGTCGAGCCGCGCCCGCCCGCCCGCGCTGGTGTCGCCCGAGACCCCGCCGTTGCGCACCTGGACGCTCCACCCCATGTCAGCGAGGCGACGCTCCAGGACCTGGGGGAACGCTTGATCCTGGGGCAACCCATAGCCCGCCGTAAGGCTGTCGCCGAACGCCAGAACCGCGAGCGGCGCTTGACCCCATGCGCTTGCGGAAAACGTCACCGCCGCAGCCATCGCGATGCCGCGCAACCCGTTACGAAGGATGGACATGGGCACTCCCCGGATTCAGGAAATCGGACAACCCGCCGCCGAGGCATTGCGCCTCGACGGGGTCGGATTCGAAGCGGCGACCGATGCCGGTCCCCTGATCATCCTCGATGATATAGATCTCGTCATCCGTTCCGGCGAGTCCGTCGCGGTGCTCGGGCCGTCGGGCTCGGGCAAGTCGACGCTGATGATGCTGATGGGCGGCCTCGAACAGCCGAGCCGCGGCGAGGTGATCGTCGACGGCCAAAGCCTCGGCGGCATGGGCGAGGACGATCTCGCGGTGTTCCGGCGCGGGCGGGTCGGCATCGTCTTCCAGGCGTTTCACCTGATTCCCACGCTTTCCGCCCTCGACAACGTCGCCGTGCCCCTCGACCTTGCAGGGATTCCGGATTCGCGTACCCGCGCCGCCGAGGTGCTGAAGTCGGTCGGCCTCGGCCATCGCCTCACCCACCTGCCCTCCAAGCTCTCGGGCGGCGAACAGCAGCGCGTCGCGCTCGCCCGCGCCCTTGCGCCCCGCCCCGGCCTGTTGCTCGCCGACGAACCCACCGGCAACCTCGATAGCGACAGCGGCCGTGCGGTGGCGGATTTGATCTTTGCCGCGACCGGCACGGGTGGCGCGACCCTGATCCTGATCACCCACGACGAAGCCCTGGCCGCGCGCTGCGACCGGATCATCCGGATGCAGGACGGCCACATCGTTTCGGGTGCGCACTGATGCATGCCCTCTATACCCTGGTGCGGCTCGCCGGTCGCGATCTTCGAGGCAGCCTCGGCAACGGCTTCTCCGGCTTCCGCGTGTTGCTCGCCGGGCTGGCGCTCGGCGTCGCGGCGGTGGCCGCGTCGGGTTCGGTGGTGTCTTCGATCGAGGCTGGGTTGGCCCACGACGCGCGCGCCCTGCTCGGCGGCGACGTCGAGGTCTCGCGCCTCTACGCCCGCCCTGCGCCCGACGAACGCGCCAAACTCGATGGCTTCGGCAGAACCTCGGAAATCGCCGAAACCCGTGCGATGGCGCGGCGCGACGACGGCGAAGGCCGTGCGATTCTCGCTGAACTGAAGGCGGTGGACGGTGCGTATCCCCTTGTCGGCGCGGTTCGCCTCGACCCGCCGCTGGCGCTCGCGCAAGTCTTTGAAGCCCAGGACGGCGTGCATGGCGTCGCCGTCGCGCCCGCGCTGATGCGCCGCCTCGATCTCGCGCTCGGCGACCGCATCCGCATCGGCGACGCGGCGTTCGCGGTGCGTGCCGAACTCCTCGCCGAACCCGACGGCGCGGCGCGGATGTTCAGCCTCGGGCCGCGCATTCTGGCCGATTTCGACGGCCTCGCCGCCACCGGGTTGATCCAGCCCGGCAGCCTGATCACCTACGCCACCCGGATCGCCGCGCCCGGCCCGCTGGCGGCCGCGACCGTGGAAGCCGCGCTCGCCGACGACGGCTGGCGGGTGCATGGGGTGGACAACGCCGCCGCCGGAACCAAGCGCTTCCTCGACACCATCGCCCGCTTCCTCACCTGGGCGGGCCTCTCCGCCCTGCTGGTCGGCGGCGTCGGCGTCGCGAGCGCTGTGACCGCCGCGCTCGAAGCCCGCCGCCCGATTCTTGCGGTGCTGAAATCGCAAGGCGCGACCAATCGCCAGATCGTCGTCCTTCATGCCATCGTCGTCGGCGCGGTGGCGGCGCTCGGCATCGCTCTCGGGCTGGTGCTGGGCGGGCTCGCGCCCTGGCCCGTGGCGGCGCTGATCGCCAATGCGGAAACACCCCTGCCCGCCGCGCCGATCCCCGGCATCTACGCCGTACCGTTGCTGCGCGCCGCCGGGTTCGGCGCGGCGATCGCCGCGATGTTCGCGTGGTGGCCGCTGCTCCGCGCCCGCGAAATTCCCGCCGCCAGCCTGCTGAAAGATGGCGAATCCGATCGCCGTTCGCCGATCCCGGTTCTCGCCTGGATCATCCTTGCGGTGCTCCTGGCCGCGGGCCTGGCGCTCGCCGCCACTTCGGGCGACCGCCCCGAAACCGGCATCGGCTTCGCCCTCGGCGCGGCGGCGGTCCTCGGCCTGCTGCGCCTCGTGGCCTACGGCGTGCAGCGCGCCGTACCGCTGCTCGCGACCCGGGTTTCGGGCGTATTGGGGCGGCTCGCCCTCGCCAACCTTGCGCGCAAACGCTCGCCGATGGTGCCGATGATGATCGCGCTCGGTCTGGGCGCCACGGTGCTGGTGGCGCTGACGCAAGTCCAGGGCAACGTCTCGGCCCAGGTCGGCAGCGACCGCACCGAAGACCGCCCCACCTACTTCTTCATCGACATCCAGCCGAACGATGCCGATCGCTTCCGTACCATCGTCGCGGCGACCCCCGGGGCTTCGGTCGAGGACGCCGCGCCGATGGTGCGCGGCCGCGTGGTGCGGATCAACGGTGCGGAAGCCGACCCCGCCAAGGTGCCCCAGGACGTGCGCTGGGTGCTGAATGGCGACCGGGGCTTCACCGCCGCCGCCAACCCGCCGCGCGGCGCGGACATCGCGAGCGGCGCATGGTGGAGCGGCACGCCCGCGACGCCGCAAGTCTCGGTGGAGCAGGGCGTCGCCGACGGCCTCGGTCTCGGTATCGGCTCGACCGTCACCGTGAATATCCTCGGGCGCGAGATCACCGCCACGGTCGCCAACACCCGCCGGGTACGTTGGACCTCGCTCGCGATGAACTTCGCCTTCGTCTTCTCCCCCGGCGTGATCGACGCCGCGCCCCATACCCTGCTCGCCACGGTCAAGGCCCCGCCGCAAAGCGAAACCCCGCTCGAACGCGCCGTCGCCGCGCAAATTCCGAATATTTCGGCGATTCGCGTCGCCGACGTGCTGGAACGGGTGCAGGGGATCTCCGACGTCGGCGGACGCGCCGTGCTCGCGGTCACCGGCGTCACCGTGCTCGCCGGGCTGCTGGTGCTGGCGGGGGCGGTCTCCTCCGGCCTGCGCGACCGCCTCAACCAGGCGGTGATCCTCAAGGTGGTGGGTGCGCGGCGGCGCGACCTGATGCGCGTCACCGCCTGGGAGTTCCTCGCCATCGGCACGATCGTCGGCGGATTCGCGGTTCTCACCGGGTCGGCGGCGGCCTGGGCGGTGGTCACCACCCTGATGCGTCTCGAATGGACCTTCCGCCTCGAGGCCGCGATCGCCGTCGCCGCCGCGTGCGCGATCGCGGGTCTAGCCACCGGCGCCACGATCTCGGGCCGGATTCTCGCCGCAAAGCCCGCGCGCCGCTTGCGCCATCTCTAGGATTTCCCGGGGGCTGGCGTCCGGTTCCGGTTGCTTTCGCTTTCGTCCGTGCCATACTTGCGTCGCTTCGTGAGCCAACACATCTCTTGGCTCGATGGTGGACGTGTTCCACCCAGCTAACCCGAGAGGACGACGATGACGAGTTACCCCGACCCGCGTTTCGCGACGATGGGCCGCACCGCGACGGCGGAAGCCGTCGACCAGGGTCTGCGCGCCTATATGCTGAAGGTCTACAACTACATGGCCTCGGCGCTGGCTCTGACCGGGCTGGTCGCCTGGTTCGTGGCGCATACCCCGGCCTTATTCCAGCTGCTCTATACCGTTGGCCCGCGCGGCGGTGTCCAGCCGAGCATCCTGGGCTACGTGGTGATGTTCGCACCGCTCGCCCTGGTGATGTTCCTCGGCTTCAAGATCCAGTCGATGCCGGTGCGCACCGCGCAAACCGTCTTCTGGGCCTACGCCGCGCTGGTGGGCGCTTCGCTCGCCTACATCTTTGCCATCTATACCTCGGCCTCGATCGCGCGGGTGTTCTTCATCACCTCCGCCGCGTTCGCCGGCCTGAGCCTCTATGGCTACACCACCAAGCGTAACCTGTCCGGCATGGGCTCGTTCCTGATCATGGGCCTGATCGGCGGCCTGGTCGCGATGGTGGTCAACATGTTCCTGCAGAGCACGGTCCTCGACCTCGCGCTGTCGGCGATGTTCCTCCTGGTGTTCGCGGGCCTCACCGCCTACGACACCCAGAAGATCAAGTCGATGTACTTCGCCAACGGCGGCGGCGACCTCGCCATCGCCGAGAAGACCGCGGTGATGGGTGCCCTCACCCTCTACCTCGACTTCCTCAACATGTTCCTGATTATGCTGCGCTTCATGGGCAACCGGAACCAGTAACGATCCCAGGCTCCGCCTGACAAAGGGGCCGGTCGCAAGACCGGCCCTTTTTGCACCTGGGGAGGTTTAAGGTCCGGGCGCTGCCTGGGGCCGAGGGCCCCAGACCCCTTTAGTTTTTTTTCGCCGCGAAGCGGCAATCAGCCATCACGCCGCGTGATGGCCTTATCGCGCTTCGCGCAAAAACCAGAACTTATGGGATCGAAGGGGCTAGCCCCTTCGCGGGTCCGGGCAGAGCCCGGCCTGTTTTTCCACCCAAGCCACAGCCTCTTCCGGCAGCCCGGTATCGCCGGGTTCGGCGGGTGGGCGGCGGATCATCAGGACCGGGATGCCGAGGTCGCGGGCGGCTTTGAGTTTGCCGTAGGTGGCGTCGCCGCCTGCGTGTTTGGTGACGAGGACGTCGATCTTGTGGGTTTCCAGAAGTATCCGTTCGTCCGCTTCGTGGAACGGGCCGCGTGCGGCGATGGTGAGGTGGGGGCCGTTGAGGAGCGGGGCGGCGGGGGTGTCGACGACGCGGACGAGGCACCAGAGGTCGGCGCGGTCGCGGAAGGGGTCGAGTTCGCTTAAGCCCACGGTGAGGAAGGCGCGGCGACCGAGGGCGGGGAGGCGGGTGGCGGCTTCGGCCACGGTGTCGACTTCGACCCAGCGGTCGGCAGGGTGGCGCGGCCACTCGGGGCGGCGGATTTGCAGGCGGGGGATGCGGGTCGCGTCGCAGGCGGCGCGGGCGTTGGCGGACATCTGCGCGGCGAAGGGATGGGTGGCGTCGACCACCGCCGCGACATTGTTTTGCAGCAGGAACGATTCCAGCCCGGCCGCGCCGCCGAAGCCGCCGACGCGGGTTTCACCGGGGATCGGCTTGGGCGATTTCACCTTTCCCGCCAGCGAGGTGAGGACGCGATATTTCGCCGTCGCGACGAGGTCGGTGGCGATGCGGATCGCGTCGGCGGTGCCGCCGAGGATGAGGACGAGGGGCTTAGGGTCCGGCATGGCCGACCACGTTGCCGGAGCGGTCGACGACCAGCACGTCGACGGCGGTTTCGGGTTTGGTGGTCTGCATCGCGACGGCGCGGCAGCGCGCCGCGATCGCGTCGGCGAGCGGCAGGCCCTCGGCGGTGGCGCGGTCGAGCACTTCCATCGCGGTGTTGGCGACGCGGGTTTGCGCCACTAGGGATTCGCTGCCGCCGATCTCCTTGACGATCTCCGCCAGCGCGTCGAAGTCGACGCGGGATTCCTTCGAGTGGACGTTGAGGTGGCCTTCCGCCAGCTTGACGAACTTGGCGAAGCCGCCCGAGAGGGTGAGGCGCGGCAGCGGGTGGGCGCGCAGGTACTTCAGCAGGCCGCCGACGAAGTCGCCCATGTCGATCAGCGCGACGTCGGGGAGGTCGTGGTGGCGCTTGGCGGCCCGCTCCGAGGCGTTGCCGGTGGAGGCGGAGATGTGGGAGACGCCGCTCGCCCGCGCCACGTCCACCGCGCGCTGGATGGTCTGGATGAAGGCTTCGCAGGAATAGGGCACGACGACGCCGGTGGTGCCGAGAATCGAGAGCCCGCCGACGATGCCGAGGCGGCCGTTGAGGGTTTTTTCCGCGAGCTTTTCGCCGCCCGGGATCGAAATCGTCACCTCGATGTCGGTGGGGCCGCCGAGGTCGTCCGCCGCGCGCAGGAGGTTGGCGGTGATGATGCGGCGCGGGCCGGGGTTGATCGCGGGCTCGCCTACCGGTACCGGAATGCCGGGCCGGGTGACGGTGCCGACGCCTTCGCCGCCCTTGAATGAAATCCCAGAGCCTTTCGTGCCGATGCGCACGGTGACGCGCACCTCCGCCCCGTGGGTGACGTCGGGGTCGTCGCCGCCGTCCTTGGTCACCCCGGCGGTGGCGGACTCGGGCGTCAGAACCCGCGTCACCAGCGCGAATCGCGGGGTTTCGCCGCGCGGCAGGGTGATTTCCACCGGGTCGGGAAAGCCCGCGCCCTGGAGCGCGCGATAGGCCGCGACCGCCGCCGCTGCGGCGCAGGCGCCGGTGGTCCAGCCGCTGCGCAGGGGTTTTCCGGTCTCGTCGGTGTCGGTCATCGATCCGCCTTCGATTGGGGTTTCGGCTCGAAAAGTGTCATATCCCGCGAAACGCGGCTTGTCATCGCTCTCCCGCGCGGGCATATATTCGCCGCCATGATCAAACGCTATGACGCATACACGGTGGAACTGGAGCCCGGCTGGGTTTGGCTGGTGGGTGCAGGCCCCGGCGACCCCGGTCTCCTCACCTTGCACGCCTTGAGCGCGCTCGAACAGGCCGACGTGGTGGTCCACGACGCGCTGGTCGACCCCCGGATTCTCGGGCTGGTCCGCCCTGGCGTCGAGCTGATCAACGTCGGCAAGCGCGGCTGGAAGTGCAGCCCGAAGCAGAGCGACATCTGCGAACTTCTGGTCGACCTCGGCAAGCAGAACAAGCGGGTGGTGCGGTTGAAGGGCGGTGATCCGTTCGTCTTCGGCCGCGGCGGCGAGGAAACCCACGCGCTGGTCGAGGCCGAGATTCCCTTCCGCATCGTCCCCGGCATCACCGCGGGCATCGGCGGCCTCGCCTATGCGGGCATTCCGCTGACCACGCGCGAGACCAACGATGCGGTGGCGTTCGTCACCGGGCACGACGAGAGCGGCGGGATGTCGCGCCGCGTCGCCTGGGAAGAGCTGGCCCGCACCGTGCCGGTGATCGTGATCTACATGCCGATGAAGTCCCTCGCGCACATCGCCGAGCGGATGATCGCGGGCGGCCGCGCGCCGGACGAGTGCTGCGCGATCGTCTCGAAGGCGAGCACGCCGGACCAGCGGGTGTTGATCACCACGCTTGCCACCTGCGCCGCCGACGCGGCGGAAAGCGACCTGCCGAACCCGTCGCTGTTCGTCGTCGGGCCGGTGGTCGATTACCGCGCGTGGGTCAACTGGTTCCCGGGGAACCGCTCGCCGCGCCTTGCGCCGCTCAGCCCCTCCGCAGTCGAATAATCAGCAGTCGCCGCCGCTTTCGGTGGCGCCCGCCGCGATCGCCGCGACCTTGGAGGGCTTGGTGCCTACCGGGTGTAGCCGCGTGATCAGCCCCGCCGCGAGGTCCGCCGGGCGGTCGGCGTAGGCGACCATCCCCTTCGGGTCGGCGTGATACTTCTCGGCGAATTCGAGGATGCCCGAAATCGCGAATTTCGGATTGAGGTTGCCGAACACCCAGGCGACCTTGCCCGGTGCCTGGAAGGCGACGACGCAGGCATTGCCGCAAGCGCCCATGCAGCGTGTCTGCTCCACCTGGAACTCGCTCTTCATCGGCCACTTCTCGTATTTTTTCATCAGGTTGTCGTAAAGCTGCGTGCCCCCGCGAACGCCGTCCTTTTCGTCGGCGGTCTTGGTGAAGTTGCAGCGGATGCAGACTTGAATGGTATGGTCCATGGTACGCTCCCTTGACCGCGGCGAGCTGCCGGGGCCAAGCTCAAGATGGGGAATCGGCCACGCGCGATCAACCGAACCCGCGCCCGAGTCTCGCCTACCGGATACCGCGAATGCCGTTCAACCTCAATCCCGCCGATCCTCCGATCCTCCGGATTCCTCCGGCGGTGCGGCGCTGGCTGCTGTTCGTCGGCGGCTTTGCGCTGGTCGCCGCGGCGGATCTCGCGATTCATGCGCCGGGCGGCGGTGCGCTGTTGCCCGGACTCGGGGTCTGGTGCCTCGCGGTCGGTTGGGTGTGGGGTGCGGCGTGGTTGGGGGCTTCGATCGCCGCCGCCGTGGCGCTGCTGCTCGCCGCGCCCACGCCGACCTGGACCGGCTTCGTGCCGCTCGCGACCTTCGCCGTCGCCGCGATGGCGCTACGTCTGCGCACCGTGCCGACGCCGATCCGCTGGAGCGGTACGGCCGCGCGCGACGGCGCGCTCGCCGCCGCGCTCGCGGCGCTCCTCGGCGCGGTGCCGGAAGCCTGGGCGGCGGCGGGTCATCTGCCGATGGCGGGAGCGGCGGCGCTGCTCAGGCCGCTCACCGGCGCGCTCGCCTGGCTGTTTCCGTTGGCGGCGCTCTATCGCCTCGCCGAGCCGCGCGGCTTCGCCGTGTTGCCGCGCAACCGCTGGGGCTGGCCGAACCGCCTGCATGAAATCCTCACCCTCGCGATCCTCACCGTCGCCGCCGCGACGGTGGGCGGGTTCTCGGCGGAGGGTGGCTGGCCGCTGATCGCTGCCGCGCTCACCGTGCTTGCCGCCGCGCTCTCGGGCAACCTCGTCGGCGGCGCGATGGCGGCTTTGGTGGCTGCGGTGGCGCGCGATTTCGCCGCGACGGGAACGACGCCGCAGATCGGCCTGCCGCTCGGCAACGCGGTGCTGGTGGCGGTCGGGTTGATTGCGGGCGGCTTCGCCTCGCGCATCCGCGAGCGCCAGGAAGACGCCGAATACACCGTGCGGCGTTACCGCGCGCTCGTCGATTCGCTCCCCATCGGCTTGGTCGAGCTGGACGAGCGCGGCCTGATTACCCAGGCCAACCCGCAGGCCGGAATCATCGTCGGCTGCGCCGCGCCCGAACTTCTCGGCCATCCGTTCGAGCGCCTCGGCACCACCGAGGCGCGGCCGGTGCTCGCCGGAACGACGCGGGCGATCCGCCACCGCCGCCAGTCCGACGCGAGCTTCGTCACCCGCTTCCTCCACCGGCCCGATGCGTCGGCACGCGACGTGCAAGTCGACTGGGTCTACCAACGCCCGCCGAAGGGCCGGCGGCCGATCCGCGTCACCGCGCTGATCACCGACATCACCGACCGCCAGCGGGCGCTGAAAGCCCTTGAAGACCGCGAGGCGCAGCTCGCCGAGCGCACCGATCTGTTGCGTATCACCATGGACGCCCTCGACCACGGACTCGCCGCGTTCAGCCCCGACGACACCCTCACCGAATGGAACGCGCGCTTTCCCGAGATGCTGCGCCTGCCCTCGCCCCTGGCGCGCCGCGACACCCCGGCGATCGCGATCTTCCGCTTCCTCGCCACCTTGGGCGCGTTCGGCGTCGGCGTCACCGAAGGCCAGGTGCGCGACCGCATCGACCGCCTGCGCCACCCGCCGAACCTCGACGACGTGCCGTGGATCGGCGGCCACCACTTGCGCTTCTCCGCCCACACCATGCCCGACGGCGGCTGGGTCTGGCGCATCGAGGACCGCACCGAAGACATCCGCCTGCGCGACATCGAGCAGAACCGCCAGAAGATGGAAGCCCTCGGCCAGCTGGCGAGCGGCGTCGCGCACGAGCTTAACAACACCCTCCAGCCGATCTTTTCGCTGTCGGAACTGGGCTTGGCCCAGGCCGAGCCCGAATCGCTCCAGGCGCGCTGCTTCGCCCGGATCACCGACGCGGCCGAGCGTGCCGAAACCATCGTGCGCGGCGTGCTCACTTTCGCCCGCAACGCGCCGGTGGCCGAGGGCGATACCGCGATCGTCCCGGCGCTGTTCGACGCCGTCGCCTTCATCCGTCCCGGCTTGCCCGCGCGCATTCGCCTCGACGTCGCGGTGGATGACAGCATCCCGGAGGGCGCGACCGCGCGCCTCGACCGCCGCGAACTCGGCCAAGTCCTCACCAACCTCGTCACCAACGCGGCGGACGCGATGGACCATGCGGGCACGATCCAGGTCAACTGCCGTGCCGACACGCTCCGCTACCCCGCCGAGGCCGACGGCGAGCCGGATGCGCGCCCGGCGGTGGCGATTGCGGTGGTGGATACCGGCAAAGGCATGGACCACGGCTTGAAACAGCGTATCTTCGAGCCATTCTTTACCACCAAGGATGAAGGACACGGCACCGGGCTCGGCCTCGCCGTGGCCTTCGGCATCGTCCGCAACTGGGGCGGACGCATCGACGTCGACAGCGAACCGGGCCTCGGCAGCACCTTCACCGTGTGGGTGCCGCTGCTTGAGGCTGAGCGGGAAGGGTAATATGGCGGCAATTCTTATCGTCGACGACAACCAGCTCGCCTGCGAGGCGATCAGTCTGGTTTTGGAATCAGCAGGTTACACCGTGCGGCAAGCGCACCGCGTGGCCGAGGCGGTGGACGCGGTGGCAAAATCCGCGCCCGATCTCGCGATCGTCGACCTCTCGATGCCCGACGGCAACGGCGTCGACCTGATCCGCACCCTGCACGAAAGCCATCCGAAGCTGCCGATGATCCTCTACTCCGGCTTTTTTGCGCCCGAGGATGACCAGGAGAAGCGCGCCAATCGCATGGACGGGATCGTCGCCGTGTTCAAAAAACCCTTGCGGAACGCGGACTTGCTGGCTGCGATCGCGCGCGCGCTCGGGCCCGCGGACGCGCTTGAGGCAAACTAACACCAAACGCAGTTGCATCCGCGCGGATCGGCGCTAGACTCGTTGCGCGGGCGAACGCAAACGCCCGGAAAGAGTCCGAGGGGGTCCCCAGTTGGCCGTGAAAAAATCCTACACCGTGCCCTGCTCGGCGCGGTTCCGCGACGCGGTCAACGATCTTGCCAACCAACGCGGCGTCAACGCCGCCGACCTTGCCCGCTCGATCCTCCTCGCGGTGCCGCCCGAAACCGTCGATGCCGCACCCGACACCGGCGAACCCGGCGCCGCCGACCGCGAGACCGTGATCCTCAAAACCGGCCCCGCCGCCGGTCGCCCGTGGCGGCGCAAACCCCGCCTCCAGGTGCGCATGGCCGAGGGCACTACGCCGCTCCAGATCCGCCGCGCCCTCAGCCTCGCCCTCGCCCTCGCCGAAGGCCGCACCACTCTCGCCCTCGCCCTCGAACCGAAACGACCCGCAGAACCCAAGCCGCTCGTTAAAATCGACCCGGCGGTGGCCGAAGCCCTGGCGCGACTCGAACACAGCCAGGCCGAGATCGAACGCCTCCGCGCCGTCGTCGCCACCCTCGCCTTCGCCCCCCTGCCGCACGGCATCCGAACCCGCGACGAAGCCCTCCACGTCCTCGGCTTCCCCCCCGGAATGAAACCCGCACCCGCCACCGTGCGAACCCGTTTCCGCATGCTCGCCACCATCCACCACCCCGATAGCCCCTACGGCAGCCACGACCGCATGAGCCAACTCAACGCGGCGGTCGATCTGCTGAAACGGGGATGAAACGGGTTTGGTGGGGGAAGGGGTAGAGCCGGGCTCTGCCCGGGCCCGCTAGGGGATTGGAGCATGGTCGCCGGAGGCGATAGGAATGCCCAGTGGGCATTCCTAAATGCGGAAATCCCCCGGAGGGAAGGCCCCTAGAACCCCGTTACTGGTTTTTGCGCGTAGCGCGATAAAGCCATCACGCGGCGTAATGGGCGATTGCCGCTTCGCGGCGAAAAACTCAAGGGGTTCGGGGCCCATGGCCCCGGCAGGGTCCAGGGGCAGCGCCCCTGGCCTGGGTTTTTGCCTTTACTCCGGCTTCGCGTCCCGGGTGCCGGTGGTGAAGTTGCGGTCGTAGAGGAAGCTGTCGGGGTATTCCGGGTTATCCGCGAGGGCGTGGCCGACGAGGACGAGGGCGGTCATTTTGATGCCGGATTCGGCGACCTTGGCCTCGATGTCGGCGAGGGTGCCGCGGATGATCTTTTCGTCGGGCCAGGTGACGCGGTAGGCGACGATGCAGGGGCAGTCCGCGCCGTAGATCGGCGAGAGTTCGTCGACGATCTGCTTGACGTTGCTGGCGGAGAGGTGGATCGCCAGCGTCGCCTTGGTCTTGCCGATGGTGGTGAGGTCCTGGCCTTCCGGCATCGGCGAGGTGCGGACGTTGGTGCGGGTCAGGACGATGGTCTGGCTGATCGTCGGCAGGGTGAACTGGCGCTTGAGCGAGGCGGCCGCGCCGCAATAGGCGGGCACGCCGGGGGTGACGTCGTAGTCGATGCCGAGGACGTCGAGGCGGCGCATCTGCTCGTCGATCGCGCCGAACAGCGACGGGTCGCCGGTGTGGACGCGGGCGACATCCTGGCCCTTTTCATGGGCTTGGCGCATCACCTCGATAATTTCGTCGAGGTTCATCTTGGCGGTGTCGAGGATTTCGGCGTCTTTCGGCGCGGCGGCGACGACCTCGCGTGGCACCAGGGATCCGGCGTAGAGGCAGACCGGGCAGGCCTCGATCAGTTTCAGCCCGCGCACGGTGATCAGGTCCGGGGCGCCCGGGCCGGCGCCGATGAAGTGAACGGTCATCTCAGGGTCTCCTCATGGTGTCGCGCCCGTTCGGGCCGCGCCCTTATAATCCGAGGCGGGCTGCGGTGTCAGCGGAAAACGAAATCTCTTGTCCCGCCGCCGCGCTTGCGAATAGGTTTGCGCCGCGCAGCGGTTATCTGCTAACCGAAGTAACACTGTTGCATACGCCTGCGTTTCCGGAGCCCTTCGATGTCCGACAAACCCGCGATTTTGATTTGCAGCCACGGCAGCCGCGAGCCGCGCGCGGTTGAAGAATTCGGTCTGGTGGCGCGCGCGCTCGAAGCGCGGTTGCCCGATCAGATGGTGGCGAGCGGCTACCTCGAATTCGCGAAGCCGACGATTTCCGAATCCCTCGACAAGCTGGTGAAGCAAGGCGCGACCGAGGTCTGGGCGCTGCCGGGAATGCTGTTCGCGGCGATGCACATGAAGACGGATATTCCGGCCGAGTTGGACGCCTTTGGCAAGAAGCACCCCGGCCTGACGATCCGCTTCGGCGGCGAGCTTGGCCTCGACTGGCGAATGCTCGAAGCGGCGAAGGCGCGGATCGAGACCGCGCTCGGCGCGGCGGACGAAGCATTCGGGAAAGTTTCGCGCAAAGACACGCTGCTCGTCGTCGTCGGGCGCGGCACCAGCGATCCGGACGCCAACGGCAACATCGCCAAAGTCGCGCGGATGCTGTGGGACGTGATGGGCTTCGGCTGGGTCGAAGCAGGGTTCTCCGGCCTTGCGCAGCCGACCGCCGACGTGGTGATGTTACGGGAATTGCAGCGCGACGCTTTCCGTCGCGTGGTTGTGTTCCCATATTTCCTGTTCACCGGCATTCTGGTCGATCGAATCTACGATTGGGCGGAAGCGGTGGCGGATCGCTTCCCGGAAGTTCAGATCGTCAAGGTGCCCTATCTCAGGGACCACCCACGGGTGATCGAGACCTTCATGGAGCGGCTGCACGACATCGCGCGCGATGAAACGGGTTCGGCGGATCGCCTCGCCCAGTATCGCGCCTGGAAACAAGCAGGTGAACCCCTGGAAGGAGAGCCCTGGATGAAGAAGCAGTTCGACGACCACCATGAGCACGCCCACGGCGGCTGCGGTTGCGGTGGCCACGGCCACGCGCATGCCGAAGTCGTTGCGGCGGAACCGGCCCACGAAGGCTGCTGCGGCGGCGCCCGTGCCCACGAGGAAGATCACGAGTGCTGTGGCGGACATGGCCATATGCATGCCGAAGCCGAAGAACACGAATGCTGCGGCGGCCACGGCCATGCCGAGGAAGAGCATGAGTGCTGCGGCGGCCACGGCCACCACCACGAAGACGTAGCCGAGCACGAGCATGCTCACGCCCATGGCGGCTGCGGCTGCGGCGGCAAGCACTAAGCCAAATCAAGCCGATTTCGCCGGGTCCGCCAACGCGGGCCCGGCCAAATCTTGCCTGACGTAATTCATTGCCAGTACGGGGGGACACCTGAATGAAGTTCGATTTCATCACCGATCCGGACGAGATCTATCGCCGGTCGTTCGAAATCATCGAGGCTGAAGCCGACCTCTCCCAAGTCCCCCATGATCTGAAGTCCACGGTGATCCGCATGGTCCATGCGGCGGGCGATCCCTCGCTCGCGCGCGACGTCGCCTTCTCCGCCGACGCCGCGATCGCGGGCAAGGCCGCGATCAACGCCGGTGCGACGATCTTCACCGACGTCGAAATGGTCGGCCATGGCATCCATCGCCCGCATCTGATCGAAGGCACCGAGATCGTCACCCTGATCCGCCACCCCGATATCGCCGACGCCGCGAAGCGTCTCGCCACCACCCGCGCCGCCGCCGCCGTCGACCTTTGGGGCGATCGCCTCGCCGGTTCGATCGTCGCGATCGGCAATGCGCCGACCGCGCTGTTCCGTCTGCTCGAAGTGATGTCGGAAGGCGGGCCGAAGCCCGCGCTGATCGTCGGCATGCCGGTCGGCTTCGTCGGCGCGGCGGAATCGAAGGAGGCGCTGATCGCCCATTCGTGCGGCGTGCCCTACATCACCGTGCGCGGTCGTCGCGGCGGCTCCCCGCTGGCGGTTTCGGCGCTCAATGCGCTCGCGATCGCGGCCAAGGCGGAGCGCGGCGTCAAGTGACCGACACTCAAACTCCCTGGTTGACCGTCATCGGTCTCGGCGAGGACGGCCTCGACGGCCTCAGCATCGCCGCCCGCGCCGCGCTCGACGCCGCCGACTGGCTGGTGGGCGCGCGCCGCCTCCTCGACATGGTTCCCCCCTCCCGGGCGCAGCGCATCGTCTGGGCCGGTCTCGACGGCACCATCGACGCGATCGCCGCGGCGCGCGGCTCGCGCGTCGTCGTCGTCGCGAGCGGCAATCCGATGTGGTTCGGCGTCGGCGCGACGCTGGCGCGGCACTTCGATCCGCGCGAAATCGCCACCTTCCCCTCGCCGTCGGCGTTTTCGCTGGCGTGCTCGCGGATGGGCTGGTCGATGCAGGAGGCGGTGGCGGTGTCCGCCCATGCCCTGCCGCTCGAATCCATCGGCCGCCATCTCTATCCGAATCGCCGGCTCGTGGTGCTCTCCCGCGATGGCGAAACTCCGGCGGGACTGGCGGCATTCCTCTCCGAGCGCGGCTTCGGCAATAGCCGGATGACGGTGTTCGAGGCCATGGGCGGTCCGCGCGAGCGGCGCGTCGAAGGGCTCGCGGGCCAATGGTCGCATCCCTCGGGCGACCCGCTCAACACCGTCGCGATCGAAGTGGCGCCGGATGCCGATGCGCGGATCTTCGGCATGGCGCCCGGCCTGCCCGACGACGCCTTCATCCACGACGGCTTGCTGACCAAGCGCGAAATCCGCGCGGTGACCCTTTCGGCGCTGGCGCCCCGGCCCGGCGAGACGCTTTGGGACGTCGGCGCGGGCAACGGCTCGATCGCGATCGAGTGGCTGCGCCTCAATCCCTCGGGGCGCGCGATCGCGGTGGAGCGCGACCACGACCGCGCCCAGGTGCTCAGGATCAACGCCAACCGCCTCGGTGCGCCTTCCGTCGAGATCATCGAGGGCGCGGCTCCGGATATCCTGGACGAAATCCCGGACGATCCCGACGTGATCTTCGTCGGCGGCGGCCTCACCAGCGGCGAAACCCTGGAAACCTGCTGGGATCGCCTGATCCTCGGCGGGCGTCTGGTGGTCAACGTGGTGGCGCTCGAATCCGCCGCTTTGCTGTTCGCGTTCCACAAACGCTACGGCGGCACGTTGACACAGCTTGCGATTGCGCGTAATGCCCCGGTCGGCGCGATGACCAAGTTCGAACCGATGGCGCCGGTGATTCAGTATGCCGGAGTGAAAGCGTGACCGGAAAAGTCTTTGGGCTGGGCCTCGGCCCCGGCGACCCCGAACTGGTGACGGTGAAGGTGGTGCGGCTGATCAACACCGCGCCGGTGATCGCCTATCCGCGCACCCAGCATGGCGAGAGCTTCGTCCGCGAGATCGCGAAGCCCTACGTGCCGTCGTCGGCGATCGAACTGCCGCTCGACACCCCGATGGCGATCGATACCGCCGTCGCCCAGGCGAAATACGACGAGCACGCCGAACTGATCGCCGCGCACCTCGACGCCGGGCGCGACGTCGCGCTGCTCTGCGAGGGCGATCCCTTCCTCTTCGGCAGCTTCATGTATCTCTACGACCGCCTTGCGGATCGCTACGAGGTCGAGGTGGTGCCGGGCGTCTCCTCGATCACCGCCTGCGCCGCCGCCGCCGGGCTGCCGCTGTGCAGCCGCGAGGATATCCTCACCGTGTTGCCCGGCACCCTGCCCGAGGAGGTGCTGGAGCGCGAGCTGACCCAGACGTCCTCCGCCGTGATCATGAAGGTCGGGCGTCACCTGCCGAAGATCCGGCGGGTGATCGAGAAGCTCGGTTGCACCGGCGGCGCGACCTACGTCGAGCGCGCCCTCAACCCCGGCCAGCGGGTGGTGCCGCTTGCGCGCCTCACCGACGAGGTCGCGCCCTATTTTTCGGTGATTTTGGTTTTCCGCGACACGGATTGATTTTCCCATGATGACTACCAGCCAGCCCCTCGCCATCGTCGTCTTCTCCGAGAGCGGATTGGAGGTGGCGAAAAAGATCCGTGATGCCCTGCCGGGAGCCACGATCCACGGCTTCGAGCGCCGCGTCGCCGAATGCGACGCGAGCTTTGCCGACGCGGGCGTGCACCTGCGCCGCCTGTTCACCGAGGGTTCGGGCATCATCGGCGTCTGCGCCGCCGGTATCCTGGTGCGCGCGCTTGCGCCCTGCATCGCCGACAAGTGGCGCGAGCCGCCGGTTCTCGCCGTGGCGCAGGACGGTTCGGTGGCGGTGCCGCTGCTCGGCGGCCATCACGGCGCGAACCGCCTCGCCCGCCAGCTCTCCGAAATCCTCAACGGCGCATCCGGCGTGACCACGGCGGGCGATGTCCGCTTCGACGTCGCCCTCGACGAGCCGCCGCAGGGCTGGCATGTCGAAAATCCCTCGACCGCCAAGGAAGTCGTCAGCCGCATGCTCTCGGGACATGCCGTCCGCCTCGACGTCGATGCGGGCGACGCGCAGTGGCTGACCGGTTGCGAGGCGCAGTTCTCCGATGCCGCGTCGGTCGGCATCCGCGTCACCGACAAGGCGCTACCGGGCGATGAAAACACCCTGATCCTGCACCCGCCGGTGCTCGCCGTCGGCGTCGGCTGCAACCGCGACACCGACGCGGAGGAAGTCATCGGCTTGATCGAGGCGACGCTCGCGGAAGCCAACTTGAGCGCGGGCGCGATCGCCTGCCTCGCCTCGATCGACGCGAAGATGGACGAACCGGCGCTGTTCGCGGCGGGCCAGCACTTCGGCGTGCCGGTGCGGTTCTTCTCCGCCGAAGCGCTGAACGAACACGCCGACAGCCTCTCGGAGAAGTCCGAGCATGCGTTCGCGGCGGTCGGCTGCTGGGGCGTCTCGGAAGGCGCGGCGCTCGCCGCCGCCGCACCGGACGCCACGCTTTGCGTACTCAAGACCAAGTCGGAAAACGCCACCTGCGCCGTTGCGCGCTCGGTCGCCAACATCGACCCGCGCCGCGTCGGCCAGGCGCGGGGCTCGCTCACCGTCGTCGGCGTCGGCCCCGGCTCCGCCGCGTGGCGCTCGCCCGACGCCACCGCCGCGATCCGCAATGCCGACGCCGTGGTCGGCTACAAGCGCTACCTCAACCTCGTCGCCGATCTGATCGAGGGCAAGCCGCAGCACGTCTCCGGCATGACCCGCGAGGAGGTCCGCGTCACCAAGGCCCTCGACCTCGCCGCCGAAGGCCGCGACGTCGCCCTGGTCTGCTCCGGCGACCCGGGCATCTACGCCCTCGCCTCGCTGACCATGGAAATGCTCGACAAGGGCGACCACCGCCCGGATTGGCGGCGGATCGCGGTGCGGATCGTCCCCGGCATCACCGCGGCGCAGGGCGCGGCCTCGCTCGCGGGCGCGCCGATGGGCCACGACTTCTGCCTGATCTCGCTCTCCGACCTGCTGACCC
>DBTR01000082.1:33819-43176 GCA_002307145.1 Rhodospirillum sp. UBA1311 | reverse complement strand
TCTCGCTCTCCGACCTGCTGACCCCCTGGGAAACCATCGAGGCGCGCCTCAAGGCCGCCGCTCTCGGCGACTTCATCGTCGCGCTCTACAATCCGGTGTCGCGCCGCCGCCGCAGCCAGATCGAACGGGCGCGGGACATCCTCCTCACCGGCCGCCCCGGCACCACTCCGGTGGTGATCGCGCGCAACGTCGGCCGCGAGGACCAGAGCGTCGAGGTGATCACCCTGGCCGAGCTCACCCCCGACCACGCCGACATGCTCTCGATGGTCACGATCGGCAACCAGACCACCCGCGCCTTCGACATCGCCGGGCGCACCTGGGTCTATTCGCCGCGCGGCTATGCGAAGAAGCTGTCGTTCCTGAAGGACTAGAGGATCATGGAAGCGCCGCGCCTCAAGGCAGGAATGCTGGTGCGCGCGCTGATCCGCCAATGCATGGCCGTGAATCAGGCCGCCTACGTCACCCGCAAGGGTGACGACACTTCGGGCGCGGTCCTGATCAAACGGATCTCGCCGGGCTTCCTCTGCGTCGTCTTCCAAAGCGTGTTCGCCGAGGACGGCCTGCGCAAATGGATGCCGATGACCGGCAACGACCCGGTCGCGGAAGCCGACGCCGACGCTTTCGTCGCGCGCCAAACCCGCTACGACGAAGACCTCTGGGTGGTCGAGGTGGAAGCGCCCGATTACTGGACGCCGGACGGGGTTTGAAGGGGACGCGGGCTCTGCCCGCACCCGCTAGGGGCCTTGGGCCCCCAGAACCCCTTCAGTTTTTCGCCGCAAAGCGGCATTCAGCCATCATCCGGCGTGATGGGTTTATCGCGCTACGCGCAAAAACCAGAACTCAGGGGGTCGGGGCCCAAGGCCTCAGCGGGTCCAGGGCAGAGCCCTGGTCTCACGGCTTTGCCAGCGTCCATTTGCCGCCCATGCCGTCGC
The DNA here is from genome assembly GCA_002307145.1 of Rhodospirillum sp. UBA1311. Lineage (GTDB taxonomy): Bacteria > Pseudomonadota > Alphaproteobacteria > Rhodospirillales > Rhodospirillaceae > Oleispirillum. The sequence continues at coordinate 42,244 of DBTR01000082.1, read as the reverse complement.
CGGTGGTGTCGCCGGGGTTGTGGTCTTCGATCCAGGCATAGAGGGGGCGTTGGCGGAAGGCCCATTGGCGGGAGCCGTCGTCGCGTTGGACGATGCTGAAGTCGCCGAGGGGCTTGGCGTCCTCGGGGGCGAGGGCGGGGGGCCAGCTTGCCGAGCAGCCGCCGATGCAGACGGATTGGTTGGGGGGGTCGGCGGAGAAGGTGTAGAGGCTCATCCGGTCGTGGTTGACCAGGATCTGTCCCTTGGCGCTGTCGCCGATCCCGATGCCCTCGGGCATGTCGAGGGCGAGGGCTGCCGTGGACGCGAAGCCGAGCATCGCGGCGAGCGCGAGACCAAGCAGGGAATCCTGCATCGGGTATCCTCCTGATGAGTGGGGTGGAAATCGCCTCAGTCGAGACAGCAAGACTTGGTGCGGCGGAAGGTTCCACGCAATCCGCCGCTCGCGCTATCGGCTCGGTGCCTCGCCTTCACGGGTGAGGTCGACGAAATCGAGCCAGTCGCTGCCGTAGGCACGTTCGTACGTGGCGCGATGTTGGGTGGCGATCGCGCCGAAGCGGTCGGGCGCCATGGCCTGGAGGCGGACCTTGCGCGGCATGCGCTTGGCGAGGGTTTCCCAGTAGGTGACCGCGAGTTGCGCGGCGGTGTCGGTGAAGTCGACGCCGATCTCGGTGAGCGCGGCGCGTTCGGCGTCGGAGAGGCTCTCCCAGAACTTGCGCGAGGCGACGACGAAGGTCGGCTCGTAGACATGGCGGGTGAGGGTGATCACCGGGGCCTTGTCGCCGATCGGCAGGCGCAGCAGGGTGTCGAGGCGGCCGTCGAAGCTGTCGACGATGCCTTTTTCCAGGGCTTCGGCTGCGTCTTCCGGCGGGTATTTCTGCGGCACGGCGCCGAGCGAACGCAGCAGGTCGCGCATCTTGCGGCCCTCGTTGACGAGGATCTTGCGTTGCGCCAGGTCTTCCGGCCCGAGGATCGCCTTGTCGGCGCGAATCTGGCGGAAGCCGTTCTCATAAAGGCCGAGGACGATCAGCTTGAGCGAGCCTTCGACGTGGGTGCGAATCTCGTCTTCGAGGCCGGCGTAGAGCGCGCGCTGGACGTGTTCGCGGTCGACGAACAGCCAGGGCAGGCGGAACAGCGACAGGCGCGGCACTTCGTCGATCAGGGCGTCGCCCATCACCGCGATGTCGATGCGGTCTTCGCGGATCTGGCCGAGAAGCTCGGCCTCGGGCGGGCAAACCGCTCCGGATTGGACCTCGAAGGCGAAGCGACCGGGGAGGCGTTCGTCGATGCGCTTGGTGAGGAAGGCGATCTGCCGAACGGTGAGACTATCGGCGGAGCCCGGCACCCAGATCGCGACGGGGCGTGGCTGGGCAGCTTTGGCGGGTGTTGCGAAACACCACGCCGCCAGTACTACGAGCAAAATCCCGCGCGCCCGAAGCGAAACCATAGGACACAATCACCCGCGATCCCGTCGCTCCCGCCCGTTGCGGTGCGGAAACGAGCCATACAGTCCGCAGCCTACTCGCTAAACCCCGGAACGCCAAGCTGCGCGCGACTCGGGGCAACACATTTCACATCAATTCCAGGGATACGGGACTCTCGCTTCAAGGTTGCGAAAGGCGCAGCAACGTGTCGGGGTCGAGGCGGCGGTCGAGCCAGCTCGCGCCCCAGTGCAGATGCGGCCCGGTGGCGCGGCCGGTCGCGCCCACCGCGCCGATCGCCTCGCCTTGCCGCACCCGTTGGCCTGGCTTGACGTCGATCCGGCTCATGTGCGCATACACCGTTTGCAACCCCAGGCCGTGGTCGATCATCACCGTTTCGCCGGTGTAGAACATGTCGGGATGCACCAGCGACACCACGCCGTCCGCCGCCGCATGTACCGGCGTTCCCACCGGCGCGGCCAAATCGAGCCCCGAATGCGGCGCTTTCGCCTCGCCGTTCAGCACCCGTTGCGAGCCGAATACGCCGCTCACCGTCCCCTGCACCGGCAACCGGAACCCGCCGAGGAAATCCGCCTCCGGCCGCTGCCGCTCGCGCGCGTCGGCGATCGCCTTGTTGTCCGCCGCGATCCGCGCCAGCAGCGCGGCAGGCGGCGTCACCTTCTCCTGCGGCAGACCGTCGATGCGCTGCACCGGCCACTGCCGTGGCTTCACCTCCAGCACCATCCGCTCCACCGCGCCGCCCGGCCCCAGAACCTTCAGTTCCGCCGTCGCCGCCGCATCCCGCCCGAACCCCAACACGAACCGCCCCGCCCCGTCCACCGGCACAGCCGTGCCGTCGAGCGTTACCCGCGCGCCGGGCGCGGCGCGACCCATCACTGCGGCACCCTGCTCGGGCGTGCCTGCTAGCTGCGGCGGCTGGGCGAGGGCGAGGGAAGGGAGGGTCAAGAGGAAGGCAAAGAGCTGGGCTCCACCCAGGCCCGCGAGGGGGCGCGGCCCCCTCGGCCCCATAAGTCTTGGTTTTTGCGCGAAGCGCGATAAGGCCGAGCGCGCGGCGAGAGGGAATGCTTGCGCTCCGCGCGCAAACAAGTTCCGGGGTCTGGGGCCCACGGCCCCGGCGGGTCCAGGGCAGAGCCCTGGCCTGTTCCCGAACGCAATCACAGCAGCGACCCTTGGCGCGGGTCGAGCTTGCCGGGCTTGGCGGGTTTCTTCGGTTCCGGCTCCGGCGCGGAGCCCGATGCGGTGGCGGCGACGTTGGCGTCGGCGAAGGCGAGGGTGAGGTCTGCGCCGGGGGCGACTTGGGCGGCGCGGGTGAGGGCTTTGCCGTCGGCGTCGCGGACGAGGACGAAGCCACGATCGAGGACGCGACGGTAGGAGAGGCTTTCGAGCAACGCGGTACGGCTTTCGAGGCGATGTTCGGCGATCTCGATGCGGCGGGTGAAGCCACGGGTGAGGGCTTCGGTTGCGGCGGCGACGCGGTGCGCGTTCTGGTCGACCAGGGCTTGCGGCGGGCGGAGGCGCTGGGCGGCGGCGGCGAGGGCGGCGGCGGCGCGTTCGATGCGGCGTTCGGCGTTCGCGGCGAGGGTTTGGCTTGCGGTTTCGAGGCGCATCGCGGCGCGGTCGGCGACTTCGCGCGGGGTGCGCAGGCGCTGGCCGAGGGCGTCGAGGCGTTGGGCGGCGCGTTCGAAACGGGCCAGGGCGCAGAGGTCGAGGCGTTCGGCGCGGTCGTCGAGGCGCTGGGTGGCGTCGGCGAGCAGGCGTTCGGGCTGCGGCAGGCCGCGCGCCAGGGCTTCCAGATGGCGGCCACGGGTTTCGGTGGCGGAGTTGAGCGCGCGGGGCATGCGCGCGCCGAGTTCGGCGACCCGCGCGATCAGATCGAGGCGCACCGGCACCGCCTTTTCGGCAGCGCCGGTAGGGGTCGGCGCGCGCAGGTCGGAAACGAAGTCGATCAGGGTCGTATCGGTTTCGTGGCCGACGGCGGAAATCAGCGGAATGCTGCAGGCGGCGGCGGCGCGCACCACGACTTCCTCGTTGAACGCCCAGAGGTCTTCGAGGCTGCCGCCGCCGCGCGCGACGATCAGCACGTCCGGCCGGGGAATCGGGCCGCCCGGCCGGATCGCGTCGAAACCGCGGATCGCGTTGGCGATTTCCTCCGCAGCGCCGTCGCCTTGGACGCGCACCGGCCAGACCAGGACGTGGCGCGGAAAGCGGTCGCGCAGGCGGTGGAGGATGTCGCGGATCACCGCGCCGGTGGGCGAGGTGACCACCCCGATGACCTCGGGCAGCGTCGGGATCGGCCGCTTGGCCTCGGGCGCGAACAGGCCTTCGGCGGCGAGCTTGCGCTTGCGGTCTTCGAGGAGCTTGAGGAGCGCGCCTTCGCCCGCGACCTCCATCTGCTCGACGATGAGTTGGTATTGGGAGCGCGCGCCGTAGGTGGTGAGCCTGCCGGTGGCGATCACCTCCAGCCCTTCTTCGGGGCGCACCGAGAGCTTGGCGAGCGCGCCGCGCCAGATGATCGCCTCCAGCACCGCCTTGTCGTCCTTCAGGCGCAGATAGCAGTGGCCGGAGCCGACGACCTTGGGCTGGGAAATTTCACCCCGCACCCGCACCAATCCGAACGCTGTTTCGATCGTGGTTTTGAGCGCGGCGGCGAGTGCGCTGACCGAAAGGTCGGGCTGGTTGTGGGTCGGGTCGTTCATGGTGTAAAGGGTTCTCGCGTAACCAAACCAACGCGGCGAACGCGGGCTTGCCGCAGGTCCGCAATCGACTACACTTTGGCAGGCAATCGGGGAAAGGGAAAGACGGATGAAGATTCTCGTGGTCGGCTCGGGTGGTCGGGAACATGCGTTGTGCTGGGCGATCCGGCGGTCGCCGCTGTGCGAGGCGCTTTATTGCGCGCCCGGCAATCCCGGCATCGCGCAAGTCGCGACCTGCCTGCCGGTAAAGGCCGAGAACGTCGCCGGGATCGTCGCGCTGGCGCAGGAAAGGGCGATCGACCTCGTCATCGTCGGCCCCGAGGGTCCGCTGGTGGCGGGTCTGGTGGATGCGCTCGGCGCGGTCGGGATCAAGGCTTTCGGCCCCTCCGCCGCCGCCGCGCAGCTCGAAGGTTCGAAAGGCTTCATGAAGGACTTCTGCGCGCGCCACGGCATTCCCACGGCGGCATATGCGCGCTTCACCGATGCCGCCGCCGCGAAGGCCTATGTTCGCCAGCAGGGTGCGCCGATCGTGGTCAAGGCCGACGGCCTGGCGGCAGGCAAGGGCGTGATGGTTTGCCCGAACGAGGCGGACGCGATCGCCGCGATCGATACGATCATGACCGAGAAGGCGTTCGGCGCGGCGGGCGTCGAGGTGGTGATCGAGGAGTTCCTGGTCGGCGAGGAAGCGAGCTTCTTCGCGCTTTGCGACGGCAAGACCGCGATCGCGCTGGGCGCGGCGCAGGACCACAAGGCGGTCGGCGACGGCGACACCGGCCCGAACACCGGCGGCATGGGAGCCTACGCCCCCGCGCCGGTGGTGACGCCCGAAGTGGTCGACACGGTAATGACGAAAATCGTTGCGCCGACGGTGGCGGGCATGGCGGCGGAAGGCAATCCGTTCCGGGGAGTTTTGTTTGCCGGATTGATGATCACCGCCACCGGGCCGCGCCTGATCGAGTTCAATGTCCGATTCGGCGACCCCGAGTGCCAGGTGCTGATGAGCCGCTTGAAGTCGGACCTGGTGCCGCTCTTGTGCGCCTCGGCGGATGGAAATCTCGAATCGGCGGACGTCGAATGGTTCGATGCGGCGGTGGTCGTGGTTGTGATGGCGGCTAAGGGTTATCCTGGAACCCCCTTGAAAGGCACGGAAATTCGCAACCTCGCGGCGGCCGACGAAGTGCCCGAGGCGGTTGTATTCCATGCCGGAACACGTGCCGACGGCGATCGCATCCTTGCCGACGGTGGGCGCGTTCTGGGCGTTACCGCGCGCGGGCGGACGGTCATGGAAGCGCGGGAACGCGCCTATCAGGCGGTCGATCTGATCGACTGGCCCGAAGGTTTCTGCCGCCGCGACATTGCATGGCGAGCGTTGTAAGCCCTTTCGGGATATTCTCGTAAAACGCGTATCCAAGGCCTTGCCCCGGCGTTCGTTTCGCGGGCATCGGTGAATACGCTTGCATGCAGGTTAGGAAATTTTTAAGAATCGACCCAAGGTGCTTTCTCAGGAGGTGTGCCGAGTCGCGGCCTGTGCTAGTGTCGCAAGGGGAGTGTGTCGAAGCCGAGTAATACGGTGTGGCGCACGGGGAATGCCGAAGTCCAGTTCAACCAGGACTTCAGGAGACGCGTAGGGTGCAAAGGCCGAAGATACTTGTCGCCTGCCAGGACAGATCGTCGCGGCTCCGACTGGCGGAAACGTTTCGTTTCCGTTATCAGACGGTCGCGGTCGAAGACGGCTGGCTCGCACTTCATCTGGTCAACACCACGGCTTTCGAGGCGATGGTGATCGCCGAGCGCTTGGACTCGCTCAGTGGTCTCGACGTCGCCTATTCGGTCCGCCAGAGCCAGCGCAACGCAGCGGTGCCGATCATGCTGGTGGCGCGCGCGATCACCCCGCGCATCCGCGAGATGGTGGAGTCCGGCGTGGTCGACCGTTGCGTCGACGAGACCGCCGAGACCGGCGCTTTCCTGTTCGAATTCAACTCGATGTGCGGGGCTTACGCGGAGCGTGCGTGGAAGGACCTGGACGCCGACGTCAATCGCGTGTTGACCACAGCGCGGGGTGCGTATTCCTCGGTGTTCAAGGTCGACACTCCTGACGTGCCGCTTGAGGCGAGCCTGCTGAAGACGGTGGCCGACGAGGTGGTGGGAGCGGTGCGCAGCGGGCGGATCACCGCAGTGATGCAGGCGCTCCAGACCCACGACGACTACACGTTCGTGCATTCGCTATCGGTCGCCGCGGTGCTTGCGTTCTTCGGCAACCAGATCGGCATCCGCCCCGGCGATCTCTGCATCATGGCGCAGGCCGGGTTCGCCCACGATTTCGGCAAGCGGGTGATGCCGCACGCGGTCCTCTACAAGCCCGGCCCTCTCGACACCGCGCAGATGGTGGTGATTCGCCGCCACGCGGCGGCGGCGGGGCAGATCCTGCGCTGTTCGCAGGGGATTCCGGCGGAGGTGATCAACGTCGGCGAACGCCACCACGAACACCTGGACGGTACCGGCTACCCCAACGGCCTCGCGGGCAGGCAGATCGACGACCTTTCGCTGGTGGCGGCGATCGGCGACGTGTTTTCGGCCCTGGTCGACAACCGCTGCTATAAACCCGGCTATGCGCCGGAAGAGGCGATCCGGATGCTCGGCGACATGGCCGGGCCGCACCTCGAACCGAATTTGGTGACGAAATTCGGTGAAGTGATGCACGACACCGGCTTCGCCTCCTGGGTCGCGCTGCCGCGCATCGCCGTCAACGGCTGAGCCGATTTGCTTTTGGCCGTGGATATGCTACGGAAACCGCCGCAGTGGCTCGGAGGACTTCAGGTGAACAGGAACCGGATGGTGATGTTGGGCGTCGCGGTCGCGGTGGTGTTCGCCATCGCGCTGGCGGCGCGGTTCTTCGTCGTCGAGCCGCGCGCCGCGCAGCTGGTCTGTTCCGGCCTCGACGGGCCCGCCTGGTGCCCGATCCGGAAGGTGCTGGTGCCGGTGTACACCTTCCAGGTCTTCGGCGCGATCAGCATGCTCGCGGGCGCGTTCGCGGTGCTGCGCTGGCGGACGGCGTGGGGCGTCGCGGCGATCCTGGTCGGCGCGGCGGGCATGGTGCTCTACAACGTCGAAATGGCGTCGGTCGGCACCATCCTCGGGCTGATCACGGTTACGCGGCTTCCGCGCGCCGCTTCCTGACCAGCACTGCCGCCGCCAGCACCCAGGCGGTGGCGCACCACACCCAGGCGTGGGTGTTCATCCAGCCTTCGTTGATCAAGACCCCGAGCGCGGCCGCGCCCAGCAGCAGCGCCACAGCCTTCTGCTCGCGCGGCGGCGGCGGCAGGCGGAGCAGGCCGAAGCCGACCGCCATCGCGATGAACATGCTCACCGGGAAGTCGCGGTAGCGGGCATTGAACAGCAGGCCGAGGGTGGCGACGGTCATCGCGGCCACCGCGGCGAAGCGCAAGTTCGGCAGCGACAGCACGACGCCCCGCACCGGCCCGACCACCGGCACGGTCAGCCCCGCGACGGCGCGCACCAGCATCCAGGCCCCGACCAGCGAGATCGCGAGCCAGCCCGCATTGATCGCCCATTCGTCGAAAGTGCGGCTGGCGATCACCATGTGGCGGGCCTGGATGCTCAACGACGCGGCGGCTGCGAAGCCGCCGAGGCCGAGCACCGCGACGGTCGCTGCGGTTTTCGTCTCGCGGCGGACCAGGGCCCAGGCGAGCGGCAGCAGGCCGAAGACGACGGCGAGGCCGATCCAGAGCGGCGCGTCCGGCCATTCCACCACCGGACCCTTGGTGAACACCTTCTCGGCGCGGTCGGCGTCGAAGAAGCCCCATGCGCCGCCGACGGTGCCTTCGAGGTCGCGTTTCCAAGGCTGGTCGAAGGCCTCGATCAGGTTGTAGTTGGCGCCCGCGGCCTCGGCGGCGGCCATGAACTCGCGCACGAAGCGGGTCTCGTTGACCAGGGTCGGTTCCGCGCCCTCGCGGCGGCGTCCGGCGGAGGGCCAGCCGACTTCACCGATCAGGATCGGTTTGTCGGAAAACTCGTTGCTCACCAACTGCCAGACCGACATCACGTGGCGGATCGCGGTGTCGATCGGGGTCGGATCGTCTTCCCAATAGGGCAGGAGGTGGATGGTGACGAAGTCGACCGAGGCCGCAAGCTCGGGTGCCTTCACCCAGAATTCCCAGACGTCGGCGTAGGTGATCGGCAGCGGCTGGGCGAGGCCGGCGCGGAGCTCGGCGGTGTAGCGGGCGATTCCCGCCGGGGTCTGCTCGCCGCGCAGCAGCACCTCGTTGCCGACGA
>DBTR01000082.1:1362-33567 GCA_002307145.1 Rhodospirillum sp. UBA1311 | reverse complement strand
AGCAGCACCTCGTTGCCGACGATCAGGCCCTTGACCGCCTGCGGGTGGGCGTTGGCGGCGGCGATCAGGCGCGCGATTTCGCGCTGGTTCTTGATGTCCTCGCGGCCGATCCACCCGCCGAGGTAGACCTTCATTCCAAGACCCTCGGCGATTTCGGGAACCACGCTCAAGCCCTGGTCGACCGAATAGGTGCGCACGCAATTGGTGAACGCGGAGAGCGCCTTCAGGTCATGGGCGATCTGCTCGCGCGGGATCACCAGGTCTTCGTTGAACGGCGTCTGGCCGCGCGCGAACGGCGCATAGGAGACGCAGGCGACCTTGTCGGAGACGCCGTCGGGCAACGGCGTCGCCCGCCCCTTGTCGTAAAAAAACAGCGCTGCGGCGGCGGCGCACAGCGCGGTGACGAGGACGGCGGCGAAACGGCTCATGGGTAAGGAGATCCCGAGGATTGAAAGGGGCGCCCGAACAGCAATGCCGGGGCGGTCGCGGCGTGTCAATTGGGGTTTTGCCCTAGTCCGGGATCGGTGGGAATCGAATTCATGCGAATCGTGAAAAACTATCGTTTGCGGCTTTATCATGGCCTTCCTAGATTCGATTTGGATGCGCGTGATCGCTGGGGAGCGATGACGCATCCAAGGGGCAGGACCGATGGCCGATAGCCTTCTCGACGAAAGCGAAGCGGAACATCTGAAGCGTTGGATCGGGCGCAGCGAAACCACGCGCGATGACATCGTCGCCGCGCAGATCGCCGCGATGTCCGCGACCATCGACCGCGACGATCCTCCGCCAGCCCCGGGAGACCCGGTTCCGCCGTTGTGGCATTGGCTGTTCTTCATGCCCCGGATGCGCCGCTCGGCGCTCGGGCGCGACGGCCACCCGGCACTGGGCGGCTTCCTGCCGCCGGTGCCCCTGCCCCGGCGGATGTGGGCGGGCGGCCGCCTCGAATGGCTGACCCCGCTGAAAATCGGCGGCGCGGCGGACAAGACCTCGACGGTCAAGGACGTCCAGGTCAAGCACGGCAAGACCGGTCCCCTGGTGTTCGTCACCGTGCTGCACGAATTCCGACAGGATGGCGCGCTCTGCCTGCGCGAAGAACACGACATCGTCTATCGCGGCTATGACCGGCCCGGCGCGCCGCCGCCGAAGCCACTGCCCGCGCCCGCCGAGCCCGAGTTCTCGCGCACCGTGACCCCCGACCCGGTGCTGCTGTTCCGTTATTCGGCGCTGACCTTCAACGGTCACCGCATCCATTACGACCGCAGCTTCTGCACCGAGGAGGAAGGCTATCCGGGCTTGATCTTCCACGGTCCGTTGACCGCCACCCTTCTGGTGGACCTGGTCCGCACCGAGATCCCCGGCGCAGAACTTCGCTCCTTCCAGTTTCGGGCGGTAAGCCCGTTGTTCGATACGGCTCCGTTGACCATTCACGGCTGCAAGACCCCACAGTCCGCTGACGGAGCGTATACCCTCTGGGCCCTGAACCCGGAGGGGGCACTTGCCATGCAGGCGGAAGCCAGGATCGCGGTCTGACCCCCCGCCCCTGGCTTGAAGGCACCGACTGCACCGGCGAGACCGGCAAGGCCCCGGCTTCACCGCCGGTCCCCTCGTTCCAATTGGCGCGAGTCGGGGCCTTTCTCTCCTCCGGGCGCACCTCGCCTGAGAGGATGTCATCCGACGCGCATCTCCGCTGCGCCGGAATGTCTTTACCTGTTCACAAGAAATCGGTTTTAATGGGCCCCTGGGTTGCCCGCATGATCGGGCCGGGATTGGGGGTTTCCGTGAGTCGGACGCTACCGCCGCTGGTCGCCCTGCGAAGTTTCGAATCCGCAGCGCGCCATTTGAGCTTTAAAGACGCCGCCGAAGAGCTGAGCGTCACGCCATCCGCGGTCAGTCACCAGATCCACAATCTGGAGACCTACCTGGGGGTGCGCCTGTTCCACCGGATGAACCGCGCGCTCCGCCTCTCGGGTGCGGGCGAGGCCTATGTCCAGAAGATCCGCATGGCCTTCGACCAGATCGAGCAGGCCACCCGCGACCTCACCTCCGCTGCCGAGGCCGACGTCCTCACCCTTTCCGCGCCGCCGTCGCTCACCGCGACCTGGCTGGTGCCGCGCCTGAAGGCGTTTCGCGAGCAGTTCCCCGGCTTCGACGTGCGCGTCAAAGGTACGATGGACGACATCGACTACGCCCGCGACAACGTCGACGCCTCGATCCGCTACGGCTATGGCGACTATCCCGGGCTTGAGGTCGAGCATCTCTCCACCGAGCGGATGCTGGTGTTGTGCAGTCCGGCGCTGCTCAAGGGCAACATGCCGATCCACGGCCCGCGCGACGTGCTGAAGCACCCGCTGATCCATTCCGAATGCCGCCTCACCAGTTGGGGCGACTGGCTCCGCGCCGCCGGGTTGCCGGACGCGGAGACCCATGGCGGATTCCGCTTCACCCACTCGGCGCACTCGCTGCGTGCTGCGGCGGACGGTCTTGGGATCGCGCTCGAAAACGACTTGATGGCGGCGGATTATCTCGCCGACGGCAACCTCGTGGTGCCGTTCGCGGCGAACTTCGAGATGCCGCGCCGCGCCGGATATTACTTTGTCTGTCCGGCGGACAACCTGCCCACCGCCAAGGTCCAGGCGGTGCGCCAGTGGCTGCGCGCCGAGTTCAGCGCATCCGATGCCGCGTGCATGATGCGCGCTCGCGCGGTGGCCGTCTGAGTTTCCAGGTTCGGTGAAGCCGCGCGCATCCGGCGTTGCCGCCGGACGCGCGGTTGGATGCGGTTACCAGACCGTCGCGGTGGCTTCCACCGCGTCCAGCACGAGTTGGGCGGTCGCCTGCGACGAGGCCGGGTTCTGTCCGGTCACCAGCCTCCCGTCGGCGATCGCATAGGGGGCGAAGGGTTCGCCGTTCTCGAACAGCGCGCCCAATTCGCGCAGGCGCGATTCCAGCAAAAACGGCACCTCCGCATCGAGCCCCGCCGCACGCTCCTCGGCGTCGGTGAAGGCGGTGATCGCCTTGCCCATCACCAGCGGCTCGCCGTCGGTTTCCACCGCCGAGAGCAGGCCCGCCGGTCCGTGGCAGACCGCGCCCACCACCTTGCCGTCGCGCCACATCTTGCCGACCAGCGCGGCCAGGGTGGCGTTGCACGGCAGGTCCCACATCGTGCCGTGGCCGCCGGGGAGGAAGATCGCGTCGAAGCTGTCGCCGTCGAGCGCCGCGAGCGCGTGGCTCTGGTCGAGCGCGGCCATTGCGGTGGCATCGGCGCGGAAGCGGGCGACGCTTTCGGGTTCGGCGTCGCCGGGCTCGATCGAGCCCGGGTCGACCGGAATGATCCCGCCCTTGATCGAGGCGAGGGTGACCCGCGCGCCCGCTTCGACGAAGACGAAGTAAGGAGTGGTGAGTTCCTCCAGCCACAAGCCGGTCGGCTTGCCGCCGCCCATGCTGGCGTTGGAGGTGGTGACGATGAGAATCCGCGGTTGACCCATGATCGATCTCCTGTTGTCGGCTCTCTCCATAAGAAATGCGTTCGCGGGCGTGAAAAGTCACGTCGGCGGAGCCGGAACAACGCGGCAGCGATGCCTGGAGTTTCGAGCGCCCGTTCGGATTCAGTTCGCCGGGCAGACTGCGGCGTAGAGCGCGGCGGGCTCGCCGCCGTCGATCCAGCCTTCCGGTCCGGGCAGCGCGCCCGAGGCGCTCACCACCGGCGCGCGGCGGCGCTGGGCGCAGTCGACGAGCTGGCGCATTTCGAGCGCGTCGGCGTGGCGTTCGAGGAGCAGGGTGCGGGTCATCAGCAGGCTCGGGAACTCGGGATTGCGCAGCGTGGCATTGGCGTCGACCACCACCAGGGCGTCGGTGCGCGGGATCGCGCGCGCCCAGAACTCCAGCACGCCGTCGTAGGGAATTCCGCTGACCACGGCGAGCCCCGGCGGCAGGCGGGCGGCGGTGCGCGACGCCCAGGTGTAGCGCTCCCACTGGGTATAGCCGAACATGCCGAGCCCGGCGGCGAGCAGCAGCACCGCCTTCGGTGCCTTGCGTCCGGCGAGGCGGAAGCCGGCGAGCGTCACTCCGGCGGCGGCGAAGGCCATGCACGCAACCACGACAAGATCGAACAGCATCGGCTGGTTCCCCCGGTTCAGGTGATCAGGTCGCGGAGCGCGGCAGGCGCGCGTCCGCTGCTTGTCGCCGCCTGCGCGAGGAAGAGTTCGGCGCAGGCGAGCGCGTCCGACACCGCATTATGGCTGCGATGCGGCGGCATGCCATAGGCTTCGCGGCAGGCGCCGAGGCGAAGCGCGCCCTCGGCGACCGGTACGCCGCCCATCGCCTTGCGGCGCTTGGCGAGGGCGAGAGTATCGACCCACGGCACCGCGAGGCGGTGGCCGTAGACCGCACGGCAGGCGCGCGAGAGGAATTCGCGCTCCACCGCCGCGTGATGGGCGATCGGAATCCGCCCGGTCAGCGCCGCGAGCAGGCGGGGCAGGACGGCGGCGAGGGGTTCGGCCTCGGCGAGGCGGTCGTCGAGCAGGCCGTGGATCTTGGCCGCCGCGTCGCCCACCGGGCAGGTCGGGCGGACGAGGTGATGCCCGGCCTCGGCGAGCCGTACCCGTCCCTCGCGGATCGGCACGAAGCCGATGCTGACGATTTCGTCGCGGTGGGGGTCGAGGCCGGTGGTTTCGAGGTCGACGGCGAGAAACTCCGCGCGGGTGTAGGGCGTGTCGAGGGTCGGGGTGTCGGTGCGGTAGTAGGCCTTTAACGGGCCGGGCGGACAGCGTAGCGCCAGACTCCATCGGATGAGATCGCCGCCCAGCAGTCCTGACCACACGGATGAAAATTCCTAGAAGCGGCTGAGTTGATAGACGGAGGCCAAGGACGCCTGCATGTCCTTCACCACCTGGAACGCGCTCTTGAGGTTACCCCGTTCGAAGCTCGAAAGCTCCTTCGGCATGAGCAGATTGTCGGCGGGCTGGCCGTCGCGGATCTGCCGCGACTGGTGCTTGAGGCGGGTGATGCCGATGAATTCGAGGGCGTCCTTCAAGTCCATCGCGCCCTGCTGGCTGATCGCCTTGGCTTCGGCGGCGGCGGCGAGGCGGTCCTGGGTGTTGACCGCGCCGACCCCGGCCGAGAGCGCATGCACCCGTGCGAGGTCGACGATCGGCACCACGCCGTTGTGCTTGAGGTCGAAGGTGTGGTCCTGCAGCCCGCCGTAGCTGAGTACGAACCCCCGGAAGAAACCGATCGGCGGCTCGTGCTTCATCGCGTTCGCCGCCATGTGCGCGAGGAAGATGCGGTTCCGCTCGGTCTTTTCGAGGATGTCCCGTTGCAGCTCCTCCCACAGCGCGGCCGTGCCCGCGACGAAGCGGAGATCGAAGAAGATGCACGAGAGCATCAGCGCCTTCGGCTCCGGCTCCTCGATCCACTCGCGGAAATAGCGCTTCCACACTCCGAGCGGTTGTCGCCAGGCCGGGGTGCGCGCCATCATCTCGCCGGGGCAATAGACGTAGCCGCTGGCGTCGAGGCCGTCGGTGACGAAGTGCGCGAGTGCGGCGAAGTAGTCGCCGTGGCGGGCGGGATCGTAGGTGTCGGCGAGAATCAGGCAGTTGTCCTGGTCGGAGACCGCGGTTTGCTCCTGCCGCCCCTGCGAGCCCGCCGCGAGCCAGGCGTAGGGCACCGGCGGCGGCCCGAGTTCGGCCTCGGCGAGGCGGATCAGGGCGTGGGTGACGGCGTCGGTGATCGTGGTGGCGATCTGGCCGATGCCGTGCGCCGAGGCCCCGGCCTCGACCATGTGGCCGATCACCTGGGGCAGGCGTGCCACGAGGCGCGGCAGGTCGGTTGCGGCGGTTGCGCCGTGGATCGCGCGGGCGAGGTAGAGCGGCGAATCGGTCTGCGCGGCGACCACCGTCGAGGCGGTGAGGCAACCGACGAGACGGCCGTCGTCCAGCACCGGCAGGTGGTGGATGTCGTGGCGGCTCATCAGCAAAAGCGCCTCGAAGGCGAGGTCGCTCGCCTGGACATGCTTTGGCGCGGGGGACATCACGCTCGCCACGCCGTCGTCGGGCGAAACCCCGGCGGCCACCACCTTGCCGCGCAGGTCGCGGTCGGTGAGGATGCCGACCAGCGTCTCGCCCTCCATCACCAGGGCGGCGCTGACCCTGTGGTCGCGCATCACCTGGGCGGCGGCGCGGATCGTCGCGCCCGCCGACACCGTCACCGGGCCGCGTACGATCAGGTCGCCGACGCGGCGGGAGAGCATGTCGAAGGTCTTGCCGCCGAGGGCGCTGTCGATCGAGGCGCCGAGCGGGCCGCCCGCGAACGCGGCGAAGAAATAGGCGAATGCCGGGTGGTCGCGGCGCAGGCTCTCGAATACCGGGGCGGGGAGCAGGTAGAGCAGGCTGTCCTCGATCGCGAAGGTGCGGTTGACCGTCGTGCCGCCGCGCAGCAGCGCGCGCACGCCGAAGCATTCGCCCTCGCCCATGCGGCTGAGCAGATGGCCGTCGGGGGAGTGGCTCTCCACCGCGCCGGAGCGGACCATGTAGAGGTGGTCGAGGCGCGCGCCCGGCTTGGCGATCACGCCGCCCTTGCGCACGTAGGCGACCTCCACCGCGTTCGCCGCCACGCCCAAGGTCGTGGGCGGCAGGAGGTCGAACGGGTGGTGCCGCCCCAGGAACTCCCGAACCTCGACGATTTCCGTGCTCATCGGCGGCCTCCAACGGGAAGGGCGAACCCGTTGCCGGGTTCGCCCATGAGTTTATCCCAACCGTGGGCTCAGTGCAGGTGGGCTTCGCCCGCGCCGGTGGGCAGGCGGATGTGCTCGACCAGGTCCTGGACCACCTTCGGCGGTGCGGCGGTCACCTTGCTGACCGCGAAGGTGACGACGAAGTTGAGCACTGCGCCGACCGTGCCGATGCCTTCCGGCGAGATCCCGAACAGCCAGTTGGCCGGAACGTTGGCCGCAATCGGGGTGATGAAGATTCCCTTGAAGTAGAGGATATAGCCGAAGGTGAAGACCAACCCGGTGAGCATGCCGACGATCGCGCCCTCGCGGGTCACGGTCTTCGAGAAAATCCCCATCAGGATCGCCGGGAACAGTGATGCCGCCGCCAGACCGAAGGCGAAGGCGACCACCTGCGCGACGAAGCCGGGGGGATTGTAGCCGAGGTAGCCCGCGATGCCGATCGCCACGGCGGCGGCAAGGCGTCCGACCAGCAACTCCTGCTTTTCCGACATGTCCGGGGTCAGCGTGCCCTTGAACAGGTCGTGGGAGATCGACGACGAGATCACCAGCAGCAGGCCGGCGGCGGTGGAGAGTGCAGCCGCGATCGCTCCGGCGGCGACGAGCGCGATCACCCAGTTCGGCAGTCCGGCGATTTCCGGATTGGCGAGCACCATGATGTCGTTGTCGACCTTGAGCTCGCTTCCCTTCCAGCCGTATTGCGCCGCCTTGTCCTTGAACGCCGGATTGGCGTCATTGTAGTACTGGATCCGGCCGTCGCCATTCTTGTCGGTGAACTGCAGGAGACCGGTCTGTTCCCAGCGCTTGAACCAGTCGGGGCGCTGCTCGTAGGCGAGATTGCCGTCGGGCGAGCCGATCTGGCCGCTTTGGATCGTGCTGGTGAGGTCGTAGCGCGCCATCGCGCCGACCGCCGGAGCGACGGTGTAGAGCACGGCGATAAACACCAGCGCCCAGCCCGCCGACGAGCGCGCGTCCTTGACGCTCGGCACGGTGAAGAAGCGCACGATCACATGCGGCAGGCCCGCGGTGCCGATCATCAGCGCCATGGTGATCGCGAAGATGTCGATCATGCTCTTGTTGCCCGCCGTATACGCAGCGAAGCCGAGGTCGGTGACCACCGAATTCAGCCGGTCGAGCAGGTATCCCGAGCCGTCGTTCAGCTGCGAGCCGAGGCCGATCTGCGGCAACACATTGCCGGTGAGCTGGATCGAGATGAACACCGCGGGGATGGTGTAGGCGACGATCAGCACGACGTACTGGGCCACCTGGGTGTAGGTGATGCCCTTCATGCCGCCCATCACCGCGTAGACGAACACCACGCCCATGCCGATTCCGAGGCCGGTGGTGATGTCGACTTCGAGGAACCGCGAGAACACGATGCCGACGCCGCGCATCTGGCCCGCGACATAGGTGAACGAAATGAAGATCAGGCAGACCACCGCGACGAGGCGCGCCGCCTTGGAATAATAGCGGTCGCCGATGAATTCGGGCACGGTGAATTTGCCGTACTTGCGCAGATAGGGCGCGAGCAGCATCGCCAACAACACGTAGCCGCCGGTCCAGCCCATCAGGTAGACCGAGCCGCCATAGCCGAGGAAGGCGATCAGGCCCGCCATCGAGATGAACGATGCGGCGGACATCCAGTCCGCGCCGGTCGCCATGCCGTTCGCAATCGGGTGTACGCCGCCGCCCGCGATATAGAATTCGCCGGTGCTGCTGGCGCGCGACCAGAAGGCGATGCCGATGTAGAGCGCGAAGGTCGCGCCGACGACGATGTAAGTCAGAGTTTTGAGATCCATCTCGCGTCCCCTCAGATCTTGTCGACGTGGTGATCGTGGTCGATCTGGTTCATCCGCCAGACATAGAAGAAGATCAGGGCGACGAACGCGTAGATTGAGCCTTGCTGGGCGAACCAGAAGCCGAGCTTGTAGCCACCGATCGAGAATTGGTTCAGCTGATCGACGAAAATGATGCCGCAGCCGAAGCTGACGGCAAACCAAACCACGAGGCAGGCCAGAACAAGTTTAAGCGAGGCTTGCCAATGGGACTGCGCCATTGCCGCATCATCCGACGAATCGACGTAGTTCTTCATGTCTTCCATCCTCCCACCTTCACGGTTCATTCGAATGCCATGCGCTCCGAGTGATTCCGAGGCGGCCGCCGAACGGTCTCTGGCGGGCCTGGGTGCAATACATGGAGATTGGAACCCATAAAAAAAGATATATGACCTACGTCTAGGGGAAATCTCTCCAACCCCAGGGCGAAATGTCAAATCCGTCAACGAGTCATCGACACAGCTTAACGCGAAATTTTTTGTGGAAACCCGGTTTGCGGGTGAGAGGCCGGCACAAAAAAGCAGCCCGTCGGGCTGCGTTTCCGGTCTTGGAGAATGGTGCCCCCGGGGAGACTCGAACTCCCACGTCCTAGGACAACAGATTTTGAGTAAGAGAAATGGAGTAACGACCAAATACGCCTGGATACGATTACGCCGCATCTTACGGAAATCTAAGTGAAATCCATTGCAATATCATACGACCTCCTTCTACGCTAACCGATATGGAACGATGAGTTATGAAACTCATATGAAACCCAGGGATCGGTGGCAAGGATGTCGTCAAAGAAACTCAATTCTACGCTCGTCAACTCCCTTCAGCCGAGGGATGGATACTATGCTGTCTTTGATGCGGAGGTTCCCGGTTTCCATGTGAAGGTCACGCCGCGCGGCAAGAAGGTGTACTACCTCTGGTACCGCACCCGCGATGGCAAGCCCGGGAAGTATCGGATCGGGGACCACGGCATCATCACGCCTTATCAGGCGCGGGAGACGGCACGCAAGCTGTCTGCCGAAATTCAGAGTGGAGGCGATCCCGCCCGCAAGCTGGCTGAACGAAAAGCGGCCCCGACCGTCGCGGAAGTCTGTTCGCGTTTCCGTGAGTGGCTCGACGCCCACCGTAAGGCGTCCACCGTGAAGGAATATAGCCGTGTGCTTGATCGCTGGGTAATCCCGCGTTGGGGGTCGATGAAGTTGCAGGACCTCTCGTTGGTGGACATCGAAGAGCAGCACCAGAAGATGGCGTCGACGCCTTACGAGGCGAACCGTTTGCTCGCGGTGCTCAGTAGCATGATGGGAAGGGCTGTGACGTGGAAGCTTCTTCCCAAGGAAGGTAATGTTTGTGCTGACGTCGAGAGGTATCCCGAAGCTTCGCGGGGAACCATTTTAACCTCTGAGCAGATGACGATGCTCGGTGAGGCGCTGCGCGAAATGACGGCTTCCGAGTGTTCGCGGGAAGCGGCCAACATCATCCTGCTCCTGCTCTTGACTGGGTGTCGTAAGGGAGAGGTGCTCACGCTGAAGTGGGACTTCATCGATCTCGAACACGGCGTTATCCGCTTCCCCGATACGAAGACCGGCCAACGGACCCATACCTTGGGACGGGGCGCTATCGCTCTGTTGTCGACGATCTCGCGGGTGAAGGAGAGCCCCTACGTGTTCCCGTCGCCGAGTGACGTGTCTGAAGCCTACTCAAGCAATTCTCTGTCGGGGGTATGGAACAGGGTCCGAGAGAAAGCAGGGTTGCCTCACGTCCGTATCCACGACCTGCGTCACAATCGAGGAAGTTGGGGAGCGAAGAACCAGCTCGGAGGGTTCACGTTGCAGCAGATGCTCGGCCACAAGGCGATGGCTACGACACAACGGTATCTCCACGCGTTTAACGACGTGCTGGTTGAGGCAAACGATCTCTTGGATGGTCAGTTCGTCAAGCTCCTGGGGATGGAGGATGGGAACGTGGTTCCGTTCCCGAAGACCCCCGCAAATGGACGTTGACACACCATGCAGATCGCCCATATGCTCTCGCTCAACATATTGTGCGCCTGTGAATGGGTGCACGGCCCTTCCCAGACGAGTGGGGCCAGCCAAAATCCGTATCTCGCCCGGGGTACGGTGCATTCATACCTAGCGGACCAAGGAGGGTTAGCTGGTGAATGACGTGGATCAACCGATCTGCGTGTGTTCGCCGTTGACCCGAAGCGTCCGGCTCACACGCGATCAAACCTGAAGGTTTGTAAGCATGTTCGAGCAGAATTTTCTCCCCCCGAAGCAGGCCGCGTTTGTGCTTAAGCTCTCCGTTCGCACTTTGGAGAAATGGCGCACCCAAGGCATCGGCCCGCAGTTTCACAAGTTCGGCAATCGCATCCGCTACAGCGAGAGCGACCTTGCGGCGTGGGTCTCGCGGACCGCGCAGAACAGCACCAGCGTGTGATGGGGCTGCAATGTCGAAATGTCTCAATCCGCCGCCGCATTCGTGGAAAAAAGCGGAGCAACACGAAGCGAGTCTCTTAAGGCGAATGCGGCGGGCGCATAAGGGGAAAGCACGCAAACTGGCTGATGAGTTGACGCGTCAGTACCTTTCTTCCCACAATTGCCGCCTTGTTGCGGCGCGGGCGGCGTGTCGGGGGATGAAGCTTCGCAATCGGCCGAAAGCCGCCGCAATTCCGGGGATCGCCATGAGGGCTGATCCGTGGGCCGGGACGGACGAGATCGTGAATTTGAGTTTCAAGGCGAAGGCCAGTAACCCGAACGAATTCCGTCCGATCATGGATTTCGGTCCTGTGAACCGGACGCTCCAGTATCTTGTGCGAGCCGTGCTGGCGGCGAGGTCCGATATTCTCGACTGTCAGTTTGCGTTGAAAGGTCATCAGGCCGCCGTCAAGGCGGCGGCGAACGCTCTGCTTTCCGGCCATGAGTATGTGGTCGAGGTCGATATTCGCAATTGCTACCCGAGCTTCCATGAGGACGCAGTTCCCAATCTGCTCCCTCTGCCGAAGGAGGTAACGAGGAAGGTCATTCTTGCTCGTTTCCTTAATCTGTCCCTCAATAGGGGTAATCTCAAATACGTGGTTGGCACCGGTGAGTCCGAAGGGGAGCCGTCTCTTGATGAGACATTCCCGGACGATCTTGCCGAAGCCCGGCGAGGCATCCCTCAGGGAGCGTCTACGTCGCCTCTGTCCGTCGAGATCATGCTGGCTCCGGTTCTTGATCAGTTGCCCCCGTGGGTGACTGTCGTGAACTACGCCGACAACATCCTCGTCGCGGGTGGAGACGAAAACGGCGTGGCGTCCGCTGTCGATATCCTGAGGGGCGCCCTCCAGGCGCACCCCGCCGGGCCGCTTTTGCCAAAAGTGCCGAACTATTGCTGCCCCGGGGACACTGTTAGGTTCCTTGGGTGTGAATTGAGGAAGGTGGGTAAGGACGTTCGGATAGAGCCTTCCGCGAAGAACTTGCGTGGCTTCAAAACGGAGCTCTCATGCCGCCTCAAGCGTGCCTGTCGCCCGAACATCTCGGAGGGCGCTCGGCAGAGAGCCTTTGTGGACTGTAAGCGGTATGTTCTTAGTTGGTGGGCTTCGTTTGGAGTGTGTTCGGACGCAGGTTACCATAGGGCGGAGTTCCTCTCTTTGGTGCTCACGAAGGCTAGTGAATTTGGCATCGTCGTCTGACAAAATACGTAATGTCCCGGCTGTGCTTTTTTCATGGCCGGGACGCGATTTGGGACAATACTCTCCCCGGGAGGGCGTTGAAGTGATTGATCCGGTTCAATCCACTGTAGGTGTTGGATAATTCCGCGGAATTCTCGGTGCCTGGATTACGGAGTTCCACCCCAAGAAGGACAACGTCGAAAGCGTTGTCCTTTCTCTTTACCTCGGAGGTGTTCAGGCTACGATTTCTGTGACATCGGCCTCCCCGAGGTGAAGCTATGCTCCTCCATTCCTGCGACTTAACCTGTGATAACTCCCTATTATCGGAGCCCACAATCAGCCCGCCGGAGGCTGTCGCCGCGTACCTCGAAGCCTCGATTTCCGCGAACACTCGACGGGCCTATCGGTGCGACATGGCGCACTTCACCGCGTGGGGCGGCACGATCCCGACATCTCCCGAGACTGTGGCCCAATACCTTGCCGAGTACGCCGAGGCGCTGACGGTTGCCACGCTTTCCCGGCGGTTGGTCGCCATCGGTAAGGCGCACACCATGCAGGGATTACCAAACCCCTGTTCCTCCGATCTGGTCCGGATGACAATGCGGGGCATCCGTCGGACGCGGGGCAAGCCTCAACGGCAGGCTGCCGCCGCGATCAAGGAAGACGTGCTGGCGATGGTCGGTGCGATGGGCGGGAGCATGAAAGATATCCGCGACCGTGCCCTGATCCTGGTTGGGTTTGCCGGAGCCTTCCGCCGCTCGGAGCTGGTTGCAATCAATGTCACTGACGTAGAGCCTGTCGCTCAGGGGATCGTCATCTACCTACGACGGTCGAAAACCGATCAGGATGGCAGGGGGCGCAAGGTAGCCATTCCCTATGCACGCGGAACCACCTGCCCGGTGTCTTCTCTGAAAGCGTGGCTCGAAGCAGCGGGGATCACCGAAGGGCCGGTATTCCGTTCGGTGGATCGTCATGGGCATGTCGCCGATACCCGGTTGTCCGGGGAGGCGGTGGCCGTGGTGGTAAAGACCCGTGCCGAAGCCGCCGGTCTCGATCCTGCCCGTTACAGCGGCCACAGCCTCAGGGCAGGACTCGCCACCAGTGCCGCAACGGCGGGCGTTCCTGCCTACAAAATTCGCCAGCAAACCGGCCACGCCTCGGACGCCATGCTCGGGCGCTACATCCGTGACGGGGAACTGTTCTGGAAGAATGCCGTGTCGGCGGTCTTGTAATCTCCGGTCACTCGTCCTCGGAGAAGTAGTCCTCATCGATGCGCTTGATCTCGATGCTTCGGTGGGCTTTTACTCCGACGTTGTGCTCAATCATGAGGGCCGTGAGACGCGCACCATCGATCAAGATTACGCGCTGGGGAAGATGGCGGACGAATTCCTCTGCATTGCGGGCGAACGTTGAGGTGGTCACGAACACACCCTTCGTCGCGCCCTCACCGACAAGGCTGCCGACGAATTTTTGGATTTCCGGTCGTCCGACAGTGACGCCCGGCGTGTAACGCTTCGCCTGCACATACACGCGGTCTAGCCCGAGCCGATCCTCATTGATCACGCCGTCAATACCGCCATCGCCGGAACGCGGGGTAAGGCGGGCGGCGGCATCCTGAAACGAACCGCCGTACCCCATCTTCACCAACAAATCGACCACGACCCTTTCGAAGAACCACGGGGAGTTCTGCAAGGTACGGGTCAGTACGTCGTCGGACAGCGCTGATTGGATTTCCTTTGCCGCAGCTTCGATGCGATCATCCGGTGTGGCGGTATTTTCCGCCGTTTTCCCGGAAGTCTTTACCCCCGCTTCCTCTTCGGTCGCACTGTGGTTTCCGCCTCGATAGAATTCCCGGAATGGCGCGTACTCCATCAGGAGGGCGTTGTCGATCCGATCCGGATTTCTTGCCAATAGGGATCGTCCTTCAGGGCTGGCAATGAAGCGTCCGCGTTTGGGCATGTCGATCAGTCCAGCCTTGGACATGTAGAACTTCGCCCAGTGGATGCGATTATGGAGAACCTTCTGCCTACCGCTGGCGAGGAGGGTTTCCCGCTCCTCTCGCGTTAAGCCGAACATATCGGCTAGAGGCTTCTCCACGTCCGGAACCCGTGTTTCGCCCTCGGCAGCCAAGCGTAGCAACGGCAGCATAAGCGACTGGTAATCGGGTATAGGCATTATTCCCCCCAACTGCGGATAAGGAGATCCTGCCGCTGACGATCTCGATACGCAAGTAGGCAACTGGACTTAACAAAGGGATATTAGGACGAAATAGGCTAGAAGGAGCTACACCCTTTTCCGGGCTAATGTCTTCACCAACTCCACGGCAAGCGCTAGGTCGTCGTCGCGAAGCGCCCTCGCCTGAAGGCGTAGCTCGTCCTCAGCCTCCAATCGCTTGCGGCTGACGGAGCGGGTATCCTCAATCCCCTCGAAGAAGAAGACTATAGGCTTGCCCGTGGCCTGAGCGATTAGCGACAGGGTTTCGAGGCCGGTCAGCGCTTCCCCTCGCTCAATGTTCGATAGCGTGGCCACGGCCTTGCCGATGCGGTCGGCAAGGTCCTCCTGCGTCAGTCCCTTCTCACGGCGGGCCGACTTCACTCTCAAGCCGATATGTTGCTTTAGGTTCATCATGCGACGCCCATTCTGATGGTGGGTGTCGCGGCGAACCATCACCTAAGACTATGTGCAATCAATTGCACTGCGATTTTGATGGTGGGTTTTCGTCGCCGGAGGTAAACAGGAACCGGGCACGCCAAGGAGGGCGCGGGGTGGTTCTGTTCGCCGAAAAGGAAGGTTCGCTCGGGCTCTTGCGCCCGGAGTGCTTCGCGGATCGCCATGACGAGGCGTGCATCCAGGCCTGGGCCGACGCCAGCCCCGAGATCGTCGGTGGTGGACGCCCCCTGATTTCTCTCGGGCGCGAGATCGTCACCCGGCACGGCCACTTGATCGACAACCTGTTCCTCGATCAGGACGGGGCGCTCTTCGTGGTCGAGATGAAGCGCGGACGGACGCCCCGTACCGTCGTCGCCCAGGTGATCGACTACGCAGCTCACGTCAGCCGGTTGGATTGGCCGGAGGTGGATATCCTCTGTCGTGGTCGTCAGGGCTGCGGCGTCGATGAGGCGTTCCGCCGCGTCTTGGGGCGAACCTTGTCGCGCGAACGTCCTCCGGCGCATCGTTTGGCCATCCTCGCCGAGAGCTATGATCCGCAGGCGATGGACGCCGCCCTGTACCTGATCAACGCCGGAACGCCGCTGGTGCTGCTCCAATTCACCTGCTTCCGTGTCGGTGGGCGGGAGGTTCTCGATGTTCGCCCGGTTCTGGGAACGCTTCCCGAACCGGGGGCCGTCAATACCCAGGATGGCGCGGACGGTTACGACGCTTGGCTCCTCGGCAGCATTGAGCAGGCGCTTCCAGGGATCGCGCAGGATCAGGGGTGGGCGTTACGGTGCCGCCGCAACAAGCAGACGTTGCCGTTCGGCTGTTCCGGCTGGCCGCTATCGCTTGGAGACTGCCAGCTCCGCGTCGATACCTACAAACGAGACGCGGTATCGTTGCGCCTCGCGTTCCGCCGCGAGTGCGCTCCGGGGCTTCAGGAGCTCGTGGAACGCCGCCGCACCGATTGGGCGGGCGGGTTTCCCGCCGCCTTCGAGATACCGCCGTACGCCACCGTGTTTGCTTGCCTGACGCGCGATATGCCGCGTCCGGAAATGGGGGAGCCGGAGGGGGTCGAGGAGATCGTCTCGGCGGTTCGCGGGATGACGGGCGGATTGCTCCCGGTGATCGGGAGATATTTTGCCGAGCAGGGAGGGGGAGACGATGGTGGCATGGACGAAGGAACGGCTCGACAAGCTTTCGCGGGAGGAGCGGGCGAGCCTCTATCAGAACGCCTTGAATACGGGCGGAACGGCGGGTGAGGAACTGGCCAAGCTGATCGAGAACAGCGGCCTGCCCTATGTCAATCCCACCTGCCCGAGCGACAACAGCCCCACGACCCGCACGATCGACGACATGATCGCCACCGAGGAAGTGCGGCAGGCGATTTTCCAGGCTGCGGAGCAAGGCCTCCCCGCATTGGCCGGGTTCGACCCTCTGCTCCAGAAGGCGCTCGGCGCTGATTACGGTAAGCACAACATGACCACCGCCACGGCGGGAGATCGGGTGGCGCAGTTGATGCGCAGCCGAGGCTACCGCGAGGCCGGAATAGGCCCCCTTCCCAAGGGCTGCGTCGCCCGCAGCGCAATGCTGTGGGTCAAGTAGCCCCCTCTCGCAATTCCCTTGGCCCTGCCCGCCGGAAAGTTAACGTCCTCAATACAAACAATAATCTCACGAGGACGAGATGATCGAGACGTTCGAGGATGCCTACGCCGCACTGGCCGGTGACGTGACCGCCAGCTCCTTCCCGCAGCATCATCCCCTGTCGGCAGACCCGTGGGTGATGATCAGCCTCCTGCAAAAGGCGATCCGGCGTGGCGAGACGGACATGGCGGAGCGGGCCGCCCTGACGCTGCTGCAACAGCGCCCGTCCTCCCTGTGGCGCCGCTTGATGGTGATTGCCTTTGAGGACGTTGGCGCGGGTGACGCCGACGCCGTGGTCAAGACGGTGGTGGCCTGCGAGTCGCCGAAGCTGCGGGAAGGGTTGGGCGGAGACGCCAAGGTCGCGGTGACGGTGGCCCGGATGCTGGCTGATGCCCCCAAGGATCGCTGCGCCGATTACGTAATCTGCGCCGCCAAGGATCATCCGGCCATGGAGGGGATGCGGGAGATCGTCGGCAGCCGGTCGGTGCCGGAGCGTTTGACGTTCGCCGCCGACGAAAGCCTGGGACTGGTCGAACGATCGATTGCGGTCTGGTATGCGTCGGGTATCGAGTGGGGGCGGGAACACCGCGTCGGCGCGGGCGATCTGCCTGCACTGCTGGCGCTGTTCCGGAGCCTCAACGTCCCCGCCGCCTTGGCGGATGCGTCGGGGTTTGCCGCAGTGCGGACCCGCGAGCCGATCTGCCTGATGGTCCCGTTGATCTGGCGTGAGGCCTTCAAGGACGAAGTGCCCGAGATCGAGGCGCGGGAGACTCCGCCGTCTCCGGAGGTCGACGGCATCCCCCTTTATGCCTTCGACAAGCACACCCGCATTGGCCTACGTGCGATCCAGACGTTCGCCCGCGAGAACCGCGCCGTAAGTGCCTGCCTGGAGGAATACGTGCCGGAGCACCGCCACCGGGATGCCGCAGGCACCGCCGCCTTCTATGCCGATGCCGCGCCGATCGACCGCCGCCTGAAATGGCGGCAGGTGAACGCCCTGACCGCGCTCGGCATCCGCAACGACCTACTGGTGGCAGGGGTCACGCACGAGGGTATGGGACCGCTCCTGGCCGCCGTTCGTGACAACCTCGACCACCTCAACGCCATCCGCGCCCGCCTCTTCACCGCGTCCCGCCGATCCGCCGGGGGCGGCAAAAACCAACCCGATCTTCTGTGAACGTCCAAGGGGAAAAGAACATGAAAGCCTGGATTGTCGCCGCGCTTTTGGTCGCGGCATCCATTTCCACCGCCAACGCCCAGCCCTACGATCTGCGCGGGTTCAAGCTCGGCATGACGATGGATGAATTCCTGGTTATGCGGCATCCGGACGGGCATTCCTGGCTGCGCATCATGTGCACCGGAAATCCGGATGCCGCTCAGGCGACGGGAGGAGCCGAACTGAGGGTGAGTAGTACCGAAGCCAAAATCGGTGTCGTCCGCTGCAACCATTTCCGCAACGACTACGGCACCGGAACCGCTCGTCTAACCGGCTTCAACATGGATGTCGCGGGCGTCAAGGTGTTCCAGCGGTTCGAATTCGTGCCAGATCCCGCATCGGCGGAACTGCGCCTGTTCCGGATCGTGATCGACTCCAACATGGATTATTGGGACCAGTTCTGGTCGGCCTATAACGAAAAGTTCGGGAAGCCCTCGAGCCTGAAAACCGAAAAGGTTCAGAACGGCGCGGGCGCAACTTTCGAGAAGGTGGTCGCCGTGTGGGCCAATAAGGAAAGCTCCATCCTGCTGGAGCAGCGCGCGGCGAAAATCAACCTGATGAAGATCGTCTACCAGGAAAGCGCCCTCTCAGCTTACGTGGCACAGAAGGCCGAAGCCATCGAGGGCAGGCCGTCGGACAAACTCTAACTCCCCGGCAAAACACTCTCACCAAGGCCGCTATAGGCCCGCACAGAGGCGGGAGAGGATGGAAGGAACCCATCCCTCCCGGCTTCGATTTCGATGATCTGCGGTCGTTTCCATAGGTCGCTGTAGGACCGGAAGGGGAATGGCGGGTTTTAGCCTCAAAAATTGGCGAAGCAGACATTCGCAACCAGTGCGGCGAATGGCTGAGTTTTATAAGCCCTCAACCTGTATTCCATTCTCCGCCAACCAAGTCTTTTTCCAACGCCAGTCTGGCAAATGCTGCTCTACCTTGGTCCAGAAATTTGCAGAATGATCTGGGTAATGGGCATGCGCCAATTCATGCACCACAATGTATTGGGCAATTCTTGGAGGTAGAAGGATAGCCTTCCAGTGGAATGAAACGCGGCCATCGGAACCGAAAGAACCCCATCTGAAGCCAAGGTCTTGAACGTTGACCTCTTGCACGGTTACACCCATGCGGTTGGAAAGCTCGGCGACCTGCTTTTCGAACCATTGCTGGGCTCTTCGCGTATACCATGAGACAAAGATGTCCCGTCCCCGGTGGATAGAACTGCGTCGCAGGCAGAACCGGCCATTCTTTACGCTGAGATCTACAAGCTGGTTATCGACAAGACGCAGCCGATAATTCCGGCCAAGGTACAAGAAGCCTTCACCCTCAACGAATTCCTTCCTTGGAGCACGTTGTTGCAGGCTTGCTTTCTCTTCGACTTTGGTATGGACCCAGACCAACTTTTCTTCGACGAAGCTGATCAGTTGACCCGCGGGCACAGTCGAAGGTGCCACGATCGACAGGTCACCAGAACGTTCCACCGTGATCTGCATGGTTTTGCGTCGATCACTACGATGAACGTCGAAGGCAAGACCATCAATCTCAAGTCGATGTTCGCTCACTCGAGCGGGCTTTCCTCCGGTTCGGATTGGAGTCATGGGCAGCTTGGACATCAGGCCGCTCTCAGTTTGTCATCATTGGCTTTCGCCTGCTGCATCAGCTGATCAGCAAGAGCCTCCGCCTCTTCAACGCCGAACCCTTGGATCTGCGCGTCGAAAATGATTTCGAAAATCTCCGATCTGAGGTTTTCCTGATCCGCCATCTTGAAGCTACTCCACAATGAGCGGTTTGCGCTAATTTCCTCAATGATCCTATCCACCACACGGCGTGTCAGTTCGTGCAAAGCTCGAAGCTGGTGGGCCGAGGAGGTTTGATCTGCAGAACTCGCCGCCAAGACGGTACGGAGGAAGGGCAGATAAACCTCGGGAATGTCCGGCGTGGTTTCATCATGAACGCTGGCTTCCCCACGGAGCTCGTCGATGATGGCTTGCAGTTGCTCTATGATCTGGTCCCACTGCTCGCCGAAGCCTTTCAGGATGTCGTTTAGCCGTTCGGACATTTTCCTGAAACGGACCGGGTCCGTTTCGAGGTTCTTGCGTATGTGAGATCGGATCGCGTGTTCCATTTCCGAGGCCTTAGCTCGGTCACCTGCGGCTTGCCCGACTTGATTTTCGAATTCCGCATCCGTCAATTGCACAGGCGGAATCTTCGGGTCGATGCCGAGGGAAATGACGTGATCGTCGATCAGCTTGCGCACCTTGGCACCGACATCCGCTCCAATGACTGGCATGTCGCGATACCGATTGCGGGCGCGTGACTGCAAGTATGCAAGCCTCTTGGCGTCGTGAACAAACGGCAAGCCCTCAGGGCGGGGAAGGATGATCTCGAGTGACTTCAGGAAATCCTTGAGCTTGACGGTAAACTCCGCTCTGGCCTTCTCTGTCGAAAGCACCTGAAGACAGTCCTCGTCATTCGAAAGGTCATCTAGGCCGGCGCGTCGGAAGATGTCTACGACACGAATATGGCGATCCCGAAGAACCGGGATCTGATCATTCAGGCTGACCACGGCCCCATCGATATCTTCTTCGGAGTAGGCGGCCAAGGCAGCCTTCAGATGATGGGCCACGCCGAAATAGTCGACGACGATGCCACAGGTCTTTCCGAAGCCGGTCCGGTTGACGCGGGCGATAGCCTGCAGCAGCTCGGCTTCCCGGATGGAACGATCGAGATACATCACCCCTTCGATCGGGGCGTCGAACCCTGTCAGGAGCATTGACTTGACGATTAGGAAGGCAAGCGGATCCGATTTCGTTGCATCCTTGTGTAACAAGGGCTTTTTGAAGCGTTTGATCCGCGTTTCCTGCGCCGACCCTTCGGTCCATTGCTTCCAGGAGGCCTCGTCATTGTTGCCCCCCGACATGATCGCCGCAAACTCGATCTTCTCGAGCGCGCCGCGATACCGCCACGCCTGCACCTGAGCCTGAAATACCGCCGACTTACTGCAAAGCTCTTCGTCATCCATCGCCTTATCGTGGTCGGACAGCGCTGCAGCCTCTGCCATCAACTCATCACGGGCGACGAGAAAAGCGGCCTGATACCGGACCACGGCGGTCCGGCTGTAGGCCACCACCTGTGCCTTGTATCCGTTCGGCAAGAGGTTGGTCACGTAATGGCGCAGCATATCTCGCGCCTTCTCTGCGATCAGGGCGGGGGCTTCGAGGATGTTGCCCTTGGTCGCGTATTTCTCCCGAATCGCTTCCAGCTCTTCATCCGTGCGGTCGCGGAACATGTCCTCGAAGAGACCGTCCAGCGTGGCGCCATCCTTCACGGCCCCTTCGGCGGTCCTGCCTTCATAGAGGACAGGGACAGTGGCACCATCGGCCTCGGCTTCCCTGATTGTGTACTTGTCGATGAACTCACCGAAGATCTGGGTGGTGCGCTTCTTCTCGCCCATGATGATCGGCGTACCGGTGAAGCCGATCCGGGCACAGTTCGGCAGTGCGGCCATCAGGTTGGCGTGCAGATCGCCTGCCTGCGTCCGGTGCGCTTCGTCCACCACGACAACGATCGTGTTGTCCTCGTTCAGCACCTCGAAGGCGGGTCCTTTGGTGACCTCCGCCGCATCTTCATCCGTTCGGTATTTCTGGATGTTCGCAAAGACGAGGCCCGGCCCCTTGCGCCTTGCCAGCTTCTTCAACGATCCGTTGCTCGTCGCCATCTCGACCACGTCACCCGACAGTGTCGTGGTTTCCGACAGCTGACGCTGCAGATCCTTGCGATCGGTGACCATGATCACCTTGAACTTCCGCAAGGCCATATCCGTCCGCATCTTGCGGATCAGGAACACCATGGTCAGGCTCTTGCCCGAGCCCTGCGTGTGCCAGACGATGCCACCACGGCGGTCATACTCGCCATCCTGCACGCGAGTCTTGCCACTGCGCAGCCGCTCCAGCGCACGGTTCACGGCGCGGTATTGCTGGTACCGGCAGACGGTCTTGATGGTTTGGCCGCTCACATTCATGAACAAAAGGTAGTGTCGCAGGATATCCAGCAGATGCGCCGGGCGTAGCATTCCCGCGACAAGGCATTCCTGTTCCGACAGGCCCTTCTTGCCGAGGGCCTTGATCACGTCGTCCTCGGACCCCGTACCATCCGGCCCGACCACCGTTTTCCACTGGCCGTAATGCTCCAGCCCCGCGCCGATGCAGCCCACCCGCGCCTGGTCGAAGCTGGTGGCGATCAGCAACTGGACGCTGGCGAAGAGCGCGGGCGTGCCCTCGTTCTCCTCGACCTCCAGCGCCGCCTTGCGGGCATTGTGATAGCGGCGCAGCTGCTTGACCGCCTCGGCCATCGGTTCGGGGATGCCGGGGCTTTTCGCCTCGACCACCACCACGGGGATGCCGTTCACCAGCAGCACTACATCGGGGATGATGAAACCCTTGCCCACGTCATGGCCGGGCGGGCAGTCGACGCGGAACTGGTTGGCGACGGTAAAGCCGTTGGCTGCCACGTCGTCCCACGCGATGTAGCGGATGGTCTGGCCGCGCCCGCCGTCCCAGCCGGGCAGGCCTTCGACCGTCAGGCCCTTGAGAAGAAGTTCGGTGACCGCCTGGTTCGCCTCCACCAGCCCGCGATGGCCGTGGCGGGTGAGCGCACTGACGGCCTCGGACAGCCGGGTATCGTCGAGCCAGGGCTGGCCGTCCGGGCCGGGGTTGAGGGCGCGCAGGCGCTCGCGCAGCGTGGCTTCGGCGATGACCTCCTTGAAGCTGGTGCGGCCTGTCAGGGCGGGGTCATCCTTGCTGCCGGTCTGCGCGGTCCAGCCCATGGCGACGCATTGGTCAATGAAGGGCTTTTCGACGTCATCGTATTCATGTCCCATGGGCAGACCCTTCGGTTACAGCAGCGCGGTGACGGGCGTCCTGCCGGTGAGCAGGTCGTACATCAGGCCGGATTTCAAGAGGCGGAGCTTTTCGAGCTCGGCACTTTCGAGCGCCAGATTGCCCGTGCTGGAGGATAGCGCATCGAGAATTCTCGTCTGCTCTTCCTTTTCGACCAATGGGATCAGGAGGGCTCGCACTGTCTTTGAATTGATCTTGACCATCGATCCAGAGGTTCCAACCGCAACATTTTGAATCTGTCTACGTGTCCTCTCCGACTGAAGCAGAAGCTTCAGGAATTCCGGCAGATATCGAGCCGACGGTACAAGCTTCATCATGAGATCAGGATAGATACATGGCGCGCCCACATCGCGATACATGCCCACCCGTCCAACCATCGCTATGGTGTTGGACCTGCTGATGAGCAGATCGCCGTGTTCAAGCCTTGCAGGATGAAGCGCCATTGCTTCGGGCGCATTCTTTAATTGCCGAGGTGCAAAACCCTCTTCGGTAAGGCAGCCCAAGCCCAGCATCTTCACTCCAGTCTCGCGCCCAGCATCTTGAGGCGAATAGCCGTTTTTCGGACCACCGATCAATTGATCGCCAAGCTGTACTGCGTCCCACCCCTTCGGCAGCCAGCCGAGTGGGGTTTGTTTGTAGAGGTGGGGGGCCTCGGGCTGTGGGGGACGGAGGTCTCCGTTGGCGTCGATGCCGCGGGTTAGAAGGTCATGCAGCAGCCCCTGCTTCATCGCCTTCAACTTGGCCACCACCGCCTCGGTGCCCCGTATCGCCGCATCCATCGTATCGAGGATCTCGGCGATCTTATCGCGGGAGGCGGGGCTCGGTCGGTAGACATCTAGTTCGTAGACGTCATTCCTGTTGAGGCCGGGAACGCCTGTCGACGTATCGAGCCGTTTCAACGGCAAATACGACAGAAGCCAATAAAGCCAGCGCCGATTCTGCTCGCGACAGTCCACCCAATACGCGGTGTCGATGGGCCAGAAGGGTTCATCAGACCAGCTGACCTGGCCAACGCTTCCCTTGCGACCGACTACGATACCTGACTCGCCGATCAGAAAACGCGCATGGCGTCCAATTTCGCCATTCGAGCCAAATACGGGATACCCCCAGCCTGTCCGGTTCTCTGCGGACAAGGCAGCGCCGTATTCAAGCCGAAGGATCGAGCCAAGCTCAGACATACCCCAGCCCCTTCAGGAACCCGGCCAGCTTGTCGGTCGCCTGCGCCCTTGCGTTTTCAATCTCGATCAGGGTGACGCGATACTTGTCCCACCAGTTTTCAAAGGCGGCCACGATCTGCCCGCGCTGCGCGGCGATGTAGCGAGTCAGGATCTTGGCCATGTCGTCATGCAGGATCTTCAGCAGCAGTTCCGCCGCCCCTTCCTCCGTCAGGCCATCGATACCCTTGTTCAATTCGGCGGTGAACTGGTCCTTCTTGGCCTTCAGGGTTTTCTTGACCTTGGTCAGCTCCTTCTTCCAAGCCCCGATCTGCTTCTCATCCACCGCCTCGGAGTCGTCCTCTTCCTCCTCGCCGTCTTCGGGCGTGGCGATCGCGGCCTTGATCTTGGCGTCCAGCTCGGCCTTTTCGGCCTCCAGCTCGGCAATCTCGGTCACGAAGCCGCCCATCAGGAAGCTGACCAGCTTGTGGTCCAGCGGGTTCTCCTTGTTGCCCTTGTCCTCCAGCGCGGTGACGATGGAGGTGCGCCAGGCATCCACCAACCCATGGGTGCCGCGCGCCATGAGAGTGAGGAAGTCGAACCGCGACTGGTTCCAGAACTGCGCGATGATCCCGCGCACGGTGAACGGGTCCAGCATGGCGAGGCTTTCGAGCGTGGTCGAGAAGCTGGACAGAAGTTCATCGCGCAGGGAGATCAGCGCGGTCGCGCTGTCATCGCCCGCCAGCGCGATGATGGCGTCGGTGTGGTCGGTCCACCAGGCGTTGAAGTTGCCCCAGATCTCGGCCTCGCGCGCCATGAGGCCTGGGTTGGTCTCGATGGCCGGTTTGATGTCGGCCTTGGCGATGATCTGCGCGGCGAAGTCGAGGTAGCGTTCATCGCGCGGGGTAAGCAGGTCCATCGGGTTCACGCCGTGGGATTTGAACAGCTCTGCCTTGGCCTCGACCTCCGGCTTCGGGATGCCGCCGACCAGGTGGGCGCGGACATCATGCGGTTCGGGCGGCGGCGCGTTGTCGGCGTAGCGTCGGATGTTGAGATTCCAGTCGTTCTTCTCCAGCGTCTCGATGTCGACGATGGTCGAGAAACCGGGGATCTCGCGGTATTCCTCGAAGGTGGTGACGATCTTTTCGATATGCTCGGGCATCAGGTGGTTCTGCGCGCGACCCTCGAAATACTCGCGGTCGGCGTTGATGAAGAGCACCTTGCCCTGGCGGTCAACGGGCTTGCCGGAGACGAGGTTCGCGCCGTCGTGTTTCTGCTGACGCAGGACGATGACGCAGGCGGGGATGCCGGTACCGTAGAAGAGTTGAGGGCCGAGGCCGATGACCGCTTCGATCTGGTCACATTCGATGATCTTCTGACGGATCTTGCCCTCGTCACCGCCCCGAAAGAGGACGCCGTGCGGCATGACGGTCGCGATCATGCCACCGTCGCGGGTGACGTGGAGCATGTGTTGAAGGAACATGAGGTCGGCCTTTTTCGAGCCGCGTGGCACCTCGTGGAAGAAGCGCTCCGGGAACTTGGGCTTCCAGAGGTAGTTGCCTGACTTGTCCTTGTCCTTCGACCCCCAATTGATCGAGAATGGTGGGTTGGTCAGGATCCGGTCGAAGCGGCGCAGTTCACCGTTCTCGACATGTTGGGGCTCACCAAGGGTGTCCTCGTTGCGCAGGTCGACGCTGTTCATGCCATGGAGCAGCATGTTCATCCTGGCGATCGACCAAACGGTGCCCGCGAATTCCTGGCCGAAGAGGTTGGCCTTGCTTCCATCCTGACCGTTCTCGTCAATGTAATCCTTGGCCGCGATGAGCATACCACCCGACCCGCAGCAGGGGTCATAGATGTCGTGGTCGAGTGTTGGCTTCAAAAGCCGGACCATCATTCGGACGACGGATCGGGGCGTATAGAATTCGCCGCCCTTTTTGCCAGCGGAATCCGCGAATTCCCCAATGAGGTATTCATATGCGGCACCCAGAAGATCGGGAAACTCGAAATCCTCATTGCGCAGACGAATTTCGCCGAAGTGGTTGATCAATTGCCGGAGCTTCTGATCACTGATCTTGCTTTGACCGACTTTTCGGGTGAAATCGATGTGGTCGAGGACGCCTTCGAGAGCAATGTTCTCGGACTCAATACCGCCTAGGGCCTTGTTGAGCTTGTCGCCAATGTTTTCGTGCGCTTCATCGACGAGATAGCTGAAGCGAGATTGAGGGGGCACCCAGAAGGCCCCTGATTTTCCGTACCAAACCTTGTTTTCGGCGTCCTGCGCGGCTTGATCTTCCGAAACGCCGTTTTCCATGCGCTTCTTGATGACGTCGTTTCGTGCCTGCTCGAATACGTCAGAGCATCTTTTCAGGAACAGCATTCCGAAAATGTATTCCTTGAATTCCGACGCATCCATCTTCCCTCGAAGAATGTCGGCTGCTCCGAATAGGTGGCGCTCAAGCTGCGCAAGTGTCAAAGGCATTTGAATTTTCTCGTTTGTTTCGCTGGTAACTTGAGAGCCAGATCCAAAAGTTGTTGAGCAATCCCAGAACGTTATGATTCACGCCATTCTTGCGAGAGATGGAGTGATCAATGGCATGGACTGGCATTGATCGAGAGGAGCATAGCCCTAACGGGCTGCGTTATCCAAGCAACGTGACGGACAGGGGGTGGGCGCTGGTGGCTCCCTTGTTTTCCCCGGCAAAACAAGGTGGTCGCCGTCGCAGCACGAATATGCGCGAGGTGGCCAAGGCGCTGCTGTATCTGGCTTCGGCCGGATGTGCCTTGCGCCTGCTGCCCAAGTGTTTCCCGCCGGTCTCGACGGTTTGGCGTTATTTCTACGCCTGGCGTAACGCGGGGAATGTCCGCTGGTTTTCGCCCATACCCGCTCACGCCTGCAACCTATCTGCAACCTGAGCAGTTCCGACAAAACAAAGGGCGGCACAAGCCGCCCTATAACACATTGGAATTTCAGTGGTGCCCCCGGGGAGACTCGAACTCCCACGTCCTAGGACAACAGATTTTGAGTCTGCCGCGTCTACCGGTTCCGCCACAGGGGCAACTGGGCGAAGGTAATCCTTCGAAGAGGCCCGACTATACGGGGCCCGCGTTTGCCGTCAAGAGCGAAGTCGCGCCCCCCGCAAACGAAACGGGCGGTCCCCCCGGACCGCCCGTCGCCGTCACCAAGCGCCTGCGATTACGCGGCCTTGGAAACCGAAGCCTTCGGCGCCGGGGCCGGGGCCTTGTTGAGCGGCCACACGACCTTGCCGTGGACTTCGTTCATCACCTGCGCGAGGCCGGTGTACATCGCGGCGAGCGCGGTCGCCATGCCTTCCCAGCCCGCGAGGGTGTGGAACAGGTGCGAGATTTCCATGCCGTGGGTCGCGTTGCCGATCACCAGCAGGGCGAACAGGACGATCAGCAGGCCGAAGGTGACCTGCAGCGCGGTGTTCATCTTGAACGTGCAGAGGAACAGCGGGAACGACATCACGCCCCAGATCCCGAGGAAGAACGCAAGCGAGGTCGGGGTGATCGGGGTGACGCCGGCGACCGCCTTCGGCAGGATCATCATCGTCGCGAGCGAGATCCAGAAGCAGCCGTACGAGGTGAAGGCGAGGGTGCCGAAGGTCGCGCCCTTCTTCCATTCCATCCAGCCGACGAACAGCTGGGCGAGGCCGCCGTAGAACAGGCCCATCGCGAGGATCATCGCGTCGAGCGCGAAGAAGCCGGCGTTATGGGCGTTCAGGAGGAAAGTGGTCAGGCCGAAGGCGCAAAGGCCGAGCGGCGCCGGATTGGCAGTGGTATCGGCGATAATGGTCTTGGGCGCCGAAGGGTCGATCGCAGGTGCACTCATTGGGTTCTCTCCAGCTTGCGGTGTCCGCATCGAAGTCGGACGATCGTACGTTGGTCTACAGAGCCCGGCACGGTTCCCCCAAAGCGGGCCACCTGCCTTATGCGGGCCGTTGCGTTTTTCGTCAAACTTGAATGGTTACAAGTTTTCTCGCGAACGGAACAACCGCCAAGCAAACGGCCCGTAATGTTCCCCCCATAAGAACCATTCCAAGTTGGGAATGCGTTCTCCCCGAGGTCGCCCCATTCGGGTACGGCTCCAGCTCGTCGAAGGCCCGCATCATAGTGAAGGTCGGCCGGAAATCAACCACGGAATTTGTGGATATATCGCGGGCTTTTGGGGCGGATCCGTTAAAGCCTTGTGCCGCCCCACGAAAGCGGAGCGGCACAAGTTGGAATTTTTCTCAAGCGGAGTGCGTTGAACGGCGTTCAGGCGTTCGCAACGGCAGGTTGGGGTGCGCGCGACGTGCCCGGCGCGCGCACCACCAGGCCGAGTCCGGCGGCGAAGAAGCACAGCACCGAGGCAATCAGGAACGCGGCGCCGTAGCCGCCGGTGTGGTCGAGGATCCAGCCCGCCGCGAGCGGACCCGAGACCCCGGCGACGCCCCACGCGGTGAACAGGATCGCGTAGTTGAAGCCGATGTTCCGCGTGCCGTAGAAGTCGCCGATCGCCGACGGGTAGACCGCGAGCATCGCGCCGTAGGAGAAGGTCACCACCATCGAGCCCGCGAGGATCGTCGCGAAGCTGTCGAAGTGGGAGAACATCAGGAGCGTCGCTCCCTGCAACACGTAAAGAATAGCCATGGTGCGGCCGCGCCCGAGCTTGTCGGAGACGAAGCCCGCGACCGGGCGGCCGAGCGCGTTCGAGATCGCGATCATCGCCACCAGGGCGACGCCCATGTTCGCGCCGGTCTGCAGGGTGGCGATCTTGGCGAGGTGGCCGATCAGCATCAGGCCCGCCATCGACCCGGCGAGGAACATCAGCCAGAGCAGGGCGAATTGCGGCGTCTTCAGCATTTCGCGCCAGGTGTAGTCGTGTTGGGCGATCGCGATCGTCGCGTTGGCGACGGGTGCGGGCGAGCGCGACGGCACGCTCAGCAACTGCGCGAACAGGACGATCAGCAGGCCGAAGGCGAAGCCCAGGATCTTGAAGGTGCTGAACACGCCGTAGGACGCGATCAGCGCCTTGGTCAGCGGCGCGATGTAGAGCGACGCAAGGCCGAAGCCGGTGACCACGATGCCGGTGATCAAGCCCTTCTGCGCCGGGCGGAACCACTTGATCGCGGCGGGCGAGGTGGCCGAATAGCCCATGCCGATGCCCGCGCCGGTGAGCACGCCGAAGCACAGGATCACGCCGGTGAGGCTCGGGAACATCGACGACAGCACCAGCCCCGCGCCGGTCAGCACGCCGCCCGCGGTGACCACGATGCGCGGCCCGAACATGTCCTGCAGGCGGCCGCCGACGAGCATCACTGCGGCGAACATGCCGATCGCGACGGTGTAGGGCAGCGACGATTCGAAGCTCGTCCAGTTGTAGACGCTGGCAAGGTTGGCGGCAAAGATGCTCCAGGTGTAGAGCACGCCGAACATCAGGTTGATGCACAGGCCCGCGGCGGCGACGACCCAGCCGCGATTGATTCCGTTGGACATAGGTTTTCCCCTCATGCTTCCAAGGCTGAATGGGCGGCGGCACGATCGGGGCGCATGGCATCCCAGGTCCAGAATATAAATTGTAATACTCTGAAACGATTCGTGATCTATACTTCGCGTCCCATAAGGAATAACCCGGACTTCCCTTCCGGTCCCCATGGATGCGATGTTTGCCTTGGATACGTCGAAATATCAAAGATATTTCGACTGACGTCATCATAACGAATTGTTTCAATTATTGAAGCATGGGGGGTTTCTGTTTGCGTGGTCGCGGCCGACGGCATGCAAGCCTGGCGGAACCATAGGCCCGGACTCGCGTTTCACGCGCCGATGCCTTATACTCGTTCAGATAATGGAGGTACTGGTCATGGAGGAGGCGGCGATGATCACCGAACACGCGGCGCTGATCTACACCATGGTCCTGGTTTCGGCTTCGGACCGGGAAATGTCGGATGCCGAACTCAAGGTGATCGGCTCCCACGTCACCTCGCTCCCCGCCTTTCGCGCCTTCGACAACGTCAAGCTGCCCCGGATCACCGAGGATTGCGCCGCGCTGCTCGACCAGGAGGACGGCCTCGAACGCGCCCTCGACCTGATTCGCGCGGCGTTGCCGGTGCGATTGCGCGAGACCGCCTATGCCTTCGCCTGCGATGTCGCGGTCGCCGATGGCCATGTCGAGCAGGAGGAATTGCGGATGCTCGAAATGGTGCGGCACCGCCTCGACGTCGACCGCCTCACCGCCGCCGCGATCGAGCGCGGCGCACGGGCGCGCGCCGTCGCCGCCTGAACCGCCTCAGACCTTTTCCAGCCCTTTGAGGAAGGTCTCGACGTCGCCGCGCAGCACCGCTGCATCGGCTTCGAGGTCGTTGGACAGGCCGAGCATGTGTTCGGCGATGCCGCCGGTATCGCGCGCGAGGTCCGAGACCTGGGTGACGCTTTCGGTGAGCTGGGCGTTGCCCGAGGCGGCCTCCTGGATGTTGCGGGCGATTTCGCCGGTCGCTGCGCTCTGCTCCTCGACCGCGGCGGCGATCGAGCCCACCACTTCGTCCATTTCCTCGACCACGCTCCGCACCGTGCCGATCACCATCACCACGTTGGCGGTGGTCTGTTGCACGCTCGAAATCTGCGCCTGGATCTCGTCGGTCGCCTTGGCGGTCTGGTTGGCGAGAGTCTTGACCTCGCCAGCGACCACCGCGAAGCCCTTGCCCATCTCGCCCGCGCGCGCCGCCTCGATCGTCGCGTTGAGGGCGAGGAGGTTGGTCTGGCTCGCGATATCGGTGATCAGGCCGAGCACGGTGCCGATCCGCGAGACCGCTTCCTGGAGCGTGGTCGCATCGCCGGAGGCTTCCTCGATCCGCTCCACCGCGCGGCGCGAGATCGTGCGGCTGTCCTGCACCCGGCTGCTGATTTCCCGCGTCGAGGCTTCGAGCTCTTCGGTCGCGCCCGCGACCGCGTGGACGTTGGCGGTGGATTCGGTCGCGGCGTGGGAGGCGGTGGCGCTTTGCGTCGCGGTTTCCCTGGCCGCGCCCCGGAGATCGCCTGCGGTGCCGCGCACGCCGTCGACCGCCGCTTTCAGCTTGGCGAGGGCGATGCCGATCGCACCGTCGAAAATTCGGGTGAGGTGCTCACGCTGGCGTGCGCGGTCAAGTTCGGCGGCCTGTGCGGCCTTGGCTTCGGCCTCCAGGCGTTCGGCCTTGACCAGCTCGACGCGGAACTCCTCCAGCGCCCGCGCCATCGTGCCGATTTCGTCGCGATTGGCGGTATGGGGGACGACAAGATCGCGCTCGCCCTTCGACATCTTGTCCATCGTGCCGGTGATCGCGTCCAGCGGCCGGGCGACCGAGCGCCCGATCCACCATGCCACGGCCACGAACGCCGCCGCGACCGCGATCGACAACGCGATCGCGAGGGTGGTGAAGCGGGCGCGCGTCGCTTCCTGCTCGGCGGTCGCGGTTGCGGCTTCCTGGACGGCGGCGACGGCGATTTGGTCGATGCCCGCGACCACGGCGGCGAACGCGGCGGTGGCGTCACCCTGGGCGGCGAGGGAGGCGGAATTTTCCCGCACGTAATCGCCGAAGGCGACGAGGTAGGCGTCCGCGTCGGCGGTTGCCTGCGCCTTCTGCGCCGCGTCCGCCTGCATCGCGCCGAGCGACGCGACCATCGCCCTGTGGGCTTCGCGCGCCTTGTCGAGATAGGCCGGATCGTCGCGCAGCATGTAGTCCTTCTCGTGGCGCCGCAGGGTCAGCACCTCGATCATCACCCGGTCGTCGCCGAGCTTTTCGCTCAGTGCTTCGAGCGCGTGGACGCGCGAGCGGAGCGCGGCCTGCGCACCCTGGTCCTGGGTCAGGCCCTTCTGGGTTTCCGCCGCGATCACCCGGTCGAATGCCTGTTCGTAGGCGGCGACGCTCGCTGCGAGCTTGGCCTGGAACTGATGGAAGCGTTGCTCGGAGTCGAGGTCTTCGAGGCGAGTGAGGTTGGCGCGCACGGTCTTGGCCGCGGCGCGCACCGCCTCGGCGTCGGCGGGGCGGTGGCGGAGGAGGAAGGCCTTGCCGTCGCGCTCGATTTCCAGCGCGGCGATGCGCAGCGCCTGGGCGGTGCGGTCGAGGGCGGCGAAGCGTTCGCCGCGTTCCTCGGCATGGCGGGTGATTGCGTTGCTGACGATGAACACGCCGCAGATCAGCGCCAGCGCGACCACGGCGAGCGCGGCCATCGCGCCGATGCGCGCCTTGACCGTCAACTTCGCCAATCCCCCGGATGTCGGTTCAGCCATGCTCCGCGCTCCCTGGTGTCGGTTCGCGATCATAGCGGGATTTGCACAACCAGGGCGAGCGAACACTTCGACGGAGCAGAAAAAAGCCCGGCCCCCGCGAAGGGGCCGGGCCTTGTCTCGGTTTCGGTCGGAAGGTGGCGGGCTTAGAAGCCCATGCCGCCCATGCCGCCCATGCCACC
>DBTR01000082.1:951-1103 GCA_002307145.1 Rhodospirillum sp. UBA1311 | reverse complement strand
CCATGCCACCCATGCCGCCCATGTCCGGCATCGACGGGCCATGGCCCGCCTTCTCCGGAGCGTCGGCGATCATCGCCTCGGTGGTGATCAGCAGGCCCGCGATCGAGGCGGCGTCCTGGAGGGCGTGGCGCACGACCTTGGTCGGGTCGATG
>DBTR01000082.1:0-687 GCA_002307145.1 Rhodospirillum sp. UBA1311 | reverse complement strand
TCGATGATGCCGGCCTTGACCATGTCTTCGTAGACGCCGGTCTGGGCGTTGAAGCCGAAGCTCGGCGAGGTCTGTTCGAGGATCTTGCCCGCGACGACGGCGCCGTCGAAGCCCGAGTTCTCGGCGATCTGACGCACCGGCGCCTGGAGGGCGCGGCGGACGATCTCGATGCCGACCTTCTGGTCTTCATTGTCACCCTTGAGGCCGGCGAGGGCCTTGGTGCCGTTCAACAGCGCAACGCCGCCGCCCGGAACCACGCCTTCCTCGACCGCCGCACGGGTCGCGTGCAGGGCGTCGTCGACGCGGTCCTTCTTTTCCTTCACTTCGATTTCGGACGCGCCGCCGACCTTGATCACCGCAACGCCGCCGGCGAGCTTTGCCAGGCGTTCCTGCAGCTTCTCGCGGTCGTAATCGGAGGTCGCGCTTTCGATCTGCGAACGGATCTGGTTGCAGCGCGCTTCGATTTCCGGCTTCGCGCCGGCGCCGTCGACGAAGGTGGTGTCTTCCTTCGTGATCGTCACCTTCTTCGCGGTGCCGAGCATGTCGAGGGTGACGGTGTCGAGCTTGATCCCGAGTTCGTCGGAGATCACCTGGCCGCCGGTGACGGTGGCCATGTCGCCGAGGATCGCCTTGCGACGGTCGCCGAAGCCCGGGGCCTTGATCGCCGCGACCTTGAGGCCGCCGCGC